>JBGAKY010000089.1:0-21926 GCA_044224175.1 Rubrivivax sp. | reverse complement strand
GTGCCGGTGCAGGCCCTGGCCGATGCCGAAGGCGGCGTGGACAGCGCCCACACGCTGATGCTGGCGCTGCCCGAGCGCCGCGTGCTGGCGCGCGTGGTGCGCAGCCGCGTGGAAGGGCATGGCGAGTCCATCCTCTTCTTCCGCGACATCACGCGCGAGACCGAGGTCGACCGCATGAAGAGCGAGTTCCTCACCACCGCCGCGCACGAGCTGCGCACGCCCATGGTCAGCGTCTACGGCTTCACCGAGCTGCTGCTGCGCCGCCCGGTGCCCGACGAGAAGCGGCGCGACATGCTGGAGACGATCCACCGCCAGGCCTCGCTGCTGATCAACATGGTCAACGAGCTGCTGGACCTGGCGCGCATCGAGGCGCGCCAGGGCAAGGACCTCAAGCGCCTGCCGTGCCGGCTGGACAGCCTGGTCACGCAGGCGGCGGGGCCGCTGGCCATCGAGGGCCGGCACGACCTGCAGATCGACATCGCGCACCCCGACTGCGTGCTCTTCGTCGACCCCGAGAAGACCCACCGCGCGCTCACCAACGTGCTGAGCAATGCGGTGAAGTACTCGCCGCAGGGCGGCCCCATCCTCGTCACCACCCAGAGCGGCGAACTGCGCGGCGCGCCGGCGGTGGGCCTGCGCGTCACCGACCGCGGCATCGGCATGAGCCCGGAGCAGCTGTCGCGCGTGTTCGAACGCTTCTACCGCGCCGACCCGTCGGGCAACATCCCGGGCACCGGGCTGGGCATGAGCCTGGTCAAGGAGATCGTCGAGCTGCAGGGCGGCCGCGTCGAGGTGGCCAGCACGCTGGGCAAGGGCACCACCGTCACGCTGTGGATGCCGCTGTCGCTGCCGGCGCAGGAAGCGCGGGCAGCCGCGGGGGCGATGCAATAATGCCCGGTCGCCGCTTCCCAGGAGCAACGCACTTGGACAGTCCCGACCCTCGGTGACCGTCCGCCCGTGGCAAGCCGCCGCCGGCGAGACGGTCCCGACCCGCCCCGCCCGCACCCCACCGCCCCGGCGACCCGCGCATGCTCAATGTCTTCACGCTGGCCAACGGCCGGCTGTTCCAGGAAGAGATCGAAAGCTCAGACGCGCTCACCCACGTGAGCCCGGTCTGGGTCGACCTGGAGGCGCCCACCGCCGAGGAGAAGCTGTGGATCAAGCGCCGCTTCGACCTGGAGATCCCGGCCGACATCGTCGACGACGATCTCGAGGAGTCGGCCCGCTTCTATGAAGAGGACAACGGCGAGCTGCACATCCGCAGCGACTTCCTGATCGAAGGCGACGGCGGCGAAGGCGGTACGCCGGCGCGCAACGTGCGCGTGGCCTTCATCCTGTTCCGCAACGTGCTGTTCTCGGTGCACGCCGAGGACCTGCCGGTGTTCCGCCTGCTGCGCCTGCGCGCGCGCCGCATCCCGGCGCTGATCGAGGACCCGAAGGACGTGCTGCTGAAGCTCTTCGACGCCGACGCCGAGTACTCGGCCGACGTTCTGGAGGGCATCTACGACAACCTGGAGAAGGTCAGCGCCAAGGTCATCAAGCCCGACCTGGACGACCGCGCCGCCGGCGAGGCGCTGGGCGCCATCGCGCGCGAGGAAGACCTGAACGGCCGCATCCGCCGCAACGTGATGGACACGCGGCGCGCGCTCAGCTTCATGATGCGCAGCCGCATGCTCAACGCCGAGCAGTTCGAGGAAGCGCGCCAGATCCTGCGCGACATCGACAGCCTGGACAGCCACACCGCCTTCCTGTTCGACAAGATCAACTTCCTGATGGACGCCACGGTCGGCTTCATCAACATCAACCAGAACAAGATCATCAAGATCTTCTCGGTCGCCAGCGTGGCGCTGCTGCCGCCGACGCTCATCGCCAGCATCTACGGCATGAATTTCAGGGCCATTCCCGAGCTGAACTGGTCGTACGGCTACCCGTTCGCGCTGGCGCTGATGGTGGCGTCGGTGGCGGCGCCCTTCATCTACTTCCGGCGCAAGGGATGGCTGCGCTGAGACTCGCGTTCGCGGCGCTGCTGTGGCTGGCCGCGGGTGCCGCGCAGGCGCAGTTCGACCAGCTGCCGGCCCCCCGCACCAGCCTGACCCCCAAGCCATCGGCGGCGGCCGACGAGGAGGCCTACCGCACGGACGCGGCGCGCCACGTCTACGCCGCCTACCCGCAGCTGATCTTCAAGGGCAAGCTGCCGCCCTTCGTCTACTCGGTGATGATGGTGCAGGCCGACATCGAGGCCGACGGCAAGGTGGCCGCCGTGACCGTGCTGCGCCAGCCCGCCGCCGACGAGGTGGCGCCCTGGGTGGTGGCCATGCTGCGCCGCGCCGGGCCGTTTCCGGCGCCGGCCAGGCTGGGCGGCGCGCGCTACATCGACATCTGGCTCGTCGACCAGAGCGGCAAATTCCAGCTCGACACCCTGACCGAGGGCCAGCGCTGAGGTTTTCCGATACACACGGCCGAGCCGGCCCGGTTCACACTCGCGTCATGAGCTTCAGAATCTCCGTCTTCCGTGCCGCCGCCGCGGCCTGCAGCCTGCTGCTGCTGGCGCAGGCGGCGCCGGCCCAGGACGCCGCCGCCAGCCGCCCGGCCGCCGGTGCACCGGCCGACGCCGCGGCCGCCTGCGAACGCGCGGCGCGCCAGTCCATCACGCGCCAGGACCAGGTCAGCGCCGAGATCCGCTTCAGCGGCGCGCCCACCGTGCAGGCCTCGCCTGCGGGCGACGGCAGCCTCATGGTGCAGGGCGGCGGCAACTGGAAGACCAGCGCCGAGGCACGCCGCTTCGAATACCGCTGCAGCTACGACCCGAAGAGCCCCGACGCGGTGGGCATGGTGATGCGCGACACCACGCCGGCCGGCAGCGAGCCGAAGGTGGCCAGGCCGGCGATCGAACCCGACCTGCGCTTCGTCTCGCCAGCGGCCTGCGAGTCCAGCGCCGCCGCGGCGCTGAAGAAGCGCTGGCCACGCGTCTCGCAGATCTCGTTCGACCCCCAGACGCGCAGCCTGGCGCAGGAAAGCGCCGCCAAGGCGCTGCTGCGCGGCCAGGGCCGCGCCCAGCCGGGGCCGGGCGAACCCACGGTCTACTTCAGCTTCGACTGCGAACTCGACCCGCGCGACGGCCGCATCGCCGAAACGCGCATCGGCGGCTGATCAGCCGGCAGCGCGGCGCTTGAGCCAGCGCATCAGGGCGCCCACCACCGGCAGCTTCTCGTACAGCTCCTCGGCCGCGTCCCAGTAGTCGCGGTGCCAGACGATGCGCCCGTCGGCCGTCAGCTTCAGGTGGCTGGCGCCGCGGATGCACTGCTCGGCACGACTGAAGCGCTTCATGCGGAACAGGAAGTCCCAGCTCACGAAGCACTGGTCGCCGGCGGCCACCAGGTCGCGCACCACGAAGCGCGGTCCGTCCAGGCTGTCGAACATGTGCTCGAACACGGCGCCGATGGCGGCCGTGCCGCGCACTTCGTTGAAGGGGTCCTTGAAGTACGCGTCGGCGGCGTAGAGCTCGTCCAGCCGCGCCAGGTCTTCGCGCGTGAAGGACTCGAAGCGCTCGACGATGCGGGCGACGCGGGCGTCGGCGTGGCGGGCCATCTCAGAGACCGGTTGAACGGCGCACGGCCGCGAAGTAGGGGCCGTAGGCCAGGTGGCGCAGCGCCTTCAGCCAGAGCGTGAAGCGCTTCGGGAAGTGGATCTCGAAGGCACCGCGCTCCCAGCCCTGCACGATCTCGCGCGCCGCCTGTTCGGGCGTCAGCAGCGCCGGCATGCGAAAGCCGTTGTTCGCGGTGAGCGGGGTGTCGACGAAGCCCGGGTTCACCACCGAGACACCCACGCCCACCGGCTGCAGGTCCAGGTACAGGGTCTCGGCCAGGTTGATGAGCGCCGCCTTCGTGGGCCCGTAGGCCAGCGACTGCGGCAGCCCGCGGTAGCCGGCCACGCTGGCCATCAGGCTCAGGTGGCCGCGGCGCTGGCGGCGCAGCGGCGGCAGCACCGCGTCCAGCAGGTTCAGCGCGCCGACGTAGTTCACCTGCACGTGGCGCAGGGCGACGTCGAGGTCGAAGCCTTCGGCGCGCATCGGCGCGTAGGTGGCGGCGCAGTAGACCACCAGGCCCGCGCGCCGCGCGCGTGCAGCAGGCTGGCGGTGGCGCGGCCGATGCCGCTGGAAGCGCCCACCAGCCAGACCGTGCGGCCGGTCCAGGACCCGATGCGGGGGTTCAAAGGCATCTCAGCACCGCCCGGCCGTTCCGACGGTGCTGAGCGCCCCCCCGGGGGGCAGCGAACGAAGAGAGCGTGGGGGTGTCATGTCACTTCTTGTAGAAGGCCAGGGTCACTTCCCCGAGCCGGAAGCCGAACTTGCTCATCACGGCACGGTTGAGCATGACACGGTCGTCCATCTGCCACAGCCAGTCGTCGAACTGCACTTCGTAGACCTTGTCGTCGACCGGCAGCTTGAGCGTGTAGCGCCAGTTGAGCGCGTTGCCGGCCGAAGTGCCTTCGGCCGTGCCCAGCACGTCGTCGGCGCGGCCGGTCCAGCGGCCGTTGCCTTCGTCCTTCAGGCGCCAGACGCGGCGTTCGGTCTTGCCGTCGCTGTAGGTGAAGCGTTCGTCCAGCGTGCCTTCGGGCCCGTTCCAGGTGCCGGTCATGGCCACCGTGAAGCGGCGCACCACCTTGCCCGAACGGTTGGTGAAGAGGCCGTGCGCGGTGAGCTCGCCGTTGAAGTAGGTCTTGAGGTCGAGCACCGGCCTTTCGGCCGCGTAATCGGCCGGCACCGGGCCGGCACAGCCGGCCACCAGGGCGGCGGCGGCGACGAGCAGGAGGGAGCGTCGGATCATGTCGTGCCTTCTTCGGGATTCGGTCGGATCACGCGCCACCACAGCAGCGCCGCGGCGGCGGCCTTCAGAGCGCAGGGCAGCGCGCAGTACGCCAGTGCCAGCGCCTGCAGCGCGGGCGCGCTGCGCGCGCCGGGGGCGTAGCCGGCCAGTTCCAGCAGCGGCAGCGCCAGCCCGGCGGCCAGCGCCAGGTTCAGCTTGGTGGCGCAGTTCCACCAGCCGAAGTAGGCGCCTTCCAGGCGGCCGGCGTGGCCGGCGCGCTGGATCACCCCGGCCAGCAGCGCGCCCGGCAGCGTGAGGTCGGCGCCGAGCGCGATGCCGCTGGCCACGCAGACGGCGGCGTAGCCCGCGACGTCGCCCGCGTCCAGCAGCGAGGCCCAGGCGAAGCTGGCGATCGCCAGCGCCATCGCCACCAGCCAGGTCTTCGCCAGGCCCAGGCGTGCCACCGCACGCACCCACAGCGGCATGGACAGCGCGCCGGCCGCGAAGTAGCTGGCCAGGAACAGCGGCTCCCAGGCCTGCGCCTGCAGGCGGTCGCGCACGAAGAACAGCACCAGCGTGGCCGGCACCGCGCTGGCGATGCCGTTCACCAGATACACCGCCAGCAGGTTGCGGAACGGGGCCTGCGCGAAAGGCAGCCGCATCGGCAGCGGCGCGGCCGGCGGCAGCAGGGGCGGCCGCGGCGCGTGCGCCAGCAGCCACACGCCCAGAGCCAGCATCAGCGCCAGCAGCACCCCGGTGGCGCCGAAGCCGGCCAGCGAAGGCAGCACGCTGGCCACCAGCACGCCGGCCAGCGCGAAGCCTTCGCGCCAGGCGACGATGCGCGCGCGCTGGCCCTCGTCGCCGCCCAGGCGCGCGCCCCAGCTCTGGTGCAGCACCGACAGCACGCTGTAGCCCCCGTAGGTGGCCACCAGCAGCGCCGCGCACCAGGCCAGCAGTCCGGCGCCGGTGGACAGCAGCGGGAAGAAGAGGCCGGCGAAGCCCAGCGCCACCACCACCGCCGCCGGCACCGCGGCGGCCAGCACGCGGCGCGCCGAATGCGCGAACCAGCGGTCGACCTGGCGGCCGATGAGCGGGTCGACCACGGCGTCGAAGGCGCGCGCGGCCAGCAGCAGCACCCCCAGCGTGGCCAGCGGCACGCCGAACGCGCTGGCGTAGTGGCTGGGCAGCTGCACGTACAGCGGCAGCGCCACGAAGGCCAGCGGCAGGCCCAGCGCGCCGTAGGCCGGGCCCTTCATGTTCCGTGGCCCAGCAGGGCGCGCCGCAGCGCGGGCTGCGATGTCTGCTCCGAAAGCCAGATGCCGAAGAAGCGGCGGGCGAAGTCCGCCTCGCGCAGCGCGGCACGCGGCGCTCCGTTGGCGAAGAAACGCGCGCCGGCGCCGGGCTCGTGCACGCCGGTCAGGCGGTCGCCCGCGGCCACGTCGGGGAAGCAGTCGCTCATGGCCTGCAGCCAGCGTGCCGCGGTCGCTTCGTCCAGCGGACCCTGGCGCCGCATCTCGTCGAGCGAGCGTTCGGCGAGGGTGCGGCCGCTGAAGGCGCGCGCGTACTCGATTTCCAGCGCCAGCGGCGTGGCGTGCCAGTCGGCGGCGGCCAGCGGCGCGGCGGCCCACAGGCGCGCTTCGTAGACGGCCAGCCCCAGGAAGCGCAGCCGGTGGCTGCCCAGCAGGCGAGCGCCGGCCAGGGTGCCACTCACTTCAGGCGGCAGGTTGCGGGCCCGGGCGCCGGCGGCGCACCAGGCCAGGCTGGCGACAAGCAGGCGGCGCCGGTGCATCAGTCGCGCTGCAGCGTGAACTGCATGACGTCGGTGTTGCCGGTGGCGAAGGCCGCCTCGCAATAGGCCAGGTAGAACTCCCAGATGCGCAGGAAGCGCTGGTCGAAGCCCAGCCGCAGCACGTGCTGCTGCTCGGCCAGGAAGCGCGCGCGCCAGCGGCGCAGCGTCTCGGCGTAGTCGGGTCCGAAGGCCAGTTCGTTGACGACCTTGAAGCCGGCGCGCCGCGCCTCGGCGCGGAAGGCCTGCGGGCTGGGCAGCAGGCCGCCGGGGAAGATGTACTGCTGGATGAAGTCGGTCGACTTCAGGTAACGATCGAACAGGTCGTCGCGGATCGTGATGGTCTGGATGCAGGCGCGGCCTCCCGGCTTGAGCTGCCGGTGCAGGGTGCCGAAGAAGCCGTCCCAGTACTCGCGGCCCACGGCTTCGAACATCTCGATCGAGACCACGGCGTCGAAGGGGCCCTCTTCGATGTCGCGGTAGTCCTGCAGCCGCAGGTCCGCCAGCGGCGCGAGGCCGGCGCGCGCGAGGCGCTCCCTGGCGAAGGCCAGCTGCTCGGTCGACAGCGTGAGGCCGGTGACGTGCACGCCGCGCTCGCGCGCCGCGGTCTCGGCCAGCGCGCCCCAGCCGCAGCCGATCTCCAGCACGCGCTGGCCGGGCGCGAGCGCGCATTCGGCCAGCGCGCGGCGGATCTTGGCGCCCTGGGCGTCCGAAGAGGGTCGCCCGAAGTCGCCTTCGAAGAGCGCGCTCGAGTAGTTCATCGTCTCGTCGAGCCAGAGACGGTAGAACGCGTTGCCCAGGTCGTAATGGGCGTGGATGTTGCGGCGGCTGCCGCGGCGCGAGTTGCGGTTGAGCAGGTGGCGCAGCCGGTGCGCCAGCGCGCCCCACCAGCTGCCGTAGACCATGCGCTCGACGGCGTCGCGGTTGGCGATGAACAGCTGCAGCAGCGCCACCAGGTCGGGGCTGGTCCAGCCGCCTTCGATGAAGCTCTCGGCGAAGCCGATGTCGCCGCTCTTGAGTGCGCCGCCGCAGACGCGCCAGTCGGCCAGCCGGATCGACGCGCGCGGCGCGTCGCCGTGGCCGAAGCGGGCCAGGGAGCCGTCGGGCATCTGCACGTCCAGCGTGCCGTGGGCCAGGTCGCGCAGCAACCCGAACACGGCGCGCGCGGCGGCCGGGGCGCCCGCGGGCAGGGAAAGGTTCGGGGCGGAGGTGAGGGTGGTCATGGCGCCGTCGTCTTCTGGTCTGGCGGGTCGTCAGCGGGTGACAGAGGCCTGCGGCGGCGCAGGCTTGCGGAAGAAGGGCACGCGCTTGGTGGCGAGCAGCAGCGCGTGCCAGTGGATGCGCACGATGACGCCCAGCGTCATCAGCGGCATGCCGAAGAAGGCGGCACGCGCGGACGCTGGCGTGAGCGGCGCGAGCCGACCGCCGACGCGTGTTTCCAGCAGCGGGCCGGCCTCGTCGTCGTGGTCCACGCGCGCCAGCACGCGGTCTTCGCCGCGCGCGAAGCGGAAGCGGTAGCGCCCCTGCACGCGGCAGAAGGGCGAGACGTGGAAGACCTTGCGCGCCTGCAGTTCGCGGCCGAATGCGACCTCGGGGCCGGCCAGCAGGTAGCAGTGGCGTTCGCCGAAGGTGTTGTTCACCTCGGCCACCACGGCGGCCAGCGTGCCGTCGGCGCGGTGGCAGTACCAGAAGCTCACCGGCTTGAAGACGTAGCCCAGCACGCGCGGGTAGGTCTGCAGCCAGATCTCGCCATCGGCTTCGTGCACGCCTTCGGCGGCGAGCAGCGCTTCCAGCCAGGCCAGCGCGTCGGGGCCGCCTTCGCCGTGGTCGCGGTCGTGGAAGGACAGCCAGCCGAAGCGGTTGCGTGCCAGCGCGGGCTCCGGCACTTCGCGCAGGCGGCGCATCGGCAGCAGCAGGAAGTAGGTGCCGGTCTCGAATTCGTGCCGCGCAGGGCGCAGCCGACGGTGGTGCACCGTGCCAGTGGCGATCAGGGCCTGCACCACGGCCACCTCAGGCTGCGGCGGGCGCGGTGCGCTGCCAGTTCTCGCCCATCGCGCGCACCACCTCCAGTCCGGAGGCGAGGCCGTCCTCGTGGAAACCATAGCGCGTCCAGGCGCCGGCGAACCACAGGTGCGAACGGCCCTGCAACTGCGGCAGCCGTTGCTGCGCTTCGATGGCGGCGAGGTCGAACACCGGGTGCGCGTAGTCGATCTCGGCCACCACGCGCGCCGGGTCGGGCGCGCGCGCCGGGTTCAGTGAGACGACGACCGGCTGCTGCCAGGGCAGCGGCTGCAGGCGGTTGATCAGGTAGTGCAGGCAGACGGCGGCCTGTTCGCGGCCCGCGGCGGCGGCGCGCTCGTAGTTCCAGGCCGCCCAGGCGCGCCGGTTGCGCGGCAGCAGGGCGGTGTCGGTGTGCAGCACCGCGCGGTTGGCGTGGTAGCGCACGGCGCCCAGCACCGAACGCTCTTCCGCGTCGGCGTCGGACAGCAGGGCCAGGGCCTGGTCGCTGTGGCAGGCGAACACCACCTCGTCGAAGCGTTCGCGGCCGGCGGCCTCGGTGGCCACCGTCACGCCGACGGCTCCGCTGCCCGGCGGCACGCGTCGCACGTCCAGCACCGGGCTGCCGGCGCGCGCGTCGGGAATGCTGCGCAACAGGCGCTGCACGTAGCGCCGGGAGCCGCCGGCCACCGTGTACCACTGCGGGCGGTCGGCCACCTGCAGCAGGCCGTGGTTGTGGCAGAAGCGGATCAGCGTGGCGACCGGGAAGCGCAGCATCTGCTCGGTGGGGCACGACCAGATGCAGCCGATCATCGGCAGCAGGTAGTCGCGGCGGAACGCGTCGCCGAAGCGGTGGCGGTCCAGGAACTCGGCGATGGGTTCCTTCAGTTCGACTTCGGCGCCGCTTTCGGCCAGCGCGGTGGCCAGGCGGTTGAAGCGCAGGATCTGCGCCAGCATGCCCAGGAAGGCCGGCCGCAGCAGGTTGCGCCGCTGCGCGAAGACGCCGTTGAGGTCGCTGCCGCTCCATTCCAGCCCGCTGGCCGGGCACTGGACCGAGAACGACATCTCGGAGGCCGCCGTCTCGACCTGCAGCGTCTCGAACAGGCGCACCAGGTTCGGGTAGGTGCGGCGGTTGAAGACCAGGAAGCCGGTGTCCACGCCGTGGGTCACGCCGCCGAGCGTGACGTCGACGGTGTTCGCATGGCCGCCGAAGCGGTGGTCGGCTTCGTAGAGGGTGACGTGGGCGACGCCGGACAGCGCCTGGGCGGTGGACAGGCCCGCGATGCCCGAGCCGATGACGGCGACGCGCCGCATCGCTTCAGGCGAGCGCCGCGGCGTGGCGGCGGCGGATCAGCAGTGGGGCGCCGTCTCCGGCAGCGCCCCTGGCAAGAAAGTCTGTTGTGCGGCGCCTCTGAGCGAACGAGGGAGGGAGGGAGGAGGAGGAGAAGCGCTCAGAGATTGCAGACAGACGGACTGTGAGGCTGCACAACAGAGAAACCGTCGGGCCTGCCTGGCGCCGCGCCTCCGGGCCGCGGCGTTCGGAACAGACCGTGCATGCTGCGACCCGGCCGCGTGCGCGAAGTTCCGGGACGCGGCGACTTTGTGGTTTCCGGTTTGTGAAGTTCGGTTCGGCGGGCGGGCGGGTCACGAAGGCTCCTACGCGGCGCGGTCTCTGATGGATGAAGACTATATAGTCTGCATTGTGACTGACTAGTTTAACTTGTCGGCCAGCAGCTTTTCCACATCGCGCAGAAAGGCCTTGTCGAGCGGGTCGATTTCGGAATCGCGGCTGAGCACCTGCTTGCCGTCGCGGCTGACCAGGTACTTGTGGAAGTTCCACTTCGGAGCCTGACCGGTCTGGCGGGTGAGCGACTTGAACAGCGGGTTGATCTCTCCACGGGAGCGTGTGCTTACATTGGTCTTGGCAAACATCGGGAATCGCACGGCGAACTGGTTTTCGCAGAAGGCGGCGATGTCGCTGTTGCTGCCCGGTTCCTGGCTGCCGAAGTCGTTCGAAGGGAAGCCCAGCACCACCAGACCGCGCTGGCGGTAGCGCTCGTACAGCGCCTCCAGCGACTTGTACTGAGGCGTGAAACCGCATTGGCTGGCGGTGTTCACCACCAGCACCACCTGGCCGGCGTAGCGGCACAGGTCGACCGGCTTCTCGTCCTGCAGGCGCGGCTGGGTCAGCTGCAGCAGCGGCGGGCACTCGGCAGTGGCCCAGGCCGCGGAAGGCCCGAGCGCGAGCAGGAGCAGCGGCGCGATCCAGTAGGACAGTTTTCCTTGAGCCATTTGTTTGTCCTGTTCAAAACTTAGACGCTGACCTATATTAGGGCATCATTGCTCTCTGTCAAAGCATTTGTCCAGGACATCGTACGATCCTGTCGGAATGAACGACCGTCTGCCCCCGGGCCCCATCACGCTGTCGATTGCCGCCGTCGAGCGCGACACCGGCCTCAGCAAGGACACGCTGCGCGTCTGGGAGCGCCGCTACGGCTTCCCCACGCCCGACCGCGACAGCCTGGGCGAGCGCGCCTACACGCTGCAGCAGGTGGAGAAGCTGCGCCTGGTGAAGAAGCTGCTGGACGCCGGCCACCGGCCGGGGCGCATCGTGCCGATGGCGCTGGCCGAGTTGCAGACGCTGTCCGAATCCACCGTCGACCTGGTGCGGCGCGGCGCCCCGGTGGCGCGGCGCGACCTGGAAGTGCGCCGCGTGATGGACCTGCTGCAGCGCCACGACCGCGCCGCCCTGCGCGCGGAACTCACGCGCCAGCAGCTGTCGCTGGGCCTGTCGCGCTTCGTGGTGGAGGTGGTGTCGCCGCTCACCACCGCGGTGGGCGACGCCTGGCTGCGCGGCCAGCTGGAGATCTTCGAGGAGCACCTCTTCACCGAAACGCTGCAACGGGTGCTGCACGAAGGCATCTCCTCGTTGCCCGAGGCGGACGCCGGCGCCGCGCCCTGCGTGGTGCTGAGCACCTTCCCGGGCGAACCGCACGGCCTGGGCCTGCTGATGGCCGAAGCCATGCTCGCCCAGGAACGCTGTCGCTGCGTTTCGCTGGGCGTGCAGACGCCCCTTTGGAACATCGTGCTGGCCGCGCAGGCGGTCCGGGCCGACGTGGTGGCGCTGGGATTCACCGGCTGCCTGAACCCGAACCAGATCGTCGACGCGCTGACCGAACTTCGCGCCAAGCTGCCGCCCAAGGTCGCCCTCTGGGCCGGCGGCAGCGTGCCGGTGCTGGTGCGGCGGCGCATCGACGGCGTGCTGCCCATGCCTTCGATCGAGGACGTCGCCCCCGAACTCCAGCGCCTGCGGGAAGCCATGCTCCCCGCGGCCGGAGAAGCCGCCGCATAGAATCCGCGACCCTTTCCAGGCGAGCCGTCATGCTGTATCCGGAACTCTTCAAGCAGCTCGAAGCCGTGCGCTGGAGCATGGACTCCGACATCCCCTGGGGCCGCTTCGAATCCGCCAGCCTCAGCGAAGAGCAGGCGCAGACCATCAAGATGAACGCCATCACGGAATGGGCGGCGCTGCCGGCCACCGAGATGTTCCTGCGCGACAACCGCGAGGACAGCGACTTCTCCGCCTTCATGAGCGTCTGGTTCTTCGAGGAGCAGAAGCATTCGCTGGTGCTGATGGAATACCTGCGCCGCTTCCGGCCCGAGCTGGTGCCCACCGAAGAGGAACTGCACGCGGTGCGCTTCGAGTTCGACCCCGCGCCGGCGCTGGAAACGCTGATGCTGCACTTCTGCGGCGAGATCCGCCTCAACCACTGGTACCGGCGCGCCGCCGAATGGCACAGCGAGCCCGTGATCAAGGTCATCTACGAGACGCTGGCCAAGGACGAGGCGCGCCACGGTGGCGCCTACCTGCGCTACATGAAGCGCGCGATGGGCCGCTTCGGCGACGAGGCGCGCGCCGCCTTCGCCAAGGTGGGCGTGCTGATGGCCAGCGCGCGCCGCACGGCGCAGGCCCTGCACCCGACCAACCTGCACGTGAACACGAAGCTGTTCCCGCGCGACACCATCCAGAGCCGCCTGCCCAACCCGGCCTGGCTGGAACAGTGGCTGGACAAGCAGATCCAGTTCGACACCGTCTGGGAGAACAAGGTCGTCGAACGCATCCTGCACAACATGTCGCTGCTGATGGAACGCAGCTTCGCCAGCGTGCAGGAGCTCAACCGCTACCGCAAGGAACTGGCGGTGTCGCTGGCGCAGCCCAGGCCCGCCTCGGCCTAGCGCCGGTTCACGAGCGCGATGCCGCCGGCCACGGCGGCCAGCGCCAGCAGCAGGCGCGCCGTCACCGGCTCCGACAGGATCCACGCGCCCGCGAACAGGCCCAGGATGGGCGTGAGCAGCGTGAACGAAGCCACCCGCGTGGCCGGGTAGTGGCGCAGCAGCCAGAACCAGACCAGGTAGCTCACGAAAGAGACGATCACGGTCTGGAAGGCCAGCGGCAGCAGCGACTTCGCCGTCAGCACCGCCGGCCAGGTCTCGCCGGCCAGCGGCGCGGCCGCGGTGAGCAGCACGCCCGACACCGCCAGCTGCCACAGCAGCGTCTTCTCGGGCACGGCGGTGGAAAGGCGGCTGCCGCGCAGCACCAGCGTGGTCAGGCCCCACAGGACGGCGGCGCCGATGCCCAGCGCGTCGCCCAGCCATTGGTTCGGTCCCGCGGCCGGCCGCACGAAACCTTCCGCGAAGGCCCAGACCACGCCGGCGAAGGCGCCCGCCAGCCCCAGCACCTGCAGCGGCTTGAGCTTCTCGTGGCGGGCGATGAAGGGCATGCCCAGCGCCACGACGAAGGGCGAAAGGTAGATGAACACCACCATGCGCGAAGCGGTGGTGAACTGCAGGCCGACGAAGATGCAGCCGAACTCGGCTGCGAAGAGCAGGCCCGCCAGCAGGCCGCCCGGCGTGGTGCCGTCGGCGCGGAAGAGGCTGATGCCGCGCCGCCACGACCACAGCGCCACAAGCCCGGCTGCGCCCAGCGAGCGCAGCCCGGCCTGCAGCAGCGGCGGGATCTCGGCCAGGGCCACCTTCGAGGCCACCTGGCCCAGCCCCCAGGTCAGGCAGCAGCCGACCAGCAGCATCACGGCCAGGCCGTCCAGGTGGGTCTTGCGGTCGTCGGTCATCGGTCGGGTTCTGGCTTGCCGCGGCGGCACAGCGCCAGCGCCAGCAGCACACCGGCGAACGCACCGCCGGCATGGGCCAGCGGCACCACGGGAATGCCGAGTGTCGCCGATACGGTGACGGGTGCCCCCCAGGGCGCTTCCAGCATCAGCTTGGCCAGCAGGCCGGCGCCGATGGCCAGCGCCACCCCGCGCCGGCGGCCTTCCAGCACCAGCCAGGCCGCCGCCACCGCCACGCCGGCGTGCAGCACGCCGGACAGGCCGGCGTAGTGCGCGATCTCCGGGCGCAGCAGCAGCACACCGTGTCCCAGCGGCCAGGCCAGCGCCCAGGCCAGCGCGGCGCGCGGCGGCAGGCGGCCGAAGTGGCCGAGCGCCGCCACCAGCGCCAGCCCCAGCAGGTTGCCCGCCAGGTGCAGTCCGTTCAGGTGCACGAAGGCCGCGGTCCACCAGCGCCAGACTTCGGCGGCGCGTGCCGGCTGCCAGTCCCAGGCCGATGCCGGCACGACCAGGCCGAGCAGCGCCCCGTCCGCCAGCACCACCGCCAGCCAGCCCCAGGCGCGGCCCGGTTCGTTCAGCCGAAGACCGCCCGCCACAGCGCCAGCACCGCTTCGCGCGGGCCGGCCATCTCCGCGGGGTCGAACTGCGTGGGCTTCTCGTCCAGGCGCGCCTGGTGCTGGGCGCGGCGCAGTTCGCGGTAGGCGTCGGCCGCGGCCGTGCCCACGCCGGCGGGCAGCAGGCCGCAGGCCTCCGCGCGCTGCAGCAGCGCGATGTTGCCGACGTTGCCGACCAGCGTCTCGTGGGCGCCGGCGTGCGCCAGCACCAGGTACTGGACCGCGAACTCGACGTCCA
This sequence comes from Rubrivivax sp., assembly GCA_044224175.1. Taxonomy (GTDB): domain Bacteria; phylum Pseudomonadota; class Gammaproteobacteria; order Burkholderiales; family Burkholderiaceae_C; genus Rubrivivax. The sequence continues at coordinate 7,362 of JBGAKY010000089.1, read as the reverse complement.
TCATGCCGCCGGCGCTGTGCTTCACGTCGAAGCGGCCTTCGGGCACCGGGCGCGCCTTGCGCACCTTCTCGCGCATCGAACCCACCTCGGCGCGCAGCGCGGCGGGGTCGCGTCCGGCGCTCAACACCGCGCGCCGCGCCGCCTCGAAGCGGTCGGCCATGCGGCGGTCGCCGGCGGCGAAGCGCGCCCGCGTGATGGCCTGGTGCTCCCAGGTCCATGCCGTGTTGCTGCCGCGGCCGCGCTGGTAGTTCTCGAAGCTGGCGATCGAAGTCACCAGCAGGCCCGAATTGCCGTTCGGCCGCAGCGCGGTGTCGATGTCGAACAGCTCGCCCGCGGGCGTGCGCAGCGTGAGCCAGGTGATGAGCTTGCGCACGAAGGCGCCGTAGACCTCCTGGGCGCGCTGCTGGTCGGCTTCGTCGCTGTCGTCGTAGAGGAAGACGACGTCGAGATCGCTGCCGTAGCCCAGTTCCTTGCCGCCCAGCTTGCCGTAGGCGATGACGGCCAGCGCCGGCGCTTCGCGGTGGCGCTGCTTCAGGCGCGCCCAGGCCCAGCCGATGGTGGTCTGCAGCACCGCGTCGGCCAGCGCCGAGAGGTCGTCGGCCACCTGCTCCACGGTCAGCTCGCCTTCGACGTCACGCACCAGGGTGCGGAAGACCTCGGCGTGGTGGGCATGGCGCAGCGCGTCGAGCAGCTTGTCCTCGTCGTCTTCGCCGGACCGGGCCCAGGCCAGGCGCCGGTCTTCCAGGTCGGCGACGAAGGCCGCGGGGTCGAAGCGCTGGTGCTGCAGCCGCTCGTCGGCCAGTTCGTCGATGACGCCCGGGTGGCGCATCAGGTACTGCATGGGCCAGCGCGCCAGCCCCAGCAGGCGCAGCAGGCGGCGCAGCACGGCGGGGCGTTCGGCCAGCAGCGCCAGGTAGCTCTCGCGCCGCAGCAGCGGCTCGACCCAGTCGACGAAGCGCAGCGCGCCGGCGGCGGTGCAGCCGCCATCGGCCATCGCGGCGCCGGCGGTCTGCATCAGGCGGCCCAGGCGCAGCCGGCTTTCATCCTTCAGCGCCTGCACGCGGGGGTGGTCGACCCAGGCCCGCAGTCGCTCGGCCAGTTCGGGCGGCAGGCGTTCGGCCAGCGCGTCGCTGTCCACCGGCAGCGGGCCGGTGCCGCAGCCACGGCAGCCGCCGTTGGAAGGCGCGGCCTGCTGGCCGTCGCGCAGCAGGGCGTCGAACTCGGCGGCGACGAACTCGCGCACCTCGCCCAGGCGGTCCAGCAGCGCGCAGGTGGCGCGCGCGCCGCCGCCCAGTTCCAGGCTGTCGGCGATCCAGGCCAGGTCGGCGTCGCCGGTGGGCAGCAGGTGGGTCTGCTGGTCGTCCAGGTACTGGATGCGGTGCTCCACCTGGCGCAGCAGGCGGTAGCCTTCGGCCAGCTTCGCGGCCGTCTCGGCCTTCATGAGTCCGCGCGAGGCCAGGCGTTCCAGCGCGCGCAGCGTGCTGCGGGTGCGGATCTCGGGGTTCTGGCCGCCGCGCACCACCTGCAGCAGCTGCACGATGAACTCGATCTCTCGGATGCCGCCGCGCGAGAGCTTCACGTCGTTGGCGCGCTCGGGGCGGCCGGCGGCGCGGCGCTGCGCCTCGTCGCGGATCTTCTGGTGCAGCTGGCGCAGGCCTTCGAAGACGCCGTAGTCCAGGTAGCGCCGGTAGACGAAGGGCGTGACCAGGCTGCGCAGCGCCACCGCGCGCTTCGTCTCCCAGGCCGAGAAGGGCGCGACGACGCGGCTCTTCAGCCACGCGAAGCGCTCCCACTCACGACCCTGCACCTGCAGGTATTCCTCCAGCATGCCCAGGCTCACCACCGGCGGGCCTGAATTGCCGTTCGGCCGCAGCGCCAGGTCGACGCGGAAGACGAAGCCGTCCTCGGTGGTGTCGCCGATCAGCGCGTACAGCCGCTTGGCGACGAAGGCGAAGTACTCGTGGAACGACACCGGCCGCGGGCCGCTGGTGTGGCCTTCGTCTTCATAGACGTAGATGAGGTCGATGTCGGAGGAGACGTTGAGCTCGCGTGCGCCGAGCTTGCCCATGCCGACGATCCAGAACTCGGTGCGGCGGCCGCTCTCGTCGAGCGGCGCGCCGTGGCGTTCGTCGGCGTCGGCCAGGGCCTGCGCCAGCGCCAGGTCCAGCGTGGCCTCGGCCAGCGCCGTCATCGCGCCGGTCACGTCTTCGAGCGGCGCGTGTTCTTCCACGTCGCGCACGGCCAGCCGTTCCAGCACAAGCTGGCGCGCCACGCGCAGCGCGGCCGGCAGCGGGCGGCCTGCGGACTGCAGCGCCCGCACCAGGGCCAGGATGCCGGGCACGCCGGGCGTGCCCGGTGCCAGCAGCGGCCGTTCGGCGGCATAGCGGCGCCGGATGCGCTGCACGAAGCGGCTGTGTTCTGCCGGCGCAGCGCGCGTGGCGTCGGCCATGGGTTTTCCCTCGCCCTCCGATGGGTCCAGCAAAAGGTGCGCGGCGATTCTGCCGCTTGTGCACGCAGCGCGCCGGACAGGGACAATGAAGCCATGAAGATTGCCGCAGTGCAGATGGTTTCCACGCCCGACGTGGACCGCAACCTCGAAGCCGCCGGCCGCCTGGTGGCCGAAGCCGCGGCCGCCGGCGCGGCGCTGGTGGCGCTGCCCGAATACTTCTGCCTGCTGGGCCGACAGGACACCGACAAGCTGGCCCATGCCGAAGCACCCGGCCGGGGGCCGATCCAGGATTTCCTGGCCGCCACCGCGCGCGCCCGTGGCGTGTGGCTGGTAGGCGGCACCTTGCCCATCCGCGCCGATTCAGGCGACCGCGTGCTCAACAGCAACGGCGTCTGGTCGCCCGAAGGCACGCTGGCGGCGCGCTACGACAAGATCCACCTCTTCGCCTTCGACAACGGCCGCGAGCGCTACGACGAAGGGCGTACGCTGGTGGCCGGCGCGGCGCCGGTGGCGCTGCAGGCCGGGCCGCTGCGGCTGGGGCTTTCGGTCTGCTACGACCTGCGTTTCCCCGAGCTGTACCGCGCGCTGATGCACCCGCCCTGCGACCTGCTCAGCGTGCCTTCGGCCTTCACCTGGACCACCGGCCGCGCCCACTGGGAGACGCTGCTGCGCGCTCGCGCGGTGGAAAACCAGTGCTACGTGATCGCACCGGCGCAGGGCGGCACGCACGAGAACGGCCGCCGCACCTGGGGCCACAGCATGATCGTCGACCCCTGGGGCGAGGTGCTCGCGCAGCGGCCCGAAGGCGAAGGCGTGGTGCTGGCCGAGCTGGACCGCGAGCGCATCGCCCAGGTGCGCAGCCAGCTGCCGGCGCTGGCGCACCGGCGGCTGTAGGAGCCGGGTCAGGGCCGGGCCGGCAGCTCGGCGATGAACTTCTCGATGTTGGCGCGCACGGCGGCTTCCAGCGCATAGCGCACGCGCGTCGCGCCGGCAAAGGCCGAGAAGGCGCCCGTGCTGCCGTGGCTGGCGATCGACTTGCGGACCAGGACATCGCCGTTCGTTGTGTCGCTCAGCGACCAGCCCACCTCGATGTCGGTCGGAAAGGTGGCGCCGAACGCCGGCCGGACGACGCTGATCACGCTGGCCTTCAGAAGGTAGCGCGCGCCGGCCGCGTCGGCCAGGCCCTCGAAGGCGCGTGCCGACAGCAGCGAGGCCTCGATCGCGGCCTTGAAGTCGGCGTCGGTCAGGTTGCCGCCATCGAGGCCGGCGTTCTCGCGCCCGCCGGTCGCGCTGACCGCGACGCGGCCCGGCAGCGTGGCGGCGGCGCGCAGGTCGGGCGCCGGCTGCATCGACGTCACCTGCGGCGGGCTGACGCAGCCGGCGGCCAGGGCGGCGGCCAGCAGCAGCGCGGGCAACGCGGCCCTCATGGCGCCTTCCGCTTCGCCAGGATGTTGCCGACCACCTCGTCGACCATCTCCTTGGGCGACTTGCGCGTCAGCGAGGTGTGCAGCGAATTGCCGCTCGCGAGCGGGAAGTCGGTCTTCGGCTCGCGCAGCGTGATCGTCAGCTCGAGCATGTACATCGTGATGTCCCACATCCACTTGTCGACGTAGGTCACGAAGGCGTCGGGCGCGGCCGCCGGCTCGGGGTCGGCGGTGACGCTGAAGCCGGCGGCGCGGAAGCGTTCGGCGATCAGCTTCTGGGTGCTGCCGTCCTCGCCTTCGAGCCGCTTCACGTGCAGGCTCTTGATGTCGTCCCATCGTACCGAAGGGTCGGCGGTGGCGGTGGCGCGGTTGACCGCGCAGCCGCCCATCCCCAGCGCGGCAAGCAGCAAGAGCGCAAGAACGGATCTTCTCAGCATCGGTTCGTCTCCGGTGGTTCGGGGTTCAAGGTGCCGGTCCGATCACCGACACGGCGTCGATCAGGGTGTCGGTGCGATTGGAAAGATTCTGCGAGGCGAAGCTCAGCGTGTAGGTGCCGGCCGCCAGCGTCAAGGTAGCGCTGCGCGCCTGCCAGGCACCGCTGGCATGCCAGCTGTCGAGGTCGGCGCTGTACGCCTCGGTGGCGCCGGGCCCCTGCACGGTGACGCGGTAGGGCGCGGTCTGGAAGCCGGGCAGGATGGCGAGCGCGGTGTTGTCCTGCCAGGCGAGCGTGACCTCGCCCGCGTGGGCGACGACGAAGACCTGGCTCAGCGCCGTACCCGCGGTGTTGCCGATGTCGCGGTACTGCGTCCCCTCGGCCGCCTGCGGCCAGGTGAAGACGTTGCCGGCCAGCGCTCCGGTGGCGCTGGGGTTCATGGTCAACACGCCGCCGACCCAAGGCGGTGCGCTGGTGGCGGAGAGCGTGCCGTCGGCAATGACCGGCGCCTCGAAGCCGCCGTTGGACAGCAGTTCCACCGGCGCTGGGGAAGGCGACGGAGAAGGGGATGGCGAAGGCGAAGGGGAAGGGGAAGGCGACGGCGAAGGGGAAGGCGACGGTGACGGCGACGGTGACGGCGACGGTGACGCCGAAGGGGAGGGCGCAGGCGAAGGTGCCGGCGTGCTTCCGCTCCCGCCGCAAGCGGCCAAGCTGCCGGTCAGGCTGAGTGCAAGACAGATCCGTCGGCGTGCGTCGTCCATGGCATCCCTCCTTGCGGCCCGCACCGGGCGGTGCCGCTGCATGAAGTTTGCGGTCCCCGGGCGGCAGCGTGCGACGGGGAACAGGCGGCGGCGCTGATCCCCGTCTGCCGGTGCCGCCGTCGAAGTTCACCATGCGCGCCGGCCGGGCATGGCGCCCGGCCGGCGCCGGAGGATCCTGCCATGCACGCTGGTCGCGAACGCCCCGTGACGGGTCCTTGCCGGCAGGATCGCGGCACCGCACACTTGCCGCAACAGGAGGAGGGACAAAGATGGTCCAAGGGCACTCCGTGGCCGCGGCGGTGGCGCCCTGGCAGGCCACGCTGGCGCGGCTGTCGGCGCGGCCGCCGAAGGGGGCGGCCGAGTTTCCCGACACCTGCCGCGCGCTCGGCGACGCGCTGGCAGCGCTCGCTCAGGGGCGCGAAGCCGTGCCGGCCGAACTGCCGGCCGACGACGGCCCGCCGGCGCTCGACGGCTGGTTGCGACACGCCGCCCGCCCGACCGGCTTCAACGACGTGCGCCGGCGACGCGAAGCACTGCTGCGCCTGGGCGTGTGGCAGGCGCTCGAATCGCTGCGGGACGCGCTGGCCGGCCAGGCCGAGGACGCGCTGGGCGCGCTGCAGTGCTGGATGGGCCGGCCCGAGCTCGACGTGCCCCCGGGCCTGGGCCCGGCGCTGGACTACGCCGGCAGCCCGGCTGCCTTGCGTTTCTTCGACCGCGAGCTGCGTGCCGCGCTCGAACGCCTGGCGCAGCGCCACGACGCCGAAGGCACCGCCTTCGCGCGCCTGGCGCAGGCCGTGCCCTACGAACCCACGGCGGCGGCGGCCCACGGCTGGAGCCGGGCCTGGAGCGCTGCCGTCGCGGCGGTCTACGCCGACTGGCTGCGCCAGGGCGCCCAGGGCAGCATCGAACGCGCGATGCAGGGCCTGTGGCAGGACGACGCCGTGCGCTTCCGAGCGCCCAGCGGCCTGGTCGTGCTGCCGACGCGCGAACGCAGCATGCACATCGACCTCTGGACCGACCTCGTGCTGGCGCAGGCGCTGGAACACCGCAGCGCGCGCTTCGAACGTGCCGCCGAGCGCTGGTACCGGGTCGCGGTGGCCATGCACGACCTGGGCGAGCGCGACCGCGGCAGCCGGGCGCGTGGCGGCGTGCGCACGCTGTACCGCGGCATCGGCGTCGAGATGCTCTACCAGGCGGTGTTCGCCGGCCGCGTGGCGGCCGCGCTGGCGCAAGACCCGGAGCCCGCGCCCGTGAGCCGCCGCCCGGCCCCGGTGGTCGTCGACCTGCCGCTGCCCAAGCCCGGCCAGCGCGCCAACCTGGAACTGGTGCTGCGCTGGCACGAAGGCCCCGAAGGCACGCGCTTCGAAGGCGCGGCAGCGGCGCCGCCCCTCGACGATCTGCAGCGCCACCTGTTCGAGGCCTGGCGCCGCGAACGCAGCGGCGGCGAGGACGCGGCCGCGGCGCTGCCGGCGGCGCAGCTGGACTGGCGTGCCGCCGGCCCCGACGACCGCTTCGCCGACGAGGAAGGGCGCGCGCTGCCCGCGCTCGGCCATGGCGCGCTGTGGCGCGCCGCCGGCAGCGGCTGCGACTGGCTCGACGTGGCGCTGCTGGTGCACGACCCCGCGCACGGCTGGCGGCCGCAGCCGGTGGTGCTGCACGAGGAAGCGATCGGCGGCGAACTGCGCACCTGGCTGTTGCTGGCACCCGGCGCCGGCGCGAGCGATGCCGGGGCGCTGCGCGCCGCGCTCGCGGTGCGCGCCTGCTGGGCGGCGCGGCGCGCCGGGGTCGGCGTGTTCGTGATGGCCGGCGTCGCGCTCGACGCCGCCGGCTGATGTCCGCGTTCGCTGGCGCCGCCGACGCGGCGGCCGGCCGCGACCTGCTGCGCGTCGACCGTTATGCCGACGCCGCGGCCGCCTTCGGCCGCGCGCTCGCGGCACTCGAACCCGACACCGACGCGCTGGTGCGCGCCGAGGTCGTGGCCGGCCTTGCCGAAGCCCGCTTCGAGAGCGGCCGCATCGAGGACAGCGAAGACCTGCTGCGCGCCGCGCTGGCGGCGCTGCCGGCGGCAGACGGCTCGGCGCGCGCGGCAGCGGCGCGGGGCGCGCTCGATCTCGGGCTGGCACGCCTGCTCGGCCGCCGGCGCCGCATGAGCGACGCGCGCGCCCTGCTCGAAGCGGCGCTCGCCGCCCTGCCGGCCGACGCGGCGCCGCTGGTGGCGGCGCGCATCGAAGGCCTGCTGGGCGGCGTGCTGGCCGTCAGTGGCGACCTCGTGTCCGCGCTCGAGCGCCTGCAGTC
>JBGAKY010000088.1:0-21952 GCA_044224175.1 Rubrivivax sp. | reverse complement strand
GAACTGCGCCAGGTCGCCATAGCTGGTGGCGCCCAGCACCTCGAAGCCTTCCTTCTCGATCGCCGCCGCGAGCGCGCGGATGCCGAAGCCCGAGGTGTTCTCGGAACGGAAGTCTTCGTCGATGATGACGATCGGGAAGTGGAAGCGCAGCATGGCGGCGATGGGTGGCTGGGGTGCGAAAAGCGCGAAGTGTAGGCGCCGCTCGCTACACTCGGTGCGAATCCACTCGGGAGTCCTCGTGAGTGTTTCGACGCTGTGGTGGCTGGCCGCCGGTGCCCTGGTGGCGATGGAGCTGGCCACCGGGACGTTCTACCTGCTGATGCTGGCGCTGGGCGCCGCCGCCGGCGCGCTGGCGGCGCTGGCCGGGCAGGGCCTGACGGCGCAGCTGGTGATCGGGGCACTGGTCGGCGCCGGTGCCACCGCCGCCTGGCACTGGAAGCGCGCGCACGCGCCGAAGTCGGCGCCCTCGGCCTCCAACCGCGACGTCAATCTCGACATCGGCCAGACGCTGAAGGTCGACGCCTGGCAGGCCGACGGCACCGCCCGCGTCAGCTACCGCGGCGCGGCATGGTCGGTGCGCTACGCCGGCACCGGTTCGCCGCAGCCGGGCGAGCACGTGATCGTGGCCGTCGAGGGCAGCCAATTGCGCGTGGCGCCCGCCGCACGCTGACGCACGGAAGGGACCCCATGGAAATCGCGCTCGTCATCGTCGTCATCGCGGTGATCTTCATCGCCAGGACGGTCAAGATCGTGCCTCAGCAGCATGCCTGGGTGGTGGAGAAACTGGGCCGCTACGACCGCACGCTGACGCCTGGCCTGAAGTTCGTCGTGCCCTTCGTCGAACGCGTCGCCTACCGCCACTCGCTCAAGGAAGTGCCGCTGGACGTGCCCAGCCAGGTCTGCATCACGAAGGACAACACGCAGCTGCAGGTCGACGGCATCCTCTACTTCCAGATCACCGACCCGATGCGCGCGAGCTACGGCTCGTCAAACTACATCGTCGCCATCACGCAGCTGGCGCAGACCACGCTGCGCAGCGTCATCGGCCGCATGGAGCTGGACAAGACTTTCGAGGAGCGGGCCGTCATCAACGGCGCGGTCGTCGAGGCGCTGGACGAGGCGGCGCTGAACTGGGGCGTGAAGGTGCTGCGCTACGAGATCAAGGACCTCACGCCGCCGGCGGCCATCCTGCACAGCATGCAGGCGCAGATCACGGCCGAACGAGAGAAGCGTGCCCTGATCGCCGCTTCGGAAGGGCGGCGCCAGGAGCAGATCAACATCGCCACCGGCGAGCGCGAGGCCTTCATCGCCCGTTCCGAAGGGCAGAAACAGGCCGAGATCAACAAGGCGCAGGGCGAAGCCGCCGCCATCACCGCGGTGGCCGAGGCGACGGCCGACGCGATCCGCAAGATCGCCGCCGCGATCCAGCAGCCGGGCGGCGAACAGGCGGTCCAGTTGAAGGTGGCCGAGAAGGCGGTCGAGGCCTACGGCCAGCTGGCGAAGACCAACAACACGATGATCGTGCCGGGCCACATGGGCGAAGTCGCCGGGCTCATCGGCACCGCGATGGCGCTGTTGAAGGGCGGTGGCGCGAAATAGGAGGCTGCGGCGCGGACCGAGCAGGTCCCCGGCGCCGAAGAGGCGGCCGAACACACCGGCGGCGCCGCAGGTCCGGGCAGCGGGCGGCGAAGGCGCCCGCGTCGGCTAAACTGCCGGCCTTCCCTCGGAGGGATGGATGAGCGGTTTAAGTCGCACGCCTGGAAAGCGTGTGGGGGTTAACAGCCCCCCGCGGGTTCGAATCCCGCTCCCTCCGCCACCCCAATACCCGATGGCTTCGCCATCACAGGAGACCAGGCCATGACGGTTTGCCCGATTGCCATCGTCGCCGGTTGCAGCAAGTGCCCGGCGGTCTCCATCTGCCCGTTGAAGACCGTGCTCGGCGACGCGCCCAAGCCCGGTGCCGCCAAGCCGGCCGACGCTTCGAAGAAGAAATCCTGACCGGGCCTCATCAGGTGGTGCGGGGCTGCTCCAGGGCCGCGGCGTAGAGCTGCAGGTACTGCCGTGCCGGCCCGTCCCAGGACAAGGGCTGCGCCATCGCGCGCTGCATGAACTGACGCCACTGCGCCGGCTGTCGCAGCGCGGCCAGCGCGCGCAGCACGCACTGCTCGAAGGCGGCAGGCGTGGCGGCGTCGAAGGCGAATCCGGTGCTGCCGTCGGCCACCGTGTCGGCCAGGCCGCCGACGCGGCGCACGATGGGCAGCGTGCCGTAGCGCAGGCCGTACATCTGGGTCAGGCCGCAGGGCTCGAAGCGCGACGGCACCGCGATCGCGTCGGCCCCCGCCACCAGGCGGTGGGCGCGCGCCTCGTCGTAGCCGATGAAGGTGTGCACACGGCCCGGGTGCGCCTGCTGGGCCATGCGGAAGGCGGTCTCGAGTGCCGGCTCGCCGGTGCCCTGCACCGCGAACTGCACGCCCTGGCGGACCAGTTCCGGCAATGCGGCCAGCACCAGGTCCAGTCCCTTCTGCGACGTGAGGCGGCTCACCACCGTGACCAGCAGCGCGCTGTCGTCGGCGTCGAGCTTCATCTCGGCCTGCAGGGCGCGCCGGCATTCGCGTTTGCCGACCGGGCGCTCGGCGTCGTAGCGGGCGGCGATGGCAGGGTCGGCGGCCGGATCCCACATCGCCGTGTCGATGCCGTTCAGGATGCCGACCACGTGCGCCCCGCGGCCGCGGATGACGCCGTCCAGGCCGCAGCCGAATTCGTGGGTCGCGATCTCCCGCGCGTAGTTCGGGCTGACCGTGGTCACGCGGTCGGCGAACATCAGCCCCGCCTTCATGAAGCTGAGCTGGCCGTGGAATTCGAGGCCGGCAGGCGACATCAGGCGCGAGGCCAGGCCCAGCAGGGCCCAGTCGTGCATGGGGAAGAGGCCCTGGAAGGCCAGGTTGTGCACCGTGAACACGCTGGCCGCCTGCGTGGCCGCGTGCTCGGCCATGTAGGCGCAGGCCAGCGCGGCGTGCCAGTCGTGCGCATGCACCACCTGCGGCGCCCACTGCGGGTCGGCGTCTTCGGCGGCCAGGTGCGCCGCCACCCAGCCCAGCAGGGCGAATCGCTGCAGGTTGTCGGGCCACTCCTCGCCGCGGCTGTCCTGGTAGGGGCTGCCGCCCCGTTTGTAGAGGTACGGCGCTTCCACCACGTAGACCGGCAGCTTCGTGCCCGGCATGCGCGCCAGCAGGAGTCGCACGCGCAGGGCCCCGAAGCAGGAGCCGATGTCGGCCACCAGGCGGGCGCCCTGCACCGACTCCAGCACCTGGGGCAGCCCGGGCAGCAGCAGGCGCACGTCGGCGCCCTGGCCGGCCAGCGCGACCGGCAGCGCCGCCACCACGTCGGCCAAGCCGCCCGTCTTCACCAGCGGGAAGACCTCGGCCGCGACGTGCAGGATCTTCACGCCCGGCGTCACATCAGCTTGCGCAGCATGTCGCGCGTGACCAGCACGATGCCCGATTCGGTACGGTAGAAGCGCGCCGCGTCGGCGGCAGCGTCTTCGCCGATGACCATGCCGTCGGGGATCAGGCAGTCGCGGTCGACCACCGCGCGGGTGATGCGCGCATGCCGCCCCACCTGCACGCCTGGCAGCAGCACTGACCAGTTGACGCCCGAATGCGAATGCACCCGCACCTGCGAGAACAGCACCGAGCGGAACACCGCGCCGCTGACGATGCAGCCGCCGGAGACCAGCGACTCGATGGCCAGCCCTCGCCGGTCGTCGGCGTTGTGCACGAACTTGGCCGGTGGCAGCTGAGGCTGGTAGGTCCAGATCGGCCAGTTGGTGTCGTACAGGTTGAGCTGCGGGTCGGTGGCGGTGAGGTCGATGTTGGCGTCCCAGTAGGCGTCGATGGTGCCGACGTCGCGCCAGTAGGCCTCGGCGCCGGGCTTGCTGCCCACGCAGCTCAGCTCGAACGGGTGCGCCGCGGCCACGCCGGCGCGCACCAGCTTCGGGATGATGTCCTTGCCGAAGTCGTGGCTCGAATTGGGGTCGGCCATGTCGCGCTCCAGTTCGCGGTACAGGTAGCGCGCGTTGAAGATGTAGATGCCCATGCTGGCCAGCGAACGGCCGGGCTTGCCGGGCATGGACGGCGGGTCGGCGGGCTTCTCGACGAAGTCGACGATGCGGCGCTGGGCGTCGATCGCCATCACGCCGAAGGCGGTGGCTTCCTCGCGCGAGACCTCGATGCAGCCGACCGTGCATTCGCAACCCAGCGCCACGTGGTCGGCCAGCATCTGCGCGTAGTTCATCTTGTAGACATGGTCGCCGGCCAGCACCACCACGTAGTCGGCCCGGTAGGCGGCCAGGATGTCCTGGTTCTGGTACACGGCGTCGGCGGTGCCGCGGTACCAGCTTTCCTCGTCGACCCGCTGCTGCGCGGGCAGCAGGTCGACGAACTCGTTCATCTCGCTCTTCAGGAAGGCCCAGCCACGCTGCAGGTGGCGCAGCAGGCTGTGGCTCTTGTACTGGGTGATCACGCCGATGCGGCGGATCCCCGAGTTCATGCAGTTCGAGAGCGCGAAGTCGACGATGCGGAACTTGCCGCCGAAGTAGACCGCCGGCTTGGCGCGGCTGTCGGTCAGGTTCTTCAGGCGGCTGCCGCGGCCGCCGGCCAGCACCAGGGCGATGGCACGGCGTGGCAGGTCGAAGCTGGGGGCGGCGGGGATCGGGCTCATCTGGTCTCCTGTCGGCGTTCCGGACCGGTGACTGCACTCAAACTACAGCCTGCGCCGGGTTTCATGTGATCAGGTACAACTTGAACTACGTGACCCAAGATACTGTGATTGAACGTTGTTGTGCTTGTTTGAGATCATGATCTTCGCGAATTAGGTAGTCTGACTACAGCTCAGAGCGTGCATTCGCCATTGACGCGTCGGCCCCCCGTCGCCGACACTGCTCGCTGACGGGCACGCCGCGTGCAACGCAGGGCATTGCCGATTCCGCACACCATTCGATGACCTCCAACCCTCCCCGCAACGAACAGCCGTTCGACACCCAACTCGACCATCATCTGCTGGCCACCGTCGGGGTCGCGCCGGCCGCGGCTTCGGACACCGACATGATGCACGCGTTGGCGCAGGTTGCGCGCGAGCGCCTCTCGCGCCGTTGGGTCGCAGGCGACGCGGCCGACCGCGAACGGCGCGCGCGCAGGGTGCATTACCTGTCGATGGAGTTCCTCATCGGCCGCACGCTGGGCAACGCGCTCGACGCGCTCGGCCTGGGTGGCCCGGCTGCGCAGGCCGCCCAGCAGCGCAGCCGGCGGCTGGAAGACGCGGCGGCGGCCGAGCCCGACGCTGCACTCGGCAACGGGGGCCTGGGCCGGCTGGCGGCCTGCTTCCTGGATTCGATGGCCACGCTGGGCCTGCCCTCCTACGGCTACGGCATCCGCTACGAGTACGGCATGTTCGCGCAGGGCATCCAGGGCGGTCGCCAGGTGGAGCGGCCCGACCCCTGGCTGGAGGACGGCACGCCCTGGGAATTTCCGCGCAGCGGCATCGCCTACGCGGTGCGCTTCGGCGGCTGGGTCGAACACCCCGAATCGCCCGGACCGGCGCCGGTGTGGCGCCACGCCGGCGAGGTGAGCGCCAAGGCCTACGACATGGTGGTGCCCGGCCACGGCACCGACCGTGTCAGCACCCTGCGCCTGTGGAAGGCGGTGGCGCCGGCGCAGATCGACCTGCACGCGTTCAACACCGGCGACTACGCGCGTGCCGCCGAGGTGAAGAACGAGTTCGAGAACATCTCCTGGGTGCTGTATCCCAACGACAGCACGCCCGCCGGGCGCGAACTGCGGCTGCGCCAGGAGTACTTCTTCACCAGCGCCTCGATCCAGGACATCCTGGCGCGCCACCTGGCCGAGCACGGCAGCCTGGGGACGCTGGCCGAGCACGTGGCCATCCACCTGAACGACACCCACCCGGCGATCGGGGTCGCCGAGCTGATGCGCCTGCTGATCGACGAGCACCGCATCCCCTGGGCCGAGGCCTGGACGACGACCCGGCGCATCTTCAGCTACACCAACCACACGCTGATGCCCGAGGCGCTGGAGACCTGGCCGGTGGCGCTGATGCAGCACGTGCTGCCGCGCCACCTGGAGATCATCTTCCGCATCAACCACGAGTTCCTCACCAAGGCGGCACGCCTGAAGCCGGGCGACGACGGCTTCCTGCGCCGGCTGTCGCTGATCGAGGAATCGGGGGAACGCCGCGTGCGCATGGCGCACCTGTCCATCGTCGGCAGCCACAAGGTGAACGGCGTCTCGGCGCTGCATTCCGACCTGCTGGTGAAGACCATCTTCGCCGACTTCGCGGCGCTCTGGCCGGACCGGTTCACCAACCTGACCAACGGCGTCACCCCGCGCCGATGGCTGGCGCAGGCCAACCCGGGGCTGGCGACGCTGATCGACCGCCGCATCGGCCCCGGCTGGCGGCTCGATCTGGGCCAGCTGGCGCGCCTGAAGCCGCTGGCCGAGGACGCCGGCTTCCGCGCCGAGTTCGCGGCCGTGAAGCGGCAGAACAAGGAACGGCTGGCGGCCAGCATCCGCAGCGCCACCGGCATCGAAGTGGACCCGGCCAGCCTGTTCGACGTGCAGGTCAAGCGCATCCACGAATACAAGCGCCAGCTGCTCAACGTGCTTCAGGTCATCGCGCGCTACCAGGCCATGCTGGCGGATCCGGGCGCCGACTGGGTGCCGCGCACCGTCATCTTCGCCGGCAAGGCGGCTTCCAGCTATGCGGCGGCGAAGAACATCATCCGCCTCGTCCATGACGTGGGCACGCTGGTGAACCACGACCCGCGCCTGTACGGCCGGCTGAAGGTGGTGTTCGTGCCCAACTACGGCGTCTCGGTGGCCGAGGTCATCATGCCCGGGGCCGACCTCTCCGAGCAGATCTCGACCGCCGGCACCGAGGCCTCGGGCACCGGCAACATGAAGCTGGCGCTCAACGGCGCGCTCACGATCGGCACCGACGACGGCGCCAACATCGAGATCCGCCAGCACGTGGGCGACGACAACATCTTCATCTTCGGCCTCGGCACCGCCGAAGTGGCGGCCCAGCGCGCCGCCGGCTACCAGCCGCTGCGCCTGTACGAGCACAACCCGCGCCTGAAGGCGGTGCTCGACGCGGTGGCCGGCGGGCTGTTCAGCCCCGACGAACCGGCGCGCTACCGCGGCCTGGTCGACTCGCTGCTGTGGGGCGGCGACCACTACCTGCTGCTGGCCGACTTCGACAGCTACGTGGCCACCCAGGCACGCGTGGACACCCTCTTCCGCGACCGCGAAGCCTGGGCGCGCAAGGCGATCGCCAACGTGGCGGGCATGGGCCCGTTCAGTTCCGACCGCACCATCGGCGAGTACGCGCGCGAGGTCTGGAACCTCGCGCCGCAGCGCTGATGCTCGACGAAACAGACGTCGAGGCGCTGCGCCTGGGGCGCCACGGCGACCCCTTCGGCGTGCTGGGCCCGCACCGCGACGCCGAAGGCCGGCGCTGGATCCGTGCCTTCGTGCCCGGCGCGACCGAGCTGCGTGCGGTGGCCGCCTCGGGCCGTTCGCTGGGGGTCTTCGACTGCCGTCACGCCGACGGCGTGTTCGAACGCCAGGTCTCGCGCGGCGGTCCCTACCGCCTGCAGGCGACCTGGGCCGACGGCAGCCGCAGCAGCTTCGAGGACCCCTACCGCTTCGGCCCCGTGCTGGGCGAGCTCGACGCCTGGCTGCTGGGCGAAGGCTCGCATCTGCGGCCTTTCGAGGTGCTGGGCGCCAACGCGAGGGTGGACGAAGGCGTCGAAGGCACGGCCTTCGCCGTCTGGGCGCCGAACGCTTCGCGCGTCAGCGTCGTCGGCGACTTCAACCTCTGGGACGGCCGCCGCCACCCGATGCGCCTGCGGCGGGAATGCGGCGTCTGGGAGATCTTCCTGCCCGGCGTCGCCGAAGGCGCGCGCTACAAGTTCGAGCTGCTGGACGCCCAAGGCCACCTGCTGCCGCAGAAGGCCGACCCCTATGCGCGGCGCGCCGAACTTCGCCCCGCCACCGCCAGCGTCGTGGCCGCCACGCCGCCGCTGGTGCCGCCGTCCGAAGCACGCCACCGCGCCAACGCGCTGGATGCGCCGGTCAGCATCTACGAAGTGCACCTCGGCAGCTGGCGCCGCAAGCCCGAAGAGGGCCACCGCTGGCTGAACTGGGACGAACTGGCCGACGAACTGGTGCCCTATGCCGCCGGCATGGGTTTCACGCACCTGGAACTGATGCCGGTGAGCGAGCATCCGTTCGACGGCAGCTGGGGCTACCAGACGCTGGGCCTTTTCGCGCCCACCGCGCGCTTCGGCGAGCCGGCGGGCTTCCGCCGCTTCGTCGAACGGGCCCACGCCGCAGGCCTGGGGGTGCTGCTGGACTGGGTGCCGGCCCACTTCCCCACCGACGAATGGGGGCTGGCGCGATTCGACGGCAGCCACCTCTACGAGTACGCCGACCCGCGCGAGGGCTTCCACAACGACTGGAACACCCTCATCTACAACTTCGGCCGCACCGAGGTGCGCAACTTCCTGGTCGGCAACGCGCTGTACTGGCTGGAACGATTCGACGTCGACGGCCTGCGCGTGGACGCCGTGGCCTCCATGCTCTACCGCGACTACAGCCGCAAGGCCGGGGAATGGATCCCCAACGTGCACGGCGGGCGCGAAAACCTGGAGGCGATCGCCTTCATCCGGCGCACCAACGAAGTGGTGGGCGGCGAACGGCCGCAGGCGGTGACGCTGGCCGAGGAGTCGACCGCCTTCCCCGCCGTCAGCCGCCCCACCTGGAGCGGCGGCCTGGGCTTCCACTACAAGTGGAACATGGGCTGGATGCACGACACGCTGCAGTACATGCGGCGCGACCCCATCCACCGCGCGTACCACCACGGCGAGATGACCTTCGGCCTGGTCTACGCCTTCACCGAGAACTTCGTGCTGCCGCTCTCGCATGACGAGGTGGTGCACGGCAAGGGCTCGCTGCTGGGCAGGATGCCAGGCGACCGCTGGCAGCGCTTTGCCAACCTGCGCGCCTACTACGGCTTCATGTTCGGCCACCCCGGCAAGAAGCTGCTCTTCATGGGCGCCGAGTTCGCGCAGGAGCGCGAGTGGAACCATGACGCCAGCCTGGACTGGCACCTGCTGGCGCAGCCTGAACACGGTGGGGTGCAGCAACTGGTGCGCGACCTCAACCAGCTCCTGCGCAGCGCCCCGGCGCTGCACTTGCAGGACTTCGGTCCCGAAGGCTTCGAGTGGGTGGACCACCAGGACGCTCAGCGCAGCCTGCTGTCCTTCGTGCGGCGCGGCCGCAACGGCGAACGCATGCTCGTGGTCTGCAATTTCGCGCCCGTGGTGCACCATGGCCTGCGCCTGGGCGTGCCCGAGGCCGGCACCTGGCGCGAGCGGTTGAACACCGATTCCGCCTTCTATGGCGGCAGCAACGTCGGCACGCCCTTCGGTGCCGCCGCCAGCGAGCCCGTGCCCAGCCACGGCCGGCCGCAGTCCATCGTGCTCAGCGTGCCACCGCTGGCCACGGTGTTCCTGGAGTGGGTGCCCTGATGGACCGGCTGGCCGGTGCGCTGCAGACCGGTCGTGCCTGGCCGCTCGGCGCGCACTGGGACGGCCGGGGCATCAACTTCGCCGTCTTCTCGGCCAATGCCACCGCGGTCGAACTTTGCCTGTTCGACGCCGACGGTGAACACGAGACCCTGCGCGTGCCGCTGCCGGCACAGACCGGCGACGTCTGGCACGGCTACCTGCCGGAAGCGGCGCCGGGCCTGATCTACGGGCTGCGCGCGCACGGTCCCTGGCGGCCGGAGCGCGGCCACC
Organism: Rubrivivax sp.; assembly: GCA_044224175.1. Lineage (GTDB taxonomy): Bacteria > Pseudomonadota > Gammaproteobacteria > Burkholderiales > Burkholderiaceae_C > Rubrivivax. The sequence goes on along the minus strand of JBGAKY010000088.1, from coordinate 12,075 downwards.
GCTTCAACCCGCACAAGCTGCTGCTGGACCCGTGGGCGCGCGAAATCGTCGGCCGCTTCGACTGGCGCGACCCGCACTTCGGCGCCGACCGCCGGCACCCGCAGCACATGGACCTGGAGGACAACGCGCAGGTGGCGCTGAAGGCGCGCGTGGTGCACGACCGTTTCGACTGGCAGGGCGACCGGCCGCTGCATCGGCCGCTGGCGGACGCGGTGATCTACGAAGTGCACGTGCGCGGTTTCACGATGACGCTGCCCGGCGTGCCGGAGGCCGAGCGCGGCACCTACGCCGGGCTGGCCAGCGACGCCGCCCTGGCGCACCTGAAGCGGCTGGGCGTCAGCGCGGTCAGCCTGCTGCCGGTGCACCAGCACCTGGACGAGGAACGCCTGGTCCAGCACGGCCTGGTCAACCACTGGGGCTACAACACGGTCGGCTTCTTCTGCCCCGAGCCGCGCTACGCGGCCACGCCCCACCCGCGCGACGAGTTCCGCACCATGGTGCAGCGTCTGCACGCGGCGGGCATCGAGGTGCTGCTCGACGTGGTCTACAACCATACCGCCGAAGGCGACGAGCGCGGACCCACCATCGCCTGGCGCGGGCTGGACAACCTGGCCTGGTACCGGCTGCCGCCGGACCGACGCGGCACCTACGAGAACTTCACCGGCACCGGCAACACGCTGGACCTGTCGCACCCGCGCGTGATGCAGATGGTGCTGGACAGCCTGCGCTACTGGGTGGCCGAGATGCATGTCGACGGCTTTCGCTTCGACCTGGCACCGGTGCTGGGCCGGATGCGCCCCGGTTTCGACCGCGACAGCCCCTTCTTCCAGACCCTGGCGCAGGACCCGGCGCTGGCCGGCACGAAGTTCATCGCCGAGCCCTGGGACATCGGCCCCGGCGGCTACCAGGTGGGCAACTTCCCGCGCGGCTGGCTCGAATGGAACGACAAGTTCCGCGACACGATGCGTGCCTTCTGGCTGGGCGGCGACTGCACGCGCGGCGAATTCGCCCTGCGCTTCGCCGGTTCTTCCGACCTGTTCCAGGCGCGCCGGCGCCCGCCGTCGGAGTCGGTGAACTACGTGGTCTCGCACGACGGCTTCACGCTGGCCGACCTGCTGAGCTACGACCTGCGCCACAACGAAGCCAACCTCGAAGGCAACCGCGACGGCCACGGCCACAACCTCAGCTGGAACTGCGGCCACGAAGGCCCGACCGACGACCCCGAGGTGCTGGCGCTGCGGGCGCGCCTGCAGCGCGCGCTGCTGGCCACCACGCTGCTGGCCCAGGGCACGCCCATGCTGTGCGCCGGCGACGAACTGGGTCGGACCCAGCGCGGCAACAACAACGCCTACTGCCAGGACAACGCGATCAGCTGGCTCGACTGGTCCACCGCCGACGAATCGCTGATCGAGTTCACGGCGCACGTCATCGACCTGCGGCGCCGCCTGCTGCCGCTGGCGCCGCGCTGGTACACCGGGCTGGCCGACGCGCACGGCCTGCACGACCTGAGCTGGCTGCGCCGCACCGGCGAAACACCGTCGGCCGACGACTGGAACAACCGCAGTTCGCGCGTGCTGGGCGCCTTCATCGGCGCACCGGGCCGGGCCGGCCTGCCGCTGCTGCTGCTGGTGAACGCGCGCGACGAGGCGCTCGGCTTCCGCCTGCCGGCGGGCACCTGGCGCACCGAACTCGACACCACCCAGCCCGACGGCCGCAGTTCGTGGACGGGCCGCGGCGAAACCGACTACCTGCTGCCCGCGCGCAGCCTGGTGCTGCTGGTGCGCGAATCCGCACCCGCGAGCCCGAGGACCGCACCATGAGATTCCCGCGTGCCAGCGGCGTGCTGCTGCACCCCACTTCCCTGCCCGGGGCCTTCGGCTCCGGCGACCTCGGCCCGGAAGCGCGCCACTTCGTCGACTGGCTGGCCGCCGGGCGCCAGACGCTGTGGCAGATCCTGCCGCTGGGCGGCATCGGCCCCGGCAACTCGCCCTACATGAGCAGTTCGGCCTTCGCCGGCAACGTGCTGCTGGTGGACCTGCACGAACTGGCCGAACAGGGCTGGCTGGAGCCGGCCGACCTGCAGCCCGTGCCCGCGCTCAAGGCCGAAAGGGTGGACTTCGCGGCCGTGGTGCCCTTCCGCATGGAACGCCTGGCGCGCGCCGCGGCGCGCTTCGCCGCCCGGGGCACCGACGCGCAGCGCGCCGCCTGCGATGCGTTCCGCGCCGCCAACGCCAGCTGGCTGGACGACTACGCGCTGTTCATGGCGCTGGCCGAAGCCCAAGGCTGGCGGGACTGGTGCGACTGGTCCGGCGGACTGGCCGCGCGTGAACCCGCGGCGCTGGAGGCGGCGCGCCGGCAGCTCGCCGAGCGGGTGGCCTTCTGGACCTTCTGCCAATGGGCGTTCTTCCGCCAGTGGGCCGCGCTGCGCGCCTACGCCAACGACCATGGCGTGCAGGTCATCGGCGACGCGCCGATCTTCATCGCCCACCAGAGCGCCGAGGTGTGGGCCAACCAGCACCTGTTCGAACTGGACGCCAAGGGCCGGCCCAGCGTGGTCGCCGGCGTGCCGCCCGACTTCTTCAGCGCCACCGGCCAGCGCTGGGGCAATCCGCTGTACCGCTGGAGCGCGCACGCCCAGGACGGCTACGCCTGGTGGGTGGAACGCATGCGGCGCACCTTCGAACTGGTGGACGTGGTGCGCATCGACCACTTCCGCGGTTTCGCGGCCCACTGGGAGATCCCGGCCACCGAATTGACGGCCGAGCGCGGCCGCTGGGTGCCGGGCCCGGGCGAGGCGCTGTTCAAGGCCATCGCCAGGGCCCTGGGGCCGATGCCCATCATCGCCGAGGACCTGGGCATCATCACACCCGACGTCGACGCGCTGCGGCGCAAGTTCGCCTTCCCCGGCATGCGCGTCCTTCAGTTCGCCTTCGCCGGCGACGCCACCGACCGCTTCCTGCCGCACAACCATGAGCCCGATGCCGTGGTCTACACCGGCACCCACGACAACGACACCACGGCTGGCTGGTGGGCCACCGCCACCGACCACGAACGGCACTTCGCGCGCGGCTACCTCGCCACCGACGGCCACGACATGCCCTGGACGCTGATCCGCGCCGCCTGCGCCAGCGTGGCCGACACCGCGGTGCACCCGATGCAGGACGTGCTGGGCCTGCCCACCGAATGCCGCATGAACTTCCCCGGCCAGCAGTCGGGCTGGTGGGGCTGGCGCTTCCAGTGGAGCCAGGTGCACGCCTGGCATGCCGAGCGTCTGGCCGAGTTCGCGCGCCTGTACGGGCGCGAGAACCGGCCTTCCTAGAACGACAAAGGCGCCCGAAGGCGCCCTTGCGAGGACAGGGGTGCGAAGGCACCCCGCCCGCGTTTCGCTTATCGCACGACCGCGATCTGCTCGCGCTTCTCGCCCTTGTAGGTGAACAGGGTCAGCGCGCCGTTCTTGATGTCGCCCTTCGAGTCGAAGGCGATCGTGCCCGTGACACCCTTGTAGCCTTCGGTCTTGGCGAGCACCGGCAGGTACTTGGCGGGGTCGGCGGAGCCGGCCTTCACCATCGCCGCGACCATCACGTTGACGGCGTCGTAGACGTACGGGGCGTAGATCTGCACGTCGGTGTTGAACTTGGCCTTGAACTTCGCCCGGAAGTCGTCCATCGACTTCTTGGCTTCGCCTTCCACGCCACCGGCTTCGGCACACACCACCTGGCCGTCGGCCATGGTGCCGGCCGCCAGCTTGGGCAGTTCGCCGGAGCAGATGCCGTCGCCGCCCATGAACTTGGCGTTGATGCCCAGCTGCTTCATCTGGCGCAGCATCGGGCCGGCCACGGCGTCCATGCCGCCGAAGAACACGATGTCGGGGTTCTTCGCCTTCAGGCTGGTCAGGATGGCGGTGAAGTCGGTCGCCTTGTCGGTGGTGAACTGGCGGTCGACGGTCTTGCCGCCGGCGGCCTTGACGCCCTTCTCGAACTCGTCGGCGACGCCCTGGCCGTAGGCGGTGCGGTCGTCGATGACGGCGATGCTCTTGCCCTTCAGCTGCGTGACGGCGTACTTGCCCAGGGTGCCGCCCAGGTGCACGTCATCGGCGACGACGCGGAAGGTGGTCTTGTAGCCCTGGCGGGTGTACTTGGGGTTGGTGGCCGAGGGGCTGATCTGCGGAATGCCGGCGTCGCTGTAGATCTTCGACGCGGGGATCGAGGTACCGCTGTTCAGATGGCCGACCACGCCGTTCACCTTCGCGTCCACCAGCTTCTGCGCGGCGGCGGTGCCCTGCTTCGGGTCGGCGCCGTCGTCTTCGGCCAGCAGCTCGAACTTGGCCTTCTTGCCGCCGATGGTGACCCCCTTGGCGTTGAGCTCGTCGATCGCCATGCGGGCGCCGTTCTCGTTGTCCTTGCCCAGGTGGGCGATCTGGCCGCTGGTGGGGCCGACGTGGCCGATCTTGACCACCATGTCCTGCGCATAGGCCGAGCCGGTCGCCAGGGCGACGGCGGCAACGATCATCTTGAGCTTGGCTTGCATGCAGTAAACCTCCGGGTTGTTGTCTTGAAGACAAACTGGGGATTGAGGAAGGCGGGGACGATACCCCAAAAAGAACCCACCGAGAAAGCGGTGTTCCTCGGGGCGCCGGGGAAAGGGAGGCCGGTGCGTTGCGTCAACGCGCCAGCCCCTGGCGGCGCCGACTGGGGTTTGCCCGCCCGTGCCTTCAGGCGCCGGAAGTGGCCGCGTGGTGGCGCACTTCCAGGCCGCGCGCCTTGTAGGTGCGCCAGCGGCGGCGGCCGGCCTGTTCGTCTTCGGGCTCGCTGGAGACGATCTCGATCACGCGCTCGAAGGGCGCGTCCTCGGCCGGTGCCTCGGCGCCCAGGTTGACCAGCACGGGCGGCGCGCCTTCGGGCGGATCACCTTCGACCAGCCAGATCGGCGTGCGCGCCGCCAACGCGGCCGGCGTGCCCGGCCCCAGGCGCACGTGGGGAACGAAATCGCGCTCCTCGAAGGTCCAGAGCTCGCGGTCCAGCACGGCCAGCACGGCCTGCGGCGCCGTGACCGTGACCCGTGCGCCCTTGCGGTAGGCCTTGCGCAGCAGTCGGCAGGCGAAGGCCAGGCTGTCGGCCACGCCGGTGTGGAACTCGACTTCCGTCAGTGCCACGGCGGCGGCGTCAGTCGGCCTGCGACAGCACCCAGTGCGTCAGCAACGGCACCGGGCGGCCGGTGGCGCCCTTGGCGGCGCCGCTCTTCCAGGCGGTGCCGGCGATGTCCAGGTGCGCCCAGCGAAGCTTGCCGGTGAAGCGCTTCAGGAACATGGCCGCGGTGATCGCGCCGCCGGCGCGTCCGCCGACGTTGCCCATGTCGGCGAAGCTGCTCTTCAGCGCTTCGTCGTACTCCTCGTCCAGCGGCATGCGCCAGGCGGGGTCGGCGGCCTGCTCGCCCGCGGCCAGCAGTTCGGCGGCCAGAGCGTCGTCGGGGCTGAACAGGCCCGTGCGGTGGTGGCCCAGCGCGATGACGCAGGCGCCGGTGAGGGTGGCGATGTCCACCACCGCCTTCGGCTTGAAGCGTTCGGCGTAGGTCAGCGCGTCGCACAGGATGAGGCGGCCTTCGGCGTCGGTGTTCAGGATCTCGATCGTCTGGCCCGACAGGCTGGTGACCACGTCGCCCGGCTTGACCGCGCGCCCGCCCGGCATGTTCTCTGTGGCGGGGATGATGCCGACGACATTGAGCTTCGGCTTCAGCTCGGCCACCGCCCGCAGCGTGCCCAGCACGCTGGCCGCGCCGCCCATGTCGAACTTCATCTCGTCCATCTCGGCTGCCGGCTTGATGCTGATGCCGCCGGTGTCGAAGGTGATGCCCTTGCCCACCAGCACCACGGGTGCCGCGTCCCTGGCCGCGCCCTGGTAGCGCAGCACCACGAACCTGGGCGGTTCGGCCGAGCCCTGGGCGACGGCCAGGAAGCTGCCCATGCCGAGCTTTTCGCAGTCCTTGCGGTCGAGCACGTCGACCTTCAGGCCGTGGCTCTTGCCCAGCTTGCGCGCTTCGGCCGCCAGGTGGGTGGGCGTGAAGTGGTTGGCCGGCCGGTTGGCGCATTCGCGCGCCAGTTCCACGCCGGCGGCCACCGCCTGCCCGGTGCGCAGCCCGGCATTCACGCCCGCGTGCTGCGCCTTCGGGCAGACGAAGGACAGCGCCGTCAGCTTCGAAGGCGGCGGCGCGCTCGGCTTGGTCGCGCGATAGAGGTACAGCACGTCGCCCGCCGCGGCCACCACGGCCTGGCCGTGGGCTTCGCCCGCGTCCGCGCCGGCCAGCGCCAGCGCCACGCTCTTCGCGCCGCCGCCCTTCAGCGCGTTCAGGCCCGCAGCCACGGCCTTGCGGAAGCCCTTGATCGAAGCGTCGCCGGCGGCGGCGAAGGCCACGCGCGTGGCCTTCACGCCCTGCACGCCGTGGGCATAGAACACCTGTCCGGCCTTGAGCGCGAAGTCGCCCTGGGCGAGAGCGGTGCGGGCGGTGTCGGCGAGCGGCTTGTCCAGACCTTCGGGCAGCTTGTCGCCCGCCACCACCAGCAGCAGCGCGTCGGCCGCGACGCCGCAGAGGCCCGATGCGCCGGCGGCGTGAGTCTTGAAGTCCATAATTCCGCCCAGTTCGACAAAAGCAGCGGATGTTATTCGATTCAACTGTGCGTCGCGAGCTGGCGCGAAGCTTCGGCGCGACCCTGGTCGTCATCCTCACCATCGTGCTGACGATGATGCTCATCCGCACCATCGGGCAGGCGGCGAGCGGCGCCGTGTCGCCGCAGGACGTGGTGCTGCTGCTGGGCTACGTCTCGCTGGGCCACCTGCCGACGATGATGTCGCTGTCGCTGTTCATCGCCATCGTCGTCACGCTGGGCCGCATGTACCGCGACAGCGAGATGACGATCTGGTTCGCCAGCGGCGTCGGTCTGCGCCGCTTCGTGCGGCCGGTGCTGCGCACCAGCTGGCCGGCGCTGCTGGTGGTGGGCGTGCTGGTGGTCTTCGTCTGGCCCTGGGGCAACAAGAACAGCCTGGAACTGCGCGACCGCTACCAGCAGCGCGGCGACCTGAGCCGCGTGACGCCGGGCGTGTTCCAGAGCTCCAGCGACGGCCGCCGCGTCTTCTTCGTCGAACGCGAGAGCAGCGACGGCATCAACGCACGCAACGTCTTCATCCTCACGCGCGGCGAACACGGCGAGTCGGTCACCTCGGCCAGGAGCGGCCGGCTCGAGCGCGAAGGCGACGACCGCGTGCTGGTGCTCGAACGCGGCCAGCGCAACGACATCGATTCCAAGAGCGGCGAGAAGACGCTGTCCAGCTTCGAGACCTACCGCGTGCTGGCCGACGAACGCCGCGTGCGCGACGCCGAGAGCCGGCCGCCGAAGGCGATGGCCACGATCGAGCTGCTGCGCGAGCCGACGCCGCGCAACCAGGGAGAACTGGTGTGGCGTTTCGGGCTGCTGTTCGGCTGCGCCAACCTGCTGCTGCTGGGCATCGGCCTGGCGGCCACCAACCCGCGCCGTGCCAGCAACTGGAACCTGCTGTTCGCGCTGCTGGGCTTCGTCGTCTACTACAACCTGATCAACCTGACCCAGGCCTGGGTGGGCGGCGGCCGCGTCGGCCTGGGTGCGGCCATGCTCTCGGTGCACGGCGGCGCCTTCGTGCTGGCGCTGGCGCTGCTGTGGTGGCGCGAGAACGGCGTCGTCGCCAGCCTGCTGCCGCGGCGGCCAAGGGCGGCCCCGTGAGGACGGTGCGCCGCCTGCTCTACCGCGACATCGTCAGCTCGGTGCTGTTCGTGGCCGCGGCCTTCCTGTCGCTCTTCTACTTCATCGACTTCGTCGACGAGCTCGAATCGGTGGGCCGGCGCGGGCGCACCATCTGGCACGCGGTGCTGGCGGCGGGTTATGAACTGCCGGGCCACTTCTACGAGCTGTTCCCGATCGCGGTGCTCATCGGCACCATCTACGCGCTGGCGCGCATGGCGCAGAGCTCCGAGTTCACCATCCTGCGCACCGGCGGCCTGGGGCCGGGTCGCGCGCTCGGGCTGCTGGCCACGCTGGGTGTCGCCTTCGCAGCCGCCACCTTCGTGGTGGGCGACTACGTGGCGCCATGGTGCGAACGGCTGGCGGTGGACCTGAAGGCGCGCTTCTCGGGCACGCTGTCGGCCGGCACCGCCGGCGCCTGGATCAAGGAACGCCGCAGCACGCCCGAAGGCGAACGCAGCTACTCGATCAACCTGGCCGGCACCGGCGCCGGCGGCGTGCTGCAGGGCATCCGCATCTTCGAGTTCGACGCCGACGGCCGCCTGCTCACGCGCATCGGCGCGCGCGAAGGGCGCGTCGACGACGAAGGCACCTGGCACCTGATCGACGCCGAGGTCACGCGCTGGCCGCTGCCCGCCGCCGGCGACGCGCCGGTGCACGAGGCTCGCCAGTCGGTCTACGACTGGCCCAGCACCTTGCGGCCCGCGGTGGTGGCGGCCGCGGTGCTGCCGGTGGCCACCATGACCACGGTGGAGCTGTACCGCTACAGCGAACACCTCAGCGACCAGGCGCAGTCGGCGCAGACGCACGAGATCCGCTTCTGGCAGAAGGCGCTGTACCCGCTGGCCTGCCTGGTGATGGTGGCGCTGGCGCTGCCCTTCGCCTACCTGCACGCGCGAGCCGGCGGCGTGAGCCTTCGCGTGTTCGGCGGCATCATGCTGGGCATCAGCTTCGTGCTGCTGAACAACGTGTCGGGCCACATCGGCCTGCTGCGCGACTGGACGCCCTGGGTGGTGGCCGCCGCCCCCAGCCTGCTGTACCTGCTGATGTCGCTGGCCGCCTTCACCTGGCTGGTGAGGTTCCGGTGAGCCACGGCCTGCTGCTCTTCGCCCATGGCGCGCGCGACCCGCGCTGGGCCGATCCGTTCAATGCGGTGGCCGAACGGCTGCGGGCCCAGCGACCGGGTCTGCCGCTGAAGCTGGCCTTCCTGGAATTCATGGCGCCCGACATCGCCACCGCCGCCGCCGAGCTGGCCGCCGCCGGTTGCACGCAGGTGGAGGTGCTGCCGCTGTTCCTGGGTGCCGGCGGCCACGTGCGCAACGACGTGCCGCGCCTGCTGGACACGCTGCGCGAACGCCATGCCGGCGTCGCCTTCCGCCTTCACCCCACGATCGGCGAGCAGACGCTCGTGATCGACGCCATCGCCGCCGTCGCCGGCGCCACGCTCGGATGAACCTCCACCAGTTCCGCTTCGTGCAGGAGGCGGTGCGCCGCAACCTCAACCTCACCGAGACGGCGAAGGCGCTCTTCACCTCGCAGCCCGGCATCAGCAAGGCCATCCTGGAGCTGGAGGAAGAGCTGGGCGTGGACATCTTCGCCCGCCACGGCAAGCGCCTGCGCCGCGTGACCGAACCCGGCCAGCAGGTGCTGAAGTCAATCGAGATCATCATGCGCGAGGTCGCGAACCTCAAGCGCATCGGCGAGCAGTTCTCGAAACAGGACGCCGGCACGCTGTCGATCGCCACCACGCACACCCAGGCGCGCTACTTCCTGCCCGGCCCGGTGGCGGCCCTGCGCAAGCGCTTCCCCAAGGTGCAGGTGGTGTTGCACCAGGGCATGCCCGAGCAGGTGGCGCGCATGCTGCTGGACGACGTGGCCGAAGTCGGCCTGGCCACCGAGGCGCTGGCCGACTACGAGGAACTGATCACCCTGCCCTGCTACGAGTGGCAGCACGTGATGGTGGTGCCCGTGGGACATCCGCTGGCGCAGGTGGATCGGCCCACGCTGGACCAGCTGGCGGCCGAGCCGCTGGTGCTGTACCACCCCACGGTGACGGGCCGCACGCGCATCGACACCGCGTTCGCGCGCGCGCGGCTGAAGCCGCAGCTGGCGCTGGAGGCGATCGACTCCGACGTCATCAAGACCTACGTGCGGCTGGGCATGGGCGTGGGCATCGTCGCCGAGACGGCGATGAAGGAAGATCCCGCGGCTGGCGACCTGGTGGCCAGGCCGCTGGGCCACCTGTTCGGCAGCAACGTCACGCGCGTGGCTTTCCGCCGTGGTGCCTACCTGCGCCAGTTCGTCTACGCCTTCGCCGCCGAACTCTCCGATCGGCTGTCGCCCGCCTTGATCCAGCGCGCGATGGCCGGCCACGGTTCCGAATACGACCTATGAACACCGTCACCACTCCCCGCATCGAAAGCCGCCTGCCCAGCGTGGGCACCACCATCTTCACCGTCATGTCGGCGCTGGCTGCCGAGCATGGTGCCGTCAACCTGGGTCAGGGATTCCCCGATTTCGACTGCGACCCCACCTTGCTGGACCGCGTGACCGATGCCATGCGCGAAGGCCTGAACCAGTACCCGCCGATGGCTGGCGTGCCGGCGCTGCGGCAGGCGGTGTCGGCCAAGGTCGAGCAGCTCTACGGCCGCCGCTACGACCCCGACAGCGAGATCACCGTCACCGCCGGCGCCACGCAGGCCATCCTGACGGCGGTGCTGTGCTGCGTGCACCCGGGCGACGAGGTGGTGGTGCTGGAGCCGGCCTACGACAGCTACGCGCCCAACATCGAACTGGCCGGCGGCAAGGTGGTTCGCGTGCCGCTGACGCCCGGCACCTTCAGACCCGACTTCGCGAAGATCGGCGCCGCGCTCACGCCGCGCACCCGGCTCGTCATCGTGAACACGCCGCACAACCCCAGCGCCACCGTGTGGACGAAGGAAGAGATGCTGCGGCTGGCCGCCCTGCTGGACGGCACCGACATCCTGCTCGTCGCCGACGAGGTGTACGAGCACATGGTCTACGACGGCCGCCAGCACGTGAGCGTGGCCTCGATCCCGGCACTGGCCGCGCGCGCGTTCGTGGTCTCCAGCTTCGGCAAGACCTACCACGTGACCGGCTGGAAGGTGGGCTACGTGGCGGCGCCGGCGCCGCTGACGGCCGAGTTCCGGAAGGTGCACCAGTTCAACGTGTTCACCGTCAACACGCCGGTGCAGCACGGCCTGGCGCGCTTCATGGCCGACCCGAAGCCGTATCTGGAACTTTCGGCCTTCTACCAGCGCAAGCGCGATCTGTTCCGCACCGGCCTGGCGAAGACGCGGCTCAAGCTGCTGCCTTCGGAAGGGACCTACTTCCAGAGCGTGGAGTACGGCGCCGTCAGTTCGCTGAAGGAGGCCGACTTCTGCCAGTGGCTCACGCGCGAGATCGGCGTGGCGGCCATACCCGTCTCGGCCTTCTACGAAGACGGCTTCGAGCAGGGCATCGCCCGACTGTGCTTCGCCAAGCAGGACCGCACGCTGGAGCGTGCGCTGGAGAGGCTTGCGAAGCTCTGAAGCGCGGCGACCGCTTCAGCGGCGCGGCGCCATCGGCAGCGTGATGGGTGCCATCAGCGAATCGGGCTGCGTGAGGTCCAGGTCCACCGGCGCGGTGGCCTTCTCGGTCCCTTGCAGGGTGTCGAACACCGACTCGCGTTCCAGCGCCAGGAAGGGGTTGGGTGCGGTGGCGCCGAACTCGCTGCCGTCGGCCATGGGCAACAGCAGGTCCACGTCGCCGGAGCCGGCGGATTCGCGGTCGAGCAGGTCGCGCGCCAGCGAATAGAGGAACAGCACCTCGCGGTAGGCCGGCAGTTCGAACAGCTGGCCACGCGACTTGCGGAACAGCAGCGACTCCAGCTCGGCCATTGCATCCAGCGGCCGTGCCCACACCTGCTGCAGGCGCGGGATCACGCCCGGATAGTCTTCCAGCGAACGGCCCTGCTGAAGATCGGCCGACCACTCCGGCGCATAGGCGTTGAAGCGGTGGTTGAAGCGCGCGCGCGTGCGTTCGTAGGCGTCGCGGTCGTTGCGGCGGCGATAGATCTCCAGCAGCTTCAGGTACGGCAGCGGGCTGCCGCCGCCGGTGTCGCGCAGGTGGTCGACCAGCAGGTCGATGGCCGCTTCGTCCTGGCCCAGCACGATGAAGAACTCGGCCTGCTGTTCCAGGTCGAGCAGTTCCTCGATCGTGACGTCGCGCGGCGGCTCCGGCGTCTCCACCACCGGGCGCGGCGGCAGCACGTCGGTGCGCTCGACGACGGTGGAAGCCACCGTCTCGGG
>JBGAKY010000087.1:17349-22979 GCA_044224175.1 Rubrivivax sp. | reverse complement strand
CCGCCGCCGCCAAGCTGATGGCCGACAACAACATGGCCCCCGGCTCGGTGGCCGGCACCGGCAAGGACGGCCGGGTGCTCAAGGGCGACGTGCTGGCCGCCGCCGCGGCGCCCAAGGTCGTGGCGCCGCCGCCTTCGGTGAGCGTGGCCGCCGCGCCCGCGGTGGCGAAACCGCTGCCCTCCGTGGCCGCACCCACCGGCCCGAACCTGGGCGACCGCCCCGAGCAGCGCGTGCCGATGAGCCGGCTGCGCGCGCGCGTGGCCGAGCGGCTGCTGCAGAGCCAGGCCACCAACGCCATCCTCACCACCTTCAACGAGGTCAACATGGCCCCGGTGATGGAGATGCGCAAGAAGTTCCAGGAGAAGTTCGAGAAGGAGCACGGCGTGAAGCTGGGCTTCATGAGCTTCTTCGTGAAGGCGGCCGTGGCGGCGCTGAAGAAGTTCCCGGTCATCAACGCCAGCGTCGACGGCAACGACATCGTCTACCACGGCTACTTCGACATCGGCATCGCGGTCGGCTCGCCGCGCGGCCTGGTGGTGCCCATCCTTCGCAATGCCGACCAGATGAGCTTCGCCGACATCGAGAAGAAGATCGCCGAGTTCGGCCAGAAGGCCAAGGACGGCAAGCTGGGCATCGAGGACCTGACCGGCGGCACCTTCTCCATCAGCAACGGCGGCACCTTCGGTTCGATGCTGTCGACGCCCATCATCAACCCGCCGCAGAGCGCCATCCTGGGCGTGCACGCCACCAAGGACCGCGCGGTGGTCGAGAACGGGCAGGTGGTGGTGCGGCCGATGAACTACCTGGCGATGAGCTACGACCACCGCATCATCGACGGCCGCGAAGCCGTGCTGGGCCTGGTGGCGATGAAGGAAGCGCTGGAAGATCCGGCGCGCCTGCTGTTCGACATCTGAGGGCACGGCCATGAGCAAGAACTTCGACGTGGTCGTCATCGGCGGCGGCCCCGGCGGCTACATCGCGGCCATCCGCGCCGCGCAGCTGGGCTTTTCCACCGCCTGCATCGACGAGTGGAAGAACGACAAGGGCGGCCCGGCGCCCGGCGGCACCTGCACGAACGTGGGCTGCATTCCCAGCAAGGCGCTGCTGCAGTCCAGCGAGCACTTCGAACAGGCCGCGCACCACTTCGCCGACCACGGCATCGGGCTGAAGGACCTCTCGATCGACGTCAAGAAGATGCTGGCCCGCAAGGACCAGGTCGTGAAGCAGAACAACGAGGGCATCCTCTACCTGTTCAAGAAGAACAAGGTCACGTTCTTCCACGGCCGCGGCAGCTTCGTGAAGGCGGCCGAAGGCGGCTGGGAAATCGCCGTCAACGGCGAGACCCTGGTCGGCAAGCAGGTCGTCGTGGCCACGGGCTCCAGCGCGCGCGCGCTGCCGGGCGCGCCCTTCGACGAGCAGCACGTGCTCAGCAACGACGGCGCGCTGCGCGTCGGCGCGGTGCCGAAGAAGCTGGGCCTCATCGGCAGCGGCGTCATCGGCCTGGAGATGGGCTCGGTCTGGCGCCGTCTGGGCGCGCAGGTCACGGTGCTCGAGGCGCTGCCCACCTTCCTGGGTGCGGTCGACGAGCAGATCGCCAAGGAAGCGCACAAGGCCTTCACCAAGCAGGGCCTGAAGATCGAGCTCGGCGTCAAGGTCGGCGACATCAAGGTCGGCAAGTCCGGCGTCTCGGTCGCCTGGACCGACGCCAAGGGCGGCGCGCAGACGCTGGAAGTCGACAAGCTCATCGTCTCCATCGGGCGCGTGCCCAACACCACCGGCCTCAACGCCGAAGCGGTGGGTCTGAAGCTGGACGAGCGCGGCGCCATCGTGGTCGACGCCGACTGCCGCACCAACCTGCCTGGCGTGTGGGCGGTGGGCGACGTGGTGCGCGGCCCCATGCTGGCGCACAAGGCCGAGGAAGAAGGCGTGGCGGTGGCCGAGCGCATCGCCGGCCAGCACGGGCACGTCAACTTCAACACCATCCCCTGGGTGATCTACACCAGCCCGGAGATCGCCTGGGTCGGCCAGACCGAGCAGCAGCTCAAGGCCGAAGGCCGCGCCTACAAGGCCGGCAGCTTCCCCTTCATGGCCAACGGCCGTGCGCGCGCGCTGGGCGACACCACCGGCATGGTGAAGTTCCTGGCCGATGCGAAGACCGACGAGATTCTCGGCGTGCACATCGTGGGCCCGATGGCCAGCGAACTGATCGCCGAAGCGGTGGTGGCGATGGAGTTCCGCGCCTCGGCGGAAGACATCGCGCGCATCTGCCACGCGCACCCGTCGCTGTCGGAAGCCACGAAGGAAGCCGCGCTCGCGGTGGACAAGCGCACGCTGAACTTCTGAAGCCGCGGCGCCCTTGAGCAGCGAGCCGGTCACTGCCGAAGCGGCGCTCGCCGAGCGGCTGGCGGCGCTGGTGGCGCCGTTCAGCCTGGCGCGCTACGAAAAGGTGCTGCCGGCCGCGCAGTGCCTGTACGAAGACGCGCAGGCCACCGGCGCGCACCGGCTCGCCGCCGAGACGGCGGTGATGCTGGCCAAGAGCTGCGCCAATCGCGCCGAGTCGGCACTGGCGCTCGAATGGGCCCAGCGCGCGGTCGCCGACGCGGTGGCCGCCGGCGACCGCCGCGTCGAAGCCACGGCCTGGGTGCTGCTCGCGTCGGAACGCGCGCGCACCGACCGCGCGCGCGAAGCGATGCAGGCGCTGGACCGCGTGCTCGCCCTCATCGACGACGAGGTCGACGCGGCGCGCCTGTGCACCGCCTACAGCGGTCTGGCCTTCACCTACCGCGCGCTGGGCATGCCCCTGCATGCCATGGAGATGGCGCGCCAGGCGCTGGCCGAGGCGCGCCGCACCGGCGACGCCGCGCGCTGCATGCGCAGCCAGATCAACCTGGTCGAAGCGGCGCTCCACGCCCACGACCTGCTGCAGCTGACCGACCCCGAGGCGGCGGCGGCGCTGCTGGAAGAGACCGAAGCACCGCTGCGGCACCTGGACGGCACCACGCAGGCGCTGGCGCAGCGCGGCGAGCAGGGGCGCGTCGGCTGGATGCTCAATCTCGCCTCGGTGCACGTGCGGCGCGGCGAATGGGCGGCCGCCGCCGCGTTGCTCGAGCCGCTGGCGGACGGCGAGTTCCAGGGCCCGCCGCTGATGAAGCGCGACTTCTGGCTTGACCTGGCGCGTGTCCAGGCCGCCCGCGGCGACAGCGCGGGCGCGCGCGACAGCGCGGCCCGCGCGGCGGCGCAGCAGCGCTTCGCGCCGCGCCAGCCGTCGGCGATGGACCTGGACGCTCTGTCGCGCATGGCCGAACTGCAGGGCGACAGCGCCGGCGCGCTGGCGCTGGCACGCGAACACCACGCGCGCGTGCTCGCCAACGTGCTGGGCGCGCTGGACGCGCGCGTCGACGAGCTGGCCACCCGCCTGCTGGAACAGGGGCTGCGGCTGGAAAACCGCGAGCTGCGCGAACGCAACGAAGGCCTGTCGGCCAGCGTACAGGTGTTCAGCGCCATGGCCACGACCGACGCGCTCACCGGGCTGGCGAACCGGCGTGAGCTGGAGGCCGCGTTCGAACGCGCCGCCGCGCGCCACGAGGCGCTGGCGCTGGCGCTCATCGACCTGGACCACTTCAAGACCATCAACGACCGCCACTCGCACCTCGCCGGTGACGCCGTGCTGCGCGAGTCGGCGCGCCTGATGGCGGCCACCTTGCGTTCGCCGGACCGCCTGGGCCGCTGGGGGGGCGAGGAGTTCGTCGCCCTGCTGCCGGCCGCCGACCTGCCGGCGGCGGTGGCGGCCATCGAGCGCTTGCGCGGCGTGGTGCATCTGCACGACTGGTCGGCCCTGGTGCCGGGTCAGGACGTCACGCTGAGCGCCGGCGTGGTTCGGGTGGCGGCGGGCGAAGGTTTCGCCGCCGCACTGGAACGCGCCGATGCGCTGCTGTACAGCGCCAAGCGCGAAGGCCGCAACCGCGTGGTCGCCGAGCGCCAGGGGGCGGCGCATGGCTGACACCGGCCGCCTGTACGCCGCCACGCTTCGCGAGCGCGGCTTCATCAGCGACCCCGCCCAGCAGCGCGCGGTGACGGCGCTGGAACGCTGCGAGAACGAGTGGATCGCCTACAAGGCGCGCCGCAGCAACGCGGTGACCAAGATGCTGGTGCGCCCGCCCATCCCGCGCGGCGTGTACATGTACGGCGGCGTCGGCCGCGGCAAGAGCTTCCTGATGGACTGCTTCTTCCAGGCCGTGCCGCTGACGCGCAAGACGCGGCTGCACTTCCACGAGTTCATGCGCGAGGTGCACCGCGAACTGCAGGAACTGAAGGGCACGGTCAATCCGCTGGACGAACTGGGCAAGCGCATCGCGCGCCGCTTCAGGCTGATCTGCTTCGACGAGTTCCACGTCGCCGACGTCACCGACGCGATGATCCTGCACCGTCTGCTGGAGGCCATGTTCGCCAACCGCGTGAGCATCGTCACCACCTCCAACTTCCACCCCGACGGGCTGTACCCGAACGGGCTGCACCGCGACCGCATCCTGCCGGCCATCGAGCTGCTGAAGTCGAAGCTGGAGATCGTCAACGTCGACGCCGGCATCGATTACCGGCAGCGTTCGCTGGCGCAGGTGGAGCTGTACCACTGCCCGCTGGACGACCAGGCCGAAGCCGCCATGCAGCGCGCCTTCGACCAGCTGGCCGAGGCACGCGACGAAGACCCGGTGCTGCACATCGAGCACCGCGAGCTGCGCGCCGTGCGGCGGGCCGGCAGCGTGGTCTGGTTCGACTTCCGCACCCTGTGCGGCGGGCCGCGTTCGCAGAACGACTACCTGGAACTGGCCTCGCGCTTCCACACCGTGCTGCTGTCGGGCGTGCCGCAGATGCCGCCGCGGCTGGCCAGCGAGGCGCGCCGTTTCACCTGGCTGGTGGACGTGCTCTACGATCGGCGCGTGAAGCTCGTCATGTCGGCCGCCGTGCCCCCGGAGCAGCTGTACCTGGAAGGGCCGCTGGCGCACGAGTTTCCGCGCACCGTCTCGCGCCTGACGGAAATGCAGTCGGCCGAGTTCCTGGCCCTGGCCCGACGTGAAGTCGACACCGGGTTGACATGATCCCCCCCGTGGCGCCTGCGGCGCTCCCCCCCAGGGGGGCGCCGCTGGCGGACCGGCAAGGCCGGATCCGCGGCGGCTGCTTGGTCGCGTGGCTGACCGTCGCAGTCTTCTGCCAATCCACCAGTGCCGCGACCAGTTCAGAACGTCAGCGCCTCGTGGCCGAGCGGCGTGCCATCGAGGCCCGCTACGCGGCCGAGGAACGCGAATGCGCCGAGCGCTTCGCCGTCACCGCCTGCGTGGAAGACGTGCGCGCCCGGCGCCGTGCCGCCGTGGCCGCGGTTCGGGCGCAGGAACTGGAGCTCGACGACGCCGAGCGCAAGAAGCGCGCGGCCGACCGCCTGCAGGCGATAGAACGGCGCCGGCTGGAGATCGAAGCGCGGCCGGCCGCCGCATCGGCACCGGAAGCGGTGGTGCGGCGGCCGCGTGCACCTGTGGCCGCGCAGCCGGCTGCTTCGCGTCCGCCGCCCGGCCATCACCGGCCCGAAGAGGAAGCCGCGGCCGCGCGCCGTGCGGCCGCTGCCGAACGCCGGCGTGAAG
>JBGAKY010000087.1:0-17315 GCA_044224175.1 Rubrivivax sp. | reverse complement strand
AGCCGAACAGGCCAAGATCCGCGAGCGTGAGGCCGCACGCGAGCGATCGGGGCGCAAGCCTTCTGCGCCGCTGCCGCTGCCGGACGAAGTGAAACGGTGAACGCGGGCGCGGGCTCGGCGGCTACTTCAGCGGCTCGACGCGCAGCAGCGCCAGCGACAGGTTGTCGCCGCCGCCGCGGGCCCGCTGGCGCGCCTTGCTGACCAGCATTTCGCTCGCCTCGCGCGGGGCGAGGGCGTGCACGATGGCGCCCAGTTCCTTGGGTGTGAAGTAGTGCCACAGGCCGTCCGAACAGGCCAGCAGCGAGTCGCCCGGCTCCAGCCGTTCGATGTGCCAGAGCGAGATCGGCGGGTCGGCGTGGGTGCCCAGGCAGCCGGTGAGCAGGTTCGACTGCGGGTGCGTGTTGGCCGCTTCCTCGCTGATCTTGCCTTCGTCGATGAGGCGCTGCACGAAGGAATGGTCGACCGTGCGCTTGACCATGTCGGCGCCGCGGAAGTGATAGACGCGCGAATCGCCGGCATGGATGACCTCGCACTGCTGGTCGGGCAGCAGCACGAAGGCGGCGATGGTGCTGTGCGGTTCCTCTTCGGAGGTGATCGCGGTCAGCTTGATCATCAGGTGCGACTCGTTGACCAGCTGCTTCAGCAGGTCGGCCGGGTCGTCCTGGTTCGGCACGAAGCGTTCGAAGAGCTGCTTGCCGGTCAGCAGCACCTGGTCGGCCGCCTTGCGGCCGCCGCTCTTGCCGCCCATGCCGTCGGCCACCACGGCCAGCGCGCAGCCGTTGATGCGGTCGTGGAGCATGATCTCCACCTGGTCCTGCTGGTAGGCGCGGTCGCCGCGGTGAAGGCCGGTCGCGGCCGACAGCCGGAAGCCGGGCGGGGTGTTCGTCGCCATCGGCTGAATATAAACTCAGGGCGCCCAGGGCCCATGTGCAGCAATGGACGAGAACCTGCATTCCCCGCAGCGGCGCCTGATCGAACTGCGCATGGAGCATGCCGACCTCGATGACCTCATCGACCGCAACGCGCTCGACCGTGCCGCCGACGATCTGGTGCTGCGCCGACTGAAGAAGCGCCGCCTGCTGCTGCGCGACGAGATCGCGCGCCTGGAAGCCGAGCTCAACCCGCCCGAGCCGGCGTGACGGCGCTCGAGCGCGAAGTCGCGCAGGCCTTCGCCGCCGACGGGCCGCTGGCGAGGTCCGACCCGGGCTTCGTGCCGCGCGAGGTGCAGGACCGGCTGGCAGGCGCCGTGGCCCAGGCGCTCGAGGAGCGCGGCGCCCTGGTCGCCGAGGCCGGCACCGGCGTCGGCAAGACCTTCGCCTACCTGGTGCCGCTGCTGCTGTCGGGCCGCCGCGCGCTCGTCAGCACCGCCACCAAGAGCCTGCAGGACCAGCTCTTCATGCGCGACCTGCCGCGCCTGCTGCAGGCGCTGGGGGTGCCGCTGCGCACCGCGCTGCTGAAGGGCCGGGCCAGCTACCTGTGCCGGCACCGCCTGGCGCAGGCGCGCAGCACGGCGCAGCTGCCGGACCGCTTCGCGGTGCGCGCCCTGGCGCGGGTGGAAGCCTGGGCCCAGGCCACGGCCACCGGCGACCTGGCCGAGGTGGAAGGGCTGGACGAACGTTCGCCGGTCATTCCCATCGTCACCAGCACGCGCGACAACTGTCTGGGCAACGAATGCCCCGAGTTCCGCGCCTGCCACGTGGTGCACGCCCGGCGCGAGGCGATGGCCGCCGACCTGGTGGTGGTGAACCACCACCTGTTCTTCGCCGACCTGGCGCTGCGCGACAGCGGCGTGGCCGAACTGCTGCCCACGGTGGACGCGGCGGTGTTCGACGAAGCGCACCAGATCGTCGAGACCGGCGTGCAGTTCCTCGGCACCCTGCTGGGCACCGGCCAGGTGATCGATTTCGGCCGCGACCTGCTGGCCGCCTCGCTCGCGCAGGCGCGGGGCCTGCAGCGCTGGGGCGAGCTGCAGGCCGCGCTGGAGCATGCCGCGCGCGAAGTGCGGCTGGCCGCCGCCGGGCCGATGCGCGAGGTCCGCGGCTTCGTGAAGCGGCGCTGGGACGAACCCGCGGCCGAAGCGCTGGCCGAACCGCTGGCGGCGCTGGGTTCGGCGCTGCTGGCCGCCGCCGACGCGCTGGCCACGGTGGCGGCCGCCAGCCCCGACCTGGCCAAGCTGGAGGAACGTGCGCGCGAACTGGCCGACAGGGCCGAACGTTTCGTCGCCCCGGCCGCCGAAGGGCAGGTGCGCTGGATCGACCTTTCGCCGCAGCAGGCGCGCCTGGTGGAATCGCCGCTGGACATCCGCGAGATGCTGGCCGCGCAGCGCGCGGCGATGCCGCGCGCCTGGATCTTCACCTCGGCCACCCTGGGTGCCGACGAGAAGCTGTCCTGGTTCACCGGCGCCACCGGTCTGGAAGACGCGACCACGCTGCGCGTGGGCAGCCCGTTCGACTACCCGGCCCATGCGCGGCTGTGGATCCCGCCGCGCTTCCCCAAGCCCAACGAGTCGGCACACCCGCAGCAGGTGGGCCGGCTGGCGGCGCGGCTGGCGGCGGCGCTGGGCGGCCGCACCTTCGTGCTGACGACCACGCTGCGCGTGCTGCCGCAGATCGCCGACGCGCTGCGCACCGAAGCCGACGAACAGGGTGCCCGCGTCGACGTGCTGGTGCAGGGCAGCGAGCCGCGGCGCGCGCTGCTGGCACGCTACCGCGACGGCCGCGGCTGCGTGCTGGTGGGCTCGCAGAGCTTCTGGGAAGGCATCGACATGCCGGGCGACGCTCTGCAGTGCGTGGTGATCGACAAGCTGCCTTTCCCGCCGCCCAACGACCCGATCATCGAAGCGCGCGTGCGCCGCCTGCGCGCCGCCGGCGGCGACCCCTTCGCCGAAGTGCACCTGGCGGAGGCTGCGATCTCGCTCAAGCAGGGAGCCGGCCGCCTGATCCGCAGCGAGACCGACCGCGGCCTGCTGGTGGTGTGCGATCCGCGCATGCGCCAGATGGGCTATGGCCGCACGCTGCAGGCCGCATTGCCGCCGATGACGCCGCTGGACAGCGAGGAAGAGGCCCTGGCCTGGCTGGCCGAACTGGCCAGCGCACACGCGTACTAGCGCTTCAGAACAGCTTCCACCAGGGCCGGTCGCGCGAGGCCAGGCCTTCGGTGAGGAAGCGGCTGGTGGGGTAGTTCCGGCGCAGCACGCGGTCGGCGTCGTCGCGCAGCTGGGTCATCTCCAGCCGGTCGTAGGCCTGCACCAGGATGTACAGCGCCTCCTCCACCGCGGGCGAGCCCTGGAATTCGGTCACCGTCTGCTGCGCACGGTTGGCGGCCGCGAGGTAGGCGCCGCGTCGCAGGTAGTAGCTGGCCACGTGCACCTCGTAGTTGGCCAGCGAGTTGAGGATGAAGTCCATGCGCCCGCGTGCGTCGGGTGCGTAGGGCGAGTTCGGGAACTGGTCCACCAGCTGCTTGAACGACTGCCAGGCGTCACGCGCGGCGCGCTGGTCGCGTTCGGAGATGTCCTGGCCGGCCAGCTTGCCGATGATGCCCAGCTGGTCGTTGAAGTTGATCACCCCGCGCAGGTACATCGCGTAGTCCAGTCCGGGGCTGGAAGGGTTCAGCTTGATGAAGCGTTCGACGGTGGACAGCGCCTGCGCCTTCTCGCCGCTCTTCCAGTAGGCCCAGGCGAGGTCGATCTGCGCCTGCTGCGACAGCAGCGTGCCGGCGGCCAGGCCTTCGACGCGTTCAAGGCCCTTGATCGCGCGCTCGTAGCTGCCGGCGTCGAGGTCTTCCTTGGCGTCGGCATACAATTTTTCAGCGGGCTTGCCGGCGAACTCGTCCTTCGTCGACGCGCAGCCGGCCAACAGCAGCGCCACCGCGAATGCGGAACCGAGCGCCACGCGCCGCCAGAGGGAGAAGGTCATCGCCAAACGTGCCGTCGGGGATCCGGAAGCGCGCGATTATAGGGAGCGCCCCTCCGAAGCCCCGGCCGAGGACGAGGGCGCGGCCGATCCCGTCGAAGCGGTGGTCGAGACGCGCCATGTCACCGTCGCCGCCGATCTTCACGGCCAGCGCCTGGACAAGGCCCTGGTGACGCTGGTGCCGGAGTTCTCGCGCAGCCACCTGCAGAGCCTCATCGAGCGCGGCCATGTGCGGCTGGACGGCGGCCGTGCCGAACCCGCTTCGCGCCGTCTTCGCCTGGGCCAGGCGCTCGAGGTGGACCTCGTGCCCACCGAGGAGAGCCTGGCCTTCCGCCCGCAGGCGATGGCACTGGCCATCCTGCACGAGGACGAGCATGTGCTCGTGATCGACAAGCCCGCCGGCCTGGTGGTGCATCCCGCACCGGGCAACTGGTCGGGCACGCTGCTCAACGGCCTGCTGGCCCACCACGCGGGCGCGGCAGCGCTGCCGCGCGCGGGCATCGTTCACCGGCTGGACAAGGACACCTCGGGCGTGATGGTCGTGGGCAAGAGCCTGGAGGCGGTGACCGCGCTCGCGCGCGCCATCGCCGCGCGCGAGGTGCAGCGCCGCTACCGCGCGCTTGCACACGGGCGCGTGGAACCGAAGCGGCAGAGCGTCGAAGCCCCGATCGGGCGCGACCCCGCTTCGCGCGTGCGCATGGCCGTGGTGGCCGGCGGGCGGCCGGCGCGGACCGACGTCGAGCGCGTGGCCGAACGCGGCGGCATCAGCGCGGTGGAGTGCACGCTGCACACCGGGCGCACGCACCAGATCCGCGTCCACCTGGCCCATCTCGGCCACCCGCTGGTGGCCGATGTGCTCTACGGCGGTGCGCCGGCGCTGGGCATGGCCCGGCAGGCCTTGCACGCGGTGCGGCTGGCTTTCACGCACCCGGTCGAAGGGCGGCCGCTGGCCTTCGATTGCGCGCCGCCCGCGGACTTCGCCGCCGCGTGGCAACAGGTGACCGGGGGCAATCCCGATCGGTAGTGCGGCGGGCGGCGCTACAATGCCGCTCCAGCAATGGTCGTTGCGCTCCCCGGCACCCGGTGCCGCACGCGCCGCCACAGACACACCGCGACCGGCAGAACCGGGCGGTTCCGCCGCCCGAAGGCCACGCCGGGGCGGCTGCCCAGATCCCGAAGCCCGTAGCAGCATTAGCGAGCGAGCAGCGCTGACGAAGCGCCGGCCCCCTTGGACCTCAGGCCATGAACACATCGGAGGCGAAACGCGTCCTCGAGACGGCGCTCATCTGCGCCGACAAGCCCCTGCCCCTGCGCGAGATGCGGGCCCTGTTCGACGAGCAGGTCGGCCCCGACACGCTGCGCGTGCTGCTCGACGAGCTGGTGCGCGACTGGGAAGGCAAGGGCGTGGAACTGGTGGCGCTGGCCACCGGCTGGCGCTTCCAGAGCCGGCCCGAGATGCGCGAGTACCTGGACCGCCTGCACCCCGAGAAGCCGCCCAGGTATTCGCGCGCCGCGATGGAGACGCTGGCCATCGTGGCCTACCGCCAGCCGGTGACGCGAGGCGACATCGAAGACATCCGCGGCGTCACCGTCAGCAGCCAGATCGTCAAGCAGCTCGAAGACCGCGGCTGGATCGAAGCCATCGGCTACCGCGAAGCGCCCGGCCGCCCGGCGCTCTACGCCACCACGCGCCAGTTCCTCGACGACCTGGGGCTGGCCAGCCTGGACCAGCTGCCGGCGCTGGAAGGCCCCGCTTCCGATGGCGTGGCCCAGATGGAAGCGCTGGCCGGACAGCAGCCTTCGCTGCTGGGCGACGGCCAGGGCGACCTGCCGCTGGAAGGCGAGGGCGCCGAAGCGGCGCCCGCTGCCGAAGCGGCGGCGGAGCCGGCCGCCGAGGCGGAACCGTTGGCCGCGCCCGAGCCGCCCCACCCCGAACCGCAGCCGGCCACCCTGGTGGCCGAAGCCGAGCCGGCCGCAGAGCCGACCGCAGCTGCCCCGGCCGCCGACGCGGCCCCTGAAGACGACGAGCCCGCCGCTCCCACGGACGTGACCCCATGAGCACGAACGAAGCCGACACCCCGATCGACGCCACGCCGGCCACCGAGGCCGCACCGGCCGCGGACGCACCGCCCAAGCGCAAGCGCGCGCCGCGCCGCAAGGCGGCCGAGCTTGCCGCGCCGGCCGAGGCCGCGGGTGTCGAAGCCCCCAGTGCCGCCGATGTGTTCGGCGCGCCTTCGCGCGCCGAAGCGGCGCCGGAGCCGGCCCGCGAAGCGCCACCCGAGCCCGCGCCCGAAGTGCCGCCCGCCCCGGCCGCGGTCGAGCCGGTCCAGGCCATGGCCTCCGAAGGCGATGCCGGCCCCGCCACCGAGGGCTCTGCCGGCGCAGGTCCGGACGCCGAAGGCGAGGGCGGCGAACGCCCGCGCCGCAGCCGCAACCGCCGTCGCGGCCGCCGTGGCGGCGATCGTGCCGATCGCGGCCCGCGCCCCGAAGGCGCCGCCCCGGCAGGTGAAGGCGCGGCCGGAGGCGAACAACCCGAAGACGGCGAAGAAGGCGCCCCGCGTGCCGAAGCCGCCGAGCCGCCGCGCCCGCGGCTGCCCGCGCCCGACGTCGGCGAGTTGTTCGCCGAGGTCGTATCCGGCGCCTACGACGCCGAGCCCCCGGCCGAGGAAGGCGAAGCCGCCGCCGGCGCGCCGCCCAGGCGCGTGCTGGCCGCCGAGCCCGACGCGCCCAAGCTGCACAAGGTGCTGGCACAGGCCGGCGTCGGCTCGCGCCGCGACATGGAGCAGATGATCATCGAGGGCCGCATCACCGTGAACGGCGAGCCCGCGCACATCGGCCAGCGCATCAGCTTCGGCGACCGCATCGCGGTGGGCGGCAAGCCGGTGCGGGTGCGCATCGCGCCGTCGCCGCCGCGCGTGCTGGCCTACCACAAGCCCGCCGGCGAGGTGGTCACGCACGAAGACCCGCAGCAGCGGCCCACCGTGTTCCGCAAGCTGCCGCGGCTGCAGCAGGGCAAGTGGCAGTCGGTCGGCCGGCTGGACATCAACACCGAAGGCCTGCTGCTGTTCACCAACAGCGGCGAACTGGCCAACCAGCTGATGCACCCGCGCTTCGGCGTCGAACGCGAATACGCGGTGCGCTCGCTCGGCCTGCTGGACGACGAGGCAAAGGCCAGGCTGCTGGAAGGCGTCGAGATCGACGGCCAGCGCTGCGCCTTCAAGAGCATCACCGACGGCGGCGGCGAGGGCGCCAACCACTGGTACCGCTGCGTCATCACCGAGGGCCGCAACCGCGAGGTGCGGCGCCTGTTCGAAGCGGCGGGCCACGCGGTGAGCCGGCTCATCCGCATCCGCTACGGCTCGGTGGTGCTGCCGCGTGGCCTGAAGCGCGGCGTCTGGGTCGACCTGGACGAGCCGGACGTGCGTTCGCTGCGGCGCATCGCCGGCGGCGGCACCGCCCAGCCGCAGGGCGACCGGCCGCCGCGCGACCGCGACGCCGACCGCGGCGGCGACCGTGGAGGCAAACGGCGCAACAAGCGCGGCCGCGGCGCCGGCACCGGCCCGCGCCCCGACGGGCGGCCCGAGGGGCGCTTCGAGGGTCCGCAGGAACCGGGCTTCATCCCCAACCCGCTGCAGCAGACCTTCGACAAGCGTGCCATCCAGCAGGAACGGCGGCCCAAGCGCGAAATCCCGGAAGACGGCCCGATCCCGAACCCGCTGCAGCAGACCTACGACAAGCGCGCGCTGCAGCGCGAACGCCAGCC
Organism: Rubrivivax sp.; assembly: GCA_044224175.1. Taxonomy (GTDB): domain Bacteria; phylum Pseudomonadota; class Gammaproteobacteria; order Burkholderiales; family Burkholderiaceae_C; genus Rubrivivax. The sequence continues at coordinate 9,641 of JBGAKY010000087.1, read as the reverse complement.
GCAGCGCGAATACTCCGAGGACGGCCCGATCCCCAACCCGCTGCAGCAGACCTACGACAAGCGCTTCGCGCAGAAGCCGCGCGGCTTCGGGGGCGGCGGCAGTGGCGGCGGGGGTGGGGGTGGCCGGCGCGGCGGGGGTGGCGGCGGCGGCGGTGGCGGCGAACGCCAGCCCGACCCCATGCAGACCTCGGTCGGCTACATCGGCGCCGACGCGCTGCACCGCAAGGGCGGTGGCAAGCGGGGTGGCGGTCGCCGCAACCGGGGCCGCTGACACGCCCCGGCGCTAAAATGACGGGCTTTGCCAAGCCATTGATCCAGGAGAGATTTTCACCATGGCGCTCGAACGCACCCTTTCGATCATCAAGCCCGACGCGGTGGCCAAGAACGTGATCGGCCAGATCTATGCGCGCTTCGAAGCCGCCGGCCTCAAGATCGTCGCCGCGAAGATGGTCCACCTCTCGCGCGGCGAGGCCGAGGCCTTCTACGCCGTGCACAAGGCGCGCCCGTTCTTCAACGACCTGGTCAGCTTCATGATCAGCGGCCCGGTCATGATCCAGGCGCTGGAAGGTGAAGGCGCGATCGCCAAGAACCGCGAGCTGATGGGTGCCACCGACCCGAAGAAGGCTGCCAAGGGCACCATCCGCGCCGACTTCGCCGACAGCATCGACGCCAACGCGGTGCACGGCTCCGACGCACCGGAAACCGCGGCAGTGGAAGTGGCGTTCTTCTTCCCCGGAATGAACGTCTATTCGCGCTAAGCACCGGCCGTGACCGTCAACCTGCTCGACTTCGATCTCGACGGGCTGGCGGCCTATTGCGAAAGCCTGGGCGAGAAGCGCTACCGCGCCGTCCAGCTCTTCCGCTGGATCCACCAGAAGGGCGCGTCCGACTTCGGCCGGATGTCCGACCTGGCGAAATCGCTGCGCGCCAAGCTGGCCGGCGCGGCCGAAGTGCGCGGCCTCGTGCCCATCAGCGAACACCGCAGCGCCGACGGCACCGTGAAGTGGCTGTTCGACGTCGGTGCCGGCAATGCGATCGAGACGGTCTACATCCCCGAAGACGACCGCGGCACGCTCTGCGTGTCGTCCCAGGCCGGCTGCGCGGTGGGCTGCCGCTTCTGCAGCACCGGCCACCAGGGCTTCAGCCGCAACCTGAGCACGGGCGAGATCGTGGCCCAGCTCTGGTACGCCGAGCACCGTCTGCGCGCCGAAGGCGGAGAGCGGGTCATCGACAACGTCGTCATGATGGGCATGGGCGAGCCGTTGCAGAACTATGCCGCCGTGGTGCCCGCGCTCAAGGTCATGCTCGACGACCACGGCTACGGCCTTTCGCGCCGCCGCGTGACGGTCTCCACCTCCGGCATGGTGGCCATGATCGACCGCCTGCGCCAGGACTGCCCGGTGGCGCTGGCCGTCTCGCTGCACGCGCCCGACGACGCGCTGCGCGACCAGCTGGTGCCGCTGAACCGCAAGGACGGCATCGAAGCGCTGCTGGACGCCTGCATGCGCTACCTGGAAGCGGCGCCGCGCGACTTCGTCACCTTCGAATACTGCATGCTCGACGGCGTGAACGACAGCGAAGCGCAGGCGCGCGATCTGGTGCACCTGGTGAAAGACCGCGTGCCCTGCAAGTTCAACCTGATTCCCTTCAACCCGTTCCCGGCCTCGGGTCTGAAGCGTTCGCCGCGCGAGCGCGTCACTGCGTTCGCGAAGGTGCTGCAGGACGCCGGCATCGTGACCACCATCCGCAAGACGCGCGGCGACGACATCGACGCCGCCTGCGGCCAGCTGGCCGGCGAAGTGCAGGACCGCACCAATGCCGCCGGGCGGCTGGCGCAGCGGCGCGCGGTGGTGCCCATCGCGGCGGCGGAGGTGGCGCGATGAAGCGCCTCGTCTTGCTGTCGCTGTGCCTCGTGGCCCTGCTGGGCGCCTGCACCACCACGACCACCACCACCTCCACGCCGGGCAACGTGGCCGAAGGCCGAACTCTGCGCAGCCAGGCCGACGCCGACCCCGAGCGCCGCGCGCGGGCCCGCCTGGACCTGGCCAGCGCCTACCTGGGCCAGGGGCAGCCGCAGACGGCGCTCGACGAAGCCAAGCTGGCACTCGCCGCCAAGCCCGACATGCCCGAAGCCTATTCGCTGCTGGGCCTGATCCACGGCGCCCTCGGGGACAACCGCCAGGCCGAAGACAGTTTCCGGCGTGCCCTGCAGCTGGCGCCCGGCGACGCCGACGCCGCGCACAACTACGGCTGGTTCCTCTGCAACCAGCGGCGCTTCGCGGAATCGGAAGCCCAGTTCGCCGTCGCGCTGGCGCAGCCGCAGTACCGCGACAGCGCGCGCACCCTGCTCGCCGAGGGCGTGTGCCAGGCGCGTGCCGGGCGCTGGGAAGAGGCCGAGCGCACGCTGGCCAAGAGCTTCGAGCGCGACCCCGGCAGCCCGGCCACCTCGTTCAACCTGGCCGAGGTGCTGTACCGGCGCGGCGAATACGAACGGGCGCGCTTCTACATCAAGCGTGTCAACTCGGTGCCCGACTATGCCAACGCCCAGTCGCTGTGGCTGGCCGCGCGCATCGAGCGACGCATGGGCAACATGGACGGCCTGCAGGACTTCGCCCGCCAGCTGCACGAACGCTTCCCGCAGTCGCCCGAGGTGACCCGCCTGGACCAGGGGCGCTTCGATGACTGACACCGGCGCCGAGCGCAAGACCGCCGGCGCGCTGTTGCGTGCGGCGCGCGAGAAGCAGGGCCTGCACATCGCGGCCCTGGCGGCGGCCATCAAGGTGGCGCCGCGCAAGCTGGACGCGCTGGAGCACGACCGCTACGACGAACTGCCCGACGCCACCTTCACGCGCGCCTTGGCGCAGACCGTCTGCCGCACGCTCAAGATCGACCCGCAGCCGGTGCTGGCCTTGCTGCCGGTGGCCGAACCCGCGGTGCTGGACACGGTGAGCGGCGCGCTCAACGCCCCGTTCCGGGACCGCCCTTCGCGCGAAGACGGCGTCGGCCTGGCCGCCGCCGCGGTGCGGCCCATGGTGTGGGCCGGCGTCGGCCTGCTGGTGGCGTCCGCAGTGGTCTACTTCGCGCCTGCCCACCTTTGGCAGTCGGCCCCGGAAGCGGTGCGCGCCGCCGCCACCGCCGCGTCGGCGGTGCTGCCTTCGCGCAGCGCACCACCGCCGGCCGAGCCGGCCACCACCGTGACCGAGATCGCGGCGCCCGTGGTGCTGTCGCCGGCGGCCGCCAGCGAACCGGCGCCCGCGGTGCCGCTGCCGACTCCTGCGGTCACGGCCATGGCCGAAGCGCCGCTGGACGCCGCCCCCGCGGCGCCGCTGACGCCGCGCCTGGTGCAGTTGCGCGCCGACGGCGACACCTGGGTGGAAGCCCGTGACGCGCGGGGCCAGGTGGTCTTCTCGCGCCTGGTGCAGCGCGGCGAGAACGTCGGCTTCGACGGCGTGCTGCCGATCCGGCTGACCGTGGGCAATGCGCCCGTCACCCGCGTGAGCCTGCGCGGCAAGGCGGTCGACCTGGGCCCGGCCACGCGCGAGAACGTGGCGCGCATCGAACTGCAGTAGGGTGTTGGTCATGAACGCACGCGAACCGCTGGACCTGATCGAGATGGCCGGCCCGCCGCCGCGCCGCACGCGCCAGGCGCGCGTGGTCTGGGGCGACCGCGTCGTCACCATCGGCGGCGACGCGCCGGTGCGCGTGCAGGCCATGACCAACACCGACACGGTGGACGCCATCGGCACCGCCATCCAGGTGAAGGAGCTGGCGCAGGCCGGTTCGGAGCTGGTGCGCATCACGGTCAACACGCCCGAAGCCGCCGCTGCGGTGCCTTACATCCGCGAGCAGCTGGACCGCATGGGCGTGGACGTGCCGCTGATCGGCGACTTCCACTACAACGGCCACCGCCTGCTGCCCGACTTCCCGGCCATGGCGCAGGCGCTGTCCAAGTACCGCATCAACCCGGGCAACGTGGGCAAGGGCGACAAGCGCGACCGCCAGTTCGCCACCATGGTGGAGACGGCGGCCAGGTACGGCAAGTGCGTGCGCATCGGCGTCAACTGGGGCAGCCTGGACCAGGAACTGCTGGCCGAGCTGATGGACCAGAACGGCAAGCGCGCCCAGCCCTGGGACGCGAAGCAGGTCATGTACCAGGCACTGGTGCAGTCGGCGCTGCAGTCGGCCGAAGTCGCGCGCGAGATCGGGCTGGACCCGAACCAGATCATCATCAGCTGCAAGGTCAGCGGCGTGCAGGACCTGATCGCGGTCTACCGCGCGCTGGCGCGCCGCTGCGACTATGCGCTGCACCTGGGCCTCACCGAGGCCGGCATGGGCACCAAGGGCACGGTGGCTTCGGCGGCCGCACTGTCGGTGCTGCTCCAGGAAGGCATCGGCGACACCATCCGCGTCAGCCTGACGCCGCAGCCGGGCGAGGCGCGCACCCAGGAAGTGGTGGTGGCGCTGGAGATCCTGCAGAGCCTGGGCCTGCGCACCTTCAACCCCAGCGTCACGGCCTGCCCCGGCTGCGGCCGCACCACCAGCACCACGTTCCAGGAACTGGCCAAGCAGATCGACGACTTCCTGCGTGCACAGATGCCGGTGTGGAAGGCACGCTATCCCGGCGTCGAAGGGCTGAAGGTCGCGGTGATGGGCTGCATCGTCAACGGGCCCGGCGAAAGCAAGCATGCCGACATCGGCATCAGCCTGCCCGGCACCGGCGAAGCCCCGGCGGCGCCGGTCTTCATCGACGGCCAGAAGGCGATGACGCTGCGCGGCGACGGCATCGCGCAGGAGTTCCACAAGATCGTCGAGGACTACATCGAGCGCCGCTTCGGCAGCGTGACGGCGGCGCATTGACGCTGCCGGCGTCCGCCCCTTCGATCCCCACCCCTCGAAATTGCAGCGGCGCCCCCCGCGCCCCGTTCCTCATGGCCGAGAAAATCGTCGCCGTCAAAGGCATGAACGACATCCTGCCGGGCAGCGTCCCGCGCAAGGAGAAGCTCCCCGATTCCGCGTTGTGGCGCTGGTTCGAGCGCACCGTGGACCGCGTGATGACGCAGCATGGCTACCAGTCGCTGCTGACGCCCATCGTCGAGCCGACGCCGCTGTTCGTGCGCGGGATCGGCGAGGCCACCGACATCGTCGAGAAGGAGATGTACTCCTGGACCGACACGATGAACGGCGACGCGCTGACCCTGCGGCCCGAGATGACGGCCGGCATCGTGCGTTCGATGATCGAGCACAACGCGCTCTACAACGGGCCGCTGCGCATCTGGTCCATCGGGCCGGTGTTCCGGCATGAGCGGCCGCAGAAGGGCCGCTACCGCCAGTTCCACCAGCTGGACGTGGAAGCGCTGGGCCTGCCCGGCCCCGACGTCGATGCCGAGCTGATCCTGATGGTGCGCCGGCTCTGGTCCGAACTGGGGCTGGTGATCGGCCAGCATGTGCGGCTGGAGCTGAACAGCCTGGGCCAGCCGGCCGAACGCGCGGCGCACCGCGCGGCGCTGGTGGCGTACTTCGAGCGCCATGCCGGGCAGCTGGACGAGGACGCGCGGCGCCGCCTGCACACCAACCCGCTGCGCATCCTGGACACCAAGAACCCGGCGATGCAGGCGCTGGTGGAAGCGGCGCCGAAGCTGTCCGAACACCTGGGCGCCGGATCGCGCGCCCACCTCGAGGCCGTCTGCCGCGTGCTCGACGCCGCCGGGTTGCCCTACCGGCTGAACCCGCGCCTGGTGCGCGGCCTGGACTACTACAACCTGACCGTCTTCGAGTGGGTGACCGACCACCTGGGATCGCAGGGCACGGTGTGCGGCGGCGGCCGCTACGACGGCCTGTTCGAGCAGCTGGGCGGCAAGCCGACGCCGGCGATCGGCTTCGGCCTCGGCATCGAGCGTCTGCTCCTGCTGATCCAGGAACTGGGACTGCCGGCGCCGGACGCCGCGCCGGCCGCCTATGCCGTGGTCGGCGAAGGCGTCGACCTGCCGACGGTGCTGGTGGCGCTGGACGCGTTGCGCGCCGCCGGCGTCGCGGTGCAGATGCACGCCGGTGGCGGCAGCATGAAGTCGCAGTTCAAGCGCGCCGACGCCAGCGGCGCCCGCGTCGCCCTCGTCTTCGGTGCCGACGAGATGGCCCGCGGCGAGGTCGGCGTCAAGCCGCTGCGTGACGCCACGCTCGCCCAGACCACCCGGCCGCTGTCCGATGCCGCCGCCTGGGCCGGCCTGTTGCTCGCCCCATAATCGCCCGTTCACCGAAGAGTCCCCGCCATGGCCACACAACTCGACCTGCAGGAGCAGGAACAGCTCGACGAACTGAAGGCGTTCTGGAAGCAGTACGGCAACCTGATCACCTGGGTCCTGGTGCTCGTGCTGGGCGCCTACGCCGCCTGGAACGGCTGGAACTGGTACCAGGCCGACCAGGCCACGAAGGCGAGCTCCATGTTCGACGCCCTCGACGTCGCCGCGAAGGCGGGCGACGCCGACAAGGTGAGCCGCGTCTTCGGCGACCTGAAGGAACGCTTCCCGCGCACCGCCTTCGCCCAGCAGGGCGCGCTGGCGGCGGCCAAGGTGCAGTTCGAGAAGGGCCAGGTCGACGCCGCGCGCGCCACCCTGGCCTGGGCCGCCGAGAACGGCCCCGAGGACGAGCTGCGCGCGATGGCGCGCCTTCGCCTGGCCGGCATCCTGATCGGCCTGAAGCAGACCGACGAAGCGCTCAAGCAGCTGGACGCCGCCAAGGCGCCCACCTTCGAAGGCCTGGTGGCCGACCGCCGCGGCGACGCGCTGTTCGCTGCCGGCAAGAAGGAAGAGGCCAAGGCCGCCTACCAGGCCGCGTACAAGGCGCTGGACGAGAAGGACAGCTACCGCCAGCTGGTGGATGCCAAGCTCGTCGCGCTGGGCGCGCCGCCGGCCGCGCCCGCGGCCTCGGGGGCCGCGAAGTGACGATGCGGCTGCTGGCCGCTGCCTTCGTCGCCGCCGTCACCGCCGCCCTGCTGGGCGGCTGTTCGGCCGACAAGCCGCCGCCGGCAAAGCTGGAGGACTACCCGCCCAAGATCGCCGGCCGCCAGGTCTGGCGCGCCAGCGTCGACAACGTGCGCTTCCCGCTGCAGCCGGCGGTGAAGGACGGCCGCTTCTACGTGGCCGGCGACGACGGCACCGTGCTGGCGCTGGAAGCCGAGACCGGGCGCGAGGTCTGGCGCGCAGAGGCCGGCGCCCCGCTGGCCGCCGGCGTGGGCAGCGACGGGCGTTACGCCGCCGTGGTGACGCGCGACAACGAAGTCGTGGTGTTCGACGCCGGCCGCGCCATCTGGCGCAAGCGAGTCCCGTCGCGCGTGGTGACGCCGCCGCTGGTGGCCGGCGAACGCGTCTTCGTGATGAGCGTCGACCGCGCCGTGCACGCCTTCGACGTGCAGGACGGCCGTCGCCTTTGGACCGTGAGCCGCCCCGGCGACGCGCTGACGCTGGCGCAGGGCGGCGTGCTCACCGCCTACCGCAACAGCCTGCTGGTCGGGCAGGGCGTGCGCCTGGCGGCGCTGGATCCACTGAAGGGCACCCTGCTGTGGGAAGTGCCGCTGGCCTCGCCACGCGGCACCAACGAAGTCGAACGCCTGGCCGACCTGCTGGGCCCGGTGGTGCGCGACGGCGCGCGCTACTGCATGCGTGCCTTCCAGTCGGCGGTGGGCTGCGTCGACGCCTCGAAGGGCACGGTCCTCTGGTCGCGCAATGCCGGCGGCGTGAATGCGATCGGCGGCAGTGCCGAACGCCTGTTCGGCGCCGACGGCAGCGACCGCATCACGGCCTGGAAGGCCGACACAGGCGAAGTGCTGTGGGGCAACGAGAAGCTCATCAACCGCAGCCTTTCGGGGGCGCTGGCGCTTGGCAACACGGTGGTGTTCGGTGACTTCCAGGGCTGGCTGCACTTCCTGTCGCAGGACAACGGCGAGATGCTGCTGCGCCTGCCCACCGACGACTCGCCGGTGGTGGGCACGCCGGTGATTTCGGGCAACACGATGCTGGTCGTCACGCGCAAGGGCGGCCTGTTCGCCTTCAGGCCCAACTGAGGCCGTCGCCTTGAAGCCCGTCATCGCCATCGTCGGCCGGGCGAACGTCGGCAAGTCCACGCTCTTCAACCGCATCACGAAGAGCCGCGACGCCATCGTGGCCGACTTCGCCGGCCTCACGCGCGACCGCCACTACGGCGACGCGTCGCTCGGCGGGCGCGAGTTCATCGTCGTCGACACCGGCGGCTTCGAACCCGAGAAACCCACCGGCGTGGTGGCCGAGATGGCGCGCCAGACCCAGCAGGCGGTGGCCGAGGCCGACGCGGTGATCTTCGTCACCGACCTGCGTGGCGGCCTGTCGGCGCAGGACCAGGACATCGCCAACTACCTGCGCAGCCGGCGCAAGAAGGTGGTGCTGGCGGTGAACAAGGCCGAAGGCATGTCGGAGTCGCCGCTGCTGGCCGAGTTCCACGAACTCGGCATCGGCGAACCGCACCCGGTGAGCGCGGCGCACGGCCAGGGCGTGCGCAGCCTGCTGGAAGCCGCGCTCGAAGGCTTCGAGTTCGACGAAGAGGAAGACGAGGCCGAGCGCACCGCCGACGCGCCGATCCGGCTGGCGGTGGCGGGGCGCCCGAACGTCGGCAAGTCCACCCTCATCAACGCCTGGCTGGGCGAGGAACGTCTGGTCGCCTTCGACCAGCCCGGCACCACGCGCGACGCCATCCACGTGCCCTTCGAGCGCGACGGGCGCAGGTTCGAGCTCATCGACACCGCCGGCCTGCGCCGCAAGGGCAAGGTCTTCGAGGCGGTGGAGAAATTCTCGGTCGTGAAGACGCTGCAGGCCATCGCCGACGCCAACGTGGTGCTGTTGCTCATCGACGCCACCGAAGGCGTGGGCGAGCAGGACGCGCACATCGCCGGCTACATCCTCGAGTCGGGCCGCTCGGTGGTGGTGGCGATCAACAAGTGGGACGCCACCGACGAGTACCAGCGCCAGCAGCTGGAACGCTCGATCGCGTCACGGCTGGCCTTCCTGCGTTTCGCGCCGGTGCTGCACATCTCGGCGAAGAAGCGCACCGGCCTCTCGGCGGTGTGGAAGGCGCTGCTGCAGGCGCATGCCTCGGCCACGGTGAAGATGCCCACGCCGGTGCTCACGCGGCTGCTGCTGGACGCGGTGCAGCACCAGGCGCCGCGGCGTGAGGGCCGCTTCCGGCCCAAGCTGCGCTACGCGCACCAGGGCGGCATGAACCCGCCCATCGTGGTGATCCACGGCAACTCGCTGGACCACGTGACCGACGCCTACAAGCGTTACCTGGAAGGCCGCTTCCGCGAGCACTTCAAGCTGGTCGGCACGCCGATGCGCATCGAGATGCGCTCGGCGAAGAATCCCTTCGACGACCGAACACCTTGAAAACGCGTGGGGCCGCCCTCAGGGTTGTCCCCTGTGTGATAACGTGGGTGTTCTTCGGAACCTCAACACGGAGCATATCGTGAGCAACAAAGGCCAACTTTTGCAGGACCCCTTTCTGAACCTGCTGCGCAAGGAGCATGTGCCGGTGTCGATCTACCTGGTCAACGGCATCAAGCTGCAGGGCCAGATCGAGTCGTTCGACCAGTACGTCGTCCTCCTCAAGAACACCGTGAC
>JBGAKY010000086.1:0-23641 GCA_044224175.1 Rubrivivax sp. | reverse complement strand
GGCTAGGGGGGTGGGGCCTTTCCCCCCGCAGGTCCGGGATGCCCCTCGGTTGCGGGGGCACCCACCATTCGCGCACTCGCAGATGAGCGACCTGGCAGGAGCGCACGACATGAACTTCAAGCGGTATGCAATGTCCTGGATCGGCCGCATGGCGGCCGCGGCCTCGGTGGTGCTGTCACTGGCGCAGCCCGCGCAGGCGGCCTACTACACCGGCGTCTGGGACCCCAACTTCGGCTCGCCCTTCACCAACCTGGGCTGGCGCGGCAGCGCCGAGTTCTACGTGCCCGACTTCTGCAAGGCCACCGGCACCGCGGACGTCAGCAACCCGCTGGCCTGCGACGGGCTGGCCGAGTTCCAGTCCGCCACGGTGCAGTTCTACGACGTCACCGACCCGGGCCTGGACACGATCATCTCGATCGGGTTCGACCCGCTCAGCCTGGACATCGGCACCCTGCGCTTCGTGGACGGCGCGCTGACCCAACTGACCACCACGCTGTCCAACTTCGTGCTGCCCGATGCCGACCTCACCAAGTTCGGCGTCTCGCGCGACACGGAGTTCAGCCTTCAGTTCACGCTGGAAGGCCCGCGGCTGGCCTGGGGTTCGTGCAACGTCGACACCGGCTGCGAAGTCTCAGGCTTCAACGATTCGGTGAACTTCCCGCCCACCTTCGTCATCACCGAGATCTCGGTGCCCGAGCCCGGCACGCCGGTGCTCGCCGCGGTGGCATTGCTGATGCTCGCGGTCCTGCGCCTGCGCGCACGGCGGCAGCGCCAGCGCTGAAGGCCCTCGTCAGGTGGCGGTGCCGAACAGCACCGTCACCTGGGCCGGGTCGCCCAGGGCGGCCTCCAGCACGTCTTCCAGTTCCCAGTCGCGCCCGGTTCGGGTGGCCCGTTCCGCTTCGGTAGCGGGCAGCGCGGCGCGGATCCTCTGCTGAAGCGCCTGCCAGCGCCCTTCTTCCCAGGGTGAACGGGTGAGCTTCCAGCGCCCGCGCGCCTGCTCGGCGGCGGCCAGCAGCGCACAGGCGGTGCCGGGCTGGCCGGTCTCCAGCACCAGCAGGCCCAGGTCGGCCAGGCAGCCCACCATCTGCGGACGCATGTCGTGGGCCTGGAACTCGCCCAGCGCGCGCTGCAGCAGCGGGTGCGCCAGCGCCGGCTGGCCCCCCAGCAGGCCGATGCGCCCCAGCCACCAGTTGGCGCAAGCCTCGCCGCGCTTGTCTCCGGCGGCGCGGCAGGTCTCCAGCGAGCGCAGCGCCGCTTCCTCGGCCTGGGTGGAACGCCCGTCGCGCAGGTGCACTTCCGCCAGCGTGAGCTCGCACTCGGCTTCGACCTCCTGGTTCGCGATCGCCCGCGCGAAGCCCAGCGCGTTGAGCAGTTCTTCCTTCGCGAATCCCGTCTGGCCCGACCAGAGCCTGATCTGGGCCAGGTGCAGGCGGCCGATGGCCTGGCCGCGCTGGTCGCCGGCGCCGGCGAAGAGCGCCAGCGCTTCGGTCTCGCAGTCCGCGGCCCGGGCGGCGTCGCCGGCCTGCAGCCGCGTCAGCGCCAGGGTGGACAGCGTGGCGGCGATCTCGACCGGATTGCCCAGCGCGCGCCGCAGGTGCAGGCAGCGTTCCAGCATCTCGGCCGCGCTTTCGTGGTCGCCCTGGCTGCTGGCCAACACGGCGCCGGTGTACAGGGCCCAGGCCTGGCCCATGGGCGAATCGCGCACCGCCGGCACGGCCAGCGCGGCGTCCACCAGGCGGCGGCCTTCGCTTGCATGCCCGCGCAGGACCCAGAAGCCGGTGAGCGCCACCGCCAGCTTGACGGCGATGATGGGGTCGCTGCGGCCGGCCAGCGCGCAGCCGACGGCCGCGCGCAGGTTCTCCACGTTGCCGTCCAGCCGCTTCACCCACAGCCCCTGGTCCGGGCCGTGCAGGCCGCGTGCGCCTTCCTTGGCCAGCCCGAAATAGTGGGCACAGTGGCGCACCGCGGCGGCGTCGGCGCGGCCCGAGGTGTCCAGCTTCTCGCGTGCGTAGTCGCGCAGCGTCTCCAGCAGGCGCAGCCGGTCGGCGCCGTCTTCCTCTTCGCGCAGCACCAGGGACTTCTGGACCAGCGCCGCGACGATCACCTCCACCTGCGACGGCGCGGCCAGGTCGTCGGCGCAGACGGCGCGCACGGCATCGTCGTCGAAGCCGCCTGCGAACACCGCCAGCGCGGCGAAGACCTGGCGCTCTCCTTCGTCCAGCAGGTCCCAGGACCAGTCGACCAGGGCGCGCAGCGTCTGCTGGCGCGGCTGCAGCAGCCGGCTGCCGCCTTCCAGCAGGCGGTAGCGGTCCTCCAGGCCGGCCACGATCTCGCCCACCGCCAGGGTGCGCAGGCGCGCCGCCGCCAGTTCGATGGCCAGCGGAATGCCTTCCAGGCGGTGCAGCAGTTCGGCCAGCTGCGGCGCCTCCGCCGGCTGCGCCTGGAAGTCGGGACGGTGCGCACGCGCGCGCTCGGCGAACATGCGCACGGCGTCGGACTGCAGCACGGCGGCGGCGCTGGCGTCACGCTCGGGCAGCGGCAGCGGCCGCAGCGGGTAGGCCTGTTCGCCCGGCACGTCCAGCCCTTCGCGGCTGGACGCCAGCACCTGCACCTGCGGCGCGCGGCCCAGCACCGTGTCCACCGTCTCCGCCACCGCCTGCAGCACGTGTTCGCAGTTGTCCACCACCAGCAGTGCGCGCCGCGCCTTCAGCCAGGCGCAGATGGTGTCGATGAGCGGCCGGCCGGGCTCTTCGATCAGGCCGAGCGCGCGCGCGAAGGCGTCGACCACCAGCGCCGGGTCGGCCACCGCCGAGAGGTCGACGAACCACACGCCGCCGGGATAGCGCGGCAGCAGTTCACTCGCCACCTGCAGCGTGAGCCGCGTCTTGCCCATGCCACCCATGCCCAGCACGGTGACCAGCGCCGCGCCGTCCAGCAGCGACTTCAGTTCGGCCGACTCCGTCTCGCGGCCGACGAAGCTGGTGCGCTGCCGCGGCAGGTTGTTGGGCGTTGCTGACAGGGCCGCGGCGCCGACGGCCACCTGCGAGGTGGGCCGCAGGAACGACGGCGTGCGCGGCAGGCCGGCCGAGGCCGGCACCGGGCTGTCCAGCAGGGCGCGGAACTGCTCCACCGACTGCGGGCGGTATTCGGGCAGCACCGCCAGCGCCTGGTCCACGGCCGCCAGCAGGGCGGGACGGTAGGCGCCCGCGGCACGCGCGGACAGCGGCTTCAGGCGGTCGACGACGATGCGGTCGATCGAAGCCGGAGGCTTCTCGCGCGCGATGACCCAGTACAGCACGCTGGCCAGCGCGTAGAGGTCGGTCCACGGGCCCTGCTTCAGGTCCTCCGTGGTGCCGTACTGCTCGATCGGCGCGTAGCCCGGCTTCAGCACCGCGGTGATGGTGTGCGTCAGGTCGCCGATGACGCGCCGTGCGGCGCCGAAGTCCAGCAGCACCGGCCCGCCGGCGGTGATGATGATGTTGTCGGGCGCGATGTCGCGGTGGAAGCAGTTGTCGCGGTGGATCGTGTCCAGCGCGTCCAGCAGCGGCATCAGCCAGGCGCGGATCTCGGGCTCGCCGGGCGGCGGCGCCTCGGTGGCCGCCAGCAGCCGGCGCAGCGTCGGCCCTTCGTAGTAGGGCATGGCCATGTAGGCGGTGCCCTGGGCTTCCCACGCGTGATGCACTTTCACCAGCGCCGGGTGGTCGAAGCGCGCCAGCAGTTGCGCTTCGTTCAGGAAGCCCTTCAGGCCGTGTGCGAACGCCTGCGCGTGGTCTTCGGTTCGGACCGCCACCGACTGGCCGTCGCCAGTTCTCGAGGCGATGGCCGAGGGCAGGTACTCCTTGACGGCCAGGGTGCGGCCGTCGCGCAGATCTTCGGCCAGGTAGACGATGCCGAAACCGCCTTCGCCCAGCACGCGCGAGATGCGGTAGTCGCCCAGCCGGAACCCGGCGGGCAGCGCATGCGCGGACGCAGGGTCGCGGCTGCCCGGCGGTCCCGGCGAGTCGTTCAACGCAGAGGACTCCGGGGTCGGGCGGCCGCGGTGGTGATTCGCAGCGTCACGGAAACGATTCTCCCCTCGCAGCAGGCCCGGGAGGTGCGGGCCGATGCGGGACTTTAGTGCAGTCGCGGCTTGCGGGGAGGGCGCGGCCCGAAGTGGGCGGCCGGATCGTCTGGCCTCGGTCGTTCGATCAGGCGCCCCGCGTGCGCCGCAGCACCAGCAGCCCGAACGAAGCGGCACCGACTGCCACAGCCGCCAGGAAGGCGGGTGTCGCCAGGTTCGCCAGCGCATGGCCCGCGTCGCCCAACGCCCAGGCCGGCAGCTGGCCCAGTGCATCGCCGATCTGGCCCGGGCCGTTGATCACGAAGGGCTTGCCGCCTTCGCCTCGATCGGCCACCAGGAAGGCCTTCGACGCGCCTTGCGAGATCGTGCCCAGCACCTTCCAGACCACCGGGTTGCCGTACACGCGGTCCAGCACCAGACCGCCCAGGCCCAGCACCGCCGCCACCACCGGCACGCCCCAGCGCTTGAGCCAGGCCGAAGCGGCCATCGTGCCCAGGATCAGCGGCGACAGCCACAGCGACGCCAGCACCACGCCCAGCGCCACTCGCAGCGTCAGCGCCGCCGCCACGGCGAGCATCGTGCCCCAGGGCTGCGCGAACCAGGCGCCCAGCCCGAACAGCTTGGCCACGATGGGCAGCGAGACCACGAATCCCGCGGCCACGCCCAGCAGCAGCGCCGCCAGCGGGAACAGCAGCAGGTGGGCCAGCACGGTGGCCCCCACGCCTTGCGTGTGGCCGACGGGGAGCGAAAGCCAGAATTCGATCGACCGGTCCTGGGTGTCGCGCCGCGCCAGGCCGGGCGACTGCAACATCGCGGCGCCCCAGGCCAGCAGCAGGGTGATCAGGCCCAGCCCGACCACCACGCCGGCGGTGACGGCCTGCGCGTCAGGACCGTGCATCATGTCGCCGTCGCCGAAGTCGATCGAGGCGTGGCCCAGCAGGCCGGCCCCGGTGAACAGCACGACCGGGATGGCGACGATGGAGATCCAGCCGCGCTGGTGCTGCATCCACTCGCGCAGCAGCAGGGTGTTGAAGCGGTTCATGGTGTAGCAAGCCTCAGGAACGGTTGATCTCGGGGGCGCGCGTCAGGGCGACGAACAGGTCCACCAGGCTGGGCCGGACGCGGCGGCCGCGCGCCAGCACGCTGTCGGGCGGCGCGCCGTCGAACAGCGCGGCACTGCCGTCGTGGGTGCGATAGCGCAGCAGCGGGTGGGCGGCCGCCATCGCGTCGGCCTCGGCCGGGTCGTGGCTCAGCGCGACGAAACGCCGGTCCATCTCCTCCAGGCTGATGGACAGCACGAGCTTGCCTTCGTTCAACATCATCACGTCGGACAGCAGGGTCTCGATCTCCTCCACCTGGTGGGTGCTGACGATGACGCTGCGCTCGCCGTCGCACCACTCGTCGATCAGCATCTCGTAGAAGGCCTTGCGCGAGATGACGTCCAGCCCCAGCGTCGGCTCGTCCAGGATCATCACGCGAGCGTCGATGGCGGCGACCAGCGCCAGGTGCAGCTGCACCACCATGCCCTTGGACAGCGTCTTCACGCGGTCGGACAGCCTGACGCTGGTGCGCGACAGCAGCGTCTCGGCGCGCGCAGCCGAAAAGCGCGGGTGCAGTCCCTGCATCAGCCGGATCAGCTGGTCCACGCGTGCCCAGCGCGGCAGGATCGCCACGTCGGGGATGTAGCACAGCGACTCCAGCAACCGGGTGCGCTCGCGCACCGGCTCGAAGCCGAGCACCGACAGCGTGCCCTGGTAAGGCAGCAGGCCCACCAGCGCCTTCATCAGCGAGGTCTTGCCGGCGCCGTTGTGGCCCAGCAGGCCGACCACGCGCCCCTTGGGGACGCTGAAGCTCACGTCGTCCACCGCCTGCTTGGTGCGGTAGCGCACGCCCAGGCCACGTGCTTCGATCAGCGGGCTGTCGGTGCCGTTCATCGGGCCTCCCAGGAAAGTTGTTCGGGTGTGATGTCCAGCCGGCGCAGCCGCTCGCGCAGGCGCGGCCATTCGCTGTCCAGGAAGCGGCGCCGTTCGCTGGCCTTCAGACGTTCGCGCGCGCCGGGCGTCACGAACAGGCCCAGGCCGCGCCGCGTCTCCAGCAGGCCGGTCTCGCCCAGGGCCTGCAGGGCGCGGTTCACGGTGAGCGGGTTCAGCAGGTAGCGACTTGCCAGCGCGCGCACCGAAGGCATCGGTTCGCCTTCGGGAGGGTCGCCTTCCAGCAGCTGCGCCGCCAGAAGGTCGGCCAGTTGCTGGTAGATCGGCTGCTTGTCGTCCCAGTCGGGCAGGGCGGGCATAGGGCTTGGCCGGGTGTGTTGCTGATGTAGCACACCATAACGGCGGCCCGCTGCCGACGCACGCGGCCTGCGACAGGCTGCACTGCCGGCCGACGAACTGCAGAGGCTCAGGCCTCGCTCGGCCGCCCGGAGAGGCCTGATCCCCCTTGGGGGGACCACGCCGAAGGCGTGTAGGGGGTGATCAAGTCAGCCCGGCCGGCGGGCGACGAAGTCGATCTCGACCAGGGCGCCCCGCGCCAGACCGCTGACGCCGATGCAGGTGCGCGCCGGCCGCCGGCCTTCGGGGAAGTAGCCGGCGTAGACCGCGTTCATGGCGAGGAAGTCGCGCTCGAAGTGCAGCAGGTACACGCGCGCCATCAGCACGTGCTCGAGGCCCAGGCCCACGCCCTTGAGCACCGTCTCCAGGTTGGCGAAGACCTGACGCGTCTGCGCCTCGATGCCTGCGGGGTAGGGCGAGTCGTTGGCCAGGCCGCTGAACGGCATCTGGCCAGTGACGAAGACCCAGCCGTCCTGTTCGGTGGCATGGCTGAAGGGGGACACCGGCACCGGCGCGCCGGGCACCATGTGGAACAGCGGGCCGGCGCTCACAGGGAAGCTTCCAGCATCTCGCGGTATTCCTCGCGGCTGGCGATGCGCGGGTTGGTCTTGTGGCAGTGGTCGGCGAGCGCGCCGTCGATCACCTTGTCGAACAGCTCGCGGCCCACGCCCATGGCGGCCAGGCCTGCCGGCAGACCCAGGCGGCGGTTCAGGTCGCGCAGCGCCTCGGCCAGTTCAGTGCCTTTCGAATCGCAGCCGCCGACGCCCACCGCCTGCGCCATGCGCTGCAGACGGTGTTCGCGCTGGATGCTTTCGGCCGCCGCGTTGAAACGCACCACCGCCGGCATGAAGACTGCATTGAGCGTGCCGTGGTGAAGGCGGGGGTTCACGCCACCCAGGCTGTGGCTGAGCGAATGCACGCAGCCCAGGCCCTTCTGGAAGGCCATCGCGCCCTGCATGCTGGCGCTCATCATGTTCCAGCGCGCCTCGCGGTCCTGGCCGTTGCGGGTGGCGCGTTCGATGTGGGCCCAGCCGCGCGCCAGGCCGTCGAGCGCGATGCCGTCGGCCGGCGGGTTCACCGCTGGCGCCATGAAGGTCTCCATGCAGTGGGCGATGGCGTCCATGCCGGTGGCCGCGGTCAGCAGCGGCGGCAGGCCCAGCGTGAGCTCGGGGTCCAGCAGCGCCGTCTTCGGCACTAGGTGCCAGCTGTGGAAGCCCAGCTTGCGGCCGTCGTCGACGATGATGATGGCGCCGCGCGCCACTTCGCTGCCGGTGCCGGCGGTGGTGGGCACGGCGATCAGCGGCGCCACACGATCGGTGATCTTCGGGCTGCCGCCTTCGATGGTGGCATAGGTCTTGAGCGGCCCTTCGTGGGTGGCGGCGATCGCCACGCCCTTGGCCAGGTCGATGCTGGAGCCGCCGCCCACCGCCACCAGGCCGTCGCAGCCCTGGGACTTGTAGACCGCCGTGGCGGCGCGCACGCCGGCTTCGGTGGGGTTCGAAGGTGTGCCGTCGAAGACGGCGTGGGGCAGGGCGCCGAGCGCGTCCAGCGCCGGCTGCAGCACGCCGGCGGCGCGCACGCCCGCGTCGGTGACCACCAGCGGGCGCCGGATGCCGACGCGTTCGCACTCCGCCGCCAGCAGCTTCACGGCGCCGGGGTCGATCTCGATCTGGGTGAGGTAGAGGATTCTGGCCATCGTGCCAGTATCCTACGCGGCGCCTTGACCGCCCACCTTCTCACCCCGGCGATGGCCGGCCTGCTGGACCGCATCCGGCGCGCCCGCCGACCGCCCTTCCACACCCTCAGCCCGCAGGCGGCACGGGCCGCCTACGAGACCGCGGCCGAAGTGCTGGAGCCGCCGCGCGCACCGCTCGCCCGCGTCGAGGACTTCAACCTGCCGGCCGCCGACGGCACGCCGCTGCGCGCACGCCTGTACGCGCCGGCGCACCACCGGCTGCCGCTGCTGCTGTACCTGCATGGCGGCGGCTTCGTCGTCGGCAGCCTGGAAACGCACGACAGCCTGTGCCGCCAGCTGGCGCTGCGCAGCGGCGGTGCCGTGGTGGCGCTCGACTACCGCCTGGCCCCCGAGCACCGATTCCCCACCGCCGCCGAAGACGCCTGGGACGCGTTGCGCTGGCTGGCCGCCAACGGCGCCGCGCTGGGCCTGGACGAGACGCGCCTCGCGGTCGGCGGCGACAGCGCCGGCGGCACGCTGGCGGCCGTGAACGCGCTGCGCGCGCGCGACGCCGGGCTGCGGCTGGCGCTGCAGGTGCTCATCACCCCCGGCACCACGGCGCATGCCGACACCCCTTCGCACCGCCTGTTCGCCAACGGCTTTCTGCTCGACGCTGCCACCGTGGAGTGGTTCTTCGACCAGTACATCGACGAGACCGACCGCCGCGACTGGCGCTTCGCCCCGCTGCTGGCCGACGACCTGGACGGCGTGGCGCCCGCGTGCGTGGTGCTGGCCGAATGCGACCCCGTGGTCGACGAAGGCATCGCCTACGCCGACCGCCTGCGCGCCGCCGGCGTGCCGGTGGCGCTGGAGCTGTACCGCGGGCTGACGCACGACTTCATCAAGATGGGCCGCGCGCTGAAGGAGGCCGCCGCGGCGCAGGACGCCATCGCCCACGCATTGAAGGAGGCCTGGAGCCCATGAAACGCAGCGAATTCCGCCACCTCGAGCGCCTGCGCGTGCGCTGGGCCGAAGTGGACATGCAGAAGATCGTCTTCAACGGCCACTACCTGATGTACTTCGACACCGCGGTGGCCGGCTGGTGGCGCGCGATGGCCATGCCCTACCACGAGACCATGGAGGCGGTGGCGGGCGACTTCTACGTGCGCAAGGCGACGCTGGAATACCTGGGCTCGGCACGCTACGACGACCTGTGCCAGGTGGGCGTGCGCTGCGACCGCGTCGGCAACAGCTCGATGGCACTGGCCTGCGCGCTGTTCCGCGGCGAGCAGCTGCTGGTGCACGGCGAACTGCTCTACGTCTTCGCCGACCCGGCCACGCAGAAGAGCCAGCCCGTGCCGCCGCTGCTGCGCGACTGGTTCCAGGCCTTCGAAAGCGGCCAGCCCATGGTGCAGGTGAAGGTGGGTCCCTGGTCCGAACTGGGTCCGCAGGCACGCCCGCTGCGGCAGGCGGTCTTCATCGACGAACAGCGGGTCGACGCTCCGCTGGTGGAAGACGCGGCCGACCACGGGGCGCTGCACGCGCTGGCCCTGAACCGGCTGGGCACGCCGCTGGCCACCGGGCGTGCGGTGGCGCTGGGCGACGGCGTGGTCAAGATCGGCCGCATGGCGGTGACGGCACCGCTGCGCGGCAGCGGCATCGGCGGCCAGGTGCTGCAGGCGCTGCTGGACGCGGCACGCCGGCGCGGCGAGCGCCAGGCGGTGCTGGACGCGGCGGCCGAGGCGGTGGCGTTCTACCGCCGCGCCGGCTTCGTGCCGGAGGGCGAACCGTTCGAGGAAGCCGGCCTGCCGCACCAGAAAATGGTGCGCGAGCTCTAGGACAGCGGCTCGAAGACTTCCAGGTGGCGCCCGTCGCGGCACCAGCGTTGCGATGCCGCGGCGGCTTCGGTCTCGATCGCCTGCGCGTCGTGGCCGGCGTCGAAGATCCACACTTCCATCAGCGTGACTGCGCCGTCCCTGGCGCCGGGCCGACGCAGCAGTTCGGCGCCCAGGCCGGCGTGGCGCGCCTTCAGCGCCGCCTGGACGGCACCGACGGCTGCCACCGCAACCGCCAGGTCGGCCTGCGCGACGCGGTAGTAGACGTAGTGGCGCCGGCTCAAGCCTCGGCCGGCAGCGCGTAGGGCAGGGGGCGCGGCTCCAGCCGGGCGCCGGCGGCACTGCCCAGGTGCAGGGTCTCGCTCGCGAATGCGATCTTGGTTTCGGCCAGCACCGCGAAACGCCCGTCGGGGCCGGCGGCGGCACCGGCCACCAGGCCGGCCGGCTGCTCGGGGTCGGTGGCGGCGAAGATCTCCTGGCCCGGCGCGGCCGGCGCGTCGCTGTCGAACAGGAATGCGCGGCGCTTGAGCGTGCCGCGGTACTGGCTGCGCGCCACGACCTCCTGCCCCGGGTAGCAGCCCTTCTGGAAGTTGACGCCGCCCACCAGTTCCAGGTTCACCATCTGCGGCACGAACTGCTCCACCGTGGCCGCCACGATGCGCGGCACGCCACTCTGCACTTCCAGCCAGCGCCAGCCCTCTTCGGTCAGCGCGGGCAGGGCAGGGGCACCGCCGCCAGCCCACAGGAAACGCGGCACGCCGGCGGCTTCGGGCAGGCGGATCAGGTCGGCACCGTCCCTTTGCACGTGGGCCCAGGGCTGCGCCGGAGCGCCCGCGCCCAGCGCGGCGGCCGCAGCCTCGCCGGCCAGGCCGTACAGCGGCACTTCGGCGCTGGCGTCGCCGAGCTTGCACTTGGCGCGCAGCACGAACATCGACAGCCGCTTCAGCGTGGCCGGCAGCAGGTCGGCGCTGCAGGCCAGCAGCACTTCGGCAGGGCCGCGCGACCAGACCACGAAGCTGGCCAGCAATCGGCCCTTGGCCGAGCAGTAGCCCGCCAGCCGCGCCTGGCCGGGCGCCAGGTGCGCCACGTCCTGCGTGAGCTGGCCGTGCAGGAAGCTGCGCGCGTCGTCGCCGCTGGCGCGGATCACGCCCCAGTCGGCCAGGCGCAGCGCGCCTTCGAGAGACATCGAGGTGCTCATGGCGGCGATTATGATCACCCGCCATGGTTCGGCCGGCGTCGGGGTCTCGGATGTTGCGCACCCTCTTCGCACTGCTCGGCCTGGTGCTGGCGGGCGCGCTGGCGCTCGCCGCCGCGGCCTGGTGGTGGCTCGACAGGCCGCTGCCGCTGGCCACGCCGACGGTGGAGCTCTCCATCGAGGCCGGCACCTCGCCACGCGACGTGGCCCAGGGCTGGGTGGCCGCCGGCGTGCAGACCGACGCCCGGTTGCTGTACCAGTGGTTCCGCTGGTCGGGCCAGGCGCGCCGCATCCGCGCCGGCAGCTACGCGCTGGAGCCCGGCACTTCGCCGCGCCAGCTGCTCACCAAGATGGTCCAGGGCGACGAGACCGTGGAGTCGGTGCGCCTGATCGAAGGCTGGACGCTGCGCCAGTGGCGTGCCGAACTGGCCAAGGCCGCGCACCTGAAGCCCACCACCGCCAGCCTGGGCGAAGCCGAGCTGATGGCCGCGCTGGGCGCGCCCGCCGGCATGCGCGCCGAAGGGCGCTTCTTCCCCGACACCTACCTCTACAGCCGCGGCGCGAGCGACCTGCAGGTGCTGAAGCGAGCCTTCCAGGCCATGCAGCGGCGACTCGCCGCCGCGTGGGCCGAGCGCGCGGCCGCAACGCCCCTGAAGACGGCCGACGAAGCGCTCGTCCTCGCGTCCATCGTCGAGAAGGAAACCGGCCAGGCGGCGGACCGCGGCCTCATCGCCGGCGTCTTCAGCAACCGGCTGCGCCTGGGCATGCCGCTGCAGACCGACCCCAGCGTCATCTACGGCCTGGGCGAGGCCTTCGACGGCAACCTCCGCAAACGCGACCTGCAGGCCGACGGCCCGTTCAACACCTACACCCGCGCCGGCCTGCCGCCGACGCCGATCGCGATGCCGGGGCTGGCCGCGCTGCGCGCCGCGGTGCGACCCGAGCCCACCAAGGCGCTGTACTTCGTGGCCCGCGGCGACGGCAGCAGCGCCTTCAGCGAGACCCTGGCCGAACATAATCGGGCGGTGAACCAGTACCAGCGCGGCCGATGAGCGGCGGCCGTTTCGTCACCTTCGAAGGCATCGACGGCGCCGGCAAGAGCTCGCACATCGAGTCCTTCGCCGCCTGGCTGCGCGCGCGCGGCCACGAAGTGGTGGTCACGCGCGAACCCGGCGGCACCGACCTGGCCGAGCGGCTGCGCGAACTGGTGCTGCACCAGCCGATGGACACCCTGACAGAGGCGCTGCTCGTCTTCGCCGCCCGGCGCGACCACCTGCAGCGGCGCATCGAACCCGCGCTGGCCGCCGGCGCCACCGTGCTGTGCGACCGTTTCACCGACGCCACCTTCGCGTACCAGGGCGGCGGCCGCGGCTTCGACCTGCAGGTGCTGGCCACGCTCGAGACCTGGGTCCAGCGCGGCCGCCAGCCCGACCTGACGGTGTGGTTCGACGTCGCCCCGGCGGTGGCCGCCGCGCGCCGCGCCGCGGTGCGCGCGCCCGAGCGCTTCGAGCGCGAGGACCGGGACTTCTTCGAACGCGTGCGCGCCGGCTACGCTCGGCGCGGCGCCACCGGCCCCGCGCGCTTGGTCACCCTGGACGCCGCGCCGCCACCGCCCCAGGTGTGGGAACAACTGGCGGCCGCCGCCGAGGCCCGCGCATGGTGGTAGGCGAAGACGGCCGGCCGTCGCTGCCCTGGCTGGCGCAACCGGTGGCCGACACCCTGGCGCAGCAGCGCGGCCATGCGCTGCTGCTGCACGGTGCCGAAGGCGTGGGCACACTGGAGTTCGGCTTCGCGCTCGCGCAGGCCTGGCTCTGCGAAGGCGACGCCACCCGCGGCGCCTGCGGGCGTTGCGGCAGCTGCCGCCTGGTGCAGGCACACGGTCACCCCGACCTGATGGTGCTGCTGCCGCAGGTGCTGCGCTGGCCGCTGGGCTGGCTGCTGGCCGGCGACAAGCCCGAAGACGACAAGAAGAAGCCCAGCAAGCAGATCCGCATCGAGGAAGTGCGTGCGGTCATCGACTGGGTCGGCAAGACATCCTCGCGCGGGCGCGGCAAGGTCACGTTGCTGCACCCGGCCGAGGCGCTGAACGGCCCTTCGGCGAACGCGCTGCTGAAGACGCTGGAAGAACCGCCTCCGGGCACGCGCCTGCTGCTGGGCGTGGCCGACCCGGCGAACCTGCTGCCCACCCTGCGCAGCCGCTGCCAGCGCGTGCCGCTGCCGCCGCCAGCCGAAGAGGTGGCGCTGGCGTGGCTGGCGGGGCAGGGCGTGACCGACGCCGCGGTGCTGCTCGCCGCCGCCGGCGGCCGACCCTTGCAGGCCGCCGCACTGGCCGCGGCCGGCGTGGACGGCGAACGCTGGACCGCGCTGCCGCGAGCGGTGGCGCGCGGTGACGCTTCGGCGCTGGCGGGCTGGCCGGTGCCGCGCGCCATCGACGCCCTGCAGAAGCTCTGTCACGACGCCGCGGTGCTGGCCGTAGGCGGCCGGCCGCGTCACTTCCCACCGGCGTCCATGCCCGCCCGCGCCGAACCCGCGGCGCTGGCCGACTGGGGACGGGCGCTGGCGCGTGCAGCCCGCCACGACGAACATCCGTGGAACGAGGGCCTATTGCTCGAAGCGCTCGTCTCGCACGGCAGCCGCGCGCTTACACTTCGCCCATGAACGACCGCGCACTCACGCGACCCGGCGGCCTGGGGCCGGCGCTCACCGCGCCTTCCAGCCGGCCGAGCGTGATCCAGCTCGTGTTCCGCGAGAAGGGCGCGCTGTACGCCGCCTACATTCCGCTCTTCAACGAGGGCGGGCTGTTCGTGCCGACGCTGCGCGAATACAAGCTGGGCGAAGACATCTACCTGCTGCTGTCGCTGCCCGACGACCCGCAGCGCTACCCGGTGGCCGGCAAGGTGGCCTGGATCACCCCGGCCAACGCCTCCGGCGGCCGTACGCAGGGCGTGGGCGTGCGCTTCCCGAACGACGAGAAGACGCGTGGGCTGAAGATCAAGATCGAAGAGATCCTGGGCACCTCGATCCAGTCCTCGAAGCCGACGCAGACCGTCTGAGTCCCCTGCCGCGCGCGCCCGCCGGCCGCGCCGCCGCTTCATGTTCGTCGACTCCCACTGCCACCTCTCGTTCCCGGAACTGCACGACCAGGCCGACGCGATCTGCGCCGAGATGGCCGCGGCCCAGGTGGAACGCGCGCTCACCATCTGCACCACGCTGGAGGAATTCCCGCGCGTGCATGCACTGGCGCAGGGCCATGCCGAGCTGTGCTGCACGGTGGGCGTGCACCCCGAGAACGAAGGCGTCGCCGAGCCCACGCTGGAAGACCTGCTGAGCCGTGCCGCGCTGCCGCGCGTGCTGGCCATCGGCGAGACGGGGCTCGACTACTACCGTCTGGAAGGACGCAGCCTGGAGCAGATGGCGTGGCAGCGCGAGCGCTTCCGGCTCCACATCCGCGCCGCGCGCGCCAGCGGCCTGCCGCTGGTGGTGCACACGCGCAGCGCCAGCGCAGACACGCTGGAAATCCTGAAGGAAGAAGGCGCCGGCCAGGTGCGCGGCGTCTTCCACTGCTTCACCGAGACGCGTGAAGTGGCGCGCGCGGCGCTGGAGATGGGCTTCCTGATCTCGTTCTCCGGCATCCTCACGTTCCGCAACGCGGAAGAGATCCGCGCCGTGGCGCGCGAAGTGCCGCTGGACCGCTGCCTGATCGAGACCGACAGCCCCTACCTGGCGCCGGTGCCCAGGCGCGGCAGGCAGAACCGGCCGGCCTACGTGGCCCATGTGGCGGCCTGCCTGGCGGAAGTGAAGGGCGTGCCGCTGCAGGCGCTGGCCGAAGCGACCACGCGGAACTTCGACGCCCTGTTCGGCTGGCCGTCGGAGCAGGGCCATGCGGCGTAGCCTGCTGCGCGCCGCGGCCGCTGCGGTGCTGGCGCTGGCCGGGCTGCAGGTTCGTGCCGGCTCCTTCGAGGACTTCTTCCGCGCCGTCGCGATGGACGACGCGCGCACCGTGGCTTCGCTGCTGGCGCGGGGATTCGACCCCAACGCCGTCGACGAGAAAGGCCAGCCGGCGCTGTTCCTGGCGCTGCGCGACGGGTCCGAGAAGGTGCTGTCGACCCTGCTGGCGCAACCCGCGGTGCAGGTGGACGCGGTGAACGGCCAGGGCGAAACGCCGCTCATGATGGCCGCACTGCGCGGCCGCCGCGACTGGGCCGAAGCCCTGCTGGCCCGCGGCGCGAAGGCCGACCGTGAAGGCTGGACGCCGCTGCACTACGCCGCCAGCGGCCCCGAAGCCGGCGTGGTGGCGCTGCTGCTGGAACGCGGTGCGGCGGTCGATGCCCGGTCGCCCAACGGCAGCACCGCGCTGATGATGGCGGCGCGCTACGGCAGCGAAGCCGCGGTGGACCTGCTGCTGGCGCGTGGCGCCGACGCGCGCCGGCGCAACGACCGCGACCTCGACGCCGCCGCCTTCGCCCGCGCGGCGGGCCGCGAGTCCCTGGCCCGGCGCCTGGAAGCCGCGGCGCGCTGAGCCGGCCGACCGCATCGGGCCGCCGGTTCGTGACAGGTGGCCGTGTCGGAATTCATCCGACAGGAGGCTTGGTACACCGCTGACTGCACAGGCCTGAAGCTGCCGCGTAGAGTTGTCGACAAGGCATCCACGCAGGGGCCTGCAAGGAGTCCACGATGGCGCAGACGACGACAGTCCGGAACCCGTTCATGCTGATGCTCAACCCCGAGGTCGTGCTGGCCGCGGTGGAAAAGTCGGAACGGCTGAGCCAGCTCAACCGCCACCTGTGCCGTCCGCTGGACCGGCCCGTGCTGGGCGGCACCGGCAAGCCCGCCGAGGCCGAGGCGGCCAGTGAAGACCTGGAAGACGACGTCGACGCCGGCAACACCTTGCTGTGATCCGCGGCAGCCGGTCGGCGCAGGCCGTGCCGGACCGGGTCGGAGTGACGGGTGCGCTTGGCGCGCCCTTTTCACTTATGGATATGCGCTACGATGTATATTATGTCTACTTCATGCTGCATGCTATTTCACTCGAAATGGTTGGCCACCCTGCTAACGCAGTAACGGCTTCCCGCAGTAGAAGAACCGGCCGCAAGTCCTTGATTCCACGGGACCCCAAATTTGCACCAAGAGTGGGCGTCGTAGCTATTCTGAGTTCGCGCCAATTGGCGTCGTAGCTACTGCGCCAAGGCCGACCAGAATCCAGGCGTTGCGCATGGGCTTTTCAGAGGCGTGACAAGGACTTAGGTCGCTGAAAGCGACCTATGAGCCAGCCCAGCTTTTAGCTGAGCGACAGTAGCGCCGAAGGATTGAGGACGCTTTCAGCCGGATGTCGCGGGCAAGAAACGGCCGCGTAGCTTTTAGCGTTCAGCAACTGCTCGGTCGGCAGAATCTGTAACAGAACGAGCTCTGAAGACCCTACTTGGCGTCCGGTTAAAGACTTGAAGAGAGGACCTGCTGCCGGCTCCCATCGCCCGGTCGAGCGTTCAGCCGCAGCCAGGTCCCCGAACAACATCAGTGCGTCGACCAGCCAACGCCGCGGCAACTCACGAAGCATCCCGCGCATCAACTCGAACGACACAGACTCAGGCCATGGCAGCGTCCCGTCCGCCATGGTGGGCAGCGCCGTTCGAGGCCACAGGCCTGGCGCCTCCATGCATCCGCCCAAGCTGCCCAACACAGCGCCGGCCGCCGCGGCAACCGGACACACGAAGCCCTGGCTGTAGTACTGAGGCATGTAGCCGCCTGGCTCGTCGGCATAGCAGTCTTTGTGGTCCGCGAGAACTGAGTCCCACAGCGCACACCCGGATTCGTACAGCTGACCTTGTTGCCAGTACCTCAATGCCCAGTCACGGCCATCAAACTGAGCCCTTCCCATGTCGCCGCCGTGGCAGCGTAACTCGCCGTGACGCTCGACGTATGCCGAGTGACTGGCCGCCAGCTTCGAGGGCCAAGCCCCTGCGTGACCTGGCGCGGACTTGAGTAGTCGAACCCAGTCATCGAGGTGCGGCGCGAGCTGCGTCCCACAGAACGCACACTGCCAAGGCTTGCCGAGAGGGTCGACTGGCCGCCCGCACTTCGAGCAGCCCTCGAACAGCAGGCTCCCGTGCCAAGGACAGCGAAGCACGCGTCTGTCTTGGAAGTGGACGCAGTGGTACCACTGCTTCGCGCACTCGGGGCACCACCTCAGCTGCAGCGATATGCGAGCGCGTCGCTCGAGGTCTCCTGGTGGAGAGTCCAGGAACATCTCGTCGACGGTCTCCCTCGCAACATCTAACTTTGCCGCCACGTTGGCGCGCTCGATGTTGCTGGCCGCCCAGGTTGGCAGTCGAGAAGTCTCCGACGCGCCGACCAATGCCCGCAGTACCGTCCCGACCGTGCAGGTCGTCACGTAGGCAGCCTTGGCCGCAACACACCACAGCGAAGCCCCTGCAGCCAACCAACGGGGGTTCCATGAGAACCACATTGACGCTACCTCCGCTGCAGGCCCTGCTTCAACCACTTGGCCCGCAGCATGCCCTCGTCGCTCTTGGTGGGAACGAGAATCTTGGCGGCCTCCGTCAGTCTCGACAGACGAGCCGCCTCCCGGAACGCGCCCTCGCCCTTCTCTTCTGGCTTCCTGCGCAGGTGAAGCAGCAAGGCCAACACCGCATTGCGCACATACTCACCCGCCACTTCGAACCGGTCCGCAGGCATTCCGACGCTCCTGGCCAGCTCTCGCATCGACTCCCACAGTGCGTCCCCCTGCTCGGCCATGCGCCACCCTGCGGCCCACAGCTCAGGCACGTAGTGCTGGGTGTACGTGACCCCGCTGCCGACTGGCCACGTGCAGGTGTCAAGCGCAGCGCACATGGCCCGAACATCCTCGAGGGCGAAGCCAGGAAGGTCGCAATGCGTCCCCATCCACCGGGACACCAACTCGCCCCGCTTCCAGTCCAGAAGCGCATCGCGCAGCAGCTTCAGCTCAGGTTGGCCCATCAAGAGAACGAATGGGCGAAGCCCGAGGTCCTGAAGGTCGCCGGTCAGCAGCTTGAGCACGTCCAGTTCCTCCAGCGAGAGGTTCTGGGCCTCGTCGATGCAAAAGACCACCGTATCCGTATTGAGCTTGTCGCACTCGTTGAGACAGTGGTTCTTCAGCGCTCTCATCGGGTTGGTGTGGACGTCGCTTGCATCCGGACCCGACTCGTCCCCGCGCAGTCGGCGCAGGAACGGGTTGGCCACCTTCCGGTCTCGATGGTTGATGCACTGGCGACGTAGGAAGAGCGCCGTGCGGCGTTTCGTCAAATCGGCTTCCAAGGCCTTTGCAATTGAGGTCTTGCCAGTCCGAGTCGTCGCGCTGCAGGACATGCCTTCGGACAGCGACTTGTTGAGCGCCTCGGCCAGCATAGACCGAAGGAGTCTCGAGCCCCGATACTCGACATGGAACTCGCCGTTGCGCTGTTGCAGAGGGTGACGGGGGTTCACGACAGCGCCCCTACAAGATGCCGTACTCGTCGTCAGCGTCCTGGGTAGCGGCTTGAGGCGCCGGCTCCGGCTCGTGCCTACCGTTGCCGCTCGGCGAGGTCTTCGCTGTCTTTGGCTGCCAGGGAGATTCTCCCGGCGACAGCGGCTCGCTCTCGTCCACTCCTAACCACTGATGCAGCTCCGCGCGCTGCTCAGGCGTCAGGTTGACGTATCGCACCTCGCCACGACCATAGTGGTCGACAAACGTGTAGTAGCCGGCAAGGAGCTTGGCGATGCCGGCATCGGTTGCCGCGGCGCGCCCGAGCCCACGGGCGGCAGCAAGACCAAGCAGCGGCTTGCTTGCGTGGTCAGCGAACCAGCCCCTTGCCGCCATGCGTTTGACGAGCATTCGCCACTCGAGCGTGTGGGGCTCCGCTGCCCAAGGGCCGCACAGCACAATCAGAAAGGCGAACTCCGGAAAAGCCCGCGGAACCGCAATGGCGTAGCGCGCGTCGCGCTGCACGTAGACGTCGACCGTGAGGTCCGAGGCTCGGAGCAGCTCGTGGCGGCTCGATAGCTCTGGCCCGAGGTAGTACTCATAGCCCAGGTAGACGCATACGGGTCCATGAGAGCGGGTCACTCGCTCGCAGAGCTTCCCCTCATATCGAGGCAGCAGCCGATAGAGGTTGTCGTAGCCTTGCTCGCCCAGGCGACCGATGTAGCAACGCCCTTGGGCCAGCCGGTCGAGGAGTGTCTGATTGGGCGCACGGCCCGTGCCCTTCTTCTTGGCGGCGTTGTAGTTGCGGCAGTACAGCTGCAGCAGTTCGCGGGCCAACGCGCGCGTCAGCCGACTGCGGACTGCACCGCCCGCGGAGTCGCGTCGCGACGGGCTGTCGGGCGCGTTTCCGGTGGCCGACTCCAACCAACGGGCGAATGCGGCCAAGCGCTTGAAGAACCCTTCAATGAAGTAACGGGAGAGGGCCTCGTCCGGCTTATCAAAGTCGAGTTGGCACCCGGTGACCCGCTCAATCGCCTCACGCGTGTCCCCTGCCCGGTGTTGTAGCGCCCGGTCCATGGCCAGAACCTGCCAGGTGCATCGTCGGAACTCAGGCAGCTCCGCAGGAAAGCAAGCGTCTTCCGCGAGAGCCCATTCGGGGTCGTCCAGTCGAAAGCTGGAGGGACGAGGCGGGGGAAGGATGGCGTCATGAACCAGTGCCTTGACATCGTTCATGTCGAAGGCCTCGCCGAACGCCACATCGGCCGCAAGCACAGCCTCTGTCTCGCATTCGATGATGACCAGGAAGTAGAGCCTCCCCTGGGGAACGGCAATCCATTCGTCCGGCGCCTCTCCGGGGACGAACACCGTGAACTCCGCATCGAACATGTGCTCATCGAGCTCGGTGCGGGTGTATGCCATGCCCAGCCTGGCGGCTACCTTGGGCACGCCGATGCTGCGGTAGGCCGCACGGATGGACTTGGCGACAGACTCGTTGAGCTCGTTGAACGCGGCTGCGGAGGGGTTGCGGTACTTCTCTTCGTGGTACCAGCGCCGGATGGCTTCGTAGCCCTGCTTCTTGTGCGTGAAGGGCCAGCGCTTGGGCGCCAGATGCATCCCCTCGGCCTTGCACAGGCCGAGAAACGTGTCCCACACCATCGACGGGTCCATGACCGACACCGGGCGCATTTCCTTCTTGCCGGTAGTCCGGTCGGCAATGAAGGTGACCAGCTTGGCCTCGATGTGCGGGAACTGCCGGAACAGCTGTGACAGCTGATGCTGCGGGTTTCGAGAGTGCGCTGTATCGAACTCCCTCAACCTCGCTGGACGGTATCGGGGAATGCAGGCCCAGAAGCCGTGCACTCGCTTGGTCTGCGGATTGAAGGTGTTGCACCTCTGAACGAGCTTCCAAACGCTGCCCGGTGCCAGGCGCTTGCCAAAGCGCTTGAACAGAATCGCGTTGACCTCGGGTTCGGTCTTGTGTTCATCGTTGTAGGCGGTGGCCGCGCAGACATTCATGTCGAACCGCAGCTTGTCGGCCTTCCACTTGGCGTGCGCCTCGACCTCGTCTGACCTAGGCTCAAGGGGCGGGAAGTCCCGCGGTCCGGGCCAATCCCTGCTGTGCATCAGCGTCATCTCGGCGCGGTTGCGCCGCACTCGAG
Source organism: Rubrivivax sp. (assembly GCA_044224175.1). Taxonomy (GTDB): domain Bacteria; phylum Pseudomonadota; class Gammaproteobacteria; order Burkholderiales; family Burkholderiaceae_C; genus Rubrivivax. The sequence goes on along the minus strand of JBGAKY010000086.1, from coordinate 2,952 downwards.
TCGGGCTCCCTGGCTTTGGAGGCGAGGGCGGAGGCTGATGCCCTTGTGCCGCGGTCTGGCCGTCAAGCACGACGCAACCTCCGAACCGCCCATCCAAGACCAAACAACTCCGTTTGCGCCGGCACCTCGACCTTGCCTTGCCGCCAAAGGTTCATCACGGCTGCCCGAACCAGGTCCTCGTCCTGCGGCAGACGCGCGCAGAGTTGGCCGACGGTTCTTGACTTGGAGCCGAGTTCCCCCAGCACCGCGTCTTCGATGGGTGTCAGGTCCCGGTGCACCTGCTGGACCAGCAGGAAATAGCCGGTTCGGCGGTTGTGGTATTCGACGATGTTGTCGTCGATGAACTTGGGGTCGAACAGCCGCAGAACCACGCCTTCCGCCGCCGCGTGCGCTTGCTTGATGCCAACCCGCATCGGAACACCGCGGCGCGTGTCCTCCACATCCCAGTACTGCTGCTCGCCGCTGTGCAGCGTCACGGTCAGGGGGATGGACGCGGTTGCTTTGCGGCCGTTCTTCTCGTAGCTCCATGACGGCCCCTCCCAGTGCCGTTGGTAGACGGTCGGGTCCATGTACGCCCACGGCAGCAGGAAGCCGGCGCCGTGCAGGTTGTGCCTGAAAACACGACGCGCCTTGATGTCGAGCACGAGTACTTCGCGCTCGATGAACGAGGGGCTTTTCATCGTCGGCTCTCCTTTGGGGAGAACCAATTTATTACCGGACAGAACCGCAAGTCCAATCATTGCAACAGCGCCGAGCGCATTTCCAAAGGGTTCGTTACGCGAGCTATGGAGGCAACTCAGAATTGAGTGCTCGGAGCTTGGTTTTGGCTCGCTTTTACTGAAAGCCTCGGAGTCCGCGCGTAGCGCCTGAACTGCCCAACGACGACGCCCACGACCTCGCAGTCCTCCGCGGGATAGATGTCGTCGAACTCCGGATTGCGGGCCTTGAGGTAAGGAGCACCGCCCTCCTCCTGCGCCAGCTGCTTGACGGTCATCTCGCCGCGCACAGAGGCGACCACGATGTCGCCCAGGGCCGGCACCGCACCCCGCTTGACCACCACGGTGTCGCCCGGCAGCAAGCCGGCGTCGCGCATCGACTCGCCCCGGACTGTCAGCAGGAACGTGCGCGTTGGCGCGTCGATGAGGTACTCGTCGATGAGCAGGCCTTCGCTCTGCAGCTCTGGCGCTGCGGCAGGCTGCCCGGCCTGGACGGGGCCTAGCAACTGGCGCTCGAAGAAGCGCTTGCCGGGTTGAAGCCGTCCGGTCTCACTCGCCCGCAGGAAGCCGTGGACCTTGAGCTTGGTGACCGCGTCGGCCACCGTGGAGACGGAGACGCCGACCAACTTGGCCAAGGCTCCGAACGAGGGCATAGCCCGGTGGCCAGCGTAGTAGTCCTGGAGGGCTCCCAGGGTGCGCTGCGAGGTGTCGGCTTGCATGCTGTGGTTTCATACAGTATTGCGTAGCCGTATATTTGTTCGGTTATTGGTGGCTTGTCAAGTCCTCGCTGGTTCGCGCTGCGGGCGAAGTTGGCTGGACCGCGCAGCATCAACTTCTACTGCTAGGGCAGAAAGTCCTCCAGCGGCGTGACGGCAACGATGTCCCTGGGGTGGACAGCGGTACGAGTGCTTGTTTCCACTTCGTAGAGATGTGCGTCCGGGCGAATGCTTTGGTGGTGACGGCTCAGTACGTACTTCGCCATTCCCAGAGGGAACCATGCCTCGGTCCCCGGGAGGCCGAACTCGACAACGACGGGCCGCCCGAGCTTTGCGAGCTTCGGCTCGATGGTTGGATGCCGTTTCAGCGGCATGAAGATGGCTTCTCCCCCGAGGTACTTGAAGAAGACGTCCGTTCCGGCTGCTCAGCTGACCGCCTTCGACGAAGTGGCGCCGCCAAGCGGCTTTCATGTCGACCACTTCTTCGTCTGTGAAGTGACTTCCAAAGGCGAGAAGAAACTCAGCTTGGTGCGCCTGCACATCGGTAAGTCGCAGTCCCCGCGCTGCGAAATAGCCGTCGGTTGGTTCCTTTGTGCAGTGGTACGCGTGGATGCACTGCGACCGCAAGAACGCATCGAGGTCCTCTGCCACCGAGCGGACTCCTGCGTTAGCTAGAACGTCATCAAGATACTCGTGGCGGCGAAACAGCCGTCGGTGCGGCTCAAGCCTCGACCGCAGGGCGGCCGGCAAGGCATCAAGCGATTCAAGCTTCAGAGGTGCATTCATTCCGCCATGTAGCAACTAGGCTGGAGTTCAGTCATTAGCTCGATAGCTCCGAAACTGCGCCACCACCACAGCGGTCACCTTCCACCCCTCACGGGCTTCGCCCGCCAATGCTCGCTGCCGCCCTCGGCCCAGCAGGAGGGCTCCAGAGAGGTCCGTCCTGTCTGCTGGCGCCAACACGAGGTAGTCTCCTGCCAGCACACCATCCACCGCCAGGGGCGACCGCTTCGGGACTCGCAGCACCGTTAGCTCGACACCCTTCGGCAGCGCCTCGAGCAGTTCGGCCGGAATGCTCGGCGCTCGAGAATGCTTCGGACCGAACATCGGGCCCGGAAGCAGTCGCCCTCCCCGTTCGTCCTTGGCCAGGAACCCCTGCTTGACCAGCGCGTTGGTCACATCGTGCGCTGACGAGGGCGACGCGTACCCCATGAGCTCGGCGAAGGCCAGGATGGATGGCATGCCGCCCTGGGCCGCGTAGTGGGCTCGGAGCTTGTCCTTGGCTTCATCGAGGCGGGATGGGCGGGGCATGCGCACAGGATAGCGCGACCACACTGCGGTATCCGTATGTATGTTCGGCCTTGGTGTGGCTCGCCTCTGGGCTACGCTACGCTTCCTGCACCCGGCAATACGGCTCTGCACAGGGATTCAACATGCTTCCAGCAAACATCCTGCGAACGACGCAAGCAGACTTAGACAGACTCATCGCTGTCCAGGCGCAAGAAGGCCCGCACATTGAC
>JBGAKY010000007.1:0-136593 GCA_044224175.1 Rubrivivax sp. | reverse complement strand
CCGGGTGGTCGACATCGTCAACGAAGGCTTCGACTGTGCGGTCCGGGTGGGCGACCTGCCCGATTCCAGCCTGATCAGCGTGCGACTGGCCGACAACCGGCGCCTGTGCGTCGCCTCGCCGGCCTACGTCAAGCGCGCCGGAGCGCCGAAGACGCCGGCCGAGCTGATGCACCACGAATGCCTGACCTTGAGTTCGGATGCCAGCCAGACGCGCGGCTGGGCCTTCCTGGTGGAAGGCGAGCTGACGCACCTGCGCCCCAGCGGCCGGGTCGACTGCAGCGACGGCCAGGTGCTGCACACCTGGTGCCTGTCAGGCCTGGGCATCGCCTGGCGCAGCACCTGGGAGGTGGAAGCCGAGGTGGCGAGCGGAAAGCTGGTGACGGTGCTGGACGAATACGCCGCACCGCCGAACGGCATCTACGCCGTCTTTCCCCATGCCAAGCACCTGCCGTTGCGGGTGCGGCTCTGGATCGACTTCATCAAGCACAGCTTCGGCGACCCCGGCTACTGGAGCCGGGCCTGACGCCGAAGCCGGCCCGAAAGGGACTTACTTCTTCGGCGCCGAGGCGGCGGCGTCGGCCTTGCACTTCTTCAGGAAGCTGTTCTTGGCGGCACCCGCCAGCTTCTTCTCGGCGGCCGCGGTTTCGCAGGCGCCACCGCCGGCGGCAGCACCGGCGTCCTTTTCGCACTTCTTCAGGAAGCTGGTCTTGGCGGCGCCCGCCAGCTTCTTTTCGGCAGCCTTGGCATCGCACTCGGCGTTGGCAGCCATGGCGCTGGTCGCAAAGCCAAGCACCAGGGCCAGCAGCGAACCGGTGATGATCTTCTTCATGCCTTCTCTCTCCTCTGTCATTGATGATGGGGCGAACCCGCGGCGATTGCACCAGAGCCCAGGGCATGGGGCAAGGGCTGCGTTGCAACGCGGCGTCAGCTCAGTTCGATGACAAGTTCTTCCCCGGGACGGCGTGCCGACAGGCTGGCGCGCGAGATCGCCGCGCCGCCGGTGCGGTACGGGTTGGTCCGGCGCGCGAACGGCAGTTCGGTCCCGCCCAGCGTGATGCGCCGCAGTCCGCAGCCCGCGCTGCCCACGCGGTAGCGCAGCACCAGCGGCCGGCCGTCGAGTTCGATCTCGGCCACCAGGCCGTCCAGCCGCGGCGGCAGCACGGGGTCGACGACCACGGCCTCGTGCTCGAAGGCCAGGCCCACGAAATGGCGCCACAGCAGCGCCAGGCCGATGCCCGGGCCGCTGGAGTAGATGCGCCAGCCCCCTTCCAGCGCCACCGTGCCGGCGCTGACGCGGCCGTATTCGCGAGCGGCCTCGTAGCGGTCGGCGAAGGCGGCGTCGCTGCTGGAGTAGTAGCAGTTGCTCTGGCGCGGCGCCGCGCTCGCCACCTTCCGCACCAGCCCGAGCGGCTGTGCCAGCGCCAGCGCTTCGACGAAGCCTTCGGCGTCGCCCAGGTGGGCCAGGGTCTCGGCCCAGCGCAGGTGGGCGTGGGTGTACATGACGCCGATCTCGCGCCCGAAGTAGGCGCTGCTCTCGGCGCGCTGGAACACCTTCATCGGCCCGCCTCGGTAGGCCATGGGGGCGTCGAACAGTCGCGCGCCGTCGGGGCCCAGCAGGTGGCGGCGGATCAGCGCCACCTGGGCCGCGGCTTCGGCCGGCGCCAGCATGTCGGCCAGCACCGCGTGCATCATGGGCAGCAGGCTGTGGTGCAGGCCGGTGCGCTGGTCGCCGGGGTGCAGCAGCAGTTCGGGCGCTGCGGCGTCTTCGCCGAAGAGCGCATAACCGGCGACCACGCCGTCGCGCACGAGCAGGCGCCTGAAGTCGGCCAGCACGCCGGCGGCCTCCGCTTCCAGCGCCCGCGCCCGGTCACTGCGGCCGATGGCGTGGAACGCCTGCGCCAGCGTGGTCAGCGTCTGGTGGTGCAGCGTCACCGTCCAGGCGCTGCACAGGCGGTCGCGCAGCGCGGGGTCGGCCGGCTGCAGGGCGTCGTTCCAGTCGCCATGCCCGTAGGCGGCCAGCTTCGTGCCGGCCACGCAGCGGCGGCCGATGAGCGCCAGCGCGCGCGCCAGGTGCTCGGACAGGGGTGCCGGCGCCTCGCCGTGGAAGGGCAGCGGCTCGTCCAGCAGCGCCGCATCGCCCGTCGCCACCAGGTAGCGCGCCAGGCCCAGCACGGGCCAGAAGACGATGTCGCCGTGCGAGTCGCCGGCACGGATGGCGCGGTCGCGTTCGAAGAACATGAACCACTGCGGCCAGTCGCCGTCGGGGTTCTGCGCCGCGAAGGTCCTGCGCAGCAGGTCGCGCACCGGGGCCGGGCGGTCGAAGGCCAGCAGCATCTCCAGCGGGCCCTGGCAGACGTCGCGCGTGCCCCAGCCGCCGCCGGAATACTGCTCCAGCCCGCGCGGCGCCAGGTAGTGCACCAGCGCGTTGTGCAGCTGCCAGGGCGCCAGCGTGTCGAGTTCGGCCACCAGCGCTTCACCGGGGCCCCGCCAGCGCGGGGCCACCAGCGGTTCGGCGGCCGGCAGCGCCTGCTGCGCGAGCAGGCGGCCTTCGATGGCGAAGGCGAAGCGCGGCGCGGCCTGCGCTTCCAGCACCACGAAGGGTTCGCCGTTCGGGACCCCGTCGTCGTGCAGGCGCTCGCTGCCGCCCACGTGCGCGAAGCGGCCGCCTTCCAGCGGCACGAGCGCGAAGGCCCCCGCAGGGAAACGCCGCGCCAGTTCGGCACCCTGCGGTGGCTGCAGCAGCACGCTGCCGTCGGGTTGATGGGTCACCATCGGCAACAGGGCCTCGGCGCCGTCGTCGCCGGCCAGCGCCAGGTGCAGGCTGGCCTGCAGTCGCAGCGGCACGCCTTCGTGCACCTGCAACTCCAGCGTCAGGCGCTGCACTGCCGGGCCCAACGCGCTGCGCACGCTGAACAGCCCGCCGGCGTGGCGGTACCACCAGGTGGCGTGCGCGGTGCCCATCTCGAAGGCCGAAGGCACGCCCAGCTGGCACCAGCCGCCGCCGCCTTCCACGAACAGGCGCAGCCCGTGCGAACGGAAGCGTCCCAGGTAGCCGCGCGTGGTGGACAGCAGCCGGTTCAGGCTGACATGGCCCTGCGTCACCATCGAATGGAAGACACCCGCCATCCAGACGGTGGAGGTGAGCGCGCCCTCGTCGGGCACCAGCGCACCGCCACCGCGCAGCATGTGGCCGTGCGGGCGCAGCACGCGCGCTTCCTTGGCGCGCAGCACCACGTGGCGGCCGTCGGCGGTGAAGAACGCGTCGGGCTCGGCGTGGCGGCGCTCGCCGCCGAAGCGGGTCTCGAGTTCGGCGGCCGACAGGTCCCGCACCGCCAGCCAGGGCGCCGAGACGAAGCGCGACAGCCGCGGCGCCTGCGCGCCTGACAGCGGCGCGAACACCGGCTGCGCCTGCGGCAGGGCGAGCAGCTTCTCCACTTCCACCAGGTCGGCTTCGCTGCTGGCTTCGGCGTGGTGCGGCAGCAGCAGGCCGAAGAAGCCGCGCGTGCAGCGTTCGCCCGCTGCCAGCGTGAAGGCCTCGTCCTGCAGGGCGATGGCCGCATGCTCGTGCTGCAGCCGCCGGCCCGGCAGCCCTTCGGTCAGCGCCTGCGGCACGCCACCCAGCCGCGCCGCGCGGCCCTGCACCTGCAGCAGATCGGTGGCGTAGGAGCTGGCGCGCGCCAGCGACCCCATCAGCGCCCAGGGGTGGCGCTGCTGCACCGGCTGGTTCTGGCGTGCCGCCAGCACCCAGCCGCGTTCGGCATGCACCAGCGGCTTCAGGTCGACGTAATGGCTGACGTAGTGCTCGTTCAGCCGCAGCGCGGCGTAGGGCGCCAGGCCCACGTCCTGCAGGGCGATCAGGTCCAGGCGTTGCGGGGTGCGGCTGCGGTTGACCAGTTCCACGTGCCAGAACCAGGCCGCTTCGCGCGAAGCCAGCACCAGCGACAGCCGCCACTCGATGCCCGCCGCGCGCCCCGCCGCCGCCAGCCCGCGCTCGGACACGGCGAAGCGCGCCGGGCTGGCCGGCCCCAGCAGCGGCACCGCATCGACGCCCCCGTCTGCGCCGTGCAGGCGCAGCCAGAGGTTCGCCACGCCGCCTTCGGCTTCGCTGCCGACGAAGAGCGACAGCACGTCGTCGCCGCGCCCGGCGCGTCGCACCGCGCCATGGCTGAGCAGTTCGAACCAGAGGCCGGAAGGGCTGGAGAGTCGGGGCACGGGGACGGGAAGGTTCAGGCGCGGCGCCGCTGCGCCATCAGCCAGGGCACCAGTGCGGGGTCGTCGTAGGCGGGGTTCCAGGCGTCGTGGCCGACGCCGGGAAAGACGATGAACTCGACCGTGCCGCCGCAGGCGCGCAGCGCTTCGACGCATTCGCGCTGCGCCGCCAGCGGCACCACGGTGTCGGCGTCGCCGTGATAGGCGCGCACCGGTACGGTCTTCGCGCGACACACGTCTTCAGGCTCGCCGTAGCCGCAAACCGGCGCGATGGCGGCCAGGTCGTCGGGGAAGGCGCTGGCCCATTCCCACACGCCGTGGCCGCCCAGGCTCAGGCCCGTGGCGGTGACGCGGTCGGGGTCCACCGCCAGGCGCGCCTTCAGAAGGCCCAGCAGCGCATGCAGCGCCGTCGCGTCCCAGCGCCGGCCTTCGGCCAGCTGTGGCGAGACCAGCACGAAGGGGAAGGCGTCGCCACGTGCCGCCAGCTTGGGCGGGCCGTGCGCCTTCACGCGGTCGAGCTCGCTGCCGCGTTCGCCGCTGCCGTGCAGGAACAGCACCAGCGGCCAGCGCCGGCCCGCCGCCGCGTAGCCGTGCGGCAGGTAGAGCCAGGCATGGACGGGCGCGTCGGCGCCGGGCACTTCGAAGCGGGCCGCGTGCTGGCCTCCGGCGGCGGGCGGGTTCGTGGCGCAGGCGCTCATCAGCAAGGGCGTGAACAGGGTGGCACGGCGCGTGATCATGGCTTGTCGGCTTCGGGCCGGTCGAGTTCGATCGCCGCGCCGCCCGGCGGCAGGGGCAGTTCGCGACCCTGCCATTCGAGCACATGGCCTTCGGCCGAAGCCCGCGGCAGCGGGCCGGCGCCCGCCCAGGCCAGCACCGCGCGGCCGCGCGCCAGGCGCGGGCCTTCGAAGCGCCAGCCGCCGGGGCGCGGCGCCAGCTGCAGGTCGACCCGGCCGAAGCGCGTGGACAGGCCGGTGAGCGTGATGCCGGCGTCGCGCCACGCCGGCTTCCAGCCGGCGCCGACGACCAGCGTGTCGTCGGCTTCGCGTTCCCATGCGAACAGGTCGAGCGCCGAGCGCACGTAGTCCGACGAGACCCAGGCGTGCGGCATGTCGCCCAGGAAGCGCGGCGCGCGCGCGTCGGGCAGCACCACTTCGGCCCACTGGCGCCAGCCGGCGGGGCGCTGGTGGCCGAAGAAGAAGTCCAGCATCGCGTGGGCACGTTCGGGCCGGCCCAGGCGCAGCAGCGCGCCCACGGTGCGCAGTTCGTAGGGCGTGTAGTCCTTCCACGGCTGGCGCCCCTGCGCGCGGTCCTGGGCCCAGGTCCAGTACCTTTCGAAGGTGGCTTCCAGCAGGCCGGGTGGCAGGGCCGCGGCCTGCGCGGGGTCGAAGGCGACGGTGGACGACGTGGCGTCGAAGTCGCCGCGGTCGGCCGCCCCGGCCAGGTAGTCGATGTTGAAACGCGCGGCGGTGGCCGCCACCGACGCCATGAACTCGCGCTCGAACTCGTCGCGCCAGCCGGCCCAGCGCGCGGCTTCTTCGTCGTGGCCCAGCGTGCGCGCCATGCTCACCGCGTCCTTGTAGCCGCGCAGGGCCCAGAAGTCGTCCCAGTACGAATAGGCCGGCTTGTCGGAATAGCCCTCGTGGCTGATCGAAGGCGGCAGCAGGCCGAACAGGTGCGCGCGCTCGGGCACGCGGTTCTTCTCGCCGCGCTCGGACTGGCGCAGCTGCTCCAGGTAGGCCACCACGCGCTGCACGTGCGGCCAGTGGCGCGCCAGCCAGGCGTCGTTGCGCGTGTGGCGCCACACCTCGGCGACGGCGTAGAGGTACTGGCCGTGGCTGTCGTTCTCGGCCACCGGGTCGGCGCCGCGCGCGTCCACGCAGCAGGGCACCTTGCCCGATTCGAAGATGCGGCCGGCGAAGTCGTCGACGAAGTCGCGCGCCACCGCGTGCTCGCCCAGGCGCAGCAGGGCGGCCACCATCATCGCGCCGTCGCGGATCCAGGTGCGCGCGTAGCTGCGCGTGCCCGGCCGCAGCGCCGGCCCGTCGCGCGAGACCAGCATGTGCGACAGCGACGTCGCCAGCGTGGCCGCCAGTGGCGCCGCGTCCGGCCCGGCCCGCAGCTGCAGGCGCGACAGCCGCTCGCGCCAGCGCGCGGCAGCGGCGGCGAAGCGGGCGTCGAGGTCGCGCACCGGCATGGCCTGTGCGCGCGGGCCCAGCGGCGACGTCCAGCCCACCGACTGTTCGGCGCCGGGCGCCAGGTCGAAGGTCCAGCTCAGCAGCGCCGAAGGCAGCGCCTGCCGGTCGACCAGCGTCTTCAGGCGCGGCGCCGCGTGCAGCGCCTGCAGCGACAGCCCGCCGTCGAAGGGCAGGGCCTGCACCGCTTCGGGCGGACGCGTGGGCAGCAGCGGCGGGTGGTCCTGAATGGCCAGCTTGCGGCCGTCCCAGCCCAGCGCGCGCAGCGTGATGGCGCCACCCGGCGTGGTGAGGAACTGCTGGGGCGGGTTCACCTGCCAGGGCCGCAGCGCCAGCAGCAGGGCCACGCGGCGCGGCCTCTCGCCCGTGTTGCGCACGCGGTAGCGCGCCAGCAGCAACGGCGCTTCGGGCGGGCCTTCGGCGGCGGCCTCGACCCACAGCTCCAGCCCGGCAGCGCGCCAGCGCACCTGCGGCAGCGGCAGCCGGCCTTCGACCAGCGTGGCTTCGGGCTCGGCGTCGGCCCAGGTGACGAGCCGGCCGTCTTCCAGGCGCAGCGCCGGTTCCACGCTGGCGCCGCCGCGGCCGATCTCGAGGGCGCCGTCTTCGCTCATCAGGCCGGAGCGGGCGCCGCCGCCGTCCACCCCGACCAGGGTCCAGTAGTTCTGCTCGCCGCTGAAGGCACGCGGCAGCTGGCCGCGCGGCAGCGTGGCGGCCTGCGCCTTCAGCACCGCATTGCGGTCGGGCCAGTCGGTGGCGCTCTTCAGCTCCAGCGTGGGGGCGGCGCCATGGCCGGTCCAGCCGACGCGCAGCCAGCGCGCTTCGCTCTCGGGCAGGAACAGCGTGTCCAGGCCACCGTCGCTGCCCTTCACGCGGCGCAGCTGGCGCCAGCTGCGGCCGTCGGCGCTGGCCGACAGCGTGTAGTCGATGGCGTGGCGGCCCGCGGGCCAGGTGAGCGCGACGCCGTTGAACTCGCGCGGCACGCGCCAGTCCACTTCCAGCTGCGAAGGCGTGGCGCGCCGCTGCGGCACGGGCCACACCGCCGGCGGCAGCGGCTTTTCGACCAGCGCCACCGAAGCGATGCACAGGCTGCTGCGCCGGCCTTCGCGGCCGGCGACGAGCGCGAACTCCAGGTAACGCGTGCGCCGCAGCTCATGGTCGGTGGCCGGGCCCCAGGCGAAGCCGAAGTGGCGCCGGCGCAGCTTCCATTCGGTCAGCGCGCCGGGCAGCGCCTGGTCGGACCGGTTCACCCACCAGACGTTCTCGCCGCTGGCGTCGACCAGCTTCACCTGCACGTCGTTCACCGCGCCGCCGCCCCTGGCGCGCAGCACGAGGTCGAAATTCGACGGCCAGTCCACCGGCCATTCGCGCCGCATCACCGCGTAGCCGGAGACGCCGGCGAAGTCGGCGTCCAGACAGAGGCTGCCGTCGCGGTCGCGGCGCAGCCCGGCCTTCACCTGGTCGGAAGCGCTGGCCTGCCAGGCGCCGGGGTCGGCCATGGGATCGACGACCGCCTGCGCGGCGGTGGCCACCAGCAGCAGCCCGGACGCGAGCCAGCGCCTCATCCCTTCACGCTGCCCATCAGCAGGCCCTGCATGTAGTAGCGCTGCAGCGCCAGGAAGAGCCCCAGCACCGGCAGCACGGTGACCACGGCGCCGGCCATCATCAGCTCGGTGTCCTGCACGTGTTCGCGCGACAGGCCGGCCAGCGCCACCGGCAGCGTCTGCAGGTCGTGGTCGGTCAGCACGATGAGCGGCCACATGAAGTCGTTCCACGCGCCCATGAAGGTGAGCACGGCCAGCGTGACGACCACCGGTTTCAGCAGCGGCAGCACCACGCTGACGAAGATGCGCCCTTCACCCGCGCCGTCGATGCGCGCCGCTTCGATCAGCTCGTCGGGAATGGACAGCGCGTACTGGCGCACGAGGAAGATGCCGAACACGCTGGCCAGCCAGGGCACCAGCGCGCCGGCCATGCTGTTGACCAGGCCCAGCTCCTTGCACAGCAGGAACAGCGGCATCATCGACACCTGCGCCGGGATGACGAGCGCGCCCAGCAGGGTGCGGAAGAGCCGGTCGCGGCCGGCGAACTGCAGCTTCGCGAAGGCGTAGCCGGCCGTCAGGTTGAAGGCGAGCGACAGCGCCGTCGCCCCCAGCGCCACCGCCACGCTGTTGACGAACTGGCGGCCGATGCCGCCGGCCGCGAACAGCTCGCGGTAGTGTTCCAGCGTCGGAGCCTTCGGCCACAGCGGCGGCGGGAAGCTGCTCGCTTCGCCGTTGGCCATGAACGAGGCCGAGACCATCCACATCAGCGGAATGAGCGTGAACACCGCGATGGCGCCCAGGGCGCCATTGATGGCGAACACCGCGCCGCGCGAAGGCTTCACAAGGCCTCCTGCCGCCGCCCCAGCTTCATCTGCGCCAGCGTGAAGGCGAACATGAAGACGAAGAGCACGAAGGCCACGGCCGAGGCCGAGCCCAGGTTCCACCACTTGAAGCCTTCCTCGTACATGAAGTACAGGACGGTGACGGTGCGCTGCGCCGGGCCGCCCTGCGTCATGACGTAGGGCTCGGCGAAGAGCTGGAAGTGGCCGGCCATGGTGAGGATGCTCACCATCAGCAGCATCGGCGCCAGCGCCGGCAGGGTGATGAAGCGCAGCTGCTGGATGGGGCTTGCGCCTTCGAGCCTCGCCGCTTCGTACAGGTCCTTCGGGATCGCCTGCAGGCCGGCGAGCAGGATCACCATGTTGTAGCCGAAGTTCTTCCACACCGAGAGCAGCACGATGGCCGGCATCGCCCAGCGCGGGTCGCCCAGCCAGTCCACCGGCGCGATGCCCAGCGCCGCCAGGCCATGGTTCACCAGCCCGTAGCGCGTGTGCAGCAGGTAGCGGAACACCACCGCCACCGCCACCAGCGTGGTGACCACGGGGGCGAAGAGCGCGGTGCGGAAGAAGGCCTTGGCGCGCGCCAGCGGCGAATTCAGCAGCAGCGCCGCGCCCAGCGAAGCGCCGATCGACAGCGGCACCCCCAGCAGCACGAAGAAGAAGGTGTTGGCGAGCGCCTGCCAGAACAGGGGCGTCTGCAGCAGCTGCGCGTAGTTGGCGAAGCCCACGAAGCGCAGGTTGCCCAGGCTGGCGAGCGCGTAGATGTCGAAGTCGGTGAAGCTCATCGCCAGCGCGGCGGCCACCGGTAGCGCGAAGAAGACGGCGATCGCCATCGTCGCCGGTGCGACGAACCACCAGCCCGCCAGGGTGACCTTCATGCCGCGTGCCGCGCCAGCATCCAGCGGCGCTTCTCCAGGATGCGGTCGGCGCGCGCGTCCAGCTCGGCCAGCGCGGCCTCGGGCTGCATGTCGCCGCGCACCACGCGTTCCAGCACCAGGCGCAGCTCGGTGGCGATGCGCTCCCATTCGGGCACCTGCGGCACCGGGCGCACGCGCTCCAGCTGTTCACGGAAGGCCAGCGTCGGCCGGTCCTGGGCCAGCGCGCCGGCCCAGGCACTGCGGCGCGGCGGCAGGTTGCCGGTGAGGGCGTGGAAGCGCTGCTGGACTTCGGGCCGCGAGAGGTACTGCACCAGCTTCCACGCCGCTTCGGGCCGGCGCGCGCGGCGGAACAGCACCAGGCTGGAGCCGCCGGCGATCGAGGCTCCCGGCCCCGCCGGACCCGGGAGCGGCGCGGTGGCCCAGGCGTCCTGCAGCGCAGGCGGCAGGCGGCGCTTGAACTCGCCGATCTGCCAGGGGCCGGAGATGTAGAAGCTGAAGTAGCCGCGTGCGAACTCGTTCCACAGGTTCGCGATCTCGTTGTTCGAAGCCGGCGGCGCCAGCCGCTGTTCGAACATCTCGAGGTAGTAGCGCCAGGTGCGGCGGAAGCCTTCGCTGCGGAAGTTGCCCCAGCGCCCCCCTTCGCGCAGCAGCGGCTCGGGCTGCTGCAGCGACAGCGCGACCAGCGGGTCGTATTCGTTCAGCGGCAGCAGCACCGCGTAGCGCGAAGGGCCGGCGCGCGCCTTCAGCGCGTGCAACTGGGCGCGCCACTCGGCCCAGGTCCCGGGCGGGCTTGCGAAGCCGGCCTCCGCCAGCAGGTCGCGGCGGTAGAAGAGCAGCCGCGTGTCCACGTACCAGGGCACGCCGTAGAGCCGGCCTTCGATGCGGTTGGTGTTCCAGATGCCGCCGAAGTAGTCGTCGGCGGGCATGCCCTGGGCACCGGCCACGCGTTCGTCCAGCGGCGCCACGGCGCCCAGCGCGACGAATTCGGGCAGCCAGGTGTTGCCGATCTGCGCCACGTCGGGCGTGGCGTCGCCTGCGAAGGCGGTGAGCAGCTTCTCGTGCGCCGCGGTCCAGGGCAGCTGCTCGATGCGCAGTCGCACGCCGGGGTTTTCGCGCACGAAGCCGGCCAGCAGTTCGGCCGCGACTTCGCCTTCGCGGCCCATGGCCCAGAAGCGCAGCGTGGGGTCGTCGCGGGGCGTGCACGCGGCGAGCGATCCCGCGGCAGCGCCGAGCCAGGCACGACGCGTGAGGGCGGCCATGTGGGTCAGCCCAGCCAGCCCCCACGGAACCCGGCGCGTTGCAGGCCGCGCTTGAGGTGGGCGTTCCGGCGCATCGCCTTCCAGACGATCTCGCCGCGGTGGTTGCCCAGCATGTTCAGCAGCGGCCCCTGGTCGATGCCCACGTGGTCGGTGTCCACCCAGCCGATGCCGGGCACCACCTTGCCGTGGGTGAGCTTCACGTCTTCGAAGGTGAAGCTGGGGTTGAAGGCGTCGAAGAAGCCGTACTTGCCGTAGAGCGCGCTGCCGTAGCGCTGCTTCATGGCCACCAGCGCGGGCACCACGATCTCGGGCGCGAACGCGATGGACGAGCCCGCGGCGTAGGGGGCGATGGTGCCGTCGTCGTAGACGCCCATGCCGCGGCCGCCGTAGCTGATGAAGCGGCGCATGCGGCCGCCGAACTCGCGCTCCACGTCGGCCGGGCCGTCGCTGGCGGACACGCCCCACACGTCGGGGCCGTAGGCGGCCCAGCCCATCGGGTTGGCGGTGGCGTAGGCGCGCTGCGCCAGCGTGGCGCGGCGCGAGTTCTCGAAGTAGTCGAATCCCTTGCCGCGCATGTACTCGTCGCGCAGGCCGCGGAAGTCGACCCAGCAGTGGCTGAACTGGTGGCCGAACAGCGGCGGGAAGCGCAGGTGTTCCTGGCCGTAGGCGGTGCCCCAGCTCTTGCGGTCGTACTCGCTGGTCCAGGCCTGCCAGGCTTCGGGTTCGACCGGCTTCGTGGGCGAGCCCAGCGCCAGCAGGTACAGGATCATGGCCTCGTCGTAGCCCTTCCAGTCGCTGGCGATGAAGCCGGTTTCCGGATGCCAGCCGTGGCCGATGGACGGCGGGCGCACCTGGGCCCAGCGCCAGTCGACGCGGCCGTAGAGTTCGTCGACGCGCTCGCGGATCTCCCGCTCGCCGGCATCGGCGCCGTCGAAGTAGGACTGGCAGGCCAGCATGCCGGCCAGCAGCAGCGCGGTGTCCACCGTGGACAGTTCGCAGCGCCCGAAGCGGGTGCCGGTCTTCATGTCCAGGAAGTGGTAGAAGAATCCGTTCAGTCCCGCGCTGCCGCTGGCCTGCGGGCCCTGCGGCAGGTCGCGGAACGTGTTGAGCGTGGTGCGCACGCGCTCGCGCACGGCGGCCCGCGTGACGTAACCGCGTTCGATGCCGACCAGGTAGCCCGAGAGCGCGAAGCCCGTCGCGGCGATGCTGCAGAACGATTGCGTGGGCCAGCGGTCGAGCACCAGCCCGGTGGCGGCGTCCGTCGTCTCCCAGAAGTAGTTGAAGGTGCGCCGCTCGAGGTCGTCGAGCAGCGCAGCGTCGCCACGCGCGGGCGCTGCCGCACAGCCCGCCAGCCCTGCGGCGGCGGGCAGCAGCAGCGCTTCACGCCGCCGGATCTTGATCGTCAAGGTCAGAAGCGGTAGTTGATCGCCAGCCGGAAGGTTCGCGGATCGCCACGGATGGCGTTCGGCTTGCCCAGGTTGGGATTGTCACCGCCCAGGTAGTTCTGCGGGTTGCCCGGGCCGCCGCCCCAGTCGTCGAAGCCGCCGTAGTTGGTGGTGTTGAAGACGTTCAGGATGTCGGCGCGCAGGCCGAAGCGCTGGCTGCCGAAGCTGAACTCCTTCGAGAAGCCCACGTCCACCTGGCGGAAGCTGGGCGCGTCGCCTTCGACCGCCACGCACTGGTCCCAGCCCGCCGCGCAGCTGACGAAACGGCGCGGCTGGCCACTGGCCCACACGGCCTTGGCCGAGAAGGCCATGTCCCAGGGCAGGTCGACCAGGCCGGCCGCGACGATGCGGTGCTTGTCCACCAGCGTGGAGGTGTTCCACCCATGCTGACCTGGCCGGCCGTAGGTCCAGTCGAAGATGTCGTTGTTCCACTCGCGGCTGGTGGTCTGGGCGTCGCTGTAGGTGTAGGCGACGTTGACGCTCCAGCCCGAGGCCCGGGTGTACGGCTTCTCGGCCTTCAGGAACAGCGCGTTGGTCTTCGTCTCGCCGACGAAGTCGCCCAGGATCAGCGAACCGTAACCGGCCGGGCCGCCCCACAGCGGGTCGATCGGGCTCTGGGTGGCGTAACCGCCGTTCAGGTCGCGGTTGCCGCTGAACCAGACGAACTGGTTCTTCGCCTTCACGCTGGAGAGCGACACCTCGGTGTTCCAGTCGCCCAGGCCCTGGCGCAGGCCGACCGACCACTGGTCGGCATAGGGCATCTTGAAGTCGTTGCGGATGAGCCAGATCTCGCCGTTGGGCTGGTCGTTCTTCTGCTTCTCGTCCAGCGCGTGGTTGGCCATCGTGCGGTCGTAGGCGCGGCCCCAGCCGCCGAACAGCACCGTGTTCTTGTCGCCCGTCAGGTCCCACGAAGCGCCGATGCGCGGCGCGAAGGCGCCCTTGTAGGTCTTGCGCTTCGTGCCGTCGGCGATGTAGTCGTTGATGTTGACGCCGCCCTTGGCGAGCGACTGCTCGTAGGTCTGGCCGGGGTCGGCGGTCTGGCCGGTGAAGGTGCGCGTGTCCAGCGCCTTCAGCGCCGCCACCCGGTCGGCCGGGGTGACGTAGCCGTTGTTGAGCATGTTGTTCTCGTAGTCCCAGCGCATGCCCAGGTTCAGTTCCACCTGCCGGGTGAGCGCCCAGTCGTCCTGGAAGTACAGGCCGACCTGGTTGTTCTTGATGCTCACCGACGCCGGTGCCAGCGCGTGGTTGATCTTGCACTGGTCGGTGTCACCCGGCAGCGGCGACGACGCCGTGGTGCCGGTGCAGACCCCGCCCTGGTAGTACGGCAGGCCGGTGGTGGTGTCGATCAGCGTCTCGACGACGTCGACGCTGCGCGAGGTGCCCGACAGGTCGTAGGTCATCGCCTTGAACTTGGCCCCGGTCTTCATCACGTGGCCGGCCAGGGCGCTGATGGTCAGATCCTCGCCCACGTACAGCCCCTTCTGGCCGCGCTTCTGCGCGTCGGGCGAGCCGCCGACGAACAGCACGTCCTGCGAAGCCGAGAGCAGGTTGCCGGTGGAGACCTTGTACTTGATCATCGGCGTGTTGCTCGACGACTGCGGGTTCCACACCGCGTTCTCGTAGCCGGCGCGCGCTTCGCTGAGGAACGAGCCCAGCGTCCACTCGTGCACCAGGTCGAAGTGCGTCTCGTCGTTCTTGCGGTTCTTGTCGTTGCCGGGCGCGCTGACGACCCTGTCCTCCGGCAGGTGGTCCGTCTCGCGCCGGATGCGCATCGACGCGGAGAGCTTCTGGTCGTCGTTGATCTGGGTGTCGATCTTCCCGAACAGCAGGTGCTCGCGGAAGTGGTCGACCTGGCTGCCCTGGACGGCCGCAATCGAGGGCACGATGCCGGTGCCGGCGGGCAGCTTGTCCAGGTTCTGGGGCACCACCTGGCGCGAGTCGTTGATGTTCTTGCCGTCGTAGGCGACGAAGAAGTGCACCTTGTTCTCGATGATCGGACCGCCCAGCGCGAGTCCGTATTCGTTCTTCGAGGAAGGTGGCAGCGGCACGCCGGCGGCTTCCTTCTCCTTCTCGAACGGCGTCATCGCGCGCCAGTTGGTGCCGGTGCGGTCCAGATAGGCGTCGCCGTGGAATTCGTTGGTGCCCGAACGCGTGACGGCCGTGATGGCGGCGCTGGACACCTGCTCGTATTCGGCCTTGTAGTTCTGGCTGATGACGCGGTACTCGGCGATGGCCGACTGCGGGAACGGGTTGCCCCGGCTCGTGTCCTGGCCGGTGAGGCCGCCGCGCAGGATGTTGTTCTTCTGGCCGACGCCGTCGATGTAGACGTTGACGTGGTCGAAGTTCTGCGCGCCCGACTGCAGCCGCGTGTTGCCGCCGTTGTCGATGCTGAAGGCCACGCCCGGCGCCAGGTCGGCCGAACTCAGGAAGTTGTGCGTCGCCTGCGGCAGCGACTCGATCATCTTGCGCGAGACGGCGGTCCCGACCTCGGAGGTCTTGACGTCCTTGCGCAGCGTGGAGCCGACGATGGTGATCTCCTGCCCGCCGCCGACCGAGAGGTCCAGCGACGCGGTCTCGCCCACCTGCACCGTGACGGTCTCGGTCCTGGCGCCGGCACCGGCCATGACGCGGATCTCGTACGAGCCCGGCGCTAGGCCGGCCAGCACGTAGCTGCCGTCTTCGCGCACCGTCGTGCGCCAGGTGTTCCCGTTGGCGGTGTTGGTGGCGACCACGGGCGTGCCGGCGGGGGCGCCGGCGCCGCTGACCTGGCCCTTGATGGTGGAACTGCCCAGCTGCGCGTGGGCGGCACCGGCCAGGGCCAGCACGGTGGCGAACGCCACCGCACGCAGACGGCTGGGGTTGCGGGGGATCTTCATCGTCTTGTCTCCTGTGGGATCTTCGTGCTGGAACGGCAGCGTCATCCGGCACCGCAGGAGCGGCGCACGACCAGCTGCGTGGGAATGATTTCGTGGCGCGCGGCGGCGGCTTCGGGATCCTCCTGGGCCTGGACCACGCCTTCGAGCGCGCGTCGCCCGAGCTCGGCGATGCCGACGCGCACGGTGGTGAGCGGCGGCGTGACGTAGCGCGCGATGGGGATGTCGTCGAAGCCGGCGAGCGCGATGTCCTCCGGCACCCGCAGCCCCGCTTCGCGCAGGGCGGCCAGGCAGCCGACGGCCATCATGTCGTTGGCGGCGAACACGGCGTCCGGGCGCGGCTTCATGCGGGCGACGCGGCGCCCGGCGGCAAAGCCGGACTCTTCGCTGAAGTCGCCTTCGATCACGATGTCGCGCGTGCCGCGCGGCAGCGCGGTGAGGTAGCCGCGCTGGCGTTCGCGCGACTCCTGGTTGCCCGGCGGGCCGCTGATGTGGGCGATGCGCTGGCAGCCGCGCGCGAGCAGGTGCTCGGTCATCGCCTTCGCGCCGCCGAAGTTGTCGACCGCGAAGGTGGCGTGGCCGGCGGCGCCGGCACCGCTGTTGACCAGCACTGCCGGCACGCCGGTGGGAAGGTTGTGGGCCAGGAACTCGGCGTCGGCGTGCGGCGACATCACCACCAGGCCGTCGACGCGGCCGCTCATCGCGCGCAGCGCGGCGGCGGCTTCGTCGGCATGGCCGTGCGAGCTGGACACCAGCAGGTGCAGGCCGCGCGCCCGCGCCGCCTGGTCGATGCCGCGGATGAGTTCGCTGAAGTACTCGCCGTGCAGGTCGGGCAGCAGGGCGCCGATGGTGTCGGTGCGCCTGGTGATCAGGCTGCGCGCCGCGCCCGACGGCGTGAATCGCAGCGCGGCAGCGGCTTCCAGGATGCGTGCCCGCGTGCCCGGCAGCACGTTGCCGGCCCCGTTCATGGCGCGCGAGACCGTGGCCACGGAAACGCCGGCGGCCTTGGCAACGTCGCGGATGGTGGCGGGCATGGTGGCGGTGGACGGACGCGGTCCAGAGTGGTGTGTAAAGGTTTACATGATTGAACAACGGTCCGGCGAGGGGTCGTGTAATCGTTTCCACCAATCTGTGGGCCGGGCGCTGCACGGCCGGGCCGCAGGCCGACCGGCGCCGTCAGGAAAGCGGCTGATCGAGCAGCGCGCCGCGCGCGCCGATGCAGCGCGCGTACCAGTGGGCGCTGGCCTTGGGCGTGCGCCGCTGGCTGGCGAAGTCGACGTGGACGAGTCCGAAGCGCTTGGAGAAGCCGTGCGCCCATTCCAGGTTGTCCAGCAGCGACCAGGCGAAGTAGCCGCGCACGTCGGCGCCGCCTTCGCGCGCCGCTCGCACCGCGCGCAGGTGTTCGCGCAGGTAGTGCACGCGCAGCGGGTCCTCGATGCGACCGTCCACCGCCGAGGGCGGGTCGTAGAAGGCGGCGCCGTTCTCGGTGACGTACAGCGGCAGGCCGCCGTATTCGCGGTGCAGTCGCAGCAGGGTCTCGGTGAGGCCGGCGGGGAAGAACTCCCAGCCGGTTTCGGTGTGGATGGCCCCTGCCTGGCGCTGGGCCGCCACCGGCACCGGCCAGGCCGAGGGGTCGTGGCGCACGACGCTGCGCGTGTAGTAGTTCAAGCCGAGGAAGTCGATCGGTTCGCGCATCGGCGCCGGGTCGGCGGCAGGCCAGGCGTCGCCGAAGAGCGTTGGCAGTTCGGCCGGCCAGCGGCCGTGGATCGCCGGGTCCAGGTACTGGCGGTTCATGTAGGCGTCGGCCTGGGCGCCGGCCTTGCGGTCGGCTTCGGTCGCGCCGGGGACCAGGTGCTTGGGTTCGATGTTCACCACCAGGCCCACCTGGTGGCGGCCGAGCGCGCGGTAGACGCGCACCGCTTCGGCATGGGCACGCATCAGGTTCGCCGACGCCCTTGCCGCGTCCCAGGCGCTGCGGTGGCCGGGCGCCAGCACGCCGTGCATGTAGCCGCCGTCGGCCACCACCCAGGGTTCGTTGAGCGTGGCCCACAGCGGCACGCGGTCGTCGAGCGCGCGGTAGACCACGGCCGCATAGTCGGCGAACCAGCCGGCGATGTCGGGGTTGAGCCAGCCGCCGCGGTCGTCCAGCGCCGCCGGCAGGTCCCAGTGGAAAAGCGTGGCCATGGGCTGGATGCCGGCTGCGAGCAGGGCGTCGACCAGCCGCTCGTAGAAGCCCAGGCCGGCAGCGTTCACGCGGCCCCGGCCTTCGGGCAGCACGCGGCTCCAGGCGACGCTGAAGCGGTAGGCGTTGAGGCCCAGGTCCTTCATCAGCGCCACGTCTTCGCGCCAGCGACGGTAGTGATCGCAGGCCTGGTCGCCGGTGTCGCCGCCCGCGATGCGGCCGGGCGTGTGCGCGAAGCGGTGCCAGTTGCTGACGCCGGCCCCTTCGGCCAGCGGCGAACCTTCGATCTGGTAGGCCGAAGTGGCGCAGCCCCAGAGGAAGTTGTCGCGGAAGGTCATGGGATCCCGTTGTGGAAACGTTTACATGACTGTAGTGGTTGGTGCGGCGGGCTGTCAATTTCTGCCAGAGGCGGCTCGCGGCCCGAAGCGGCTGTTCGCGAGAGGCTGCGTTCGCGTGCACATGCCGCGGCGGGCGCGGCGGGCGGTGCCCACCGTGGGCGAGGGGTTCGTCGGTCGGCGCTGCGCGCCGACTGCGCTGCGATGCTCGGATGCGGGCGGCCCCGGGGCAACTCGCTTCGTTCGCTTCGCTCTCTGCGCTCAGACACTCCCCGGGGAGTCAGTCGACGTGGCGCGCTGCGCGCGCGCCGCCCGCCTCCTGCGCTTCTCGCCGACTCTGCGCCCCCCGGCGGCACCGCCCGCCACGCCGGTCCACCGCCGGTGGCACACGCGCGCACCACCACTGCTGCAAAGCCGGCCCGGGGTGCCCCGCGGCGCGAGTGGGAGGCGGCGAGAAGCGCAGGTTTTCCGGCCCGCGCGCGCAGCGCGCCACGTCGACTGACTTCAAGGCGGGAGTGTCTGAGCGCAGAGAGCGAAGCGAACGAAGCGAGTTGCCCGCCGGGCCGGAAAACCGAGCATCGCAGCGGAGTCGGCGCGCAGCGCCGACCGCCGACGTCTCGCGCTGCGGGGTACCCCGGGCCGGCGTTGCCGCCGCGGCCACAGCGGGCAAACGGCTGCACGCGAACAGCCGCTTCGGGCCGCCAGCAGCCGTTGCCGATCAAAGAATCCGTCGGGGATGCGCCAAGGTCTCGTGCGCGGCATGGAGCCGCCGCACCAGCACCTTGATGAAGGCGGCATCGAACAGCTGGCGGGTGTTGATCGACAGCTGCTCCAGCGTGTCCGGCGTGAAGGAGATGCAGGTCACCGGCTCGGCCACCAGGATGTCGGTGCTGTGGGTGCGCATGTCGGGGCTGGGGGCCAGGTAGGCCATCTCGCCCACCGAGGTGCCGCTGCCCAGCTGCGCCACGCGCTGGCCGTCGCGGTACACGTCGACCTGGCCGCTGGCGATGATGTGGAAGGTGTTGCCGTCCTGCCCCTTGCGGAACAGCGCGTGGCCGTACGGGAAGCGCTGCCAGCGCGCGCGGTGCACCACTTCCCACAGCTCGACGTCGCCGAAGCCGGCGAAGAACTCCAGCTGGCGCAGCAGGTTGAAGCGTTCGGAGTCCAGCACGCCCTGCAGCGGGCCGCGCGGCACGTCGCGGTCGGCCACCAGGGCCGACAGTGCCTGCGCGAAGTCCTCCCAGCTGGCATGGCGGTGGTCGCGGTTCTTCGCCAGCGCCTTCTGGATCAGCGCCTCGAAGCGCGGCGAGACGCCGTCGCGCAGCTGCGAAAGCGGCGGCGGCGTCGCGGTGAAGATCTGGTTCATGATCGCCGGCTGCTGCACGGCGTCGAACGGGGGCCGGCCGGCGATCAGGTGGTACAGCACCGCGGCGAGGGAATAGATGTCGGCGCGGCTGTCCACCGTGTCGCCGTCCAGCTGCTCGGGCGACATGTAGGCCAGCGAGCCGACGCGGAACACCTGCGTGCGGTCGGCGTCGATCGCGAACACGCTGCCGAAGTCGGTGATCTTCACGTCCACCACCTGCTCGCCGTCGAGCACGGTCAGGATGTTGGCCGGCTTCACGTCGCGGTGGATCAGGCCCTGGCGGAACATGTAGTCCAGCGCCATCGCGCACTTGAAGCCGATTTCGGCGATCTGCTCCAGCGGCAGCAGCGCGTCGGCGCGGCAGAACCGGCGCAGCGTGGGACCGGGCACGTACTCCATCACCAGGTAGGGCACCGGGGCGTCGAACACGGCGTCGAAGATGCGCACCACGTTCGGGTGCTGCAGGCGGCCCACCAGCGCCGCCTCGGCGGCGAAGAAATGCTGCTGGAAGTGGCCTTCGCGCGAATCGGGCAGGATGCCGCCGCGCACGCGCTTGATGGCCACGTTCTGGTCGCGGAACTCGTCGCGCGCCAGGTAGACCTCGCTGGTGGCGCCTTCGCCCAGCTTGGCCAGCACGCGGTACTTGCCGATCTGCTCGGGCAGGTCGGCTTCGGCGGGAAGCGCCGCCAGGGCTTCCGGGTTCGTGATCGAGATCGGCATGGGTGGCTTGCCACTTTGCGCCGCGCGGGAGCCGAACGATACGCCGAGAAGGCGGGCAAAGCGCCCGCTTACCCGGCCGCACGGGGGCCGAAACGTAGAATCCGCCCCCATCATGATCCAAGCCAAGCAGGAACTGCTGCAGGCGCTGGCGACCGCCCTCGCCGGGCTGGACGCTGCGGCGGCCGCGAATGCCGCCTTCGAATCGCCCAAGCAGGCCGCGCACGGCGACCTGGCCATCACCGCCGCCATGGGGCTGGCGCGTTCGCTGAAGAAGAACCCGCGCGAACTGGCGCAGGCGCTGGTGGCGGCGCTGAACGAACAGCCCGCCGTGCAGCGCTGGGTGCAGGCGCTGGAGATCGCCGGCCCCGGCTTCATCAACCTGCGCCTGAAGGCGGCCGCCCGGCAGGCCGTGGTGGCCGAGGTGCTGGCCGCCGGCACCGCCTTCGGCCGCAGGCCGCCCAGCGGCGCCAAGGTGATGGTGGAGTTCGTCTCCGCCAACCCCACTGGCCCGCTGCACGTGGGCCACGGGCGCAACGGCGCCCTGGGCGACTGCATCGCCAACCTGCTGGAGACGCAGGGCGCGCAGGTGCTGCGCGAGTTCTACTACAACGACGCCGGGGTGCAGATCCACACGCTGGCCTTGTCCACCCAGTGCCGCATCAAGGGCCTGAAGCCGGGCGACGCCGGCTGGCCCGAGCAGGCCTACAACGGCGACTACATCGCCGACATCGCGGCCGACTTCCTGGCAAGAAAGACGGTGCGCGCCGACGACCGCCAGTTCAGCGCCAGCGGCGACCCGGAAGACTTCGAAGGCATCAAGCAGTTCGCCGTGGCCTACCTGCGCCACGAGCAGGACTTGGACCTGAAGGCCTTCGGGGTGCGCTTCGACCACTACTTCCTCGAAAGCAGCCTCTACACCGACGGCCGGGTCGAAGACACCGTGCGCCGCCTCGTCGCCGCCGGCAAGACCTTCGAGGAAGGCGGCGCCCTGTGGCTGCGCAGCACCGAGTACGGCGACGACAAGGACCGCGTCATGCGCAAGTCCGACGGCACGTACACCTACTTCGTGCCCGACGTGGCCTACCACATCAGCAAGTTCGAGCGCGGCTGGCCGCAGGTCATCAACGTGCAGGGCACCGACCACCACGGCACGGTGGCGCGCGTGCGTGCCGGCCTGCAGGCCGCGGGCGTGGGCATCCCGAAGGGCTACCCGGACTACGTGCTCTACAAGATGATCACGGTGATGAAGGGCGGCCAGGAGGTCAAGATCTCCAAGCGCGCCGGCAGCTACGTGACGCTGCGCGACCTGATCGAATGGACCAGCCGCGACGCGGTGCGCTTCTTCCTGATCAGCCGCAAGTCTGACACCGAGTTCAGCTTCGACGTCGACCTGGCGCTGAAGGCCAACGACGAGAACCCGGTCTTCTACGTGCAGTACGCGCACGCGCGCATCTGCTCGATCCTGGCGCGCGAAGGCGGTGTTCTGGATCACGCCAAGGCCGACCTTTCGCTGCTGACCGCGCCTTCGGAAGCGGCGCTGATGCTGCGCCTGGCCGAGTTCCCCGAGATGCTGTCGCGCGCCGCCGCCGAGTTCGCGCCGCACGACGTGGCCTTCTACCTGCGCGACCTGGCGGCCGCGCTGCACGCGTTCTACGCCAGCGAACGCGTGCTGATCGAGGACCTGGCGCTCCGCCGGGCCCGCCTGGCGCTGCTGGCGGCCACCGCGCAGGTGCTTCGCAACGCGCTCGCCGTGCTGGGCGTGAGCGCGCCCGAATCCATGAACCGCGAGACCGAGGCGCTGGCAGAGGAGACCCGAGGATGATTTCGCAACGTGGCGGCTTCGTGCTCGGCCTCGTCGTTGGCCTGCTGGCGGGCCTGGCGCTCGCGCTGGGCGTGGCGCTGTACATCACGAAGGCGCCGGTGCCTTGCGTCAACAAGGTGCCGCAGCGCACCGCCGAGCAGGACAACGCCGAGGCCGAACGCAACAAGAACTGGGACCCGAACGCGCCGCTGGCGGGCAAGTCGGGCGCCAAGTCGCCGGCGGCAGGCGCGCCGGCCACCGCCACCGCGCCTGCCGCGGTGCCGGCTGCGGCGCCGGCCGTCGTCGCGGTGCCGCAGAAGCCGGCGCGCGACCCGGCGGCGATTCTTACCGGTGCGCCGTCCACCGGCGCCACGCCCGATGCGTTTGTCTACTTCGTGCAGGTGGGTGCGTTCACCCGCACCGAAGAAGCCGAACAGCAACGCGCCAAGCTGGCCATGACCGGGTACGCCGCCAAGGTGACCGAACGCGAACAGTCCGGACGCACCGTCTACCGGGTGCGCGTGGGCCCCTACGAGACGCGCGAAGAAGCCGACGGCGTGCAGACCCGGCTGCAGGACGCCAACATCGAGGCCCGGCTCGTGCGCGTCGAGCGGCCGTGACAATGGCCGGGAACTCGCCGGCGGGCGGCGAGTCCAGCACCGTCTGCGGCAACCAGAATCCAGAAAGGACCACCTTCATGAAGCGGCGCGACTTTTCCTTCCAGCTGGCAGCGGCCGGTCTTGGCCTCGGGCTGGCGGCTCGCGCGCAGGCGCAGGGCGCGCCGGTGGAAGGGCAGCAGTACGTGAAGCTCTCGTCGCCGGCGCCCACCAGCGTGCCGGCCGGCAAGAAGGTGGAGGTGATCGAGTTCTTCTGGTACGAGTGCCCGCACTGCAACACCTTCGACCCGCTGCTCGAGAACTGGGTCAGGAAGCTGCCCGCCGACGTGTACTTCCACCGCGTGCCGGTGGGCTTCACCGCCCGCCACGTGCAGGCGCAGAAACTGTTCTACGCGCTCGAGAACATGGGCAAGCTCGAAGCCCTGCACCGCAAGATCTTCGCCGCCATCCACGTGCAGAACCAGCGCCTGCTGTCCGAATCGGACATGGTCGCCTTCGTGAAGGCCAATGGCGTGGACGGCGACAAGTTCGCCGAGATGTTCAAGTCCTTCCAGGTCGCGACCCAGGCCACCAAGGCCAAGCAGCTGACCGACGCCTACAAGATCGACGGCGTGCCGGCGATGGGCATCGCCGGCCGCTGGTTCACTTCGGGTTCGCTGGCCGGCACGCACGAACGGGCGCTGGCGGTCACCGACTACCTGATCCAGCGCGCCAGGCAAGGCTGACGCAGGCGCCATCGCGGCGCTTCGCGAAAGCGGCGCGATGGCGCCGCACGGCACGTTCCTTGGGGCTAGAATGGCCTGCAAGTTTCGTGCCGATTCATGTCTTTCGTTCAGATTCCCCTGACAACCGCCTTACGCCTGGCCACCGCCGCCTTGCTGGCCGGCCTGGCGCTGGCGGCAGGCGCCGAGAAGGCCGACCGCACGCGGCAGATCGTCATCGAGGCCGACAACCCGGGCACGCTGGACCTGCAGCGTCAGGTGAGTGTCTTCAACGGCAACGTGACCATCACCCAGGGCACCATGGTGATCCGCGCCGACCGGGTGGAATTGCGCGAGATGCCCGACGGCTACCGCGCCGCCACCGCCATCGGCAGCGCGGCCAGGCCGGCCAGCTATCGCCAGAAGCGCGACGGCGTCGACGAGGTGGTGGAAGGCGCGGCCGAACGGATCGAATACGACGGCCGAACCGACACCCTGCGCTTCATCGGCAACGGCGCCGTGCGCCGGCTGCGCGGCGGCACGGTGGCCGACGAGATCACCGGCAACCTGATCGTCTGGGACGCGGCGGCCGAGGTCTTCCGCGTCGAAGGTGCGCCCGCCTCGGCGGCCAGTCCCGGCGGCGGCCGCGTGCGCGCGGTGCTGAGCCCGCGTGAAGCCGCCTCCGCGCCCGCCGCGCCACCGGCGCCGCTGACGCCCAGCCGCGCCCCGGGGGACCGGCCTTGACGCTGCCCGCCGGTGGCAGCCGCCTCGAAGCCGAGCGGCTGCAGAAAAGCTACGGCGCCCGCAAGGTGGTGAAGGACGTGCACCTGGCCGTGGGCGCGGGCGAGGTGGTGGGCCTGCTGGGCCCCAACGGCGCCGGCAAGACCACCACCTTCTACATGGTGGTGGGCCTGGTGCGCGCCGACGACGGCGAGATCCGCATCGACGGCCAGCCGGTGCAGCGGCTTCCGATCCACCGCCGTTCGCGCCTGGGGCTTTCGTACCTGCCGCAGGAAGCCTCGATCTTCCGCAAGCTCACGGTGGAAGAGAACATCCGCGCCGTGCTGGAACTGCAGCTGGGCCCCGACGGCCGCGCGCTGCCCAAGGCGCAGATCGACGAGCTGCTGGAACGCCTGCTGCACGACCTGTCGATCGAGAAGCTGCGCGATTCGCCGGCTCCCTCGCTGTCGGGTGGCGAACGACGACGGGTGGAGATCGCGCGCGCGCTGGCCACCCAGCCGCGCTTCATCCTGCTGGACGAGCCCTTCGCCGGCGTCGACCCGATCGCGGTGATCGAGATCCAGCGCATCATCGCCTTCCTCAAGTCGCGCGGCATCGGGGTCCTGATCACCGACCACAACGTGCGCGAGACGCTGGGCATCTGCGACCGCGCCTACATCATTTCAGAGGGCAGCGTGCTGGCGGAAGGCACCCCTCAAGAGATCGTCGAGAACGCCGAAGTCCGCAAGGTGTATCTCGGCGAACATTTCCGCATGTAGGACCTGGGCATGAAGCCGTCACTGCAGGTCCGCCTGTCCCAGCACCTGGCGCTCACGCCGCAGCTCCAGCAGTCGATCCGGCTGCTGCAGCTGTCGACGCTGGAGCTGCACCAGGAAGTCGAGCAGATGCTCGAGCAGAACCCCTTCCTCGAGGTCGAGGAAGAGGCCGCCACGCCTTTCGACACCCCGCCCGAGCGCGCCACCACCAGCACCAGCAGCACGACCGAACGCGACGAAGCCCCCGACACGCCCGACGCCGACTCCGCGGTGAAGGAAGTCAGCGGCGAGGACTTCGGCACCACCGAACGCGACGACTGGGAGAACGGCACCGAACGCGACGACTTCGACGGCATCCGCGAGACCCCGGCATCCTCTTCCGGCGGCATCGACGCCGAAGGCGACGACCTCGACCCCCAGGACCGCCGCTCGGAAGCCGGCAGCCTGGCCGACCACCTGCGCGGCCAGATCGCCGGCATGCGGCTGGACGCCGAAGACCGCGGCGCACTCGACATCCTGATCGAGTCGCTCGACGCCGACGGCTACCTGGCCGACCCGCTGGAGGAGATCGCCGAGCGCGTGGCCGAGATGCTGGACGTGGACGAGCCCGAAGCCCGCGAGCAGCTGGCCGACCGCCTGCAGTGCGCGCTGCGCTGGCTGCAGAGCCTGGAGCCCACCGGCGTGGGTGCACGCTCGCTCGCCGAATGCCTGGTGCTGCAGCTGCGCACCACGCCGGTCTGCGCCGCGCGCGAGGTGGCCATCCGCATCTGCGAACAGCACCTGGACCTGCTGGCGCGGCGCGACGTGAAGAAGCTCACCGCCGCCACCGGCGCCGATGAGGCGCTGCTTCGCCTGGCGCAGGGACTCATCGTCGCCTGCGAGCCCAAGCCGGGGCGCCCGTTCGCGGCGGCCGAGTCCAACATCATCGTGCCCGACGTCATCGTGCAGAAGTCCGGGCGCGGCTTCAAGGTCGTGCTCAACCCCGACGTGATGCCCAAGCTGCGCATCAACGACCTCTACGCGCAGGCCATCCGCGGCCAGCGCAACGGCAGCGCCGGCGGCCTGTCCTCGCGGCTGCAGGAAGCGCGCTGGTTCATGAAGAACATCCAGCAGCGCTTCGACACCATCCTGCGCGTCAGCAAGGCCATCGTCGAACGGCAGAAGAGCTTCTTCACCCATGGCGCGATCGCGATGAAGCCGCTGGTGCTGCGCGAGATCGCCGACGAACTGGGCCTGCACGAGAGCACCATCTCGCGCGTGACCACCGCCAAGTACATGGCCACGCCGCAGGGCACCTTCGAGCTGAAGTACTTCTTCGGCTCCAGCCTCAACACCGAAGCCGGCGGCAATGCCAGCAGCACCGCGGTGCGCGCGCTCATCCAGCAGCTGGTGAGCGCCGAAGACGCGAGCAAGCCGCTGTCGGACAGCCAGCTCAGCCAGATGCTCGAGGAACAGGGCATCCACGTCGCGCGCCGCACGGTGGCCAAGTACCGCGAAGCGCTGAAGATCGCGCCCGCCTCGCTGCGCCGGGCGATCTGATGGCCCTGCTCTTCCTGCCCTGTGCCGGCGGCGCCGAGGCGCTGCTGGCGGAGGAAGCCACGCGCATCGCCGGCCGCGCGGCCGAGGCCTCGCGCGGCGGCGTGTGGGTCGAAGGCGACGAACGCGCGGCGATGGCGCTGAACCTGGAAAGCCGGCTCGCGCAGCGTGTGCTGTGGCCGCTGGCCGAAGGGCCGTATCGCGACGAGCACGCGCTCTACGAGATCGCGCGCCGCGTGCCCTGGGCCGACTGGATCACGCCCGAGCAGACCCTGCGCGTGGACTCGAACGCGTCGCGCTCGCCGCTGAAGAGCCTGAACTTCGCCGCCCTGCGCGTGAAGGACGCCGTCTGCGACGTGATGCGCGAGCGCGCCGGCGCTCGGCCCAGCGTCGACACGCGGCATCCGGACTTGGCCGTCGCGCTGTTCGCCGGCCCCGAACGCGCCGCGATCTATGCCGACCTGTCGGGCGAGGCCTTGTTCAAGCGCGGCTGGCGCGAAGCGAAGGGCGAAGCGCCGCTGAAGGAAACGCTGGCCGCCGCGATGCTGGCGGCCGCCGGCTGGCAGGGCCGCGCCGAAGACGGCCCGCTGCTGGACCCCTGCTGCGGCGCCGGCACCATCGCCATCGAAGCCGCCCAGCTGGCCTGTGGCATCGCCCCCGGGCTGAACCGCCGCTTCGCCTTCGAACGGCTGCGCCCCTTCCAGGACCATGCCGCCGCCTGGCGCGAGCTGAAGGCCGCCGCGAAGGCGCGCGTGCACGCGCCGCAGGTGCCGGTGTTCGCCGGCGACGTGAGTTTCCGCATGACCGACTTCGCCACCCGCAACGCCGAACGCGCCGGCGTCGCGAAGGCGATCGATTTCAAGACCGCCGACGCGCTGCAGCGCCCCGCCCCGGCGCCCAGCGGCACGCTGGTGATGAACCCGCCGTATGGTGAACGGATCGGTGCGAAAGGCCAGGGCAGCACCGGCCAGGGCTTCGAAGGCGGCGGCACGCCGGCCGACTTCTTCGCCGCGCTGGCCGCGCACTGGAAGCGGCAGTACGCCGGCTGGACCGCCTGGGTGCTGTCGCCCGAGATGAAGCTGCCCACGCTGATGCGGCTGAAGGAAAGCCGGCGCGTGCCGATGTGGAACGGCCCCATCGAGTGCCGCTTGTTCCGTTTCGATATGGTGGCGGGTTCGCACAAGAAGGAGGAAGCGTGATGGCACTGAAGCCGCTGAAGATCGAGTTCGTCTCCGACGTCGTCTGCCCCTGGTGCGCCATCGGCCTGGCCTCACTGGAGCGCGCTCTGGAGAAGGTGGGCCCCGAAGTGGCGGTGGAACTCTCGTTCCAGCCCTTCGAGCTGAACCCGCAGATGGCGCCCGAAGGCGAGGACATCGACGAGCACCTGGTGAAGAAGTACGGCGGCAGCCCGGCGCAGTTCGAGGCCACGCGCGCGAACATCCGCGCCCGCGGCGCCGAACTGGGATTCGCCTTCGGCCAGCGCTCGCGCATCTGGAACACCTTCGACGCCCACCGGCTGCTGCACTGGGCCGGCCTGGAAGGGCGCCAGCACGAACTCAAGCGCGCGCTGCTCGAGGCCTACCACGGCCAGGGCCGCAACCCGGCCGACCATGGTGTGCTCACCGAAGTCGCAGCCTCGGTCGGCCTCGACGCGGCACGCACGGCGCAGATCCTGGCCTCCGAAGAGTTCGCCGCCGAGGTGCGCGCCGAAGAACAGGAATGGCTGCGCCTGGGCATCCACTCGGTGCCTTCGGTGGTGGTGAACCGGCGCCACCTGATCCAGGGCGGGCAGCCGCCCGAGGTGTTCGAACAGGCGCTGCGCCAGATCGCGGCCGAAGGCGCATGAAGGCGCTGCTGGCGGCGGTGCTGGCGGCGGTGCTGGCCGCCTGCCTGCTGCTGCCCGCCGGCGCGCTTCAAGCCGAAGGCGCGGCGGAAGAGCAGAAGGCGTTCGAGGACGCGCGCCGCGCGGCGCTGGAAGGTCCGGCCGACGTCGCCGTGGCCGGCCAGGGCAGGCTGAAGGTGCCGGCCGGCCACGTGTTCATTCCGCAGCCGCAGGCCGGCCGCCTGCTGCGCGCCATGGGCAACCCCGGCACCGACGACAAGCTGCACGGCCTGGTCTTCCCCGGCGGCGACGCCGGCTGGTTCGCCACCCTGCGCTACCTGGACGCCGGCCACATTCCCGATGACGACGCGCGCGACTGGAATGCCGACGACCTGCTCAAGAACCTGAAGGAAGGCACCGAGGCCGCGAACGAGGAACGCTCCAGGATGGGCGTGCCCGCGCTGGAAGTACTGGGATGGGCCGAACGCCCGGCCTACGACGCCGCCTCCCACCGCCTGGTGTGGGCGGTCTCGGCACGCGAGAAGGGCGCGCCGGCCGACGCCGGCCAGGGCGTCAACTACAACACCCTGGTGCTGGGCCGCGAGGGCTACTTCAGCCTGAACCTGGTGACCGACATGAAGTCGCTCGCGGCACACAAGCCGCTGGCGCATTCGCTGCTGGCTTCGCTCTCGTTCGACGAAGGCCGGCGCTACGCCGACTTCAACAGCAGCACCGACCGCACCGCCGAATACGGCCTGGCCGCGCTGGTGGCCGGCGTCGCGGCCAAGAAGCTGGGCCTGCTGGCGCTGGCCGCCGCCTTCTTCGCCAAGTTCGCCAAGCTCATCCTCGTCGGCCTGGCCCTGCTGGGCGGCGCGGCGACGAGGATCTTCAGGCGGAAGAAGGCCGGGTGATCAAGCTCCTGCTGCTGCTGCTGTCGGGCGCCAAGCTCGGCAAGCTGTTCGCCAGCGGCGGCACCATGCTGCTGTCGCTGGTGGCCTATGCCTTCGTCTTCGGCTGGAAGTACGCGGCCGGCTTCATCGTGCTGCTGTTCGTGCACGAGATGGGGCACTACATCGCGGCGCGCCAGCGCGGGCTGGCAGTGGGACTGCCCACCTTCATCCCCTTCCTGGGTGCCTGGATCGAGCTGAAGGACCTGCCGCACGACGCCGAGACCGAGGCCTACGTGGGCCTGGGCGGGCCCTTCGTCGGCACGATCGGCGCGCTGGTGGCCTACCTGCTGGCACGCAGCTGGGACGCGCCCTGGCTGCTGGCGGTGGCCTACGCAGGCCTGTTCCTGAACCTGTTCAACCTGATCCCGCTGTCGCCGCTGGACGGCGGGCGCATCACGGCCGTGCTGTCGCCGCGCATCTGGCTGCTGGGCGTGCCGGTGCTGGGCGCCTACTTCCTGTGGCGGCCCAGCGTGCTGGTGCTGCTGATCGCGCTGATGGCGGCGCCGCAGGTGTGGAAGGCGATCAAGTTCCGCAAGGACAGCCCCGAGGCGCAGGGCTACTACGCGGTGAGCACGGCGGTGAAGTGGCAGTACGGGCTGGTCTACATCGCACTCACGCTGTTCCTCGCCGTCATGACCTACGAGGTGCACGAGATGCTGCTGGCCCTAAGGCGCTGAGTCCGGCGCCGAGGCGATCGTCGGCAGGCGGTCGAACCAGGGCGCGGCGCCTTCCAGTTCGGCCGCCAGCTGCAGCAATGTGGTTTCGTCGCCCATGCGGCCCACGAACTGCACGCCCAGCGGCAGCCCTTCGGCGGTGGTGTGCAGCGGCACGCTCATTGCCGGCGTGCCGGTCAGGTTGGCCAGCTGCGTGAACGGGTAGGGCGTGAGGTTCTCCACCGCCAGCTTGTCGACCGTGCCTTTCAGCGCACCGGCGCGCGCCAGCAGGCCCAGCAGGCCGGTGTTGCACAGCAGGCCGAGTGCGAATCGCAGCGCGGGTGGCGGGTCGATCGCGCCATGCAGCATGGGTGGCGCGGCCAGCGTGGGCGTGAGCCAGGCGTCGTGGCGGGCGTGGAACGCGCCCAGCTGGCGCGCGAAACCGTTCCAGGCCACCAGCTGGCCGGTGAGCGTGCCGGCACCCACGGCCTGGCCCAGCACGCCCATCACGCGCGTGAGCAGCTCGAAGTCTGCCGGCCTGGCGCCGAGCGACATCGCCCAGCCCATGGTGGCCGGGATCTGGCCCAGGTACAGGTGCACGAAGGCCTGCGCGAGCGCGTGGCCGTCGATTGCCGGTGCGGCTTCCTCCACTTCGTGGCCCAGGCGCTGCAGCAGCGCGGCTGCCTCGCGCACCGCGGCCACCGCTTCGGGGTGCACGGCCGTGCCGATGGGCGAGGCGGTGGAAAAGCCGATGCGCAGGCGCCGCGGCGGCCGCTGCAACGCGCGCACGAAGGGCTCGGCCGGCGGCGCGCTGACGAAGGGGTCGCCCGGCTCGGGGCCGCAGAGCACGTCCAGCGCGAGCGCCGTGTCGCGCACGCTGCGCGAGAGCACGCCTTCGCTGCAGGCGCCGAACCAGACCTCGCCGATGCCCGGGCCGTTGGAGATGCGTCCGCGCGAAGGCTTCAGCGCGAAAAGCCCGCAGCAGGCCGCCGGAATGCGCAGCGAGCCGCCACCGTCATTGCCGCCGGCCATCGGCACCACGCCGGCCGCCACCGCGGCCGCCGAGCCGCCGCTGGAGCCGCCCGCCACGCGCCGCGGGTCCCAGGGGTTGGCCACGCGGCCGAAGGCCTGCGAATCGCTCACGCCCTTCAGGCCGAATTCCGGCAGGTTGGTCTTGCCGAACACCACCGCACCGGCCTCCAGCAGCCGCCGCAGGACCGCCGCGTGTTCCGTCGGCAGGTAGCCGCGCAGCGAAGCGCTGCCGTAGCTGGTGGGGACGCCGGCGACGTCGGCCACGCTGTCCTTCACGAGGAAGGGCACGCCGGCGAGCGCACCGGCCGGCGGCTTCGCGGCCTGCGAGTCGGCCAGTTCGGGCAGCGGGCGCAGCAGTGCGTTCAGCTGCGGCTGCACGCGCGCCATCTGCGCCCGCGCCAGCGCCAGCAGCTCGGCCGCCGAGACCTCGCCGGCGCGCACGCGCGCGGCCAGCGCGGTGGCGTCGTGGCGCAGGTACTCGTCGTGGCGCAAATCAGCGCGGCTGCAGCAGCGCGCCGAGCAGGCTGCCCATGTCGCCCAGGCCGCCTGCCGGCACCTGGCCGTGCGGCGTGAGGCGGTCCACCACCTGCGGCAGCAGCTGCGCCAGCTGGCCGGCGGCGTCGCCGTGGGACACGCCCAGCTGCTGCGCGATGCTGGCGATGGTGTCGTTGCCCAGCACCTGGTGCAGCTGGTCGGGCGCTATCGGCAGGTTCTGCCCGGTGCCGACCCACGAGCCGATGACGTCGCCCAGGCCGCCCTGCTGGAACTTCGCCACCAGGCCGCCCAGTCCGCCGGCGGGCCCTTCGTTGCCCAGCAGGCCCGCCACCACGCGCAGCAGGTCGGCCTGGCCGCCGCCGCCGGCGCCGCCCAGTCCGCCTTGCGCGAGCGATCCGATCACCGTGTCGAGCAGTCCCATGTCGGTCTCCTGGTCAGTCCCGCCCGGCGGGCGTTGAGCGGACCATTCTCGGCGGGCGCCGCGGCCCGCACAAGCCGCGCGGCTTCATTCGCGCAGCGCCCACCAGGCCAGCGCCGCCAGCGGTGCGGTGTCGGCGCGCAGCACGCGCGCGCCCAGGCCGGCGGGCACGAAGCCGGCGGCCTGCGCCGCCGCCAGCTCGGCCGGCGCCAGGCCGCCTTCGGGGCCGGACAGCAGCGTGGCCGCGCCTTCGGCCGCCAGGTCGCGCAGCGCGGGCGCGCCAGGCGCCAGCACGAGGCGCCGGCCTTCGATGGCGCCGCCGGCCAGCCACTCGGCCAGCGTGCGCACCGGCGCCACCTGCAGCACGCGCGCGCGGCCGCATTGTTCGCTGGCGGCCACCGCGATGGCCTGCCAGTGCGCGCGCTTGCGGTCGGCGCGCTCGCCCGAAAGACGCAGCACCGAGCGTTCGCACAGCAGCGGCTGCAGCCGCGCGGCCCCCAGCTCGCCGGCCTTTTCCACCAGCGTGTCCATGCGTTCGTTGGCCGGCATGCCCACGGCCAGCGTCAGCGGCCAGGGCAGTTCGCGCGCCACCGGCTGCGGCGTGCCGACGCGCGCCGTGATGTCGCGCTTGCCGATGGCCCCGATCTCCGCCGGCCAGTCGCTGCCTTCGCCGTTGAAGAGCAGCACCCCGCTGCCCGGCTGCAGGCGCAGCACGCGCACGTGGCGCGCCGCGCCTTCGGGCAGCGTGACGGTGGCGCCGGGGGCGAGGGCGAGTTCGACGAAGAGTCGCGGTGCGTTCACGCGCCTCAGTGTGCCGCAGCCGGCTTCAGCGCGCGGCGCCCAGCGCGCGCCGCAGTTCGCCGGCCGCGGCGTCGCCCTGCGCCGCGCGCACCTCCTCGATCACGCGAAGCGCCAGCTTGCGCAGCTCGATGACGTCGGCGCACTTCTCGATCTCTAGCACGAAGCGGTAGCCCTTGACCAGGCCCAGGCGCGGCCGCGCCTCCTGCGTGAGGCGGTCGTAAAGCTCGCGGTAGCTGAACTTCTCCAGCGCTTCGTCGATCGAGGGGCCGGCCTTCGGGGCCGGCGCGACGTCGACCTCGACGGTGCCGATCAGCCCGGCCTGCAGCAGCTGCGCCAGATCGGCTTCGGTCGTGCCGTTGACCATCTGCAGCCACTCGCCGGCCGACTTGGAGCTGTCGATGATGAGCAGCAGCGTGCGCGCCGGTCGAGACAGTTCAAGGCGGCGCGCGCGGATCTCGTCGCGCCCGGCTTCGGTCTTCTGGTAGCGCTGCGCCATTGAGTGTCGTGTGAACTGCCGGAGCGTACCCCGACAGGCACACGAATGTCAGCCTCGAAGTTCGCGGCGCAGGATCTTGCCCACCGGCGTCTTCGGAAGATCTGAGCGGAACTCGACGATCTTCGGCCGCTTGTAGCCGGTGAGGTTGGCTTCGCAGAACGCGCGCACGTCGGCTTCGGTGACGGCCGGGTCTTTCTTGACGATGACCACCTTCACCGCTTCGCCGGCCTTCGCGTCGGGCACGCCCACCGCGGCGCACTCCAGCACGCCGGGCATCTGCGTGATGACGTCTTCCACCTCGTTCGGGTACACGTTGAAGCCCGAGACCAGGATCATGTCCTTCTTGCGGTCGACGATGCGGAAGTAGCCGCGCTCGTCGACGACGCCGATGTCGCCGGTGCGGAAGAAACCGTCGGCCGTCATGACCTTGGCGGTCTCGTCGGGGCGCTGCCAGTAGCCGGCCATGACCTGCGGGCCCTTGATCGCGATCTCGCCCGGCGTGCCGGCCGGCACTTCCTGGCCTTCGTCGTCGAGCAGGCGCAGTTCGGTGCTGGGCATCGGCAAGCCGATGTTGCCGCTGTAGGCCGTGCTGTCCACCGGGTTGCAGGTGGCCGAAGGGCTGGTCTCGGAGAGCCCGTAGCCTTCGCAGATGGGGCAGCCGGTCTTTTCCAGCCACTGGCGCGCGGTGGCCTGCTGCACGGCCATGCCGCCGCCGACGCTGATCTTCAGGTGGCTCCAGTCGACCTTGTCGAAGTCGGCGTGATTGGCGATGGCGTTGAACAGCGTGTTCACCGCCGGGAAGCTGTGGAAACGCTGGCCGGCCAGGTCCTTCAGCACGGCGCCGATGTCGCGCGCGTTCGGGATGAGGATGTTGCAGCCGCCCATGCGCATGGACAGCATCATGTTCGTGTTGAAGCCGAAGATGTGGTACAGCGGCAGCGCGCACACGGTGACGATCTGCTCGCCCGGCGGGATGCGCTTCAGCGCTGGCTGGTACCAGGCCTCGGCCTGCAGCACGTTGGCCACCAGGTTGCGGTGCAGCAGCACCGCGCCCTTGCTGACGCCGGTGGTGCCGCCGGTGTACTGCAGCACCGCGATGTCCTCCGGCCCAACCTTGGGCTCGGTGAGCGTCATGCGCCGTCCCTGCGCGAGTGCGGCGTTGAAGCGCACCGCGCCCGGCAGCTCGAAGGACGGCACCATCTTCTTCACGTTGCGCACGACGTGGTTGACGATGGCGCCCTTGATGAAGCCGAGCATGTCGCCCATGGCGGCCAGCACGACCTTCTTCGTCGGTACCGCCTCCATCACCTTCTGCAGCGTGGCGGCGAAGTTCTCGACGATGAGGATGGCCTTGGCGCCCGAATCCTTGAGCTGGTGCTCCAGCTCGCGCGGCGTGTACAGCGGGTTGACGTTCACCACCACCAGGCCGGCGCGCAGGATGGCGGCCACCGCCACCGGGTACTGCGGCACGTTGGGCATCATGATGGCGACGCGGTCACCGCGCGCCAGGCCCAGCCCCTGCAGGTAGGCGGCCAGCGCGCGCGAGGCGTCGTCCACCTGGCCGAAGGTGATGACGCGACCCATGAAGCGGTACGCCGGCAGATCGCGGTACTTGCGAAAGCTCTCTTCGATGAGCGAAACCAGCGACGGATAGAGGTCGGTCCTGACTTCGGCGGGCACGCCTTGGGGGTACTGCTTCAGCCAGTTCTTCTCCATGCACCTCTCCGGGACGGTTTCGATTCTGACGGTTGGCTGACAGGGCCAGCATCAGGGGATTCGATAGCGGCCGCAGCCGCCAGACCCGCAGTCGCAGACCCCCACGACCCGGGGGACGGCCGGATGCGAGACGCCCTGCAGGCGGGTTCCTTCGGAGTTGTGGTCTATCCCGTGAATGTCAGATATGGGGAAATGAGTCACCGACTTCGTCACAGGAGCCAAGCGGTGGAACAAGGACACCGACGGCCTTCGCTAGCGTTCGGCTAGCGCCCGTCCTCCACAGTGGGCCCCGGCACCACTCAGGGAGGACTCTCGATGAACGTCAACACCATCCGCCTGGCCGCGGCGCTGGCCGCCGGCCTGCTGGGGCTGGCGGCGCAGGCCGAGACCCAGCGCTGGAACTACAAGTCCTACATGAAGGACAAGCTGAGCGGCCAGTACTCGAAGGAGAACTTCCGCCTCTCGACCATCTCGCTCGAGGAAAACGACGGCAAGGCCACCTTCCGCATGATGTCGTCCGGCCGGGGCGACCCCTGCATCAGCGAACGCGACATGCCGGCCGAGGTGGAGCGCAGCGCCGAGACGACGATCATCGTCGTCAAGCCGCCGCTGGCCGGGTGCGAGCCATTCCGCTACGTCATCCGCAACGACGGCTCGGGCGGCAAGCGCTACAACTTCCGTGACGACCGCTGGAAGCCCGACGGCCTGGACCACGACCTGACGCCGGCGAAGTGACGCCGGCGCCGGCGGGCGCTCAGGCGTTCAGCGCCCCCAGCACCTCGTCGAGCATCTTCTTGGCGTCGCCGAACAGCATCTTGTTGTTGTCCTTGTAGAACAAGGGGTTGTCGACGCCGGCGTAGCCGCTGGCCATGCTGCGCTTCATGACGATGGAGGTGCGGGCCTTCCAGACTTCCAGCACCGGCATGCCGGCGATCGGACTGGCCGGGTCTTCCTGCGCCGCCGGGTTCACGATGTCGTTGGCGCCGATGACCATGGCGACGTCGGTCTCCGGGAAGTCGTCGTTGATCTCGTCCATCTCGAGCACGATGTCGTAAGGCACCTTGGCTTCGGCCAGCAGCACGTTCATGTGCCCCGGCATGCGCCCGGCCACCGGGTGGATGCCGAAGCGCACCGTCACGCCCTTGGCGCGCAGGATCTTGGTGATCTCGTTGACCGTGTGCTGCGCCTGCGCCACCGCCATGCCGTAGCCGGGCACGATGATCACGCTCTTGCTTTCGCGCAGCAGCTCGGCCGTCTCGACCGCGCTGACCGGCGACACCTCGCCCGCCGGCGCCGCGCCCGCTGCCGCCGGCGCCGGGGCGCCGCCGCCGGTGCCGAAGCCGCCGGCGATGACGCTGATGAAGTTGCGGTTCATCGCCCGGCACATGATGTAGGAGAGGATGGCGCCCGAGCTGCCCACCAGCGCGCCGACGACGATCAGCAGGTCGTTGCTCAGCATGAAGCCGGTGGCCGCGGCGGCCCAGCCCGAATAGCTGTTGAGCATGGACACCACCACCGGCATGTCGGCGCCGCCGATGGCCATCACCATGTGGATGCCGAACAGCAGCGCGATCACCGTCATCACCAGCAGCGCCGTCATGCCGGCGCCATGGTCGCCGGCGTTCAGGAACACGCGGCCGAACCAGATGACCACCAGCAGCGCCACCAGGTTGAGCCAGTGGCGCGCCGGCAGCAGCAGCGGCTTGCCGCCGATGCGGCCCGAGAGCTTGCCGAACGCGATGATCGAACCCGAGAACGTGACCGCACCGATCAGGATGCCGATGTAGACCTCGAACTCGTGGATGCTCTTCTCGGCCGGGGTGGCGAACACGGTGCTGGTGTCGACGTAGCTGGCGAAGCCCACCAGGCAGGCCGCCAGGCCGACCAGGCTGTGCATCAGCGCGACGAGCTCCGGCATCTGCGTCATCTGCACCTTCTTCGCCGCGAAGAGGCCGACGCTGCCGCCGACGACGAGCGCGCCGACGATCCAGGCGTAACCGGCCGGCGTGACGCGCGGCCCCAGCACGGTGGCCAACACCGCGATCGTCATGCCGACGATGCCGAACAGGTTGCCGCGGCGAGCCGTCTCGGGATTCGAGAGCCCGCCCAGGCTGAGGATGAAGAGGATGGTGGCGCCGATGTAGGCGACGGTGGCGAGTCCTTCGGACATGGTCTGCCTCTTGTTCTTACTTGCGGAACATCGCCAGCATGCGACGCGTGACCGCGAAGCCGCCGAACATGTTGACGGCCGTGAGCACCAGCGACAGCACGGCCAGGCCCAGGATCAGCCCCGAAGGCCGGTCACCCCCGCCGCCCATGAGCGGCGGCGCCACCTGGATCAGCGCGCCGATGGCGATGATCGACGAGATCGCGTTGGTCACGCTCATCAGCGGCGTGTGCAGCGAAGGCGTCACGTTCCAGATCACCATGTAGCCCACGAAGCAGGCCAGCACGAAGACGGTGAAGTGCGACAGGAAGCTGGCCGGCGCGAACAGGCCCACCCCGGCGAACAGCAGCGCGCCGACGCCGAACACGATGCCCAGCGACTTCGCCGACATCGGCTCGCCGGCGCCATGGCCGTGGCCCTTGGCGGCCGGTGCCGCAGCCACCGCCTTGGGCTTGGCCGGCGCGGCCGGCATCTGGATCGGCGGCGCCGGCCAGGTGACTTCGCCGTTCTTGATGACCGTGAGGCCGCGGATGGCCTGGTCCTCGAAGTTGACGTCGACCTTGCCGTCCTTGGTCTTGCACAGCTCTTCGGTCAGGCGCAGCAGGTTGTTCGAGTACAGCGTCGACGACTGCTTGGCCAGCCGGCTGGCCAGGTCGGTGTAGCCGACGATGGTGACGCCGTGCTTCACCACCGCCTGGCCGGGCTCGGTGAGCTCGCAGTTGCCGCCCTGCTCGGCCGCCATGTCGACGATCACGCTGCCCGGCTTCATGGTCTGCACCATCTCGGCCGTGATCAGCTTGGGCGCCGGCTTGCCGGGGATGAGCGCCGTCGTGATGATGATGTCGGCGTCCCTGGCCTGGTCGGCGTACATCTTGCGCTGCGCCGCCTGGAAGCCTTCGCTCATGACCTTGGCGTAGCCGCCGCCGCCGGAGCCTTCCTCCTCGTAGTCGACCTTGACGAACTCGCCACCGAGCGAGACCACCTGGTCGGCCACCTCGGCGCGGGTGTCGTTGGCGCGCACGATGGCGCCCAGGTTGGCGGCGGTGCCGATGGCCGCCAGGCCCGCCACGCCGGCGCCGGCGATGAACACCTTGGCCGGCGGGATCTTGCCTGCCGCCGTGACCTGGCCGTTGAAGAAGCGGCCGAAGGCGTGGGCCGCCTCGATCACGGCGCGGTAGCCGCTGATGCCGGCCATGGACGTGAGCGCGTCCATCTTCTGCGCCC
This sequence comes from Rubrivivax sp., assembly GCA_044224175.1. Classification (GTDB taxonomy): domain Bacteria; phylum Pseudomonadota; class Gammaproteobacteria; order Burkholderiales; family Burkholderiaceae_C; genus Rubrivivax. Next base: position 98,829 of record JBGAKY010000007.1, on the reverse strand, counting down.
GGCTCAGCTGCCGCGGCAGCGCGTCGATGGCCAGCACGGTGGCCTTCTTCGCCGCCAGCTGCTGCATCAGTTCGGGGTTCTGCGCCGGCCAGACGAAGCCGATCAGCATGCCGCCTTCGCGCATCAGCGCCACTTCTTCCGCGGTGGGCGGGCGCACCTTGAAGACGATGTCGCTGCCGGCCCACAGCGCGGCAGCGCCGCTCACCACCTCGGCGCCGGCGGCACGGTAGGTGTCGTCGGCGAAGTTGGCGGCGTCGCCGGCGCCGCTCTCGACGCCGACGGTGAAGCCCAGCTTGACCAGCTTGGCGACGACCTCGGGCACGGTGGCGACACGCTTTTCGCCCGGGAAGACTTCCCGGGGGATGCCGATGCGCAATGACATGGTGGGCCTGCTCCTCGGAACCTGTGTTTATCCGGCAGAGTGTAAGGGGCTGCCCTTGCACGCCCGCCTCGCTACGATCGACGCCATGGCCGATGACCGATGGCGCCCCAGCGTGACCGTGGCCGCGATCGTGGAGCGCGGCGGACGCTACCTTCTTGTCGAAGAACAAACCGTCGAAGGATTGAAGCTCAACAACCCGGCCGGCCACCTGGACCCGGGCGAGTCGCCGCTCGAAGCGGTGGTGCGCGAAACGCTGGAGGAAACCGCCCACCCCTTCGTGCCCGAGGCGCTGGTCGGCGTGTACCTCTCGCGTTTCACGCGGCCGGCGCTGGACCAGGACGTCACCTACCTGCGCTTCGCCTTCTGCGGTTCCGTGGGCGAGGCGGTCGCCGGCCGCGCGCTCGACGCGGGCATCGTGCGAACGCTCTGGCTCACGCCGGCCGAGATGCGCGAACAGCACCTGCGCATGCGCAGCCCGCTGGTGCTGAAGTGCCTGGAAGACCACCTGGCCGGGCGGCGCTTCCCGCTCGAGCTGGTGACGGTGGACGCCAGCGTCTACGTGCCCCGGCCCAAGGCCTGAAGCCAGTCCAGCAGCAGCGCGTTCACGCGCGAAGGCTGCTCCATCGTCAGCATGTGGCCGGCGCCGGCCACGATCTCCAGCCGGGCGTGCGGCACCGCGGCGGCGATTTCTTCCGAAACCTCGGTCGGCGTCAGCCGGTCGGCTTCACCGCACAGCAGCAGCAGCGGGCAGCGCAGCGAAGGCAGCGTGGGGCGCAGGTCTTCGCGCGCCATCACGGCGCGGTTCTGGCGGATCAGCTGCGGGGCACCGGCGCGCCGCACCATCGCCACGTACTCGGCCACCAGGCCGCCCCGCTGCGCCGCTTCGGGGTGGAAGGCGAAGGCCACGTTGGCCATCAGCACCTCTTCGACACGGCCGGCCTCGAAGTGGCGGATCGCTTCGGTGCGCAGGCGGATGAGGTCCGGCGTGTCGGGCCGCGCGCTGCTGCCCAGCAGCGCGATCGCGGCCACCCGATGCGGCTGCTGGCGCGCTGCCTCCAGCGCCACCATGCCGCCCATCGAGGCGCCCACCAGCACCAGCGGGCCGGCCGTCTCGGCCAGCAGCGCCGCCGCCATGGCCGGCAGGGTGTCGAAGCGCTGGTGCACGTCGGCCACCCGCACTTCATGGTGCGGCGCCAGCGCGTCCAGCTGGTGTTTCCAGAGGCCGGCGTCGCAGGCCAGGCCGGGCAGCAGGGTCAGGTTCGACATCGCGGGCGAGTGTGCCCGATATGCGGGCCCGTCCTTTGCCGTCCGGGCTCCGCCCGCCTGACCCGTGGGCATGAGGGTCGAGATCGACGACAACCCTCACAATGCGCGGCTTCGGCGGGCCTCACGCGCCCGCGTTGCGAGGAGCCCGCTCCGTGAAGATGCGTCTGCTTGCCGGCCTGGCCACCGGTTGCCTGCTGGCCGCCCCGGCCTTTGCCCAGTTCGAGTTCGACTACGTCGGCGAGGACGGCAGCACCCCGAACCGGCTGCGCGTGGGCGGCGCCCTCTACAACGGCCCGCGCTACATGGGCAGCGACGAACGCCGCACCGCGCTGCTGCCGGTGGTGAACTACCGCTGGGGGGACGGCTGGTTCGCCGGCACCGGCAACGGCATCGGCTACGAGTTCTCGCACCAGCGCGGCACGCGCCTGGGCGTGCGCGCCACCTTCGACCCCGGCCGCCGCGAAAGCCGTTCCGACGCGCTGCGCGGCATGGGCAACATCGGCCCGCGGCCGGAGATCGGGGTCTACTTCAACCAGGCGCTGGTGCAGGAGCTGCAGCTCACCACCTCGCTGCGCTTCGGCGCCGCCGGCACGGGGCTGCTGGGCGACATCGGCCTGGGCACCGGCTTCGACCTCGGCAGCGGCGTCTACCTGCGCGTGGCCGCGCTGGCCACGCTGGCCAACGGCCACTACATGCAGGAATTCTTCGGCGTCACCGCCGAGCAGGCGGCCGCCAGCGGCTACCCGGAGACCAAGGCCAGTTCGGGCGTGCGCGACGTGCGCGCCAACCTGAGCGTGTTCTACCCCGTCACGCCGGAGTGGCTGGCCACCGGCACGCTCATCGTGCGCAGCCTGTCGGGCGACGCGCGCAGCAGCCCACTCACGCGCGAGGCCACCGGCGTCAGCGCTATGCTGTCGCTGAGCTACCGGTTCTGAAGGCATGAGCAGCATCGCCCCCTTCCACCTGGCCTTTCCGGTCGACGACCTGGCCGCCGCGCGCCGTTTCTACGGCCGCCTGCTGGGCTGTCCCGAAGGCCGCAGCAGTGCCGAGTGGATCGACTTCGATCTCTACGGCCACCAGATCGTGGCCCATCTGGCACCGAAGAAGGCCGCGGCCGACCACCACAACCCGGTCGACGGCCACGACGTGCCGGTGCCGCACTTCGGCGTGGTGCTGGACTGGGACGACTTCCACGCGCTGGCCGCCCGGCTGCGCGCAGGCGGCACCAAGTTCGTGATCGAGCCCTACATCCGCTTTGCCGGCCAGGTGGGCGAGCAGGCGACCATGTTCTTCCTGGACCCCGCGGGCAACGCGCTCGAGTTCAAGAGCTTCAAGGACCGTTCGCAGCTCTTCGCCAGGTAGGCGTGGCCCTGCCGCCCGCGGACTGGCCGGCGCGCGAGCACAGCCGCGCGGTGGCCGCCGTGGGTCTGGACTGGCATGTGCAGCTGGCCGGCCGGGGACCGCTGGTGCTGTTGCTGCACGGCTCCGGCGGCGCCTCGTTCTCGTGGGCGCCGATGCTGCCCACCCTGGCCGCAGACGCCACCGTGCTCGCCCCCGACCTGCCGGGCCATGGCTTCACCGCGGGCGCGAGGGCCGAGGCGCTCACCCTGCCGGCGCTGCGCGAAGCGCTGGCCGCGCTGCTGAAGGCGCTGAAGCTGAAGGCGCCGGCGCTGGTGGTCGGCCACTCCGCCGGTGCCGCGCTGGCCTTGCGCTGGGCCGCCGACGCACCCCAGCCGCCGCACGCGGTGCTGGGCTTCGCGCCTTCGCTGGTGCCGCCGCCGCCGCAATACGGGCAGTGGCTGGCGCCGGTGGTCACGCCCATCGCCACCTCGGCCGCGGTGACCTCCTTCCTGGCCCGGGTGGCCGGTCCCACCGGCATGATCGACGGCCTGCTCGCGTCCACCGGATCGCGCCTGCCGGACCGGCAGAAGACCTGCTACCGGCGCGTCTTCGCCGACGCTGCGCACGTTCGCGGTGCGATGAGCTTCATGGCCGCCGCCGACCTGCCTTCGCTGCTGCCGGCCTGCGCCGCACTTAGGAGCGAAGTGCACTTCGTGCTGGGCGAGCAGGACCGCTGGATTCCCGAACGGCCGCTGCGCCAGGTGATCGAACGCCACCTGCCGCGGGCCACGGTGGAACGCTGGCCCGGTGGCCACCTGCTGCACGAGGAAGATCCGGCGCGCGCAGCGGCGCGGGTGAAGACCGCGCTCGGCTGAGCGCGGCGCCGGTGCGGAGAACGAACGCTTTCGGCCATCGACATCGGGTCAACCCATATCGCGAAACCGCTGCCATGCATACTCGACGGCAGGCATGACGCGCTTCCTCTTCATCCGCCACGGCGAGACGGACTCCAACCGCCAGCACCGCTTCCAGGGCCAGATCGACGTGCCGCTGAACGCCAACGGCCGCCTGCAGGCGGCGCGGCTGGCCGAACGCCTGGCCGCCACGCCGGCCGACGCGCTGTACACCAGCGACCTGGGTCGCGCGCGCCAGACCGCCGCCGCGCTGGCCGCCGTGTGGGCGCAACCCGCGCAGCCGATGGCGGCCTTTCGCGAACAGGCCTTCGGCATCCTGGAAGGCATGGAGGTGAGCGCCGTGCCTTCGCTGCATCCCGAGCTGTGGCGCCAGTGGCTGGACCACCAGGCCGACTTCGCGCTGCCCGGCGGCGAAAGCCTGGTGCAGCTGTCCGAACGCGTGCTGGCCGCGGTGCGCGACCTGGCCGCGCGCCACGAAGGCGCCACGGTGGCCGTGGTCACGCACGGCGGCGTGCTCGACACGCTGTGGCGCCACGCGCGGCAATTGCCGCTGCACGGGCGGCGCGAATGCGAGATCCCCAACACCGGCATCAACCGCCTGCGCTGGCAGGGCGGCCGCCTGGTGCTGGAGGCCTGGGCCGACGCCGGGCACCTGGAAGGCCTGGACCTGGTGCGCTGAACGCCGCGACCCCCGGATTCGCGGGGGGTGTGCCGCGGGGGGCGCCTGTCTAGCATCGTCGCTCCACTCACAAGACGAGCGAGTCCCCGATGACTTCGATCTCCCTTTCGCGTCTGGCCCTGGCGGCCGCCTTGCTGGCTGCCGGCAGCGCCGCCCTGGCGGCCGGCGAAGAAGCCGCGTTCGCGCGCGCCGTCGACCACATCCGCGCCTTCCCCGGCCGGACCGCACATGGCGCCGAAGACAGCTACCGCCTGCGCGACGTGGTGACCGACGCCGACGGCGCCCAGCACGTGCGCGTGGAACGCCGCTTCCGCGGCCTGCGCGTGGTGGGCGGCGACATGGTCGTGCACAGCAACCGCAGCGGCGCCTTCCTCGACGCTTCGCGCACGCTGCGCGCGCCGCTGGTGCTGGGCACCACGCCGCGCCTGGCGCGCGCCGAGGCAGTGGCCGCGGCGCTGGCGCATCGCGCAGGCCAGGTCGAAGGCGCGGCCGAACTCATCGTGCATGCGCGTGGCGAACAGCCGTTGCTGGCCTGGGACGTGCTGGTCACCGGCGAGGAGGCCGACCAGACGCCGTTCGAGCTGCACGTGATCGTCGACGCCGCCAGCGGTGCCGTCGTCGACAGCTGGAACGACATCCACACCGCGCCCGCGGTGGGCACCGGCAAGACGCTGTTCGCCGGCGACGTGCCGATCACCGCCGAGACCGCCACCGGCGGCTTCACGCTGACCGACAGCACGCGCGGCGGCGGCAAGACGCTGGACATGAAGAACCGCCAGTTCGGCAAGGGCACGGCCTTCACCGATGCCGACAACACCTGGGGCAACAACGCCACCAGCGACCGCGCCACCGTGGCCGCCGACGCCCATTACGGCGTCGCGCTCACCTGGGACTACTACAAGAACGTGCACGGGCGCAACGGCATCGCCAACGACGGCAAGGGCGCGAACAGCCGCGTCCACTACGGCCGCAACTACGCGAACGCCTTCTGGAGCGACAGCTGCTTCTGCATGACCTACGGCGACGGCAACGCGAGCATCCGCCCGCTGGTGTCGATCGACGTCGCCGGCCACGAGATGAGCCACGGCGTGACCTCGCGCACCGCGGCGCTGGTCTACTCGGGCGAATCGGGCGGCCTGAACGAGGCCACGAGCGACATCATGGGCACGAACGTCGAGTTCTACGCCAACAACGCACTCGACACGCCCGACTTCCTGATCGGCGAGAAGCTGTTCGCCAACGGCACCAGCGTCATCCGCAACATGATGAAGCCCAGCGTGGACGGCAACTCCGCCGACTGCTACTACCCGGGCGTGGGCAGCATCGACGTGCACTACAGCTCGGGCGTCGCCAACCACTTCTACTTCCTGCTTGCGGCCGGCACCAGCGCCGGCGTTCCCAGCCCCACCTGCGTGGCGGGCAACACGCGCGTGGCCACCGGCGCCGGCACGCTGGCCGGCATCGGCATCGACAAGGCGGAGAAGATCTGGTACCGCGCGCTGACGGTCTACATGACCTCCAGCACCACCTACGCGCAGGCGCGCGCGGCCACGCTGTCGGCGACGGCCGACCTGTACGGCGCCGGTTCCGCCGAGCAGGCGGCGGTGGCGGCGGCCTGGACCGCGGTCAACGTCAACTGATCCCGGCGGACCGCTGAACCCGAAGGGCGCCCGCGGGCGCCCTTCGCGCTTCTACTGCCAGCTGAGCGCCGCCAGGTCGTTGGCGAAGATGGGCATGTCCTTCCACAGGCCCTTCACGCGCGCATTGGCCACCGTGATCCAGGTCGGCTGGTAGAGGTAGGCGGCCACGGCATCGTGGGCCACCAGCTTCTGCGCTTCGGCCAGCAGCCGGTTGCGCTCCTCGGGCTTGATGGTGGCGTTGATCTTCGACCACAGTGCGTTGAACTCGGCCGAGTCGTAGTTCCAGTAGTAGCCCGGGCGCGCGAAGTTGCCGAAGTCCAGCGGCTCCACGTGCGAGATCACGGTCAGGTCGTAGGCCTTCTGGCCGTAGACGCCCGACAGCCACTGCGCCCATTCCACGTTTTCGATCTTCGCCACGATGCCCACCTTGGCCAGCTGGGCGGCGATGACCTCGCCGCCCTGGCGCGCGTAGGGCGTGGGCGGCAGCTTCATGGTCAGCTCCAGCGGCAGCGCCACGCCGGCCTGGTGCAGCAGCGCGCGCGCCTTCGCCTGGTCGAAGGGGTTGAGGCCCGTGGTGTCCACGTAGCCCGGCGCGCCGGGCACGTAGAAGCTGCCGATGGGCACGCCGTAGCCTTCGGCCGCGCCTTCGATCACCGCCTGGCGGTCGATCGCCGCCGCGATGGCCCGCCGCACGCGAACGTCGTCCAGCGGCTTGCGCTTGTTGTTGATGGCCAGGATGGTCTTGGCGCGCGAACCGCCGATCACGACCTGGAACTTCGGGTTCGCCTTGAACTGGTCCAGGCTGCGCGCCGCCGCCACGCGCGGGAACACGTCGACGTCGCCCGACAGCAGCGCCGCCACCTGCGCCGAAGGGTCGTTGATGAAGCGCAGCACCACGCGGCGCAGCTTCACGTCCTTCACGTTGCGGAAGCCGTCCCAGCGCGCCAGCGTCACCGCCGAGCCCTTGGCCCAGTTGTCCATCCTGAACGGGCCGGTGCCCACCGGCTGGGTGTTGTTGGTGGCCGCGCTCTTGGGCTCCACGATCACGGCGGTGGCCTGGCCCAGCTGGAACAGCAGGTCGGGGTTGCCGTTCTTCAGGGCCAGCACCACGGTGGCGTCGTCGGGCGTGTCGATGCGCTCGATGTTGGCGAACACCGCCTTGTCCTTGTTGGTGCTGTCCTTGGCGGCCGCGCGTTCGTAGGCGAACTTCACCACCGCGGCATTGAAGGGCTCGCCGTTCTGGAACTTCACGCCCTTCCTGAGCTTGAAGGTCCAGGTCTTCAGGTCTTCGCTGGCGGTCCAGCTTTCGGCCAGCAGCGGCGTGATGCGGCTGTCGGTGTTGATCTTGGTGAGGGTCTCGAAGACGTTGTACTGCACGATCTCGGCGATGGCCGAGGCGGCGCCCGCGGTCGGGTCCAGGCCCGGCGGCTCCAGCGTCATCGCCAGCGTGAGCGTGTCCTTCTTCGGCTGCGCGGCCACCGGGCCGGCGGCCAGCAGGGCCAGGGCGGCAGCGGCGGCGACCGCGGCGCGTCGTTGAACTTTCATCGGGCAGACCTCCGTTGAGGCCTGCGATGGTAAGCGTGCTCAGGCCGCCGGCTGCAGCGTGGCCACCGGTTCGGGCGCCAGCAGGGTGCCGGCGCGCAGCCCGCGCAGCGTGGCCAGCGCCAGGCCGGCGACGACCAGCGAGGCCAGCGCCAGCAGCAGCGTGGCCAGCAGCGCGAAGGCGCTGCCGGGCGTGGCCAGGCGCAGCGTGAGCGCGGCCAGCGCGGCGAGCGGGAAGCTCAGCCCCCAGTGCGGCATGCCGAAGGGCAGCCCGGCGATCGCCTTCGCCTGCAGGCCGGCCCACAGGAAGCTGAACAGCGCGATGCCCCAGAGCGCCCACGCCACCAGCACCGGCGCGCCGAACTGCAGCGACGACAAGGCCACCACCGCCGGCGGGGCGATGAGGATGAACGCGGTGGGCTTCAGCCTTTCGGGCCAGGGGCCCTGCACCGCCAGCCGCACCACCACCAGCACCAGCGCCACCGGCCAGAACAGCAGGCCGATGCCGAACTGCGCCGCCGACCATTCGGCATGACCCAGCGGCACGCCGGCCAGCGGCACCAGCACGTTGCCGACGATGGGTATGAACAGCGCCGGCGTCGCGCTGGCCCATTGCAGGCCGCCGGCTTCCTTGCCCTTCCACCAGCGGCCCAGCACCCACAGCGTGACGGCCAGCTGCGCCAGCGAGCCGGCCCACCACAGCGCGACCAGCGCGCCGCCGCGCAGGCCCAGCGCCACCGCCACCGTGGCCAGCAGGAGCAGCGAGATCGGCAGCGTGGCCACGAAGGGGTGGCGCACCGGGTGGCGCAGGTCCTCGGCCCAGGCTTCGGGGTGGCGCTGCCAGCGCAGCAGGGACCCCGCCGCCAGCGCCGCGAACACCAGCGCCGCGAGCACGCCGATCACCAGCGACACGGCGGCGGCCATCTCGCCCATCAGCGGCGCGGCGCGGTGCCAGGCCAGCGAGAGGCCCGACAGGCCCATCACGACGGCGAACCAGCCCGGGAACAGGAACTTGAGGGGGGTGTCGTTCTTCATGATGTCAGCGCCGCGCCGCCCGCTCTCGGCGGGCCGTCGCAGCGCCTCTTCGTTCAGCGGACCTTGCCCAGCAGGACCTGGACTTCGTCCAGCAGGGGGGTCAGCTGGTCTTCGCCGCGCCCGTCCAGGTGCAGCCGCGACTGCAGTTCCTGCTGCATGAAGCACACCGTCATGCGCACGTAGGTGCTGTCCAGCGCCTTGCGCACCGCCGCCATCTGGGAGGCGATGTCCAGGCAGGGCTGCCCCTCTTCGATCATGCGCTGGATGCCGCGCAACTGGCCTTCGGCTCGCTTGAGCCGGTTCAGCAGGTCGGTGCGGGTGGCCTGATCGGCGAGCGTGGACATTGAGCAGCCTTCGTACGCGGGGTGAACGACGGCGTCCATTTTGTCGAAGTTGGCGATTCCGGTCAGCGGGTCGGGCATGCAGGACCTTCCGGTACCCCTAGCTTCTTGAGGATCCAGCCCAGGGGACAGACGTTGGTGAAGCCGAACTGCAGCAGGTTGGCCCCCACGAAGGCCGTGAAGGCCAGCCACCAGGCGTTGACGAACAGCGGGCTGCCGGGCACGCCCAGGGCGAGCGACAGCAGGATGAAGCTGCCGGCAAAGATGCGGATCAGGCGGTCGACGGTCATTTGAGATTGCCTTTCTTGCGAAATGAGTGGATTGAACGGTCGCGACGGCTTCAGGCTTCGTGGCGCCGCCGGTACAGCGCGAAGTAGAGAACCGGAATCACGACCAGCGTGAGCAGGGTCGACACGGCGATGCCGAACAGCAGCGAGATCGCCAGGCCGTTGAAGATGGGGTCGTCCAGGATGAACAGCGCGCCGATCATGGCCGCCAGGCCGGTCAGCGCGATCGGCTGCGCCCGCACCGCCGCCGAGGCCAGCACCGCCTTCTCGAAGGGGATGCCGCGCGAGACTTCCAGTTCGATGAAATCGACGAGCAGGATCGAGTTGCGCACGATGATGCCGGCCAGCGCGATCATTCCGATCATCGAGGTGGCCGTGAACGGCGCCCCCAGCAGCGCGTGCCCGGGCATCACGCCGATGATGGTGAGCGGGATGGGCGCCATGATCACCAGCGGCACCATGTAGCTCTTGAACTGCGCCACCACCAGCAGGTAGATCAGGATCAGGCCCACCCCGTAGGCGGCGCCCATGTCGCGGAAGGTCTCGTAGGTGATCTGCCATTCGCCGTCCCACTTGACCGCGTAGGCGCGGTAGGGGTCTTCGGGCTGGCGGATCCAGTACTCGCCCAGCGTGCCCTGACCCGCCGGCAGCGCACTGGCGAAGTGCTTGCGCAGGCCGAACAGGCCGTACAGCGGCGAATCGGGCGTGCCCTTCGACGAGGGGCCGGCGCCGACGTCGCCGAAGACGTAGCTCACGCCCTGCAGGTCCTTGGTGTAGAGCGGCTTGTCGATGACGCCGCGCTCCACGCGCAGCAGTTCCGAAAGCGCCACCAGCTGGCCATTGGCGGCGCGCACCGGCAGCGCCAGCAGCGCGTCCAGGCCCACCTGCGATTCGCGCGCCAGCTGCAGCCGCACCGGCACCGGGTACTTGCTCTGGCCGTCGTGCAGCCAGGCGGCGTCGACGCCGGCCAGCGCGCCCTGCACGGTCTGCGAGATGGTCGCCACCGCGATGCCCAGCGATTCGGCGCGCTGCCGGTTCACGCGCAGGAAGGCGCGCGGGGCGTCCTCGCGCAGCGTGGTGTCGACGCCGGTGATGTCCGGGGTGGCGGCGAAGTCCTTCGCCAGCTTCGCGGCCACGCGCTGGCGGCCGGCCTCGTCGGGGCCGTAGACCTCGGCGACGATGGGGCTCATCACCGGCGGGCCGGGTGGCACTTCCACCACCTTCAGCCTGGCGCCGTGGCGCAAGGCGATCTTCTCGAGTTCGGGCCGCAGGCGCTGCGCGATCGCATGGCTCTGCTCGTGGCGGTGCGCCTTGTCGACCAGGTTCACCTGCAGGTCGCCCTGCTCGGCGTCGGCGCGCAGGTAGTACTGGCGCACCAGGCCGTTGAAGGTGATGGGGCTGGCGGTGCCGGCATATCCCTGCAGGTCGCGCACCTCGGGCTGGCGGGCCAGGAAGGCGCCCAGGTCGTGCAGCGCGGCGGCGGTGTCTTCCAGCGGCGTGCCGGCCGGCATGTCGACGACGAGCTGGAACTCGCTCTTGTTGTCGAAGGGCAGCATCTTCAGCACCACCCACTGGACGACGGTCAGGCCGACGCTCAGCGCCAGCGCGACCAGGATGCCGGCCAGCAGCAGCCAGCGCTTGCGCGCGCTGGCCAGCAGCGGCGCCAGCAGGCGGCCGAAGACCGCCGTCATCGCACGTGCGGCGCGGCCCGGCGTGTGTGCGCCGTGCGGGTGGTCGCCCAGCGTGTCGTGCGGCTTCATCAGCTTCAGCGCCAGCCAGGGCGTGACGGTGAAGGCGATGAGCAGCGAGATCGCCATGCCCAGGCTGGAGTTGATCGGGATCGGGGCCATGTAGGGGCCCATCAGCCCGGAGACGAAGGCCATCGGCAGCAGGGCCGCGATCACGGTCAGCGTGGCCAGGATGGTGGGGCCGCCCACCTCGTCCACCGCCTCGGGAATGATCTGCAGCAGCGGCCGCTCGGGGTCCAGCAGGCGATGGCGGTGGATGTTCTCCACCACGACGATCGCGTCGTCGACCAGGATGCCGATCGAGAAGATCAGCGCGAACAGCGAGACGCGGTTGAGCGTGAAGCCCCAGGCCCAGCTCGCGAAGAGGGTGGCCGTGAGCGTCAGGATCACCGCGGCGCCCACGATCACGGCCTCGCGCCGGCCCAGCGCCAGTCCGACGAGCAGGATCACCGAGCCGGTGGCAAAGGCCAGCTTGCTGATCAGCTTGTTGGCCTTCTCGGCCGCGGTGGCGCCGTAGTCGCGCGTGACCGTGGCCTCGACGCCGGCCGGCAGGATGCTGTTGCGCGAGACTTCGACGCGTTCGCGCGCGGCGCGCGCCACGTCCACCGCGTTCTGCCCCGGTTTCTTGGTGACCCAGATCGTCAGCGCCGGATGCCCGGCGGCGGTGGCCGCCGAGGCGGCGCCGGCCGCGGCGCCGGGTGTGTACCAGACGTAGCGCGAGGGCTGGGCGGCGCCGTCGGTGACTTCGGCCACCTCGCGCAGGTAGACCGGCTTGCCGTTGCTGCTGCCGACCACGATCTCGGCCACGTCGGCGGCCGAGCGCAGGAACTCGCCGGTGTCCACCTCCAGCGTCTGGCCGCCCCCCGAGTCGACCACGCTGCCCGACGGCATGCCCAGGTTGGCCGCCGCCAGGGTCTGCTTCAGTCGCAGCAGGTCGACGCCGCGCTCACGCAGGCGCGCCGGCTGCAACGTCACCAGCACCGCGCGGCCGGGGCCGCCGATGGTCTGCACCTCGCGCACACCGGGCACGCGCTTGAGCTCGGCTTCCAGCGTGTGCGCCACCGGTTCCAGTTCGCGCGCGGAGGAAGCGTCGGCGCTCCACAGCGTGACGGCCAGCACCGGCACGTCGTCGATGCCCTTGGGCTTGACGATGGGTGTCAGCGTGCCCAGGCCGGCGGGCAACCAGTCCTGGTTCGCGTTGAGCACGTCATACAGCCGCACCAGCGCTTCGGTGCGCGGCACGCCCACCTTGAACTGGACCGTGATCACCGCCATGCCCGGCCGCGCCACCGAATAGGTGTGCTCGATGCCGGCGATCTGCGACAGCACCTGCTCGGCCGGCCGCGCCACCATGTTCTGCACGTCGGTGCTGGCCGCCCCCGGGAAGGGGATGAGCACGTTGGCCATCGTGACGTTGATCTGCGGTTCTTCCTCGCGCGGGGTGACCAGCACCGCGAACAGGCCCAGCAGCAGCGCCACCAGCGCCAGCAGCGGCGTCAGCGCGTTGGACTGGAAGGCCTGCGCGAGTCGGCCCGAGATGCCCAGGGTCTTCACTTCGCCGCCACCGCGCCTTCCAGCCCGGCGCGCACGGCGTCGGCGGCGATGCGGTCGCCGCTCTTCAGGCCGGCCAGCACCTCCACCGCGTCGCCGACGGCGGCGCCGGTGCGCACCGCCTGCAGCACGAAACCTTCGCCGCGCTGCACGTAGACTGCGGTCAGCTCGCCGCGGCGCAGCAATGCCGTCACCGGCACCGTGGGCCGCTGGCCCGCCGGCGCCGCGGCGCCGCCGGCGAAGCGCACGCGCACGTTCTGCCCCGGCACCAGGCCGGCCGCGACGGCCGGTGGCAGGTCCAGCCGCCATTCCACGGTCTGCGAGACGGCGTCGGCGCCCGGCAGTTCGGTGCGTGCCACCGGGTTGACGCGGCGGCCGTCGGGCAGCGTGATCTCGATGCCGGAGGCGGTGCGCGCCTGCAGCGAGCGCGAAGCCGGCAGCTGCACCACGGCGCGCATCGCGCCCGGTGCGTAGACGGTGACGAGCGGGCGCCCCGGCGTCGCCAGGTCGCCGGCGTCGACGTGGGTGGCCTGCACGACGGCGTCGAACGGTGCCGTGACGGCGGCGAAGCCGCGCGCCAGCGCGGCCTGCGCACGTGCCGCCTGGGCCTGGCGCACACCGGCGTCGGCACCCTGCAGCTGGGTCTCGGCCATGTCCAGCGCGGCCTGGCTGACGAAGCCCTGGCGGCGCAGTTCGCGCGTGCGTTCTGCATTGACCTTGGCGTTGCGCTGCTCGGCTTCGGCCTGCACGAGGGCGGCGTCGCGTTGCGCCAAGCCGGCCTGCACGTCGCGTTCGTCGATGCGCACCAGCAGCTGGCCGGCCTTCACGCGGTCGCCCGCCTTCACCGCCAGCTGGACGACGTTGCCGCCCACCTGCGCGCCCAGGGTGCCCTGGCGCACGGCCTGCAGGCTGGCGTCGACTTCGAAGCCGGCGCTGACGCCGGCGCTGCCGACGCTCACCACCGGAACCGGAACGGCCGGCGCCGCCAGCGCCGGGGTGGCGGCCAGCAGCAGCGCGGCGGCAATCGGGGAGAGGGCTCTGAATACCATGTTGGGTATCCTAACAGATACCCCACAAGGTATCAAGCGGCTAGGGTTTCAGGCCGGCGCAGACGTCACGGCGCGGCCCAGGCAGGGTCTGGCCCTTCTCCTTGGCGCGCTGGGCCATCTCCTCGTGGTGCTTCTGCGCATAGGCGCGGCACTCGTCGGCGGTCTTCATGCCCTGCATCGCGGCACGATGGGCGTTGCGTTCCTCGGGCGACATGAGTGTCCATCCCGGGGTGATGCCGGCGCCGAAGCGCGGCCCCATGGCGCCGCGGCCGGGCCCCATGCCCATGCCCATGCCCGGACCGCGCCCAGGCGCGCTGGCCCCGGCGGCGGGGCCGGAGGCGGGTTGTGCGGAAAGCGCCCCGGCCGCAAGGGCCAGGGACAGCAGGACGGCGCTGCGAAGGAGCAGGTTCGACATGAGGGCCTCCGTTTGAAGACGATGCCCCCAATATACCCACTACCGTATATAGGGCCTTGACCCGGCGCAAGGGCCGGTGGAGCCGGCGGGGTCAGAAGGGAATGTCGTCGTCCATGTCGTCGAAGCCGGTGCTCGACTTCGCGGCCGGCTTGCCGGCGGCCGGCGCGCGCGGCGCCGGTGCGCTGCGCGGCGCGGGGGCGGAACGCTCACCCATGTCGTCGCCGCCGCCGCCGCCGCCGCCGCCACCGCCGCCTTCGCGGCCGCCGAGCAGCTGCATCTCGGCCGCGACGATCTCGGTGGTGTACTTCTCGACGCCGTCCTTGTCGGTCCACTTGCGCGTCTTCAGGCGCCCTTCGACGTAGACCGGGCGACCCTTCTTCAGGTATTCACCGGCGATCTCGGCCAGCCGGTCGTAGAAGACGACGCGGTGCCATTCGGTCTCTTCCTGCTTCTCGCCGCTGGTCTTGTCCTTCCACTGCCGGCTGGTGGCGATGGTGACGTTGCAGATGGCACTGCCGCTGGGGGCGTAGCGCACCTCGGGGTCGCGGCCGAGGTTGCCGATGAGGATGACTTTGTTGACCGAGGCCATGGGGGCCCTCCTGGGGCTGGGCGGTGGAATGGATGCGGTCATCATAGTCGGCGCCGCCCGCCCGGCCATCACCCTGGCGCGGGTGGCGGAGGGGGCCCCCGGCCGGGGGCCCACCTGCGGGCGAAGGCGGCGCCCGACGGCGCTCGCTTACCATCGGCGCCACCCATGGAAGCCCTGGAAGCCGACGCCCCCGCCCGCCCCGAAGCGGTGCTGCACGAAGTCTTCGGCTACCCCGCCTTCCGCGGCGAGCAGGCCGAGATCGTCGACCACGTCTCGGCCGGCGGCGACGCGCTCGTGCTCATGCCCACCGGCGGCGGCAAGAGCCTGTGCTACCAGGTCCCGGCCATCGTGCGCCACCGCGCCGGGCACGGCGTGACGGTGGTCGTCTCGCCGCTCATCGCGCTGATGCAGGACCAGGTGGGCGCGCTCGACGAACTGGGCGTGCCGGCCGCCTTCCTGAACAGCACGCTCGAAGGCGACGAGGCGCGGCGCATCGAACGCGAGCTGCTCGCCGGCCGCCTGGTGCTGCTGTACGCGGCGCCCGAACGCATCCTCACGCCGCGCTTCCTGGCGATGCTGGATTCGCTGGCCGAGCGCGGGCTGCTCTCGCTGTTCGCCATCGACGAGGCGCACTGCGTCAGCCAGTGGGGGCACGACTTCCGCGAGGAGTACCTGGGCCTGTCGCAGCTGCACGAGCGCTACGCGCAGGTGCCGCGGCTGGCGCTCACCGCCACCGCCGACGACCACACGCGCGCCGACATCGTGCAGCGGCTGCAGCTGGAGGCGGCGCGTCTCTTCGTCGCCAGTTTCGACCGCCCGAACATCCGCTACACCATCGTCGAGAAGGACGAGCCCAAGAAGCAGCTGCTGCGCTTCCTGCGCGACGAACACGAGGGCGAGGCCGGCATCGTCTATTGCCAGAGCCGAAAGAAGGTGGAGGAAACCGCCGGCTGGCTCAGCGCCGAGGGCATTCCCGCGCTGCCCTACCACGCCGGCCTGGACGCCGACGTGCGCAAGCGCCACCAGGACCGCTTCCTTCGGGAAGACGGCCTCGTGATGGTGGCCACCATCGCCTTCGGCATGGGCATCGACAAGCCCGACGTGCGCTTCGTGGCGCACCTGGACCTGCCCAAGAACATCGAGGCCTACTACCAGGAGACCGGCCGCGCCGGCCGCGACGGCCTGCCCGCCGACGCCTGGATGGCCTACGGCCTGGCCGACGTGGTGAACCAGCGCCGCATGATCGACGAGGGCGAAGCCGAGGAGGACTTCAAGCGCCTGCAGCGCGCCAAGCTGGAAGCGCTGCTCGCGCTGGCCGAGGCGCACGACTGCCGCCGCGTGCGCCTGCTGGGCTACTTCGGCGAAGCGTCGCAGCCCTGCGGCAACTGCGACAACTGCCTGAACAGCCCTGCCACCTGGGACGCCACCGAAGCGGCGCGCAAGGCGCTGTCGTGCGTGTACCGCTTCCACCAGCAGGGCGGCTTGCGCTTCGGCACCGTGCACCTGATCGACGTGCTGCGCGGCAAGCAGACGGACAAGGTGGCGCAGTACGGGCACGACCGGCTGTCCACCTGGGGCATCGGCGCCGACGTCAGCGAAGCGCAGTGGCGCGGCGTGCTGCGCCAGCTGGTGGCGCTGGGCCACCTGCGCGCCGAAGGCGACTACGGCACGCTGGAGCTGACCGCCAGCTCGCGCGAGGTGCTGCGCGGCGAGGTGCAGCTGCTGCTGCGCGTGCCGGTGGAAGCGCCGAAGCGCGGCAAGTTCTCGAAGGGGGCGAAACCCGGCCGCGCCAAGGCGCCGCCGCTGCCGCTGGACGAGGCCGGCGAACGCCGCTTCGACGCCCTGCGCGCCTGGCGCGCCGAAGTGGCGAAGGAACACAACCTGCCGGCCTACGTGGTGTTCCACGACGCCACGCTGGCGGAGATGGCGCGCGAATGCCCCGCCACGCTGGACGCGCTGGCAGGCATCAGCGGCGTCGGCGCGAAGAAGCTGGAAGCCTACGGGCGCGAGATCCTGCGCGTGCTGGACAGCGCCGGGGCCTGAGGACGCCGCCCCACGTTTGGATGAAAGCGCCCGTTGACGGCGGCCGGCGCTGCGCGCCCAATCGGCGTCCTTCGACATGGAGCCTGCCTTGAGCGAAACCAAGCCTGCCTGCGACCTGGTGATGAAGGGCGGCATCACCAGCGGCGTGGTGTACCCCAAGCTGATCGCGCGCCTGGCCGAGAACTGGCGCTTCAAGAGCGTGGGCGGCACCTCGGCAGGCGCCATCGCCGCCGCCGGCTGCGCCGCCGCCGAACTGGGGCGGCAGAGCGGGCGCAACCCTGAAGCCTTCCGCCAGCTGGCACAGCTGCCGGAACTGCTCAGCGGCCCGGCCGTGCAAGGCCGCAAGGACTCCAAGCTGCTGACGCTGTTCAAGCCCGCGCCCTGGCTGGCCGACCACTTCCACGTGCTGCTGGGCACGCTCAACCGCAAGAACCCGCTGGGCATGGCCGCCGGCGCGCTGGCCGCCATGCTGCGCAAGTTCTGGATCACCACGCTGGTGGTGCTGGCGCTGCTGGGGCTGGTGGCGGTGGCCGCGGTCGTCACGCTCACCTGGCGCAACAGCCACGACGCGTTCTGGCTGGTGGTGCACTGCGGGCTGGGTTCGGCCCTCATCTGGGCCGCCTTCGCCTTCCTGCCCGGCAAGGAACTGTGGCGCGTGGTCGGCGGGCTGGCCGCCAGCGTGCTGTTCTGCGCCTGGCAGCTGAACTGGCTGGGCCATGTCGGCGGCAGCCGGCTGCTGCTGGCCACCGGCGTGGTGATGCTGTGGCTGCTGGTCACCGCCGCCGTCACCGTCGCGGTGCTGGCAGTGCGCTTCGTGCTGTCGCTGCTGGCCGGGCTGCGCCGCAACGGCTGGGGCCTGTGCGCCGGCCACTCGGCCGACGAGACCCAGCAGCCGCAGGCGCTGACCGACTGGATGGTGGACTTCTTCGACGGCCTGGCCGGCCGTCCCGCCAGTGGCCGCCCGCTCACCTTCGGCGACCTGTGGGGCGAGGACGATGACAAGCCGCAGCCCGGCGACAGGCCCGACCGCCCGGTGTCCGAGCGCGAGGTCGACCTGCAGGTGATGACCACCGCCATCAGCCAGCAGGTCTGCTACGCGCTGCCCTGGCGCGAAGGCACCGGCGGCTTCTACTACGACCCCACCGAATGGGCCGCGCTGTTCCCGAAGCGCGTGATGGACTGGTTCGACCAGGTCGCCGCCGCGATGGACGCCGGCCGCCCGCCCGTCGTCGGCCCCGCAGGCCAGCCGCTGCGCCGGCTGCCGCCGAACCGCCACCTGCCGGTGGTGGTGGCGGTGCGCATGAGCCTGTCGTTCCCGGTGCTGCTGTCGGCAGTGCCCCTGTACGCCATCGACCGCAGCCTGCAGGAACCGGGTGGGCCCGACCCCGTGCCCACCAAGGTGTGGTTCTCCGACGGCGGCATCGCCAGCAACATGCCGCTGCACTTCTTCGACGCCGCGCTGCCGGGCCGCCCCACCTTCGCGGTGAACCTGAAGCAGGAGCACCCGCGCTACCCGATCGACCCGAAGAAGAAGGCGCGCGAGCAGACCGGCCGCGTCTACCTGGCCGACAACCGCGGCGGCCGTTCGCAGTACTGGGCGCCGCCGAAGGACGATTCGATCTTCGGCCTGTTCGACTTCCTCGGCCGCATCGTCGACACCATGCAGAACTGGCGCGACCAGATCCTGTTCCCGTACCCGGGCTACCGCGACCGCATCGTGCAGATCAGCCAGCGTGCCGACGAAGGCGGCCTGAACCTGAACATGCCCAAGGAGAACATCGCCCGCCTGTCCGACGCCGGCGAATACGCCGCCGAGACCCTGGACGCGCGCTTCAACCCGACCAGCGGACCCGGCTGGCCGGTGCACCAGCAGGTGCGCCTGCGCAGCTTCCTGGCGCTGGCCGAGGAGATGCTGCGCAGCCGAGGCCTGCAGGACCCGAGCTGGGACCAGGTGGCGCAACTGGTGAACAGCGAGGACCTGAACGCCGACGAACGCAAGCTCGCACTGCAGGTGCTGGACACGCTGCGCCAGCTGGGGCAGCAGTTCCAGACGCTGGACCTGACGCTCGCGCGTCAGGCACCCCGCCCGCGGCCGCAGATGCGGATCTCGCCGCGGATCTGACGCCCTACTGCACCGTCACCGCGACCAGCCGGCTGTCGGTCGACTGGCCCACGCTGTCGAAGGCGCGGGCGAAGAACCAGACCGTGTTGCCGCGCGCCACCGTGGTGGGGATCACGGCGTCGATCTCCCACGGCCCGCGGCCGTCGCCGCCGACCCAGAAGCTGCGGCCGTCGGGGTCGATGCGGTAGAAGTCGACGCCGTCGACGTAGTCGTCATCGCTGGCCGCGGCCACCAGGCGCACCACCTGGCCGGGCGAAGCGGTGGTGGGATTCACCGCCAGGCTCACCGAAGGCGGGTCGTCGCCGTCCAGTGCGAAGAAGACACCGCCGCCGCAACCGCTGAGCAGCGCGGCGGCCAGCAAGGAAAGCAGCCTGCGTCTCATGACCTTCATGGTACTGCGCGCGCGAATCCGTGTGTGGCTATGATGGCCGGTTCACCTTGACGACGCTCATGCTCAGAGTTCGCGGCGCCCGCACCCACAACCTGAAGAACATCGACCTCGACATCCCCAAGCAAGCGCTGGTGGTGATCACGGGGCTTTCGGGCTCGGGCAAGTCCAGCCTGGCCTTCGACACGCTGTACGCCGAAGGCCAGCGGCGCTACGTGGAAAGCCTCTCGGCCTACGCGCGCCAGTTCCTGCAGCTGATGGACAAGCCCGACGTCGACGTCATCGAAGGGCTGTCGCCGGCGATCAGCATCGAGCAGAAGGCCACCAGCCACAACCCGCGCAGCACGGTGGGCACGGTGACTGAGATCCACGACTACCTGCGCTTGCTCTACGCGCGCGCCGGCACCCCCTTCTGCCCCGACCACGGCGTGGCGCTGGCGGCGCAGAGCGTGAGCCAGATGGTCGACGCCGCGCTCGCGCTGCCCGAGGACACCAAGCTCATGGTGCTGGCCCCGGTGGTGCGCGACCGCAAGGGCGAGTTCGCCGAGCTGTTCGACGACATGCGCGCGCGCGGCTACGTGCGCTTCCGGGTCGACGGCCGCATCGTCGAGGCCGACGACCTGCCCAGGCTGAAGAAGGTCGACAAGCACGACATCGACGTCGTCGTCGACCGCGTGAAGACGCGCGGCGACATGAAGCAGCGCCTGGCCGAAAGCTTCGAAGCGGCGCTGCGCATCGCCGACCAGCGCGCCATCGCGCTGGAAATCGACTCCGGCCGCGAGCACCTGTACAGCAGCCGCTTCGGCTGTCCGGTGTGCAGCTATTCGCTGCCGGAACTGGAGCCGCGCCTGTTCTCGTTCAACTCGCCGGTCGGCGCCTGCCCGGCCTGCGACGGCCTGGGCCAGGTGACGGTGTTCGACCCCGAACGCGTGGTCGCTTTCCCCAGCCTGAGCCTGGCCGCCGGCGCGGTGAAGGGCTGGGACCGCCGAAACGCCTACACCTGGACGCTGCTGGAAAGCGTGGCCGCGCACTACGCCTTCGACCTGGAGACGCCGTTCGAAGACCTGCCGAAGAAGGCGCGCGACGTTCTGCTTCACGGCAGCGGCACCGAGGAGATCTCCTTCACCTACAAGGCCGAGGCCGGCAAGGGCGGGCGCTCGCGCACCGTCAAGCGCTGGCACCCCTTCGAAGGCATCATCCCCACGTTCGAACGCCGTTTCCGCGAGACCGATTCGGTCGCGGTGCGCGAGGAACTCGCGCGCTACCAGGCCGCCAAGCCCTGCCCGCAGTGCCATGGCACCCGCCTGCGGCGCGAGGCGCGCCACGTGTTCGTGCAGCCGGCCGGCGGCCACGAACGCGGGCGCCCGATCTACGAGGTCGAGCACGCCACGCTGGCCGACACCCTGGCCTGGTTCCAGGGCCTGAAGCTCGAAGGCGCGAAGGCCGAGATCGCCGACAAGGTGGTGCGCGAGATCCGCTCGCGCCTGAAGTTCCTGAACGACGTCGGCCTCGCCTACCTGAGCCTGGACCGCGGTGCCGACACGCTGTCGGGCGGCGAGGCACAGCGCATCCGCCTGGCCAGCCAGATCGGCAGCGGGCTGTCGGGCGTGATGTACGTGCTGGACGAGCCCAGCATCGGCCTGCACCAGCGCGACAACGAGCGCCTCATCGGCACCTTGAAGCACCTGCGCGACCTGGGCAACAGCGTGCTGGTGGTCGAGCACGACGAGGACATGATCCGCGCCGCCGACCACGTGGTGGACATGGGCCCGGGCGCCGGCGTGCACGGCGGCCGCGTCGTCGCCCAGGGCACGCCCGACGAGGTGTCGGCCCACGAGGAGTCGCTGACCGGCCGCTACCTGGCGCGCACGCTGGCCATTCCGGTGCCCAGGCGCCGCCGCCGGCTGGCCGACAGCACCGACGCGCGCGTGCTCACCATCGTCGGCGCGCGCGGCAACAACCTGAAGGGCGACGAGGTCGAGATCCCGGTCGGCCTGTTCACCTGCGTCACCGGCGTCAGCGGCTCGGGCAAGAGCACGCTGGTCAACGACACGCTCTACGCCGCGGTGGCGCGCAAGCTCTACCAGAGCCATGCCGAGCCGGCGCCGCATTCGCACATCGACGGCCTGGACGCCTTCGACAAGGTGATCAACGTCGACCAGTCTCCCATCGGCCGCACGCCGCGCAGCAACCCGGCCACCTACACCGGGCTGTTCACGCCCATCCGCGAACTGTTCGCCGAAGTGCCGGCGGCGCGCGAGCGCGGCTACGGCGCCGGCCGCTTCTCCTTCAACGTCGCCGGCGGGCGCTGCGAGTCCTGCGAAGGCGACGGCGTGCTGAAGGTGGAGATGCACTTCCTGCCCGACGTCTACGTGCCCTGCGACACCTGCCACGGCCAGCGCTACAACCGCGAGACGCTGGAGATCCTCTACAAGGGCCGCCACATCGCCCAGGTGCTGGACATGACGGTCGAGGAGGCGAACGGCTTCTTCAGCGCCGTGCCCAACATCGCGCGCAAGCTCCAGACCCTGCTGGACGTGGGCCTGGGCTACGTGCGGCTGGGGCAGAGCGCGACCACGCTGTCGGGCGGCGAGGCGCAGCGCGTGAAACTGGCGCTGGAGCTGTCCAAGCGCGACACCGGCCGCACGCTCTACATCCTGGACGAGCCCACCACCGGGCTGCACTTCCACGACATCGGCCTCCTGCTGTCGGTGCTGCACCAGCTGCGCGACGCCGGCAACACCATCGTCGTCATCGAGCACAACCTGGACGTCATCAAGACGGCCGACTGGATCGTCGACATGGGCCCCGAAGGCGGCGCCGGCGGCGGCCGCGTGGTGGTGGCCGGCACGCCCGAGGACGTGGCGGCGTTCGAGGGCAGCCACACCGGGCGCTTCCTGCGGCCGCTGCTGGAGAGCACGGCCGAGCCGCAGCCCGCCTGAAGCCAGCGGCGAAAACAGGCAACCCAGGGGTTGCATGATCTGCCGACCTCGTTCATCATGCAACCGAAACGTTGCATGATTCGATGAACCCCGGCCCCACCGACACCCCCGACGACGCCACCACCGACCGCCTGCTGCGCGCGCTGGCCGACGGCACCCGGCGCGCGCTGCTGGACCGCCTGCGCGACCATCCCGGGCTGACGCAGGGCGAGCTGGGCGCCGGCTTCGCGCTCACGCGCCAGGCGCTGTCCAAGCACCTGGCCACGCTGGAGGCGGCCGACCTGCTGGTCACGCGCTGGCGCGGGCGCGAAAAGCTGCACTACCTGAACCCGCTGCCGCTGCAGGCACTGCCGGCACGCTGGGTGACCACCAGCGAACGCGAGCACGAAGCCGCGCTGGCGGCGCTGAAGGCCGCGCTGCACGAACCGCCGGCCGCACGTGAGCTGCGCGACCCCGTGGTGGCCCTGCTCGCCGCCGCGGCCGACGCCGCGCTGGACGGCCGACGCATCGCCGACGGCGCCGCGCTGGCCGCCGCACAGCAGTACCTGCGCGGCACCGCCGAGGCGCTGCGCGCCGTGGCCGCCGCACTGCCGGCCGCAGGCGGCTACACGGCGCCGCCCGGCGGCGGCTTCTCGATCGCCGAACACGTGCAGCACCTGGCCGACCTGGAAGAACTGGGCTGGACGCCGCGCTTCGAACGCCTGCTGGCCGAAGACCGGCCGCGCCTGCCGGGCGTGGACGGCGACCGCCTGGCGGCCGAACGCGACTACCGCCACCGCCCCTGGCGGGGCGCGGTGCGCCGCTTCGGCAGCGCCCGCGCCCGCACGCTGCGCGCGCTGGCCGCCTTCGATGAAGCGGTGCTCGCCCGCCCGGCGCACTTCGCCGGCCGCGCCAGCACCGCCGGCGACGTGCTGGCCGCGATGGTGGCGCACGACCGCGAGCACCGTGCCGAGATGGCCTCACTGTGGACGAAAGGAGACCCGCGATGAGCAGCACCACGACCGAAGCACCGACCGACCTGCGCCGCTGGCTGGACGCCGCCTGGGAGCGCCACGACCGCGAATCGAAGACGCTGCTGGCCGAACTGACCGATCGCGCGCCCGCGCTGCCCGACGACGCCATCGGCGCCGAGGCCGTGCGCCTGGCGCGCCACGTGGCCATCGGCCACCTGGGCGACGCCGCCGCGCTGCGCGGCTTCGTCGCCCGCGTGCCGGCCGGGGGGTGCCGCGTCGCGCCGCGCGGCGCCGCACTCTGGGCCGCCGAGACGATGGAAGGCGGCACGCCGCCGCCGCTGCCGGCCGCCCTGCGCTGGGGTCCGCTGTCCGACCTGGCATCGGCCGAGATCGAGGCCGGCCGCCTGCCGCAGGGCCGCGCTCGTCTTATCGACGCCGAGGCCGAAGCCACCGGCGACGAAGACCCCGGCGTGCGGCGGTCCTACGCCGTGGCCTGCAACAACCTGGCCCTCGCCCTGCGCCTGGGCCCGCGCGGGAATGCCGCGCGCGACGCGCTGATGATCGAGATCGCCCAGCTGTCGAAGCGCGCCTGGGCGAAGGCCGGCAACTGGATGAACGCGGAGCGCGCCGACTACCAGCTGGCCATGTGCCACGCCGCCATCGGCCAGGGCGCACCGGCCCTGCAGCACGCGCGCGAATGCCTGCGCGTCTGCGAAGCCAACGGCGCCGATGCCGCCGAGCGCTTCTTCGCCCACGAAGCGCTGGTGCACGCCCACCGCGCCGCCGGCGACGCCGCGGCCGCCGGGCGGCAGCGCGAACGCATGGCGGCACTGCTGCTGGAGGTCGGCGACGAGGGGATGCGCACCTGGTGCGCCGAGACGCTGGCTTCGACGCCGCAATGAAGAAGGCCGGCGAACAGCCGGCCTTGGAGGCAGGAACCGCGGGCCACACGGCCCGCGCCCCGGATCACTTCAGGTGGTTGGAGATGAGCTTGGTCATCTCGAACATGGTCACCTGCGCGCGGCCGAAGATTTCCTTCAGCTTGGCGTCGGCATTGATCATGGTCTTCTTGGCCTTGTCCTGGAGGCCGTTCTTCTTGATGTATTCCCAGACCTTCTTCGTCACCTCGGTGCGGGGCAGCGCCTTGTCGCCGATGACCGCGGCCAGCGCGGCGCTGGGCGACATGGGCTTCATGAACGCGGCACTCGGGGTGCGCTTCTTGGCCGGGGCCTTCTTGGCCGGCGCCTTCTTGGCCGGGGCCGCCTTCTTCGCGGGAGCGGCCTTCTTGGCCGGGGCGGCCTTCTTCGCCGGCGCCTTCTTCGCGGGGGCCTTCTTCGCCGCCGCCTTCTTCGCAGTTGCCATGTGGATGTTCTCCGTCAGTTGTTGCTCGGATGCCGGCGCTGCGCGTGTTCTGCGATGCGACTCACGTCTGCTGGGGACGCCGTGCAGGCGCGATCGTACTGCGCTTCCCTAGGCAAGAGAAGCGTTTTTCATAGGTAAAAGGCGTCCGCGCAACGCTACGATGCGCGACATGAAGATCTTCGTGCGCTGGTTGCTGCTGGCCTGTGCCCTTCTGCTGGTGGCCCACCTGTTTCCCGGAGTGAAGGTCGCGAGCTTCGCTTCGGCCCTCATCGCCGCCCTCGTGCTGGGCCTCCTGAACACCCTGGTGCGGCCCCTGCTGGTGCTGCTGACGCTGCCGGTGACGGTGCTCACGCTGGGCCTGTTCCTGTTCGTCATCAACGCGCTGATGTTCTGGGCCGCGGCCGAGCTGCTGAAGGGTCTGGAAGTGGCCGGCTTCGGTGCCGCCCTCGTGGGTTCGCTGCTCTACAGCGTGTGCGGCATGGTGATCGACGCCGCCGTCGAACGCCTGTTCAGCGCCTGAATCGCACCTCGAAGGCCACCGTCTCCACGCTGCCGCCGCCCTGGCGCTGCAGCCGGTGGCGGCCCGGTCGCGGCAGCCAGGCCACGCGCTCGCCTTCGCCCACCGCCTGCCCGTCCACCTGCCAGCGGCCAGCCGCGCCGCTGAACACCAGGCGCTGCTGCTCGGGCGGGATGTCGGGGTCCAGCACGACCACGCTGCCGTCGCGCGGCGAGTCGATGCCGAAGCGCGCCGCGCGGCCGGCCTTCGCCGGACCGGTGCCCGCCAGGAAGGCTTCGCCTTCGATGCGCGCCACGCCGGCCGGCGCCGGCGGCGGCTTCGAAGGACTGCCGCCATGCAGTGCGGCCACCAGTTCATGCCACACCGGCGCCGCGCCAGCGCTGCCGCTCACCGCGTGCATCGGCGCGCCGTCGGCGTTGCCCAGCCACACGCCCACCGTGTAGCGGGTCGTGAAACCCAGGCACCAGTTGTCGCGCAGGTCCTTGCTGGTGCCGGTCTTCACCGCCGCCCAGCCGCGCGTGACCAGCGGACTGTCGAAGCCGAACGTGACGGCGCGTGCCGCGTTGTCGGCCAGGATGTCGGCCACCAGCCAGGCGGTGGCGATGTCGAAGACGCGCCTCGAAGGCTCGCGGATCCGCAGCGCCAGCGGCTTCCAGAGGCCGCCGTTGGCCAGCATGCGGTACGCGTTGGTCAGGTCGGCCAGCGTGGTCTCGGCACTGCCCAGCGCGAGCGCCGATCCGTGGAAGCCGGCGCTTTCCTTCAGGCCCAGGCCGGCACGCTGCAGCCTTTCGAAGACCGCGTCCTGGCCCGCCATCTGCGCCACCCGCACCGCCGGCACGTTGAGGCTGGAGCCCAGCGCCACGCGCGCACTGACCTCGCCCTTGAAGCCCTTGTCGTAGTTCTGCGGCGCGAAGACGCCGGTGCCTTCGGCCAGTTCCAGCGGCGTGTCG
The DNA here is from genome assembly GCA_044224175.1 of Rubrivivax sp. Taxonomy (GTDB): domain Bacteria; phylum Pseudomonadota; class Gammaproteobacteria; order Burkholderiales; family Burkholderiaceae_C; genus Rubrivivax. Next base: position 72,773 of record JBGAKY010000007.1, on the reverse strand, counting down.
TCCAGCCGGCTGGCCGCCGTGAGCAGGTGTTTCTCGAAGGCCAGCGCGTAGACGAAGGGCTTGAGCGTGGACCCGGGCTGGCGGCGCGCCAGCACCGCGTCGACGCCGCCGCCGGTGGCCGAACCCACCCAGGCCAGCACTTCGCCGCTGGCGTTGTCGATCACGATGGCGGCGCCGTCGTCGACGTTGCGGCCGCGCAGTTCGGCCAGCTGGCGCGCCAGCGCGGCGCGCGCCAGGCGCTGCAGGCCGGCGTCGAGCGTGGTGCGCGGCCCGCCGCCGGCGGCGCGCCAGGCGCGCGCGAAGTGGGGCGCCAGCACTTCGCCCGCTGCGGCGCCGGGCCGGCGCGCGAAGGCCTGCTGTGCGGTGGCCTCGACGCCGGTGCAGGCCAGGCGCTGCTGCTGCAGCAGATCGCAGGCGCGGCGCGCGGCGACGGCGGCCGGTGCGTTCGGGGCGCGCACCAGCACCGCCAGCAGCGCGGCTTCCACGCTGTCCAGTCCGCCGGCGCGCTTGCCGAACAAGGCCCAGGCCGCCGCCGGCACGCCGACGTTGTCGCCGCGCAGCGGCACCAGGTTGAGCCAGGCTTCGAAGATCTGCGGCTTGGTCCAGCGGCCTTCGATCTCCTGCGCGCGCGCCATCTGCGCCAGCTTGGTCCGCATGCTGCGGCCACCGGCGGGCCGCGCCAGGTCGTCGTCCAGCAGGCCGGCCAGCTGCATGGTCAGCGTGGAGGCGCCGCGCACGCGTTCGCGGCGCAGGTTGTCCCAGGCGGCGCCCACCAGCGCGCGCCAGTCGACGCCGGCGTGTTCCCAGAAGCGGCGGTCCTCGCCCAGCACCACGGCGGCGCGCAGCGCGGGCGAGACCTGGTCCAGCGGCACCCAGGGGCCGCGGCGCACGGCCTCGTCGATGCGCAGCACCTGCAGCGGGGCGCCGTGGCGGTCCAGCAGTTCGACGTCGCTGGGCCCGAAGTCGCGCTTCACCGCTTCGAACGAAGGCAGCGCGAAGGCCGGCAGCGCGGCCGCGAGCAGCAGTGCCGCCAGGCGCTTCAAGGCCGCACCTCGACCGCCTCGTTCGGCCGTTCGCCGAAGGTCTCGGGTGCGTACATCGCCTCCACCCGCGTCGGCGGCAGCGCGAAGCGGCCGGCGGTGTTCAGGCGCATCGTGTATTCGACGACGTGGCGGCCGCGCGGCAGCCATTCGTAGTAGCCGCGCCAGGCGTCGGCGGCACGTTCCTCGAAGGTCGGCCGGGCGTTGCCTTCGCGCTTCTCGCCGCGGGTGGCGATGGCCGAATCGCGACCCAGCCCGCCCCCCAGCAGCGCGGCGCCGGCGGGCACGGGGTCGCTGACCACCACCCAGGCCATGTCGCCGATGGCTTCGATCTCCAGCCGCACGCGGACGATGTCGCCGCGCGAGAGCACGCCCGCAGCCTTGCGTTCGGTGACGGTCGTGGTCTTCGTCACCCGGTAGCCGGCGGCCATCGGCTGCGTCAACGGTACCGCGGCCAGCGCCTGCACCGAAAGCCACGGCCGGCCGCTGCCTTCATGCCGGGCTGCGAGCGCGGGGCCCCAGGGCAGCAGTTCACTCGCGCCTTGCGGGCTGGCCTTCCAGTCGACGCTGCGCGCGATGGCGCCCACCGCCAGCGTGCTGCGGCCGGCCACCGGCTGCGATTCGAAGCGCTGGCTGAAGCGTTCCAGCGCCAGCACGCCCCACAGGTTGGCGGTGGTGGTGGTCCAGGCGCCGCCCTGCTGGCGCGCGAGCGCGCCGTTCACCAGCAGCGGCACGTCTTCCTTCCACGCGGGCGACGACGCCGCGGCCAGCACCAGGCGCGCCGCGTTGCCGTCGGCGCTGTCCATCAGCCACCACCAGTTGTCGGTGGCCTCGGTGGCAAAGCGCAGCGTGGTGCCGCCCTGCACCAGCCGCGCGCGCAGCAGGCGTTGCACTTCCTCCAGCCGCGCCGCGCGGTCCGGCGCTTCGGTCACGCGGTCGAGCAGGCTCCATGCATCCAGCAGCGAAGCGGTGGGCCACTGGTTCGGGGTCCATTCGATGACGCCGAGCTGCCTTGGCTGCACGCGGCCGAAGCGGGACAAGGCCTCCAGCGCCGCCAGCTTGCGCACGCCCATGTCGGGCCGCGGCGCGTTGAAGCGCCTCTCGAGCCGGCCCTCGACGAACGCGGCCAGGCCCTGCAGCATGGCGTCGCGCGCGGCGTCGGGCCAGGCCAGGCCCGCTTCGTGCGCGGCAGCCAGCAGGTAGGCGGTGAGGCGGTCGCTGCCGCGCGCGGCGTCTTCGGGGCGCGGTGGGAAGTAGTTCGCCAGGCCGTCTCGGTCCAGGTAACCCGCCACTTCGTTGCCCAGCGACTGCCAGGCCGCCGCGTCGTGCAGCGCGATCGCCTTTGAAGCCTTCTGCTCCAGGCAGCTGTAGGGGTAGCGCTCGAAGAAGCGCTGCAGGCCCGGCAGCGCGCCGGACAGCTTCGGCTGCAAGGTCGCGCGCACGCCGCCCACGTTCGGCAACGCGCCGGCCGGCGCCGCGAGCGGAATCGTGACGCCGCCGTCCAGCGGCTGCAGGCTGGCCTGCCACACGCGCACCGGCACCGCCGGCTGCACCGCCTGCACCACCTTCACGCGGTCGCGCGCGGCGCCGCCGGTGTCTTCGGCGGTCGCCGTCCATTCGAGCTTGCTCCCACCTTCGGGCACCTGCAGCGACCACTTCACTTCAGCCGCCGCGCCGGGGGCCAGCGCGACCGTCTGCGGCGCCAGCGGCGCACCGGGACCGGCCAGCGAGGCCTTCACGTTCATCGCCCTGGTCGTCGTGTTGCGCAGCGTGAAGCCGGCATCGAAGCGGTCGCCTTCGCGCACCAGCGGCGGCAGGCCGGGCAGCATCTGCAGGTCCTGGCTGACGCGTACGCTGGCGCTGCCAGTCCCGAAGCGCTGCAGCCCGTCATCGGCCACGGCCACCAGGCGGAAGCTGGTGAGCGAATCGTTGAGCGGCACGTCGATCTCGGCTTCGCCCCTGGCGTCCAGCTTCACGGTGCCGCGCCACAGCAGCAGGGTGTCGAACAGCTCGCGCGTCGGGTTGCGGCCACCGCCACCGCCCGGCGGCAGCGCCTTGCGGCCGTAGTGGCGGCGGCCGACGATCTCGCCTTGCGCGGTGGCCGTCTCCACGCCCCAGGGGCGGGTCTGCATCAGCCCTTCGAGCAGGTTCCAGCTGTCGTTGGGGGCCAGCGCCAGCAGGCCTTCGTCGACGGCGGCGAACGCGATCTCGGCGTTCGGCACCGGCTGGCCGCCGCGCGAGACGGCCACGCGCGTCTTCACGGTCTCGCGCACGCCGTACTGCGCCTTCGCGGGCGTGACCTTCACGTCCAGCCGGTGTTCGGCCAGACCCACCTTGAGCTCCGCCACGCCCAGCTTGAAGGCCGGCTTGGAGAAGTCGACCAGCGCGGTCGGCACGCGGTAGTCCTGCCCTTCGTAGCGGAAGGCTCGCCACCAGTCGGCAGGGTCGCGCCAGCCCCAGGTGAAGAAGGAATACCAGGGTGCTTCGCGCAGGCGGCCGCGCAGGACCAGCACCGAGACCACCACGTTCGGGGCCCAGGAAGCCTCGCCCTTGGGCACCGCCAGTTCGACCACCGGGTCGCGGCCGGTCAGGCGCTGCACCCGGGCTTCGACGATGCCTTCGCGTTCCACGCTCACCAGCGCGGTGGCTTCGCGGAAGGGCATGCGCACCTGCAGGCGCGCGCTCTCGCCGGGCTGGACTTCACGCCGCTCGGGCAGCAGGTCGATGCGGTCGTCGTTGTCCTGCTCGAACCAGAGTTCGCCGCGGCCGCTGACCCACACGCTGGCGGCGGCCTCGGCGCGGCGGCCGGCATCGTCGGCCGCACGCGCGACCAGTTCCACCTCGCCCGGCGCCTGCAGCGCGGCTTCGCAGTCCAGCCGGCCCTGGGCGTCGCTCCGGCCCTTGCACAGCACGCCCAGGTCCTTCACCTGGTGCTGGTTGTCGTAGGCGTAGAAGCCGCCCACCGTGCGCTTGCGCACCGACAGCGTGGTGTGCAGGCGGCCGATGACTTCCACCTCGCGGCCCGACTGCACGCGGCCGGTGGTGTCCAGCACCAGCGCCGAGAAGCGGGCCTGGCCCCCCACCGCCGCCCAGTCGCGCGTGCGCAGGCCCACCACCAGCGCGGCAGGCCACAGCGTGGCGCGGCGGCTCACGGTCTGCACTTCGCCGGCGGGGTCGTCGAACGTCATCTCGGCGACCAGTTCGGCCGGGCCTTCCAGTGCCGGCAGGCCGGGCAGCGGCACGCGCGCGGCGCCCTGGGCGTCGGTCTTCGCGGCCACGCGTTCGGCCACCAGGCGCGCGTTGTCTTCCGGCGCTTCGTCGCCCGGCGCCGCGCGTTCGCGCCGCGGCGGCTGGAAGCTGTAGTCGTCCAGGCCGGGGAAGGACACCGCGGCCGGGCGCAGCAGCGCCGAGATCTTGAGCGGCGCGCCCGCCATCGGGCCGCCGGCGTTGAGGTTCAGCTGGGCGTCCAGCGCCAGTTCCTTCGGCGCCACCAGCGGGCCGGCCGGCAGCGCCAGGCGCGCTTCGGCGAGCGGCACGCGGAAGGCTTCCACGCGCAGGCTGCCGCTGCTCCAGCGCTGGTCGCCCTTCTTCAGCGCCACGTCGTAGAGGCCGAGCCTGGCCGTCGCGGGCACGCTCCAGCGCCCTTCGGCGGCACGCGCGCCGCGCGGCCAGGCCAGCGGCAGCACGGTCTCGGTGCCGCTGCCGACGTGCGTGATGACGACCGCATCGGGCAGCGTGTCCGCGGCCGGCAGCGCCAGGCCGGGCTGAACTTCTTCGCGCACGAAGTGCTTCATCGAGACCGTCTCGCCCGTGCGCACCAGCGTGCGGTCGAACACGGTGTGCGCACGCCGGTCGGGCGTGCCGCCGCGCGCGCTGGCCAGGTTGAAGCGCCAGGACTCGATGCCCTTGGCCCAGCCGCTGTAGACGAAGGAGACGTCAGCGCCCAGGCGCGCGCTCACCATCAGTCCGTCGTGGCTGACGCAGGTGGCTTCGTCCTGCGGATCCTCGAATCCACGTTCGATGCGCGCGATGCCGTCGGCACCCGTGCTGCCGCTCCAGAGCACGCGGCCGCGGCAGTCGTTCACCGCCACCTTGGCGCCCGCCACCGGGCGGCCGCGATCGAGCGTGGTCACCCACACCAGGCTGCTGCTGCGGCCGCGCTTGAAGTGCACGCCCAGGTTGGTGACCAGGGCGCCGGTGCGCACGTACATCGGCGCGGCCCTGGCCAGCAGAGACTCGCCCAGGATGCGCGACTCGACCTCCACCACGTGATAGCCGCGGACGGCGAAAGGAATGCCGATGACTTCGGTGGCATGCGGCTCGGTGCCCTTCAGCTGCGGCAGTTCGCTGCGCTTCGCGTCGGGCTCGGCCGACAGCACGGTGAGTTCGCGGCTTTCCCAGCGTTCGGACTGCATCTGAGCCAGCTTCGCGACCCAGCGCATCAGCTCGGCGTCGGGCGTGTTGGCGTCGAGCGTCTTCACGCGCACCTGGCCGCCGGTGGCGGCGCCTTGCAGGTCGGCCTGCACGTGGCGCAGCGTGAGCGGCAGCATCGCTTCGGGGCCGGCTTCGACGATGCCGAAAGTGCCGCCGCCGGCGAACCTGGCCAGCGGCGGCATCGGCCCGGTGGTCACGTCGAGCGGGAACGAAGCGGCATTGGCCAGCATACGGCCCGCTTCGTCGGTGATGGCCGGCAGCGTCAGCCGCAGGCGCTGGTTCTCCGGCAGGGGCGCGGCGAACTGCATCTCGCTCACGAAGTCGCCCGGCTCGGCCTTCGGCTCGAAGGGCTTGCCTTGCGCCGGTACCAGCCGCGCGCCCAGCGCCGCGGCGCGCGCCACCGGGGCCGAGAAGCGCAGCGTCATCGGCCGCAGCGGCATGCAGGGCGCGCTGGCGCGTTCGCGTTCGCAGCTGAATTCGGCCGTCAGCCGCACGCGCGTCTTCCATTCGAAGCGGCGGCCCCAGACCAGGCGCACTGCGGTGTCGGCCGGGAAGCTGCGTTCGCAGGCCACGAGCAGCCAGCGCGAGGCTTCCTTGTCCAGGCGCTGCGAACGCAGCAGCTCGGCACGCGGCGCGCCTTCGACCACCTTGACCGGGATGCGTTCGCCCAGGCCCTGCACTTCGCACCAGGCGCTGCTCGCCTGGCGCGCATCGGCGTCGCCGTTGAAGCGCAGCAGGAACTGCTGCTGTTCGTCGATGCGCGCGCCGGGGAAAGGGCGCAGCGTCTGCACCGCCAGCGGCGCGGTGGTGAACCTGAACTCGCGCGGGCCCTCGAGCGCGCCGTCGAGCGGCTTCCAGTCCGGCAGCGCCGCCAGCGTGCAGCGGCGGCCGGGTGGCAGCGCGGTCTTCAGGTCGAACAGCCAGACGCGTTCGTTCGCCCAGCGCGTGTCGCCTTCGATCGCGACGCCTTCGCACTTCAGCGCGAAGGGCGGCGGCAGGCGCGGGTCGCCGGCGGGCACCACCGCGCGGTCGAAGCGCACGCTCACCTGCTTCGGGTCGGCCACGTTGCCCTCGGGGCTGACGGCGGCCACGCGGGCGCCGAAGGCGGAAGCCGCGGCCAGCGCGGCGAGCAAGACGGTCAGGGTGCGCAGCACGCGGCGCAGTGTAGGTGCGCTACTGCGGCGGCGGCTCGTTCGGATCCTTCGGCGCCTTGCCGCCGCGCGCTTCCAGCACCAGCTGGCGGCGCTGACCCTGCAGTTCGCGCAGGCGCGCGTCGATGACCGAAGCCTCGATGAAGTCGGGTCCGGTGGCGGACCGGGCCGCCATCTGCGCTGCGCGCAGGCGGTCGATGGCGCCGTTGAGGTCGCCGATGGCGGCGCGCGACTCGGCGCCGGCGCGCAGCGCGCGCAGCTTCAGGCCCACCGCTTCGGCGCTGGCGGACAGCAGCGTCCAGGCGGCGGCGTCCTGCGGGTGATCGGCCACCCAGGTCTGCAGGAATTCGGTGCTCTCGCGCAGCGGTGCGGGGTCGCCGCCCTGGCGCGCCAGGTCGAGCAGGGCCTGCGCGCGCAGCAGCACCGGCGCGCGCGAGCGCGGTTCCAGGTCGATGGCATCCAGCGCCGCGAGCGCCTGCTTCGCGTCGCCGCGCGCCAGCCGCACCTGCGCCTGCAGCAGGCGCAGCGTGCGCTCGGCTTCGGGCTCGCGCGGGCTGGCCTGCGTGGCCAGCGCCAGTGCGTCGGCCGCGCTGCGTTCGGCCTGCGCGTGGTTGCGCGTGATGGAAGCGGCCAGCGCGGCGCCGTAGGCCGCGGCCAGGCGGTCGCGCAGCGGCGCGCCCGGCACACCGCCGGCCTGGTTCTGCAGGCGGTTGAGCTGCTGCGGGTCGGGGTCCATCAGCACGCGCGAGCGCACCTGCATCAGCAGGTGGGTCAGGCTGGGATGCATCCGGCCCGCAGGGCCGGCGAACAGCGCGCGCGAACGCGCTTCGCTGATGCGTTCCACCGTGAGCGGGTGGCTGCGCAGGTAGGGAAAGGCGCCGTTGTCGTTCAGGCGGCTGGAGGTGTCGAGCTTCTCGAACATGGCCGCCATGCCGGCGCTGCCGAATCCGGCCGGGGCCAGCAGGCCGAAGCCCATGCGGTCGGCTTCGCGTTCCATGTCGCGCGAGAAGTTCAGCTGGCCCTGGATGGCGGCGGCCTGGCCGGTCATCAGCGCCGCGTTGGCGACGTCGACGTTGCTGGTGCGCGAAGCGGCGAGGATGGCCAGGATCAGCGCCGCGATGCTGATCATGGAACTGCGCGAGCTGTTGCCGATGCTGCGCGCGATGTGCCGCTGCGTCACGTGCGAAAGCTCGTGCGCCAGCACCGAGGCCAGTTCGTCGGGCGTCGCGGTGATGGCGATCAGCCCCAGGTTCACGCCCACGTAGCCGCCCGGCAGCGCGAAGGCGTTCACCGCGCGGTCGCGCACCAGGAAGGATTCCCACGCGAACTGGTGGTCGATCTCGGGCTGCACGTCACCGCGCTGGCGCGCTGCCGCCACCAGCGGCTGCCAGATCGTCTGCAGGTATTCCAGCAGCACCGGGTCGTCCAGGTAGTCGGGGTCGCGCCGGATCTCGCGCATGATCTGCTCGCCGGTGCGGCGCTCGGTGCCGACGCTGAAGTCGTCGGAAGCGCTTTCGCCCAGCGCCGGCAGCCGCACCTGCGCCTGCAGCGGCGCGGCCAGCAGCAGGGCCAGGAAGAGCGCGAGCGCGCGGGTCCAGGGGGAACGGCGGGAAGTGGTCAAACGCAAAGTTCCCGGAGAGGGCGGGCGTCTATCATGACAGCATCGTTTTGCCCCCTTGTTTCCGCTCATGAACTCGCCGCTCACCCATTTCGACGACCAGGGCCAGGCGCACATGGTCGACGTCGCGGCCAAGGGCGAGACGCACCGCGTGGCGCGCGCCACCGGCCGCATCCGCATGCTGCCCGCCACCTTCGCGCTGGTGGCCGGCGGCCAGGCGAAGAAGGGCGACGTGATCGGTATCGCGCGCGTGGCCGCGATCCAGGGCGCCAAGCGCACTTCGGAACTGGTGCCGCTGTGCCACCCGCTGCCCATCACGCGGGTGGCAGTGGAGTTCGAGCTCGACGCCGCCCACAGCGCCGTGCACTGCACCGCACAGGTGGAAACCGTGGGCCGCACCGGGGTGGAGATGGAAGCCCTGACCGCGGTGCAGGTGGGCCTGCTGACCGTCTACGACATGTGCAAGGCGGTCGACCGCGGCATGGTGATGGAAGGCATCCGCGTGCTGGAAAAGCGCGGCGGCAAGTCGGGCGACTGGGTCGCGGCGTAGCCTTTTCAGTGCGTCGCGAACTCGTGCCAGTCGGGCACGGTCTGCGGCGCCTCGCACTGGAAGGGCATGCTGGCCGCGGCCTCCGGCGCGCTGGCTGCGGCGGCCGCCGCGGCCTTGCAGGGCGCGAAGAACGCGTCGGCGTTCGAATTCCGGAACTCGCGCAGGCGCGCCGCCACGATGCGCGCGTGTTCGACCTCGCCGTTGGCCGCCAGGGCGGTGGCCCAGGCCATCATGAGCCGGGTGTCCAGCAGGTAGTGCACGGCGGAGCCGAAGGGCTTGAGGCTGTTGCCGCCGACCGAGGTGGTGGCGGCGGCGTAGTCGGCATGGTGGTCGAACAGCAGGCTGCGCTGGCCCTGCGCGATGCGGCGCTCCAGCGGCGGCAGGTTGGGGTCGGCCAGGAACATGGCGGTGACGCGCTGGTAGTCGAACACCGAGAACACCGCGCCGGCCACCAGCGCCAGCGACGCCGCCACCAGCGTGCGCGAAGGCGTGCGCAGCGAAGCCCAGGGCGAGGCGCCGGCCGCGAAGGCCAGCGCCCAGGCAGCCGGCAGCAGGAAGTAGGCGTACCAGAGCGGGTACTCCAGCAGGCTGTGCAGGCCGATCATCAGCACCATCACCAGCGCCGAGCGGCGCGCCAGGCCGAGTTCGCCTTCGTCTCGCCGCGCCAGCTTGAAGCCCGCCATCAGCGCCACGCCGAGCAGTGCCATGATGGCCAGCGCCATCGGCACACCCATCTCGGCCGCCAGGTGCAGCGGCAGGTTGTGCGCGTGGTCGAAGAAGGCCGTGGGCCGGCCGGGGAAGGGCGTCAGCGTCCAGGCGAAGTTGAATTCGCCGAAGCCCACGCCGCCCCAGGGCTGCTGGCGGATCATGGTCAGCGTGTTGCTCCAGATGCCGAAGCGCGAGCTGGAGATGTCGCCTTCGGCCAGCCGCGCGGTGCCGCCGAAGGTGTGGGCCGAGAGCCTGGCCCATTCGGCCATGCCCAGCCAGGCCGCGGCATAGACCAGCGGCGCTGCCAGCAGCAGCAGGCGGGTGGACTTCGAGAGGCGGCGGTCCAGCAGCGCCCACACCGCCAGCCCCAGCACGCTGACGAGGCCGGTGCGTGACGCGGTGAGCACGACGCCGAAGATCGCGGCCCCGTACAGCGGCACCGCCCAGCGGCGGCGCAGGCGACCCAGTTCCACCAGCGCCACGGCGGCGATGGCCGACCACATGAGCAGGCTGCTCAGGTGGTTGGGCTGGCGCAGGTTGCCGACCGCGCGGCCGGGGATGCCGGACGAGGCGATGAAGTCGCCGTCGGGGAGCTCGGGCGCGAACACCTGCACCAGCGCGATCGCGACATTGAACACGCCGGCCACCGCCCAGCCCATGCAGAAGTCGCCGAAGACCCTTGTCGCGTCGTCGCGCGCATGCACGGCGGCGCCGCCGGCGGCCAGCACGCCGGCCGCGAGCACCAGGCCCAGCGCCGACAGCGCAAGCCCGGTGGGCAGCGTGCCCGGGCCCCAGGACCAGCAGATCGAACCCAGCGTCAGCGCCAGCGCCGCCAGCAGCGCCTGCGGCCCGCGCCCGCCGGCACCCGAGTAGGGCGCGCAGGCGACGACGAACCAGCCCCACAGCGCGACGGCCATTGCCTGGTTCAGGAAGGTCGGCGAAGGCGCGACGTTGTAGGCCAGCAGCGAAGGGCCGGCGGCGGCGGCGATGGCGAGGGCCAGGCGGAAGAAGTCGGTCATCGGCTCCGTTGAGGAGGGGACAGACCGGCGATTGTGGCGGTGCCGCGCGGCGCGGCCGTGAAGAAGCCCGTCAGGGCGGGGTCGGCGCGGTGGCGGCCGGGGGCAGCAGGGCGGGGTCGAGCTCGGGCTTGCCGGCGGCACCCAGGCGTTGCCAGTCGCGGCCCGCGGCCCGGCACTCTTCGGCGCTGTGCATCAGGCACAGCCGGCCCAGCGACCAGACGGCGCCGCGCGGGTCGCCGTTGAGCGCGGCCGCTTCGGCGTCGCGGAACTGCGCACCCACCGTCGGGTAGCGTAACGAGGCGGCGTGCAGGCGCTCGCGTTCGGCGGCCGGCATGGCGCGCCGGGGCTGGATGCGCAGATCCAGCAGCGCCTGCATCAGCGGCTGCAGCAGCCAGGGTTGCGGCGGCGGCGGCGGCGGTCGGATGCCGATGTTGGCTTCACGCAGGCGGTAGCTCGCCACGTCGTCTTCGATGGCGCTGTACTCGTGCCACGCCAGCGCGAGCAGGGCGGTCGGCAGGGCCAGCCACAGCAGCACGCCGACGCGCGGCAGGGCCGTTGCGCGCGCCGTCTCGGATTCGCGTTCCAGCGCGCCCATCAGGACGCCGGCGGGCAGGAAGAAGAAGGCGTAGACGTGCGGCAGTTCGAGCAGCGCGTGCAGGCCCAGGCAGGCGACTGCCAGGAGGATCAGCTGCTGCGGCGCCCGCCCCGCCTCGCGAACGCGGCACCACGCCCAGGCCGCGAGGCCCAGGGTGATGGCGGCCCCCAGCGGCACGCCGTTCCAGACCAGCAGGTCCAGCACCAGGTTGTGGGCATGGCCCACGGCCACGCTCAGCCCATCGAAACGCGGGGCCAGTTCCACGTGGGCGCGCACGCCCTGGTTCCAGCCCCAGCCGACCCAGGGGTGCTCGGCGATGGCAGCCATGCTGAGCTGCCAGATCAGCGGGCGTTTGCCGGCCTCGGACTGCCGCTGCAGCGACATCGCCGAGTCGCGCAGCAGCGCGTGCGAAGCCGGCTCCTGGACCAGCACCGCCACGACGAACCCCATCGCCAACAAGCCCACGACCGTGGCGCTGCGTGGCGGCAGCAACCGGCGCCGGCCGACCAACGCCACCGCGGTCATCAGCGCCACCGCCAGCCAGCCGGTGCGCGACTGCGTGAGCGCCACGCCCAGCAGCAGGAAGGCCGCGCCGGCCACGGCACCACGACCGCCCAGCCGGCCCCGAGCGTGCGCCCACCAGAGGCCGACGATCCCCCACACCAGCAGCGTGGACAGGTTGTTCGGCTGGCCAACGTTGGCTCCAGGCCGGCCACCACGCACGGCGGGCGCGACCAGCGGGCCCAGCGTGTCCAGGCCCAGCCACTGGTACAGCGCGAGGCCGGTGGACACCAGGCCCGCCAGCGCGAAGCTGGCGAACAGCGCGTCCACCAGCGGCAGCCCGGCGCGCCGGCCCAGCAGCAGCGCGGCGCCGAAGCCCGCAAGGCACAGGCCGACGAAGACCGCCTCGCGTGGATAGGTGTAGAGCCCGAGGGTGGCCTGCGCGGCCGGCACCGCGGCCAGCACCAGCGCCGCGACCGCCAACCGGCCTGCGGGCCAGGTGCCGCCGCGGCGCAATGCCAGCGCCAGCGCGGTCCCGGCCAGCACGAAAGCGATCATCGCTTCCGGGTAGAAGCTGGGCCAGGGGTCGACGTGCGTGGGCAGCAGCCAGGGCAGCGCGGCCAGCAGCGACCAGAGGGCCCATCCGGCGCCGGGTGGGGTGGATTCGGAATCGGACAAGAAGAAAAAGGCGGCCCGGAGGCCGCCTGTTCAATTCGCGTCAGCTCGCCAGGATTACGGGCGGCACTCGGCAGGCAGGTACTTCGGAGAGATCGCCGAGGCGCAGACCCACTTCAGCTGGCCGCTGCCGACGTCGGTCGGGGTGAGGGTGATGGTGCCGGTGGCGCTGGGCACGGTGGAGGTCACGGTCACGACGCCGGTGGTGTCGGTGATGGCGACGCCCGAGACGTACTTGGTGGCACCCGGGAACACGTAGCCGCTGCCGGCCGCCGTGACGGAGGCCAGGCCACCGACCGACGAGCTGGTCTCGGACACCGCGAGCTTGGCGGGCGCAGCCATCAGCAGCACTTCGCTGACCTTCGAGCGGGTGGTGTAGTCCTGGTAGGCCGGCAGGGCGACCGCGGCCAGGATGCCGATGATCGCAACGACGATCATCAGTTCGATCAGAGTGAAACCTTGCTGAACACGCTTCATGGAGAGCTCCTGCGGGAGGGGGGTGAGGACGAAGACACCCCCAAGAATGCAGGGCCCGTGCCATGCCGGGCGCCGCGACATCCGTCACAAGGCGTGACGCGTTTGGTCATTCCGGTCCCGGACGGAACGCCCTTTCGCGCCTTGCCGGTGACGCAATCCGTCAATCGGCCGTGATCCGTCGGTGTCGCCACGATGCAAAAGGGGCCGCACCCGCGAGAGCGCAGCCCCTCTGCAATCGGCCTTCGGCCGTCAAGGGATCACGGGCGGCATTCGGCCGGCAGGTACTTCGGCGAGATGGCCGAGCTGCAGGCCCACTTCAGCTGGCCGCTGCCGACGTTCGTCGGCGTGAGGACGATGGTTCCCGTGGCGCTGGGCACGGTGGAAGTCACGGTCACCACGCCGGTGGCGTCGGTGATGACGACGCCCGAGACGTACTTGGTGGCGCCCGGGAAGACGTAGCCGCTGTTGGCTGCCGTCACCGAGGCCAGGCCGCCCATCGAGGAACTGGTCTCCGACACGGCCAGCTTGGCGGGCGCAGCCATCAGCAGCACTTCGCTGACCTTCGAGCGGGTGGTGTAGTCCTGGTAGGCCGGCAGGGCGACGGCCGCCAGGATGCCGATGATCGCGACGACGATCATCAGTTCGATCAGGGTGAAACCTTGTTGAACGCGCTTCATTTCGACTCCCTCCGGGTCTCCATGGTGAAGAGGAGCCGAAACACTATCGGAAGGCCGATTCCAGCGCTGTGCCGGACCTGATGGAAAGTTCACGCCTGGAGGATGTTCTGCTCGCAAGCGTGCGAACTTTCATGGTCGATCAGAAGCCGGCGCGCCGAGCGTCATGCGCTGCCCGGGCGCCAGCGCATGGATGCGGTGGACGCTGGCGTGGTCGGCGATCTCCGACATCACTGCTTCGACCTCACCCGGCTTGATGTGGGTGATGTGCACGTCGGTGGGCTGGCGCAGATGCGCCAGCTCGCTGCGCAGCATCTCCGGGTTGAGGTGGCGGCTGATGGTGGCCAGTTCGCGTTCGTCGTCGCGGAACGCGGTCTCGATGACGAGGGCGCGCACCTTCAGCTGCGCCAGCCTTGACCAGAGCGCCGGGTTGGGGCCGGTGTCGCCGGTGTAGACCCAGGCCGCGCCGTCGGGCCCGAAGACCGCGTAGCCGACCGCCGGGACGGTGTGCATCGCGGACAGAACTTCCACCCGCCGGCCGCCCAGGTCGAGCACCTGGCCGACGGCGATCGGCGAGAAGGCCAGCACCGGCTCGGCCACCGTGGGCAGGCGCGTGAAGTCGGGCCAGATGACGCCGTTGAAGACGTGCGTGCGCAACGCGTGGATGGTCTCGGGCAGCGCATGGACCTGCACCGGCGGCCGGCCGGCGGCGCTGCGGCGGCGCGTGACGCTGTCGGCCAGCAGGCCGATGGCGAGCACGTGGTCCAGGTGCGAGTGGCTGACCAGGATGTGGTCGATGCGCGCCATCTCGTCGAGATCGAGGTCGCCGACGCCGGTGCCGGCATCGATGAGCACGTCGTCGTCGAGCAGGAATGAAGTGGTCCGGCTGCCGGCGGCAATCGAGCCCGAACAACCGAGAACTCGGATCTGCATGGATGACGCTGCGGGAAGAAGCAGTGCAGCGCGGTCGCGCTGCGCGGAAGGGGCCAATGCTGACCGCGCTGCCGCCGCTGCGCAAGGCGTGGATGTCGCGATTCGACAGAACCGCCAACCGCCGCGGCGTGAAGCCTGTCACGGGCGGCGCACGCGCGCCGGGAATGCCTTCAGTGGTGGATGAACTGCATCTGCGTGCCGGCGAGTTCGATCACGTCGCCGTTGCGAAGCGGCACCGAGTCGCCGACCAGCGGCACGCCATTGATGCTGGGGCGCGAACTGCCTTCCACGTGGGCGAAGGCGTAGCCGTTGGGGCGCTTGGTGATGGACGCCACCTGCACGCCGGGTTTGCCGACGGTGGTGACGACCTTGGTCAGCGTCACTTCGCGGCCGGCGGCAGCGCCGTTGAGCACCTTGATCGAAGCCGGCGTGGCGGCGGCCGCCGCGTGGCCGCCGTAGGCCGGCTGGCCCGACTGGGCCGGGTTCTGGGTCGGCGCGAACGGCGGCACCGCGCCGCCGGGCCGCATGATCATGGTCTTCTCGTACTCGCCGCTCTCGTCGACGAGGTACTTGATCTTGTACTTGCCGATCTCGACGGTGTCGTTGTGGGCGAGCAGCTGCTTCTTGATCGCCTTGCCGTTGATGTACGTGCCGTTGGTGCTGTTGAGGTCTTCGATGAAGACGTCGGCACCCACCATCTGAAGAACCGCGTGCTCGCCGCTCACGGCGAGGTTGTCGATCACGATGTCGTTGTACGGACGACGGCCGAGCGTGGTCTTGTCCTTCGTGATCTGGACTTCCTTGATGACCACCCCGTCGAGCGATACGACCAGCTTGCCCATGCCTGACCTCTTCTCTTGCGCGACTGCCGCCCCGGAAGGCGTCACCGCGTGCCTGCTTGCGTTGCCGCTCCCCCACCGCTCGGCAACCGCTGCCGGGCGGCCCGTACGCTCAGCGCTTGAACGGCCACCATGACCGTCCCGAGCTGCCGGCTCCCCCGGAAGCGCGTACGAGTATCACCGAAATATTGTCTTTTCCGCCAGCGTCGTTCGCGGCATCGATCAGCGCGCGGCCGGCGGCGTCGAGCGAGTCGCAGCCCTGCAACAGCTGGCCGATGCTGGCGTCGTCGAGCATGTCGGAAAGCCCGTCGGAGCACATCAGATAGATGTCGCCCTGCGCCACGTCGTGCTGGTGCGTTTCCAGCAGCACGGTGTCTTCCACGCCGACGGCGCGCGTCACCAGGTTCTTGTTGGCCGAGAAGGCCGCCTGCTCGGGCGTGATGAGGCCGGCGTCGATCTGCTCCTGCAGCAGCGAATGGTCGCGCGTGATCTGCTGCAGGCGGCCTCCGCGGAAGCGGTAACAGCGCGAATCGCCCACGTGCCCCACCAGCAGGCGGTTGTCGCGGAACACCGAGACCACCAGCGTGGTGCCCATGCCGGCGTATTGCGGGTTCGAGTTGCTGGCGTTGAAGATGGCGCGGTTGGCGTTGTCGACGCAGATGTCCATCGCGCGCCGGACTTCGGCGTCGGTGGCCTGCACGCTGGCTTCGCGCAGCCAGCGGCCCAGTTCGGTGCGGATGAAGCTGGTGGCCATGTTGCTGGCCACCTCGCCGGCGTTGTAACCGCCCATGCCGTCGGCCAGCACCGCCAGCGAGACGGCTTCGTCCAGCGCAACCGAGTCTTCGTTGTTGCTGCGCGCACGCCCCGGGTCTACGGCAGCGAAGAGCTCGATCGACATGGGCACGGCAGGTGACGCGTGGCGCTCGGGTGGCCAAAGGTCCGTGGATTGTGCATCGGTTGGCACAGCGGCCGGACCGCGACACCCCTAAGGACGTGACTTCGGTCCGCCCCCGGCCCTGTCCATCCGCAGGGCGGTGCGGTGCAGCAACGCCGCCACCTCGGCCGCGCTGCGGGGCCGTTCGCCGGGGCGCTTGGCCAGCAGCGCCGCGACCACGGCGGCGACGTCGGCCGGCACCCCGGGCGCAGCGCGGCCAGCGGGGGCGGACTCGGAAGCCACCTGGCGCAGCAGCCCGCCGAGCGTGGGCGCCTCGTGGGGTCGACGGCCGGCCAGCAGTTCGAACAGCAGCACGCCCAGTGCGTACAGGTCGCCCGCCGCCGAGGCCGGCGCACCGGCCAGCAGTTCGGGCGCCATGTAGGCCGGCGTGCCCAGCATCAGCCCGGTTCGCGTGCGCTCGCCGTCGGCCAGGCTGGCGACACCGAAGTCCGTGAGCGCGACGCGGCCGGTGACGGCGTCGATCATCACGTTCGAGGGCTTGATGTCGCGGTGCACCACGCCCTGGCCATGGGCGTGGGCCAGCGCGGCGGCCACGCGCGCGCCGATGGCGATGGCGTGCGCCATCGGCAGCAGGTGGCCGGGGCGGGTGTGCGGTTCCAGCGTGGTGCCGGGCAGCAGCTCCATCGCCAGCCAGCCAAAGCCGGCTTCGATGCCGGAGGCGAAGACACGCGCGATGTCGGGGTGGGTCAGGCGTTGCGCGGCCGCGGCTTCGGCGGCGAATCGTTCGCGCAGCAGGTCGGCGCCGGCCCCGACCGGCACCCGCTTCAGGGCGACGGTGGCGCCGCTGGTCAGGTTGACGGCGCGCCAGACGTCGGCGGTGGCGCCACTGCCGATCAGGCTTTCCAGGCGGTAGCCGCCCAGCCGGGCGTCGCCGGCGCCCGCCACCGTGCCGGTGCTTGCACCGGGCGCACGCCCACCGCCTGAAAACGACCTGCCCACCACCATGCCGGCGGCGACGCTATCACAGGGGCGGCGCGGCAGCCTCTCGGCTGGTAAGCGCCACCTGCGGGCGCTTCAGTCGGTGAGCGCCAGCAGCAGCGAAAGGCCCGATGCGGCGGCCACCGGCACCGGCCAGCGCGGGTCGGCGGCCTGCGCCGTGTCGACCAGCGGTGCGAGCCGGCCGCCGGGCCGCGGTGCGCGCAGATCCAGCACGCGCAGGTCGGCGCCGAAACGCACCCGCAAGCGATCCACCTGGCGCGGCAGCGCGCCGCGGGCGAGCTGCCATTCCACCGGCGCAGCGCCGAAGCTGGGCGCCAGCGCTTCGCGCAAGGCGCGCGACCAGCGCTGCTGCCACTGTTCGCGCGCCGGCTCGTTGACCCAGCGGCCGATGTGGCGCGTGAGCCGCGGCGGGCAGGCCACCACGGTCCACTGCACGCGCGCGGCAGCCGCGGGCACGAAGGGGGCCAGCTGAGCCGCGGCGTGCGCGGCGTCATCGACGAAGACGGCGATCTTTTCCATCGAGCGTTCTCCTTGGCGGTGGCGACCGGCTTCAGCCGGCCAGGGTGGCGTTGTCGCGGCGGCGCCGAGCCGCCCAGTGGCCGGCCACCAGCACACCCGCCACCAGCACGGCGTAGGTGGCCAGGCGCGCCGCCAGGTGGGGATCGAACCAGGCGTCGAGAAGCGGCTCGTCGACGATCATCTTGGCGGCCGTGAGGGCCAGCACGGCGGCACCCAGGTAGCCGATGGCGGGGAAGCGGTCCAGCAGACGCAACACCAGCGTGCTGCCCCAGACCACGATCGGTACGCTGACGACCAGACCGATCACCACGAGGTCGAAGCGGCCATGGGCGGCGCCGGCGACGCCGAGCACGTTGTCGACGCCCATCAGCGCGTCGGCGACGACGATGGTGCGCATCGCGGCCCAGAAGCTGTCGATCACCGGGGCGTGCTCGCTGCCCTCCTTCTCGGGCGCGATCAGCTTGTAGGCGATCCAGACCAGCGCCAGCCCCCCGACTGCCATGAGGCCGGGGATGCGGAGCAGCCAGACCACCGCCAGGGTCATGGTGGCGCGCACGACCACGGCGCCCACGGTGCCCCAGAGGATGGCGCGGCGCCGCTGTTCCGCCGGCAGACGGCGCGCCGCGAGCGCGATGACGATGGCGTTGTCGCCCGCGAGGACGATGTCGATGAGGATGATGGCGGCCAGGGCGGACAGCCAGGCGGTGGAAAAGGGCTCCATGCGCACTCCCGGTGGGCAGAGTCAGACGAACGACACCGGGTGCCACCTTGGAGGGCGGCCACCCGAACGTCGAAGGTCTTGCTCGGCTGGAGTGGGTTGTTGTCGCCTGGCAGACCGGAAGCTGCGCTTCGTATTGACGGCCTGTCTGCTGCCGTTTCGACCGCTGATCGCGAGGTCGGAACGGGTGGAGCTACTCCCCTTCGTGCCCCATCATAGCCCGGACGGTGCGCGCTTGCATGCGCAGGACTACTCGGTCGTGGCGGCCCGCGCCCTTTCGTGCCGCCGTTGCAGGGCGGTGCCGATCACCACCACCAGCGCGGCGCCCAGGGCGCCGGCGATGTTGACGACGGTATGAGACTGCTCGCCGACGCGCGCCACGACGCCAGGGTCGGTCAGCACCATCTCGCCGGCCAGGAAGCCCAGCAGCGCCGCGCCCGCGGTCACGATGAGCGGGAAGCGCTCCATCACCTTCAGCAGCAGCGTGCTGCCGAAGATGATCAGCGGAATGCTGATCGCGAGTCCGATGACCAGCAGCGGGATGTTGCCCTTGGCGGCGGCCGCCACGGCGATCACGTTGTCGAGGCTCATCACCAGGTCGGCGATGAGAATGGTGCGGATCGCGGCCAGGATGCTGGCCTTGGCGGCGTCGGCTCCTTGTTCGCCGCCATCGTCGTCGTCCACCAGCAGGCTGACGCCGATGTACACGAGCAGCAGGCCGCCGACGAGCTTCAGGTAGGGCCACTTCAGCATCTCGAGCGCGATCACCGTGAGGCCGATCCGCATCACGATGGCGGCGGCGCTGCCCCAGAAGATGGCCTTCTTCTGGTGTTCCGGGGGCAGCGAGCGCGCAGCGAGGGCGATGACGACGGCGTTGTCGCCCGACAGCAGGATGTTGACCCAGATGATCGAGCCCAGCGCCGCCCAGAAGGCCGCCGATGTGAATTCCATGAATCCTCGCCCCCGCCGAAGTCCCGGCTGAACCCGGGGAGTTTAGGCAGACAGGATGCTGTCGCCGGTGCGTGGAAATACGCACCGGCGCAAGCGGGCGGCTACAGCAGGCCCTTGAGCAGGCGCCCCATCTCGCTGGGGTTGCGCGTGACGGTGAAGCCGCACTCTTCCATGATGGCCAGCTTGGCATCGGCCGTGTCGGCGCCGCCGGAGATCAGCGCGCCGGCGTGCCCCATGCGCTTGCCCGGGGGCGCGGTCACGCCGGCGATGAAGCCGACCACCGGCTTCTTCATGTTCGCCTTGCACCAGCGCGCGGCTTCGGCTTCGTCGGGGCCGCCGATCTCGCCGATCATGATCACCGCGTCGGTGTCCGGGTCCTCGTTGAACAGCCGCATCACGTCGATGTGCTTCAAGCCGTTGATCGGGTCGCCGCCGATGCCCACGGCGCTGGATTGCCCCAGCCCGATCTCGGTGAGCTGCGCCACCGCTTCATAGGTGAGCGTGCCGCTGCGGCTGACCACGCCGATGCGGCCCTTCCTGTGGATGTGCCCCGGCATGATGCCGATCTTGATTTCCTCCGGCGTGATGGTGCCCGGGCAGTTGGGGCCCAGCAGCAGCGTCTTCTTGCCGCCCTTGGCCTCTTTTTGCTTCATCTTGTTGCGCACTTCGAGCATGTCCTTGATGGGAATGCCCTCGGTGATGCAGATCGCCAGGTCCAGGTCGGCTTCGACCGCCTCCCAGATGGCGGCCGCGGCGCCGGCCGGCGGCACGTAGATGACGCTGACGGTCGCGCCCGTCTGCTTCTTGGCGTCGGCCACGCTGGCGAAGATGGGGATGCCTTCGAAGTCCTCGCCCGCCTTCTTCGGGTTCACGCCGGCGACGAAGCAGTTCTTGCCGTTGGCGTAGGCCACGCACATGCGGGTGTGGAACTGCCCGGTCTTGCCGGTGATGCCTTGCGTGATGACGCGGGTGTCCTTGTTGATCAGGATCGACATGACGGGGGTTCCTTACTTGACGGCCGCAACGATCTTGGTGGCGGCTTCCGCCATGGTGTCGGCGCTGATGATGGGCAGGCCGGAGTCCTTGAGCATCTTCTTGCCCAGGTCTTCGTTGGTGCCCTTCATGCGCACCACCAGCGGCACGCTCAGGTTCACCGCCTTGCAGGCCTGGATGACGCCTTCGGCGATGGTGTCGCACTTCATGATGCCGCCGAAGATGTTGACCAGGATGCCCTTGACGCTCTTGTTCTTGAGCATGATCTTGAAGGCCTCGGTGACCTTCTCGGCAGTCGCCCCGCCGCCCACGTCCAGGAAGTTCGCCGGCTCGCCGCCGAAGAGCTTGATGGTGTCCATCGTGGCCATGGCCAGCCCGGCGCCGTTGACCAGGCAGCCGATGTTGCCGTCCAGGCTGATGTACGACAGGTCGAACTTGCTGGCTTCGATCTCCGCGGGGTCTTCTTCGTCCAGGTCCCGGTAGGCGACGATCTCGGGGTGGCGGAACAGGGCGTTGGCGTCGAAGTTGAACTTGGCGTCCAGCGCCTTGATGTTGCCCGAGCCTTCCAGGATCAGCGGGTTGATCTCGGCCAGGCTGGCGTCGGTGGCCATGTAGCAGGCGTAGAGCTTCTTGAGCACGTCCACGGCCTGGGCCTGGCTGGCGGCGGGCACGCCGATGCCGGAGGCCAGTTCCTGCGCCTGGGCATCCGTCAGGCCGACCAGGGGGTCGACGAAGACCTTGAGGATCTTCTCGGGCGTGCGGTGGGCGACTTCCTCGATGTCCATGCCGCCTTCGGACGACGCCATCAGGGCCACCTTCTGCGTCGCGCGGTCGGTGAGCGCGGCGACGTAGTACTCCTTCTTGATGTCGGCGCCTTCCTCGACGAGCAGGCGGCGCACCTTCTGGCCTTCGGGGCCGGTCTGGTGGGTCTTGAGCTGCATGCCCAGGATCTGCCCGGCCAGGCCCTTGACCTCGTCCAGGCTCCTGCCCAGCTTGACGCCGCCGCCCTTGCCGCGGCCGCCGGCGTGGATCTGCGCCTTGACCACCCACACCGCGCCGCCGAGCTTCTGCGCCGCCTCCACCGCTTCGAGCACGGTGAAGGCCGGGTAGCCCCGCGGCACCGGCACGCCGTGCGCGCGCAGCAGTTCCTTGGCCTGGTATTCGTGGATCTTCATCTGGGTGGTCCTCGGGTGACAGCGCGCGAGTGTGGAGCGCGCTACTGACCGGAAGCTGAAATCGCCTGCCTCAGGCGGCCGCCTCCAGCCCGTTCTCGAAATGCGCCCTCATCAGGCGCGTGGCTTCCTTCGGGTTGCGCGCCTCGATGGCGGCCATCAGCGCGCGGTGTTCGGCCAGCGAATCGGCCAGCCGGCCCTGCTTGAACAGCGAATGGTGGCGGTTCAGCTTCATCACCTTGCGCAGGTCGGTCACCACCTGCATCGCCCAGCGGTTGCCGGCCATGCGCAGCAGCGCCATGTGAAACTGCTCGTTGGTGGCGAAGAAGGCGTCGCGCTGCCGCGCCTGCTTCTCCAGCCGTTCGTGCAGCGCGGCGAGTTCGGCGCGTTCGGCCTCTGTGGCGTGCGCGGCCACGTGGCCGGCGGCGTCGCTCTCCAGCAGCGCCATCACGTGGTAGACCTGCTGCACGTCTTCGCGCGACATCTCGGTCACGTAGGCGCCGCGGCGCACCTTCATCGTGACCAGGCCTTCGACGGCCAGCACCTTCAGCGCTTCGCGCAGCGGCGTGCGGCTGATGCCGAAATCGGCACTGAGCTTCTGCTCGTCGATCCAGCTGCCGGGCTCGAGCTCGCGCGCGAAGATCTGCTGGCGCAGGCGCTCGGCCACCTCCTGGTACAGGGCGCGGTGCAGCAGCGGCGAGGGACGTTCGACGACGGCCATGAAGCGGAGGACAGTCAGCTTGGCGTTGGCTTTGAATTCATAATTATGCATAATCAGCCCCCTTCGGCAAGCGCCCCCGCGGCGCCGCCCCTTCAGCGAGCACGACGATGAGCCAGCCCAAGACCGCGCCCGAGTTCAGCCCCGCGACCCTGGACCAGTGGCAGAAAGCCGCGGCGAAGTCGGCCCCGGGCGGTGACGTCTCGGCGCTGAACTGGGTGACGCCCGAAGGCATCACCGTCAAGGCTCTCTACACCGCGGCAGACACCGCCACGCTGCCCCACGCGAACACGCTGCCCGGCTTCGAGCCTTTCATCCGCGGCCCGCAGGCCACCATGTACGCGGTGCGGCCCTGGACCATCCGCCAGTACGCGGGCTTCTCCACCGCCGAGGACAGCAACGCCTTCTACCGCAAGGCGCTGGCCGCCGGCGGGCAGGGCGTGAGCGTGGCCTTCGACCTGGCCACCCACCGCGGCTACGACAGCGACCACCCGCGGGTGAAGGGCGACGTCGGCAAGGCCGGCGTCGCGATCGACAGCGTGGAGGACATGAAGATCCTGTTCGACGGCATCCCGCTGGACAAGGTGAGCGTGAGCATGACGATGAATGGCGCCGTGCTGCCGGTGCTGGCCGGCTACGTGGTGGCGGCCGAAGAGCAGGGGGTGAAGCAGGAGCAACTCTCGGGGACGATCCAGAACGACATCCTCAAGGAGTTCATGGTCCGCAACACCTACATCTACCCGCCCGAGCCGAGCATGCGGATCATCGGCGACATCATCGAGTACACCTCGCAGAAGATGCCGAAGTTCAACTCGATCTCGATCTCCGGCTACCACATGCAGGAGGCGGGGGCGAACCAGGCGCTGGAACTGGCCTTCACGCTGGCCGACGGCAAGGAGTACGTGAAGACCGCGCTCGCCAAGGGCCTGGACGTGGACGACTTCGCCGGCCGCCTTTCGTTCTTCTGGGCGATCGGGATGAACTTCTATCTCGAGATCGCGAAGATGCGCGCCGCCCGCCTGCTGTGGACGCGCATCATGAAGGGCTTCGGCGCGAAGAACCCCAAGAGCCTGATGCTGCGCACCCACTGCCAGACCAGCGGCTGGAGCCTGACCGAGCAGGACCCGTACAACAACGTGGTGCGCACCACGATCGAGGCCATGGCCGCGGTCTTCGGCGGCACGCAGAGCCTGCACACCAACAGCTTCGACGAGGCGATCGCGCTGCCCACCGAATTCTCGGCCCGCATCGCGCGCAACACGCAGCTCATCCTGCAGGAAGAGACGCACATCACGAACGTGGTCGACCCCTGGGCCGGCAGCTACATGATGGAGAAGCTCACCCAGGACATGGCCGACAAGGCCTGGGCGATCATCGAGGAAGTGGAGGCGATGGGCGGCATGACCCGGGCGGTCGACTCGGGCTGGGCCAAGCTCAAGATCGAGGCCAGCGCGGCGGAAAAGCAGGCGCGCATCGACAGCGGCAAGGACGTGATCGTGGGCGTCAACAAGTACAAGCTCAAGCAGCACGACGCCGTCGACATCCTGGAGGTGGACAACGTCAAGGTGCGCGAAGGCCAGATCGCGCGGCTGGCGAAGATCAGGGCCACGCGCGACGCGGCCCGGGTGAAGGAGACACTGGCCGCGCTGACCGCCTGCGCGAAGACGGGCGAAGGCAACCTGCTCGCCTTGAGCATCGACGCCATCCGGGCCCGCGCCACGGTGGGCGAGGTGAGCGACGCGCTCGAGGCGGTCTTCGGGCGCCACCGCGCCGACATCCAGAAGGTGACCGGAGTGTATGCAGCCGCCTACGACAGCGCCGAAGGCTGGGAACAGCTGAAGTCCGAGATCGCCGCCTTCGGTGAACAGGAAGGCCGGCGCCCGCGCGTCATGATCGCGAAGCTGGGCCAGGACGGCCATGACCGCGGCGCCAAGGTGGTGGCCACGGCCTTCGCCGACCTGGGCTTCGACGTCGACATGGGGCCGCTGTTCCAGACGCCGGAGGAATGCGCACGCCAGGCGATCGAGAACGACGTGCACGCGGTGGGCGTTTCCACGCTCGCGGCCGGCCACAAGACGCTCGTGCCGGCCATCATCGAAGAGCTGAAGAAGCAGGGCGGCGGCGACATCGTCGTCTTCGTCGGCGGCGTGATCCCGCAGCAGGACTACGACTTCCTCTATGCCGCAGGCGTGAAGGGCATCTTCGGCCCCGGCACGCCCATTCCCGCGAGCGCGAAGACGGTGCTCGACCAGATCAAGGCCGCGCGCGCCTGAGACTCGCCGCGATGCAGCCCGCCGAAGAGGCGCTGAAGGCGCAACTGCTGGGGCCGACCGGTCCCGCGCAGCGCCGCGCGCTGGCGAAGGCGATCACGCTGGTCGAATCGAAGCGCGCCGACCACCGCACGCGTGCGGACGAACTGCTGGACGCCGTGCTGCCGGAAACCGGCGGTGCCCTGCGCATCGGCATCAGCGGCGTGCCCGGCGTGGGCAAGAGCACCTTCATCGAGTCGCTGGGCCTGTACCTGGTCGAGCAAGGGCATCGCGTCGCGGTGCTGGCGGTGGACCCTTCGTCCAGCGTCTCCGGCGGTTCCATCCTGGGCGACAAGACGCGCATGGAGCGCCTGTCCACCTGCGAGCAGGCCTTCATCCGCCCCAGCCCGGCCGCCGGCACGCTGGGCGGCGTGGCCGAGAAGACGCGTGAAGCGCTGCTGCTGTGCGAAGCGGCGGGGCACGACATCGTCATCGTCGAGACCGTCGGCGTCGGCCAGAGCGAGACCGCCGTCGCCGGCATGACGGACATCTTCGTGCTGCTGCAGCTGCCCAATGCGGGCGACGACCTGCAGGCCATCAAGAAGGGCGTGATGGAGCTGGCCGACCTGGTGGTGGTGAACAAGGCCGACCTGGACGAGGCGGCGGCCACGCGGGCGCGCGCCACCATCACCAGCGCGCTGCGCTTCTTCGGCCCGCACATGCATTCGGCGGTGCAGGTGCTGCAGCTCAGCGCCACCAAGGGCACGGGACTGGCCGGGTTCTGGCAGGCCGTCACCAGCTTCACCGAGCGCCGCCGCGCCAGCGGCGAGCTGGCGCAGCGCCGGCGCGACCAAGACGAGGCCTGGATGTGGGAACGCATCCATGCCGCGCTGCAGGACCGCTTCCGCCGCCACACCGCCGTGCGCAGCGCACTGCCCCGCATCACCGAGGACGTGCGCGCCGGCCGCCTGGCCGCTTCCGTGGCCGCACGTCGATTGCTCGAACTATCGGACCGAGGAGACTGACCGCGATGCACGACATCATCGAACAGCTGGACAAGAAGCGCGCCGCTGCCCGCATGGGCGGTGGGCCCAAGCGCATCGACGCCCAGCACGCCAAGGGCAAGCTCACCGCGCGCGAGCGACTCGAACTGCTGCTGGACGAAGGCACCTTCGAGGAATGGGACATGTTCGTCGAGCACCGCTGCACCGACTTCGGCATGGCCGACCAGAAGGTGCCCGGCGACGGCGTGGTCACCGGCTACGGCATGATCAACGGCCGCCTCGTCTTCGTCTTCAGCCAGGACTTCACCGTCTTCGGTGGCGCGCTGTCCGAAGCGCATGCCGAGAAGATCTGCAAGGTGATGGACCAGGCGATGAAGGTGGGCGCGCCGGTGATCGGCCTCAACGACAGCGGCGGCGCGCGCATCCAGGAAGGGGTGGCCTCGCTGGGCGGTTATGCCGAAGTCTTCCAGCGCAACGTGATGGCCTCCGGCGTGATCCCGCAGATCAGCCTGATCATGGGCCCCTGCGCCGGCGGCGCGGTGTACAGCCCGGCGATGACGGACTTCATCTTCATGGTGAAGGACAGCAGCTACATGTTCGTCACCGGCCCCGAGGTGGTGAAGACGGTGACCCACGAAGAGGTCACGGCCGAGGAACTGGGCGGCGCCGGCACCCACACCGCCAAGAGCGGCGTCGCCGACCTCGCGTTCGAGAACGACGTCGAAGCCATCCTGATGCTGCGGCGCTTCTTCAACTACGTGCCGCTCAACAACCGCGAGAAGCCGCCGGTGCGGCCCAGCGGCGATCCGGCGGACCGGCTGGACCTGTCGCTGGACACGCTGGTGCCCGACAACCCGAACAAGCCCTACGACATCAAGGAACTGATCTACAAGGTGGTGGACGACGGCGACTTCTTCGAGCTGCAGCGCGAGCACGCGAAGAACATCGTCATCGGCTTCGCCCGGCTGGACGGCCAGGCCGTGGGCATCGTCGCCAACAACCCGATGGTGCTGGCCGGCTGCCTGGACATCAGAAGCAGCATCAAGGCGGCCCGCTTCGTGCGCTTCTGCGACGCCTTCAACATCCCGGTGGTGACCTTCGTCGACGTGCCCGGCTTCATGCCCGGCACGGCGCAGGAATACGGCGGCATCATCAAGCACGGCGCCAAGCTGCTGTACGCGTATGCCGAATGCACGGTGCCCAAGGTGACGGTGATCACGCGCAAGGCCTACGGCGGCGCCTACGACGTGATGAGCTCCAAGCACCTGCGCGGCGACGTCAACTTCGCGTGGCCGAACGCCGAGATCGCGGTGATGGGCGCCAAGGGCGCGGTGGAGATCATCTTCCGCGAGGACAAGGGCGACCCCGCCAAGCTGGCGGCGAAGGAGGCCGAGTACAAGGCCCGCTTCGCCAACCCCTTCGTGGCCGGCGCGCGCGGCTTCATCGACGACGTGATCCAGCCGCACGAGACGCGCAAGCGTCTGATCCGCAGCCTGGTGATGCTGCGCGACAAGAAGATCGAAAACCCGTGGCGCAAGCACGGCAACATCCCGCTTTGAAGGACACGACGATGTTCAAGAAGATCCTGATCGCCAACCGCGGCGAGATCGCCTGCCGCGTCATCAAGACGGCGAAGAAACTCGGCATCAAGACGGTGGCCGTCTATTCCGAAGCCGACCGCGACGCGCGCCACGTCGAACTGGCCGACGAGGCCGTCTTCATCGGCCCCGCGCCCAGCCGCGAGAGCTACCTGGTCGCGCAGAAGATCATCGACGCCTGCAAGGCCACCGGCGCCGAGGCGGTGCACCCGGGCTATGGCTTCCTGTCCGAGAACGAGGACTTCGCGAAGCGCGTGGAAGAGGAAGGCATCGTCTTCATCGGCCCCAAGCACTACAGCATCGCGGCCATGGGCGACAAGATCGCGTCCAAGAAGCTGGCCAATGAAGCGAAGGTCAACACCATCCCGGGCTGGAACGACGCCATCGAGTCGCCCGAGCAGGCGGTGAAGATCGCCCAGGACATCGGCTACCCGGTGATGATCAAGGCCAGCGCCGGCGGTGGCGGCAAGGGCCTGCGCGTGGCCTTCAACGACAAGGAAGCCTTCGAAGGCTTCAGCTCCTGCCGCAACGAGGCCAAGAACAGCTTCGGCGACGACCGCGTTTTCATCGAGAAATTCGTCGAGAGCCCGCGCCACATCGAGATCCAGGTGCTGGGCGACAGCCACGGCAACGTGGTCTACCTGCACGAACGCGAGTGCAGCATCCAGCGCCGGCACCAGAAGGTGATCGAGGAGGCGCCGTCGCCCTTCATCAGCGACAAGACCCGCAAGGCGATGGGCGAGCAGGCGGTCGCGCTGGCCAAAGCGGTGAAGTACCAGAGCGCCGGCACGGTGGAATTCGTGGTCGGCAAGGACCAGAGCTTCTACTTCCTGGAGATGAACACGCGGCTGCAGGTGGAGCACCCGGTCACCGAGAGCATCACCGGCGTCGATCTCGTCGAGCAGATGCTGCGCGTGGCCGCCGGCGAGAAGCTGCCGTTCACGCAGGAGCAGATTCCCCGCCGCGGCTGGGCGATGGAATGCCGCATCAACGCCGAGGACCCGTTCCGCGGCTTCCTGCCTTCCACCGGCCGCCTGGTGCGCTACCTGCCGCCGCCCACCACCATGGAAGCGGCGCAGCCGGTGCCGGTGGGCGGGGGCGTACGCGTGGACACCGGCGTCTACGAAGGCGGCGAGATCCCGATGTACTACGACTCGATGATCGCCAAGCTCATCGTGCACGGCATCGACCGCGACGACGCGATCGCGAAGATGCGCGAGGCCCTGAACGGCTTCGTCATCCGCGGCGTCTCCAGCAACATCCCGTTCCAGGCCGCGCTGCTGGCGCACCCGAAGTTCATCAAGGGCGACTTCAACACCGGCTTCATCGCCGAACAGTACCCCCGGGGCTTCCGCGCCGAGGACGTGCCGCACGACGACCCCGACTTCCTGGTCGCGCTGGCGGCCGCCGCCTACCGCCGCTACCGCGACCGCGCGGCCGGCATCAGCGGCCAGCTGCCGGGGCACGGCATCATCATCGGGCGCGAGTTCGTGGTGGTCGTGAAGGGCGAAGGCGGCGCGCACCGGCACCTGCCGGTGGTGATCGACGGCAATGGCACCACCACCGTGAAGGTGGGCGAGCGCAGCTACGTCATCGCGGCCGAGTGGGCCTTTGGCGGCATTCGCGTCACCGGCAGCTGCAACGGCCGCCCTTTCACCGCGCAGATGGAGCGCCACGGCCTGTGGCTGCGGGTGGAACACAACGGCCTGCGCATCGACGCCCAGGTGATGACGGCCCGCGCCTCCGAACTGCTGCGCGTGATGCCGTTCAAGGCGCCGCCCGACATGAGCAAGTTCCTGCTCTCGCCCATGCCGGGCCTGCTGGTGGACGTGGCCGTCAAGCCGGGGCAGGTGGTGCAGGCGGGCGAACGGCTGGCCGTGATCGAGGCGATGAAGATGGAGAACATCCTCATCGCCCCGCAGGACGGCACGGTGGCCGAACTGCTGGCCGGCAAGGGCGAAAGCCTGGCGGTGGACCAGCCGATCCTCAGCTTCCAATAAGGTTCCGCGATTGAACGCATCGTTGCTTCTGGAGTGAACTCTTGCGTGTTGCACATCGAAGCGGCCACTGTGGTGAATAGACTGCGGCCGCCTCAACACCAACACCGACAGGTGGAGTCAAAATGAAAGCGATGAATTCGAAGATCACCCTCGCCCTGGCCTCGCTGTGCGTCGCCGCCGGTGCCCAGGCGCAGGACAAGCCCGACGGCCAGTGGCGCGGCAACGCCGGCGCCGCGGCGGCCGTGACCTCGGGCAATTCCAGCAGCGAGACGCTGGCCTTCACCGGTGACCTGGTGCGCGCCACCGCGGGCGACAAGATCACCCTGCTGGGCAACGTGAATTACGGGCGCGCCAAGGTCGACGGGGTCAAGAAGACCAACACCGACAAGTGGGCCGCTTCCGGCCAGTACGACCTGAACTTCACGCCTCAGCTCTACGGCTTCGGCAAGGCAGGGCTGGAAAGCGACCGCATCGCCAAGCTGTCGCTGCGCACCACCTTCGCGGGCGGCGTGGGCTACAAGCTGATCGACACGCCGACCCTGATGTTCAACGTCTTCGGCGGCGGCGCCTGGAGCACCGACAAGTACAGCGAGAACCAGACCATCGGCGACAAGACCGACAACCGCTTCTCGCGCTTCTCGCTGCTGGTGGGCGAGGAATACGCGCAGCAGCTGGCCACCAACACCACCTTCAAGCAGCGGCTGGAGATCTACCCCGGCATCAGCGGCGACAAGGCCACGCTGGCGAAGTTCAACGCCGGCCTGGCGGTGGCGATGACCAGCGCGATGAGCCTGAACGTGGGCCTGACGGACACCTACAACAGCAAGCCGCCGCTGGGGCAGAAGAAGAACGACCTGGGCGTCTTCACCGGCATCAACGTCAAGATCGGCGCGAACTGAAAGCCCTGGGGTCCGCGCCGCCAGCACCGCTTCCACCACGATGGACAAACCCTTCCGCATCCTCGGCATCCAGCAGATCGCGATCGGCGGCGCCGACAAGCAGCGCCTGAAGTCGCTCTGGGTCGACATGCTCGGCCTCACCGTGAAGAGCAGCTTCCGGAGCGAGCGCGAGAACGTCGACGAGGACATCTGCGCCCTCGGCAAGGGGCCCACCGCGGTGGAAGTGGACCTGATGCAGCCGCTGGACCCCGAGAAGAAGCCCGCCGTGCACGCCACGCCGCTGAACCACGTGGGCCTGTGGGTCGACGACCTGCCGCGCGCGGTGGAGTGGATGGCCGCGCACGGCGTGCGATTCGCCCCCGGCGGCATCCGCAAGGGCGCCGCCGGCCACGACATCTGCTTCATCCATCCGAAGGGCAACGACGAGTTCCCGCTCGGTGGCGAAGGGGTGCTGATCGAACTGGTGCAGGCGCCGCCGGAGGTCGTCGCCGCGCTCGGCTGAAGTCCGACGCGGCCCCGGTGCCGCGTGATCCGGCTTCATCCGATGCCGGAGGCCGGGCCCCCACCGGGGCATGCACGGCACCTCGCTTCACCTTAGACTGGCCCCCAGGTCGCTGACGCAGTGGCAAGGCTGGCCGCCGGTTCGAGCGGCCCGGCCCCTGCGTGCGGGTGCTTCGACCGGGGGGAGAGATGAACCGACGTGCGTTGTGCCGCCTGCTGCCTGCTTCGTTGCGGGCCGGGGCGGCCCGTTCCGCGGCCCAGGGCAGCGGCGTCTTCCGGGTGGCCTGGGTCTCGCTGGACGAGGCGGCGTCGACCCTGGGCAAGGACCTGGTCCACTTTCCGGCCGCCAGCGCCACCGAACCTTCCGAGGCGCTGGCCCGCATGCGCGAGCCGCGCGTCGAAGCGCTGCTGGTCTCTTCCGATCGCGTGGTGCCGGGACACGCCGCCCGCATCGCAGAGTTCTCGCTGTGCCAGCGCATCCCGGCGGTGGCTGGTTGGTCGCCCTTCGCGCAGCGTGGCGCGCTGCTGGCCCACGGACCGCAGTTCGCCGACGTCTACCGCCGCCGGGACAGCGATGCCGACCGCATCCGCAAGGGCGCGAAGCCGGCCGAACTGCCGATCGAACAGCCGAGCCGCTTCGAGTTCGTCGTCAACCTGAAGACGTCGAACGCCCTGGGCTTCACGATTCCGCGCAACGTGCTGCGGCGTGCCGACGAGGTCATCCAGTGAGCGTGCCGGCGCCGCCGCCCGCGCCCGGCCAGACCCACCGCGGCCGCCTGTTCCGCAAGTACCTGCTGCTGATCCTGTCGCTGGTGACGCTGGTGCTGATGGTCTCCAGCGGCATCGGGCTTTACTTCTCGTACCAGGAGAACCGCGCCGCGCTGGCCAGCCTGCAGGCCGAGAAGGCGGTGGCCGCGGCCTCGCGCATCGAGCAGTACGTGCGCCAGATCTCTCAGCAGATCGGCTATGCCGCGCTGCCGCAGCTGGACGCGGCCGACGTCGAGACGCGGCGGCTGGAGTTCCAGGAGCTGCTGCGACAGGCGCCCGAGGTCACCGACATCGCGCTCATCGACGCCGACGGCCGCGAACGTGCCGTCGTCTCGCGGCTGGGCATGGACGTCATCGGATCCGGCCGCGACCGCTCGGCCGAAGCGGCCTTCGTGAAGGCGAAGCGCGGCCAGGCCTGGTACGGACCCGTCTACTTCCGCAAGGAGACCGAGCCCTACATGACGATCGCGCTGCGCGCCGGCAGCGAACGCGGCGCCCTGACGGTGGCCGAGGTGAACCTGAAGTTCATCTGGGACGTGGTCTCGCGCATCAAGGTGGGCGGACAGGGCAAGGCCTACGTGGTGGACGCCGCCGGCGACCTGGTGGCGCACCCCGACATCGGCCTCGTGCTGCGCAAGACCAGCCTGGCGGCGCTGCCGCACGTGAAGGCTGCCTCGGCCGCGGCCGGCGACGAGCCGGCGATGGTCTCGCGCGACCTGGCCGGCACGCGCGTGCTCACCGCGATGGCGCCGATCGCCGGGCTGGACTGGCGCGTCTTCGTCGAGCAGCCGGTGGCCGAGGTCTACGCCCGGCTCGACGCCTCGATCGTGCGCGCCGCGCTGCTGCTGCTGGGCGGCCTGGTGGTCTCGGCGCTGGCCGCCTGGGCGCTGGCGGGCAGCATGGTGCGCCCGATCCGCACGCTGGACGAAGGGGCGCGCCGCATCGGCGAAGGCGACCTGGACCAGCGCATCGAGGTGCGCACGAACGACGAACTGGAGGCGCTGGCCGACCAGTTCAACCGCATGAGCGCGCAGCTGCGGGAGTCGTACGCCGGGCTGGAGCGCAAGGTCGAGCAGCGCACCGCGGCCCTGACCGAAGCACTGGAGCAGCAGACCGCGACGGCCGAGATCCTGCGCGTCATCAGCGGCTCGGTCACCGACACGCAACCGGTGTTCGAGGCCATCGTCAGCCGCTGCCAGCGCCTGTTCGGCGGGCTGTCGGTGACGCTGCTGCTGGCCGACGGCGGCGAACTCGTGCGTGCCGCGACGGCGCGCAACGCCGACACGCCCGAGCAGACCCCTCTGCGCTGGCCGCTGGCGCACGACAGCGTGTCCGGCGAATGCGTGCTGGGCGGGCGTGTGATCGCGGTGCGCGACCGCGAGAAGGTGACGGGCGAATTCCCGCGCACCGCTGAACTGGCGACGGCGATCCCCTGGCGTTCGGCGCTGTTCGTGCCGCTGCGGCGCGAAGGCGGCGCGCTGGGCTGCATCGGCATCCTGCGCGCCGAGGTGGGCGACTTCGACGACAAGGACGTCGCACTGGCGCAGATCTTCGCCGACCAGGCGGTGATCGCGGTCGAGAACGTGCGCCTGTTCAACGAGACGAAGGAGGCGCTGGAACAGCAGACCGCCACCGCCGAGGTGCTGAAGGTCATCAGCAGCTCGGTGGCCGACACGCAGCCGGTGTTCGACAAGATCCTGGCCAGCTGCATGCGGCTGTTCGACAGCTCCGAGCAGGGCATCACGCTGATCAACGCCGACGGCCAGGTCGAACTGGCGGCCCACCACGGCAAGGCGAAGGACAAGCTGGCCGAACTGTTCGCCACCCCGCGGCCGGTGGCGGCGGTGGACCCGCAGCGCACGCTGCGCCAGGTGCAGCACTGGGTCGACGTGCGGCACGACGAGGGCGTGCCGCCCGGCGTGCGTGCGGTGGCCGAACAGCTGGCCATCGGCCCCTATTCGCAGGTTTTCGCGCCCATGATGTGGGAAGACCGCAACGTGGGTTCGCTCTACGTGATCCGGCAGCCGGCCACCGGCTTCAGCGAGAAGGAGATCGGCCTGCTGAAGACCTTCGCCGACCAGGCCGTGATCGCGATCCAGAACGCGCGCCTGTTCCGCGAGATCCAGGACAAGAGCCGCCAGCTCGAGGTGGCCAACCGCCACAAGAGCGAGTTCCTGGCCAACATGAGCCACGAGCTGCGCACGCCGCTGAACGCGATCATCGGCTTCTCGGAAGTGCTGGCCGAGCAGATGTTCGGCGACGTCAACGACAAGCAGATGGAATACCTGCAGGACATCCACTCCTCGGGCCAGCACCTGCTGAGCCTGATCAACGACGTGCTGGACCTGTCCAAGATCGAGGCCGGGCGCATGGAGCTGGAGCCCAGCACCTTCGACCTGGGGCTGCTGCTGGAGAACTCGATGACGCTGGTGCGCGAACGCGCCGCCCGCCACGGCCTGAGCGTGGCGCTGGAAGTGGGCGAAGGGCTCGAGGAGTGGGTGGCCGACGCGCGCAAGGTCAAGCAGGTGGTGGTGAACCTGCTCACCAACGCCGTCAAGTTCACGCCCACCGGCGGCCGCGTCACGCTGCGCGCGGTGCGTGCCGACGAAGGCGGGCGCGCGCGTGCCGAACTCAGCGTGGCCGACACCGGCGTCGGCATCGCGCCCGAAGACCAGGCGCTGGTGTTCGAGGAATTCCGCCAGGCCAGCGGCGACTACCTGCGCAAGGCCGAAGGCACCGGGCTGGGCCTGTCGCTGGCGCGCCGATTCGTCGAACTGCACGGCGGCCGCATCACGCTGCGCAGCGCGCCCGGGCAGGGGTCCACCTTCACCGTGCTGCTGCCGCTGGTCGAACTGGAGGTCGCGGCATGAGCACGATCCTGATCGTCGAGGACAACGACAAGAACATGAAGCTGGTGCGCGACATCCTTCAGCACCACGGCCACCGCACGCTGGAGGCGGTGACGGGCGAAGAAGGCGTGCGGCTGGCCGTCGAACAGCGGCCCGACCTGGTGCTGATGGACATCCAGCTGCCGGACATCAACGGCATCGAGGCGCTGGCGCGCATCCGCGCGCGGCCCGAACTGGACGCGGTGCCGGTGCTGGCGGTGTCGGCTTCGGTGATGCCCGACGAGCAGCGTCGCATCGTCGATTCGGGCTTCGACGCCTACCTGACGAAGCCGATCTCGCTGAAGCCCTTCGTCGCCACGGTCCAGCGCTTCCTGCAGGAGGGCCGCGCACGATGAGCGCCCACATCCTGGTCGTCGACGACGTGCCGAAGAACGTCAAGCTGCTGGCCGACGTGCTGGCGGCCAAGGGCTACCGCGTCAGCACCGCCGCTTCGGGCCAGGAGGCGCTGGACCGCGTCGCCGCCGACGCGCCCGACCTGGTGCTGCTGGACGTGATGATGCCGGGCCTGAGCGGCTACGACGTCTGCCGCGCCCTCCGCGCCGACCCGAGACACGCGCTGCTGCCGGTGGTGCTGGTCACCGCGCTCGACCCCGCGGCCGAGCGCGTGAACGGCCTGGAGGCCGGTGCCGACGACTTCCTGGGCAAGCCCATCAACCAGCCCGAGCTGATGGCGCGTGTGCGCTCGCTGCTGCGCATCAAGGCCCTGTATGACGAGGTGCAGCGCAAGAACGCCGAGATCGAGCAGTGGAACCGCACGCTGGAGCAGCGCGTGGCCGAAGGCCTGCAGCAGCTGGAACGGGTCGGCCGGCTCAAGCGCTTCTTCTCGCCGCAGCTGGCCGAAGCCATCCTGGCCGGCGGCGCCGATGACCCGCTGAAGAGCCACCGGCGCGAGATCACCGTGGTCTTCCTCGACCTGCGCGGCTTCACCTCGTTCACCGAGACCGCCGACCCCGAGGAGGTGATGGCCGTGCTGGCCGAATACCACCGCGCGATGGGGCGCCTGATCATGGCGCACGAAGGCACGCTGGAGCGCTTCTCGGGCGACGGCATGATGGTGTTCTTCAACGACCCCGTGCCGGTGCCCGACCCCGCGCCGCGCGCCGTGCGCATGGCGCTGGCGATGCAGCACGAGATGGTGGCCCTCACCGAAGGCTGGCGTCGCCGCGGCTACGAGCTGCTGATGGGCATCGGCATCGCGCAGGGCTTCGCCACCATCGGTGGCATCGGCTTCGAAGGGCGCATCGACTACGGCGCCATCGGCAACGTCACCAACCTGGCGGCGCGTCTGTGCGGCGAAGCGGCCGGCGGCGAGATCCTGGTCTCGCAGCGCGTGCAGGGGGCGCTGCAGTCGGCCGGTGGCGACACCGGTGCGCGGCTGGAAGAGGCCGGCCGGCTCACGCTGAAGGGCTTCCAGCGGCCGGTGCCGGCCTGGCGCGTCCTGGCGCCCTGACCGGGAGGCGGCGGCCGGACGGCGGCGTCAGCCGGCGCGACGCCTCGCCACGCCCCCGGCGAACGCCAGCCCCACGAGCACCAGGGCCAGCGTGGCCGGTTCCGGCACCGCGGCCGTGGGGGCCGACAGCAGCCTGATCGTCGCGTCCTGTTCCAGCGACTGGCCCGAGCGGCTGAACGACAGCGAGTTCATCGAGATCTCGAAGCTGCCACCGCTGCCGAAGGCGACCGTCACCGTGTCCCACACGATCGAGAAATCGACCGCGGCGTCGGCGATGACGCCCGCGATGGCGGTGCCGGTGGCGGTGACGCTCTTCAGGCCGGCCAGCGGGTCCAGGAAGGAGAAGGTCGCGGAGACGCCCAGTGCACCCGTTTCGAGAGCGCTGATGAAACCGGTCTCGCTGAACGTGACGGTGCCGAACTTGAAGGTCTGGGCGTCGCCCGCGCTCGCGAGCGAAAAGCTCTGCGGGGTGGCGTCGACCGCGAAACCGACGTCCAGGTCGCCCACGCCGGTGCCGTAGCCCGTGCCCGGCGTGAAGGAATCGGGCGTGACGGTGAAGGACACCGGCGCCGCGGAAGCGGCCGTGGCCGCGCCGAAGACCAGGGCCAGCGCGGCGGTGCGGAGGGGGGACAGCAGCTTCATGGCGACAGGTTCCAGTCGAGTTGCGCCAAGTTAGCACGCCACCCCTAGAACGAGGCCCCCGCGTTTGGGTGGTCGCAGGGGCATTCGCCGGCTCAGCCAGTCTGCAGCGAGAACACCTCCACGGGCCCCGACTTGCCCTTGAACAGCACCGGGCCCAGCGCCTGCAGCGGCAGCCGGTCGCCCAGCGCGACGCGCGTGGCGTCGTCCAGCAGCACGCCCCGGCCGGCTTCCTTGGTGTGCGCTTCCAGCCGCGCCGCCAGGTTCACCGCGTCGCCGATGCAGGTGTAGGTGGCGCGCGCCTGGGTGCCGGTGTAGCCGGCGATCATCTCGCCGGTGGCAATTCCGACGCCGATGCGGACGGGCGCCTTGCCCAGCGCTTCGCGTTCGGCGCTGAACTGCTCCACCATCTGCACCATGTCCAGCGCCGCGCGCGCGGCGGCCAGCGGCGCGTCGGGCAGCGGCAGCGGGGCGCCGAAGATGGCCATCAGCCCGTCGCCGATCATCTGGTTGACCACGCCGCCCTGGCCGGTGATGGCGTCGAACATCAGCACGTAGTAGGTGTTCAGCAGCTCGATCGTCTCTTCCGGCGGCTGCGATTCGACCAGCGCCGTGAAGCCGCGGATGTCGCAGAACATCACCGTGCCCTGGAGGCGCCGGCCGCCGAGCGCGAAGCCCGAATGCCGCAGATCCTCGGCCACGGCCGAGGTGGCGAAACGCTTCACCAGCTCCTTCTGCTGGTCGCGCAGGCGCTTCTTCTCCAGGCTGGAGTCGATGCGCGCCTTCAGCAGCACCGGGTTCACGGGCTTGCGAAGGTAGTCGTCGGCGCCCAGTTCGATGGCGCGCACCACGTGCGCCACGCCTTCGAGCGAGCTGGTCACGATGACCGGCAGGTCGCGCAGCTCGGGGTCGGCGGCCAGCTGCTCCATGACCTGGAAGCCGTCCAGGTCGGGCATCTCGATGTCCAGCAGCAGCAGGTCGAAGCTCTCGCGGCGCAGCGCGTCCAGCGCGGCGCGGCCGTTCTCGGCCATCGCCACCTTGTGGCCCTGCATTTCCAGGTTGCGGCCCATCAGCAGACGGTTGACCTTGTTGTCGTCGGCCACCAGCAGCCGCGCGCCGCGTTCAGCCACGGGCCAGCTCCTTCAGCGCGGCGGCGGCGGCGTGGAAGTCGGCTTCCAGGGCGTCCAGCGGCGCCTCGTCGGCGGGCAGGCCACCCAGTTCCAGTTCGCGCGCGCGCAGGCCCAGCGCGGTGGCGCCGAAGGTGTTCGCGTTGGTCTTCAGCGAATGCGCCGTGCGGCGGAAGCGATCAGGCGCACGGTCGGCCAGGGCGGCGCGCAGTTCGGCCAGCATGGGCGGCGCCTCTTCGCAGAAGGTGTCGACCAGCTCGACCACGAAGTCGGCGCCGGCGTTGGCCTGCAGTTCGGTGAACACGCTGCGGTCGATGAGCTCGGGCATGGGCTTCAACCTTCGTTGCGCGGCGGAGTATGCGCGAGCGCGGCGACCAGTGCGTCGACGCGGATCGGCTTGGTGAGGTAGTCGTCCATGCCGGCGGCGAGGCACTCCTCGCGGTCGCCCTGCATCGCGTTGGCCGTCATCGCCACGATGCGCGGGCGCGCGGCGCCCAGACGACGCACGATCTCGCGCGTGGCGGCCAGGCCGTCCAGTTCCGGCATCTGCACGTCCATCAGCACCAGGTCGTAGGGCTGGCGCTCCAGGCTCTGCAGCACTTCCAGCCCGTTGGCGGCCAGGTCGGCGCGGTAGCCCAGCTGCTGCAGCAGGCGCAGCGCCAGCTTCTGGTTCACCACGTTGTCCTCGGCCAGCAGCACGCGCAGCGGATGGCGCTCGGCCAGGCCCGCGTCCAGCGTCGGCCGCACGGGCTCGGCCGCGCGCGGCGCCGCTTCCGGGCCCAGCAGCGAGACCAGCGTGTCGAACAGCTGGCTCTGGCGCAGCGGCTTGAACAGCGTGGCGGCGAACGGGGTCGCGCCCTCTTCGTGGCGGCCCATGCTGCTGAAGAGCACCAGCGGCATGCGGTGCCCCGCCTCGCGCAGGCGGCGCGCCAGCGTGGCGCCGTCGCAGCCGGGCATCTGCAGGTCCAGGATCGCCAGGTCGACCGTCTCGCGCTGCAGCAGCGCCAGCGCCTCCTCGGCCGAGGCCGCCGAGTGCGCCACCATGCCCCAGCGGGCGGCCTGCAGCGCCAGGATGCGGCGGTTCGTCGCGTTGTCGTCCACCGCCAGCAGGCGCCGACCCTTCAGGGCGGGCTGCACACCGGCGAACTCGCGACGCCGTCCTTCAGGCAGCGCGGCCGCCGGCGCGTGCAACACCAGGTGGAAGGTGCTGCCGCGGCCCGGTCCGGCGCTTTCCGCCCGCAGGGTGCCGCCCATCAGTTCGGCCAGCCGCTTGCTGATGGCCAGCCCGAGCCCGGTGCCGCCGTACTTGCGCGTGGTGCTGCTGTCGGCTTGGCTGAAGCTCTGGAACAGCTTGGCGAGCCCGGCTTCCGACAGGCCGATGCCGGTGTCGCGCACGCTGGCGTGCAGCGTGTCGCCTTCGGCCCGGACCGTGACGACGACTTCGCCGCGTTCGGTGAACTTCACCGCGTTGGACAGCAGGTTCAGCAGGATCTGGCGCAGGCGCGTCACGTCGCCGGCCACCGCGGCCGGCACCTCGCCTTCGAAGACGTAGGCCAGGTCGAGCGACTTCTCGGCCGCGCGCGCCGCCACCAGGTCGAGCGCCGATTCCACGCATTCGCGCAGGTCGAAGGGCTGGCGCTCCACGTCCATGCGGCCGGCCTCGATCTTCGAGAAGTCGAGGATGTCGTTGATGATGGTCAGCAGCGTCTCGCCGCTGTCGCGGATGGTCTGCGCGAAGTCGCGCTGCTCGGGCGCGAGTTCGGTGTCCAGCAGCAGCCCGCTCATGCCGATGACGGCGTTCATCGGCGTGCGGATCTCGTGGCTCATGGTCGCCAGGAAGGCGCTCTTGGCCTCGTTGGCGGCCTCGGCGGCGGCGCGCGCCTCCTGGGTCTCCTTGAACAGGCGCGCATTCTCGAGCGCCGTGCCCATGCCGGCCGCCACCGTCTGCAGCAGCTGCACCTGCGAATCGCCGAACGCATGTTCGCGCGTCTTGTCCTCCAGCAGAAAGGCGCCCAGCACGCGATGGCCGGCGGCGATCGGTACGCCGACCAGCGAGCAGGGCGTGCCGCGACCGTCCTCGGCCACGCGGCCGTCGTCACCGACGACGACGAAACCCTGCGCCAGGATCTCCGCCGCCGTGCCGCCCACCAGGGTCCGGCCCTGCAGGATGAGGCCGGCCGCCGGCACCTCGCTCACCGCGAGCACGAACTCGCCTTTCAGGTGCCGGCCGCCATCCAGCAGGTACAGCGCGCGCGTGCGCCGCCGGTCGTCCTCGAACCACCAGATGCCGAAGTCGTCGGCGTCCAGCACCTCGCGCAGCGCGTCGCCGACGAGTTCGACGATGCCCTGGAAGTCCAGGGAGCCGGCCATGCCCTGCTGGATGCGGTTGATCACCAACAGCTCGGCGGCGCGCCGGCGTTCGGCCTCGTAGCTCCGCGCATTGAGCAGCGCGACCGCCATGCTGCCGGTCACCGTTTCCAGCAGGCGGAGCTCGGCGGGGCCGAAGGCGTGGTCGCGCAGGTGATCCTCCAGGATCACGGAACCGAGGACACGATCGCCCGCCAGGATCGGCACCGCGACGATGCTGCGCGCCTGGTCGGTCCCCCTCTCGGCCCGGATCCCGGCGCGCTCCTGCTCGGCACGCGAGTTCATCAGCCAGGTCCTGCGCTCGCCATACAGGCGCGCCGCGGGCCTGTCCTTCGGCGGCCTGACCATGGGCGCGGCGGTCAGGCGCCTGCCATGCTCGTAGTAGTAGAGCGGGGTCTCGAGCCGCGTCGCCTCGTCCCACCAGCGGATGCTCATGTCACCCGTGTGGAAGACCTCGCGCAACTGGTCGCCGACGGCGTCGACGATGGTCTGGAAGTCGAGCGATTGCGCGATGCCCTGCTGGATGCGGTTGACCAGCGCCAGTTCCTCCGCCCGCTGCTCGGCCTGTGCGGTGCGTTCCGCCACGGTCGCTTCCAGCCCGGCCGTGGTGCGCAGCCGGGCCAGCGCCATCGCGGCCTGGCTGGCCAGCAGGCTGAGCAGGTCGCGGTCGCCTTCGTGCAGGCGGCCGTACAGGCCCTCCAGGTCGACGTAGACATGGCCCAGCACGTTCGCCTGCACGACCAGCGGCACCACCAGGCAGGACCGCTGCGCCATCGCCGGGACACCCTCGGGGCCGTGGCGCAGCGCCGGCGCCCGCTGCTGCGCGGCCTGCTCCAGCCAGGGGCGCACGGCGGCCAGCAGCGGTTCGGGCGCCTCGCCGGCCGGCAGCTGGGCGGCCGCGATCTCGAGCGCGTCCCCGCGCTGCAGCACCAGCAGCACGCGTTCGGCGCCCAGCAGCTCGGTCGTCTCCTCGACCACGAACTCGATCCATTCGGCCTCGTCGGCGACGGCGTTCAGGCGCAGGCCGGTGGCGACCAGGCGTTCGAAGGGTTCGGTGCTGCGCACCACCCCTGACAGGTGGTTAGCGCGGCGCGTGCCGGCGCCGCGCGCCCAGCGTTGCAGCAGCGCGCGCGTGGCGGGTGACTTGTCGAGCGCATTGCGGCGCAGTCCCTCGTCGGCCAGGTGGGCGACGCGCCGGCACAGCAGGCGGTAGGCGGTGTCCAGCGCACGCCGGGCCGCGCCCGGCTGCCCGTTGGCTTCGAGCGCGAAGGCGTGCACGGCCCACAGGTCGTCGGCGTCCATCGCGTCCAGCGGCGTGCGGCCCTGGCGCCGGTGGCGGTCGACGGCGGCCTGGCTGAGCGCCAGCGCACCCGCGGCGTCGCCCGCAGCCAGGCGCGCCCGCGTCCCTTCGGCCATGATCCACAGCGACCGACCTTCGTCGTGCGCGGCCTGGTCGACGAGCGCACGGTCGAAGTGGGCGGCGGCGTCGGCATGCCGGCCCTCGGCGCCGGCGAGCAGGCCGGCCGCGGCTTCCGGCATGCCCGAATAGCGGCGGTAGGCCATGGCCCGGGTGGTGGCCGCCGCGATCGTGGCCCGTTCGCGTGCGGCGTCCAGCCGGCCGAGGCGCCACTCCACGAAGAAGAGGCTCCAGCCATAGGCGACCTGGGCGCCGAGGTAGCGCGTCTGCTCGGCCACCTGCAGGGTCTGCTGCAGCAACCGGCGCGCCGAGCGGTACAGGCCCAGCGTGTGCATCAGGTCGCCCAGGTTGCCCTGGCCGACGACCTGGCGGATGAGCGTTCCGGCCGCCTCGTAGGCGGCCTGGGCCTGGCGGTAGCGACCGAGCGCGGCGCCGCGGTCGTGCTCGTTGGTGTTGCGCATGTTGAGCGCGTCGCCGAGCCCCTCGGGGTAGCCGCAGGCGCGCGCCTCGGCCGCCGCGCGGTCGCAGCAGGATTCGGCATGCGATGCCTGCAGCAACGCGACGTGGGCGCGAGCCTGCGTCAGCAGCGCCTGCACGCGAAGTGGCGCGAAGCCGGCCCGCAAGGCGCAGCGTTCCGCGGCTTGGCCGCAGCGCAGCGCCCCGGCCGCGTCGAGACGGCCCATCGCCAGCGTGTTGCCCTGCAACGACCACGCACGCGCCTCGAGCGCCGCGTCCCGGCTGCGCCGCGCCGCCGAGACCGCGGCGCGCGCCTGCGCGGCCGATTCGACGGCGTCGCCTTCGCGCAGCAGCGCCAGCGTGCGGTGGCAGCCGGCACGCGCCGCCGCGCCGGGGTGCCGGTGCGCCGAGGCCAGCGCCTCGAGGGCTTCGATGTCGCGCTGCGCCAGGTCGCGTTCGGCGCGTGCCGTGTACTGCTGCGCGCGCAGGTCCAGCAACGTCGCCTGCTCGCCCACGGTCAGGCCCGGCCGGGCCAGCGCCGCGCGGGCCGCCTCGATCACCTCGAGCGGGCGGCCGGACCAGGCAAGCCGCTGCAGGCGATCGATCTCCAGCGCGAGGCGGTTGCGGGCCATCTCAGGACCTTGCCGCAGAAAGCTGAAGGGCCCGCACCAGGGCCTCGACCCGGATCGGCTTGGTCAGATAGTCGTCCATGCCCGCGGCCAGGCATTCCTCGCGGTCGCCCTGCATCGCGTTGGCGGTCATGGCCACGATGCGCGGCCGGCCCGGCGCCGGCCAGCGGGCGACGATGCGGCGGCTGGCCTCCAGCCCGTCCATCTCCGGCATGTGCACATCCATCAGCACCACGTCGTAGGGCTGCCGTTCGACCGCCTCGATCGTCTCGATGCCGTTGGCCGCCACGTCCGCCCGGTAGCCCATCTGCTGCAGCAGGCGCAGCGCGAGCTTCTGGTTCACCAGGTTGTCCTCGGCCAGCAGGATGCGCAGCGGGTGGCGCGTGGCCATGCCGGGGTCCAGCGCCGGCTTCGCGGGCGCCTGCGCCTGCGACTTCGGCGTGTCGCCCAGCAGGTTCATCAGCGTGTCGAACAGCTGGCTCTGGCGCAGCGGCTTGGCCAGCACGGCGGCGAAGCGGTCTTCGTTTGCCTCGCGCCGGCCGAGGCTGGTGAAGAGCACGCGCGGCATCGCCGGTGCCAACGCCTGCAGCCGCTGCGCCAGCGCCTCGCCGTCCATGCCCGGCATGTGCATGTCGACGATCGCGAGGTCGAAGCGCTGGCCCTGCGCCAGCAGCGCCAGCGCCTGTTCGCCGCCTTCGGTCGACTGCGCCACCAGGCCCCACTTGGCCGCCTGCAGCGCCAGGATGCGGCGATTCGTGGCGTTGTCGTCCACCACCAGCAGGCGCTTGCCTTTCAGCGCCGCCTGTTCGCCGATGAACTCGCGCCGCGGCGTGGGCAGCGCCCGCGCGCGGGGCGCCGCGATCGTCACGTGGAAGCGGCTGCCCTGGCCGGGGCCGTCGCTTTCGCCCCACATCGTGCCACCCATCAGCTCGGCCAGCCGCCTGCTGATGGCCAGCCCGAGCCCGGTGCCGCCGTATTTGCGCGTGGTGCTGCTGTCGGCCTGGCTGAAGCTCTGGAACAGCTTGGCGAGCCCGGCTTCCGACAGGCCGATGCCGGTGTCGCGCACCACCACGTGAAGCAGGGTGCCTTCGCCGGTCTGCTCGTCGCCTTCGACGCTGACGCTGACCACGACCTCGCCGCGTTCGGTGAACTTGACCGCGTTGGACAGCAGGTTCAGCAGCACCTGGCGCAGCCGCGTCACGTCGCCGACGATGGCCGCCGGCACCTCGCCTTCGAACACGTAGGCCAGGTCCAGGTGCTTCTCGGCGGCGCGGCCGGCGACGAGGTCGAGCGCCGACTCCACGCAGTCGCGCAGGTCGAAGGGCTGGTGCTCCACGTCCATGCGGCCGGCTTCGATCTTCGAGAAGTCGAGGATGTCGTTGATGATGGTCAGCAGCGCGTCGCCGCTGTCGCGGATGGTGCCGGCGTAGTCGCGCTGCTCGGGCGTGAGCGGGGTGTCCAGCAGCAGGCCGCTCATGCCGATGACGGCGTTCATCGGCGTGCGGATCTCGTGGCTCATGGTCGCCAGGAAGGCGCTCTTGGCCTCGTTGGCGGCCTCCGCCGCCGCGCGCGCCTGTTCGGTCTCGCGCATCAGGCGTGCGTTCTTCATCGCCAGCTGGGCCTGGGCGGCGAAGGACTGGATCAGGCTCACCTGCGGTTCGGTGAAGGGGCGCACGTCGCGCCGCACCAGCGTGAACACGCCGGCCACGCGGCCGCGGTCGTCGACCAGCGGCACGCCCAGGTAGGTGCGGATCAACCCCAGCTCGACGCTGGCAACGAAGAAGGGAATGCCCTTGCGGTAGGCGTCGGTGTCGCGGATGTCGGGCACCTGCAGCACCGGGGTGCGCTGCCAGTCGCGCCCCAGCAGGTAGGCCAGCGGAATGCTGCCCTGCGCCGGCTCGGCTTCCAGGTAGGCCTGCGGCATGTTGTGCTGGCCGCCGCTGAAGCGCGCCAGGCCGTCCTCGGCCAGCCAGAGCCCGCCCGCGTCGGCGCCGCACAGGCGCGACGCGCGTTCCACGATGACGGCGAACACCGGCTCCAGCTGGCCGGGCGAGGCATTGATGACCTGCAGCACCTCGGCGGTGGCGGTCTGGCGCTCCAGCGCCTGTCTCGTTTCATTGAACAGGCGCGCGTTCTGGATCGCGATCACGGCCTGGTCGGCGAAGGTCTTCAGCAACGCGCGTTCTTCCGGACGGAACGGACCCGTCTCGGCGCGTGTGACGGCGATGGCGCCGATGCCACGGTCTTCCAGCATCAGTGGCGCGGTGACCGACGCGAAGCTGCGGCCCAGCCGCTGAGCGGCCTGTCGCATGGACTCCGGAACGTCGGGATCGCGCAACACGTCGCCGAACTCCACCAGGTCGCGGCGTGCGAAAGACATGGCGACGGCGGTGTCTTCCAGCGGCATCGGGTAGACGCCACGCACCTGGGCCTCGTAACTGGCCAGCAGAGCCGGGTTGTTGCCGGCGCGGGCCGAGGCGGTCCAATGGAACCGCTCAAGGGTCAGCCGCCCGCTTTCGTCGGCGAGGTGCAACTGCACCGATGAAGCCGGCACCAGCCGCTCGCCGCAGTCGAGAATCTTGTCGAAGACCGGCGCCACGTCGGCCATCGAACCGCTGATCGCCTGCAGCACCTGTGCGGTGGCGGTCTGGTGCTCCAGCGCCTGCTTCGTCTCGTTGAACAGGCGCGCGTTCTGGATGGCAATGACGGCCTGGTCGGCG
Organism: Rubrivivax sp.; assembly: GCA_044224175.1. Lineage (GTDB taxonomy): Bacteria > Pseudomonadota > Gammaproteobacteria > Burkholderiales > Burkholderiaceae_C > Rubrivivax. The sequence continues at coordinate 27,861 of JBGAKY010000007.1, read as the reverse complement.
AACGTGCGCAGCAGCGCCACTTCCTTTTCGCTGAAGGTCTCGTCGGGGTCGCGCGCGACGTGGAAGGCCCCGATGCCGCGGCCCTCCCACCAGAGCGGCGCCACCAGCACGGAGAAGCTGCCCATGCGCTCGGCCGCCCGGCGCAGCGAGATGGGCGCCAGCGGGTCGCGCAGCACGTCGCCGAAGTACAGGGGCGCGCGCCGCTCGACGGCCATCGCCATCGGCGTCTGCTCGAACGGCAGAGGGAACGTGGCACGCAGCGCCGCGGCCACTTCGGCCTCCTCCGGCGAGCCGTCGCGATAGGCCGCGAGGTCGACCTGGTCGTCCTGCCGCAGAAAGATCGCCATGCGCCGGAACGGCGTCAGTCTCGTGCAGGCGTCGAGGATGCGCTCGAAGACCGGGGCCGGGTCGGCCACCGACTGGCTGATGGTGCCCAGGATCTCCGCGGAGGCGGCCTGCTGGTCCAGGGCCTCCTTGGTCTCGTTGAACAGGCGCACGTTCTCGATCGCGATCACGGCCTGGTCCGCGAAGGTGCGCAGCAGCTGCACGTGGTGCTCGGCCCAGGGGCCGGGCCTCTGGCGCGTGACCGCGATCATCCCGAGCACGGCGCCTTCACGGATGAGAGGAGTGAAGAGCATCGCCCGATATCCGCGCTGGCGGGCGAGCTCGCGCATCATCCCGGGCACGCTTTCGTCGACCTCGGTGTCCTCGATGCGTGCCATGCGGCCGTCGCTCACCATCGCGAAGGCGGGGAATTCGACCAGCGGGCGCGGGAACATCGCGGTGAGCGTGGCGTCGGCGCGCGCGTTCGTGGCCGTGAAGGCCACCAGGTGCAGCATGCCGTCGACGAGGCGGAACACGGTGGTCGAGAAGCCGTCGAGCAGGCGCTTTGAGCTGGCCGCGATGGCGTCGAACACCGGCTGCACGTCGGCGGGCGATGCCGCGATCACTTTCAGGATGTCGGCGGTGGCGGTCTGGCGTTCCAGTGCCTGCTGGGTCTCGCGGAACAGGCGCGCGTTCTCGATCGCGATCAACGCCTGGTCGCGGAACGACTCGGCCAGCGCGACGTCGGCGGCGGTGAAGGCGTTGGCTCGGCTGCCCGCGTAGGCGATGAGGCCTATGCATTGCTCGCCGCGCAGCAGCGGCAGGTACAGCGCGGTCTTCACGCCGAAGATCTGGCTGATCTGCCGTTCGTGCGGCGGCAGGTCCAGTTCGCCCCAGTCCGGCAGGTGCAGCATGCGGCCTGAAAGGATGGCTCGCGAAGGGAAATTGTGCTCCGCGTCCACCGGCAGATTGGCCGGGCCGCGGTCTTCCATCAGTCCCTGCACGTTGGCGGCGGCGGCCGGTGAATAGGTGTCGCCGTCGCGCCGCAGCACGAAGACCACGTCGCAGGGCAGCAGGCGCGCGGCGGTGACGACGATGGCGTCGAACACCGGCTGCTCGTCGGCCGGCGAGCGGCTGATCACGCGCAGCATGTCGGCGGTGGCGGTCTGGCGCGCCAGCGCTTCGCGGGTCTCGTGGAACAGGCGCGCATTGCGGATCGCGATCACGGCCTGGCCGCCGAAGGTCTGCAGCAGCGAGACCTCGGTCTCCAGGAAGCCGTTCGCCGGCTGGCGGATCACGTAGAGGAAGCCGATCGGCTGCCCTTCCCAGCTCAGCGGCACCAGGCACTGCGAGTACGGGCCGATGCGGATGTGCTCGCCCACCGTGCGCAGGGTCCAGTGAACATGGGGCTGGAGCGCGTCGGTCACGCACACGGGCTGGCCCGCGAGGATGGCGCCGGCATAGGCCTTGTTGGGCACGCGGTGCTCGGCGAAGTAGGTCGACAGGCGGGGCAGGGCGGCGCCATGGTGCGCCGCCAGCTCGATGAAGCCGTCGGCACCCAGCAGCACCACGCCCTGTTCCGAGCTCTGGAACAGGCGCGCGCAGCGGGCCAGGATCTCGTCGAACACGGGCCGCGTGTCCGAAGGCGAGTCGGCCACCGCCTTCAGGATGGCGGCGGTGGCGGCCTGCTGCTCGCGTGCCTGGCGCAGTTGTTCGCGCAGCGGCGTCTCTTCGGTCGCCACCAGCTCGCGCAGCGCGCGCAGCTGCGCTGCGCCGAAGCGGCCGGACAAGCCGTCGATGTCGGCGTAGAGCAGGGCGCCTCCAGGCGCCGGCACGACGATGCAGCTGCGCGCGCGCGCGGCGCCTTCGGGACCGTGGCGCAGTTTCGCGCGGCCGGTGCGCTGCGCTTCCTGCAGCCAGGGCGTCACGGCGCGCAGCAGGGTCGCGGCCCGCTCGCCGCGCGGCAGGCGGGCTGCGCGCACGACCAGCCCTTCACCCTGCGCAGCCACCCACAGCAGCCGCGTCGCGCGGGTGAGCGCGTGGGCCTGCTCCAGTCGTGAAACCTCGTCGCTTCGCCGCGGCGCCATGCGTTCCCCCTCGCGTTCGGCGACACATTATTGAGGCCCGGCCCGTGGGCTTCCTGTCCGTCAAAACCCGGCCGGCCGGACCGGGCGCCTCGGCCCTGCGACAATCGCCGGCTGTTCGCCGCCTGTCGCACCATGACCGCCCGCACCCTCTACGACAAGCTCTGGGACGACCACGTCGTCCACACCGAGGAAGACGGCACCGCCGTCCTCTACATCGACCGCCACCTCGTGCACGAGGTGACCAGCCCGCAGGCCTTCGAAGGGCTGCGGCTGGCCGGCCGCAAGGTCTGGCGCGTCAGCTCGATCGTCGCCACCGCCGACCACAACACGCCCACGACGGGCTGGAACGAAGGCTACGACGGCATCCGCGACCCCATCAGCAAGCTGCAGGTGACGACGCTGGACGCCAACATCCAGGCCTTCGGCGCCGCCGCCTACTTCCCTTTCCTGGACAAGCGGCAGGGCATCGTGCACGTGATCGGGCCTGAGAACGGCGCCACGCTGCCGGGCATGACGGTGGTGTGCGGCGACAGCCACACCAGCACGCACGGCGCCTTCGGCGCGCTGGCGCACGGCATCGGCACGAGCGAGGTCGAGCACGTGATGGCCACGCAGACGCTGCTGGCCAAGAAGGCCAAGAACATGCTCGTCAAGGTCGAGGGCGCGCTTGCCAAGGGCGTGACGGCCAAGGACGTGGTGCTGGCCATCATCGGCCGCATCGGCACCGCCGGCGGCACCGGCTACACGATCGAGTTCGGCGGCAGCGCCATCCGCGGCCTTTCGATGGAAGGGCGCATGACGGTGTGCAACATGGCCATCGAGGCCGGTGCGCGCGCCGGCCTGGTGGCGGTGGACGACAAGACCATCGACTACGTGCGCGGCCGGCCGTTCGCGCCCAAGGGCGTCGAATTCGACCAGGCGGTGGCGCAGTGGCGCACGCTGCACAGCGACCCGGGCGCGAAATTCGACGCCGTGGTCGAGCTCGACGCGACGCAGATCCAGCCCCAGGTGACCTGGGGCACCAGCCCGGAGATGGTGCTGGGCATCGACGGCCGCGTGCCCGACCCCGACAAGGAGAAGGACGCGGTGAAGCGCGGCGCCATCGAGCGCGCGCTCACCTACATGGGCCTGGAGCCGAACAAGGCGCTGGCCGACATCCGCGTCGACAAGGTCTTCATCGGCAGCTGCACCAACAGCCGCATCGAGGACCTGCGCGAGGCCGCCGCGCTGGTGCGGCGCGTCGGCGGCCGCGTGGCGCAGAACGTGAAGCTGGCGCTGGTGGTGCCCGGGTCGGGCCAGGTGAAGGCGCAGGCCGAGGCCGAAGGCCTGCACGAGGTCTTCAAGGCCGCCGGCTTCGAATGGCGCGAGCCCGGCTGCAGCATGTGCCTGGCGATGAACGCCGACCGCCTGGAGCCCGGCGAACGCTGCGCGTCCACCAGCAACCGCAACTTCGAAGGGCGCCAGGGCGCCGGCGGCCGCACCCACCTGGTGAGCCCGGCCATGGCCGCCGCCGCCGCGCTGAACGGCCACTTCGTCGACGTCCGCAGGATCGCCTGACCATGCAAGCCTTCACCGTGCACAAGGGGCTCGTGGCCCCGATGGACCGCGAGAACGTCGACACCGACGCCATCATCCCGAAGCAGTTCCTGAAGTCGATCGCGCGTTCGGGCTTCGGCCCCAACCTTTTCGACGAATGGCGCTACCTGGACCCCGGCTTCCCGGGGCAGGACCCGGCGTCGCGCAAGCCGAACCCGGACTTCGTGCTCAACCAACCGCGTTACGCGGGCGCTTCGGTGCTGCTGGCGCGCAAGAACTTCGGCTGCGGCTCCAGCCGCGAGCACGCGCCGTGGGCGCTGGACCAGTACGGCTTCCGCGCCCTCATCGCGCCCAGCTTCGCCGACATCTTCTTCAACAACTGCTTCAAGAACGGGCTGCTGCCCATCGTGCTGCCCGAGTCGCAGGTGGCGCGCCTGTTCGACGAGGTGGCGGCGTTCCCGGGCTACACGCTCACCATCGACCTGCCGCGCCAGGTGGTGGTGAAGGCCGACGGCGCCGAGCTGCCGTTCGAGGTGCAGGCCTTCCGCAAGTACTGCCTGGTGAACGGCTTCGACGACATCGGCCTCACGCTGCGGCATGCCGACAAGATCAAGGCCTTCGAGGCCGAGCGCCTGGCGAAGATGCCCTGGCTGGCCCAACGCATGATCGGTTGAAATGACTATGAAGATCGCCATCCTGCCGGGTGACGGCATCGGCACCGAGATCGTGGCCGAAGCGGTGAAGGTGCTGAACGCGCTGGAGCTGAAGTTCGAGATGCAGAGCGCGCTCGTCGGCGGTGCCGCCTACGAGGCGCACGGCCACCCGCTGCCCGATTCGACGCTGGCGCTGGCCAAGGCCGCCGACGCCATCCTCTTCGGCGCCGTCGGCGACTGGAAGTACGACAAGCTGGAACGCCAGTTCAGGCCCGAGCAGGCCATCCTGGGTCTGCGCAAGCACCTGGGGCTGTTCGCCAACTTCCGCCCCGCGCTGTGCTACGAGCAGCTGACCCACGCCTCGAGCCTGAAGCCCGAGCTGGTGGCGGGGCTGGACATCCTGATCATCCGCGAGCTCACGGGCGACATCTACTTCGGCCAGCCGCGCGGCCGCCGCACGGCGGTGGACGGCCATTTCCCGGGGGCCGAGGAAGCCTTCGACACCATGCGCTACAGCAGGCCCGAGATCGAGCGCATCGCCCACGTCGCCTTCCAGGCCGCGCGCAAGCGGAACAAGAAGGTCACCAGCGTCGACAAGGCCAACGTGCTGGAGACCTTCCAGTTCTGGAAGGACGTGGTCACCGAGGTGCACGCCCAGTACCCCGACGTGGAACTGGAGCACATGTACGTGGACAACGCCGCCATGCAGCTGGTGCGCGCGCCGAAGAAGTTCGACGTCGTCGTCACCGGCAACATGTTCGGCGACATCCTCAGCGACGAAGCGGCCATGCTCACCGGCAGCATCGGCATGCTGCCCAGCGCGTCGCTCGACAAGAGCAGCAAGGGCCTGTACGAGCCCAGCCACGGCAGCGCGCCCGACATCGCCGGTAAGGGTATTGCAAACCCGCTGGCTACAATACTGTCCGCTGCCATGATGCTTCGCTTCTCGCTCAACCAGCCCGCCGCGGCCGACCGCATCGAGTCGGCGGTGAAGGCCGTGCTGTCCGCCGGCCTGCGCACGGCCGACATCTGGAGCGAAGGCACCGTCAAGGTCGGCACGCGCGAGATGGGTGACGCCGTCGTTTCGGCGATCACCGGCAAAACCATTACCACCAAGACCTAGCGTCTCGGATCGTCTCGCCCATCCCCTTCGGACCCCGGCGAACGAGCCGGGGGCGACAAGGGGTCCGGATTCATCGGAAAGGCAAGACTCAAGATGGCACTCGTAGGACTGGTCGGCTGGCGCGGCATGGTCGGCTCCGTGCTGATGGACCGCATGCAGGCCGAAGGCGACTTCGCGCACTTCGAGCCGCTCTTCTTCTCCACCTCGAACGCCGGCGGCGCCGCGCCTTCGATGGCGAAGAACGAGACCAAGCTGCAGGACGCGCACGACATTGGGGCGCTCAAGCGCTGCGACATCGTCATCACCTGCCAGGGTGGCGACTACACCACCGAGGTCTTCCCCAAGCTGCGCGCCGCGGGCTGGAACGGCCACTGGATCGACGCCGCCTCCACGCTGCGCATGAAGGACGACGCGGTCATCATCCTCGATCCCGTCAACCTGCCGGTCATCAAGGACTCGCTGGCCAGGGGAGGTCGCAACTGGATCGGCGGCAACTGCACGGTGAGCTGCATGCTCATGGGCGTGGGCGCGCTCTACAAGGCCGGGCTGGTGGAGTGGATGAGCACCATGACCTACCAGGCCGCCAGTGGCGGCGGCGCCCAGCACATGCGCGAACTGCTCACCCAGTACGGCACCCTGAACGCCGAGGTGAAGGCGCTGCTGGCCGACCCCAAGAGCGCCATCCTCGAGATCGACCGCAGGGTGATCGCGAAGCAGCGTTCGCTTTCCGGCGCCGAGGTCGAGAACTTCGGCGTGCCGCTGGGCGGGTCGCTCATCCCCTGGATCGACAAGGACCTCGGCAACGGCACCAGCCGCGAGGAATGGAAGGGCATGGCCGAGACCAACAAGATCCTCGGCAACGCCGCCGCGGTGCCGGTGGACGGCTTCTGCGTGCGCGTGGGCGCGATGCGCTGCCACAGCCAGGCGCTGACCTTCAAGCTCAGGAAGGACGTGCCGGTGGCCGACGTCGAAGCCATGATCGCGGCCGACAACGCCTGGGTGAAGGTGGTGCCCAACACGCGCGAGGCGACGCTGCGCGACCTGACGCCGGTGGCGGTGACGGGCACCATGACCATCCCGGTGGGCCGCCTGCGCAAGCTGGCCATGGGGCCCGAGTACCTGGGTGCCTTCACCATTGGCGACCAGTTGTTGTGGGGGGCCGCCGAGCCGCTGCGCCGCATGTTGCGCATCCTGCTCGAGCAGTAGTTCACGCCGGGCGCCGGCAGGCGTTGCCTGCCGGCAACAAGGCCTCTACGCTGCGGCAACAAAGCATTTCTGCCACGAACATCAGCCTTTAGGTGAGCTTGTAAGCCTATATGCTTGATGCTATTGTGATTTCCGCCGTTACCGGTTGACACGCCTGCGCCCGGCACCAGAGCTGCCGAAGGGGCGACCGGGAGAGCCCCCAGGGCTTTCCACCCGCCGGGCGCATTTGGGAGACGCCTTGAAACACCGCTCGACTATCGCTGCGCGCTTCGCGCTCACCGGGGTGGCGCTCGCCGTCGGTTGCCTGGGGCTGGTCTCGCAGGCCTGGGCCCTGGGGCTGGGCCGGTTGAACGTGCAATCGGCGCTGGGCGAAACGCTCAAGGCCGAGATCGACGTCACCAGCATGACGCCGGAAGAGCAGTCGACGCTGAAGCTTCGCATCGCGCCGGTCGAGGCCTACCGTGCGGCCGGCGTCGAGTTCAATGCCGCGCTTTCCGGCGCCCAGGTCGAACTGCAGAAGCACGGCCGACGGCCGGACCGTGGTGCGCCTGACCAACGACCGCGCGGTGGTCGAGCCCTTCGTCGACGTGATCCTGGAAGCCAGCTGGTCCACCGGCCGCCTGGTGCGCGAATACACGATGCTGTTCGATCCGCCGACGCGCATGGCGCAGGCGCCGGCAGCCCCGCAGACCGCGCCGCAGATCGCGCCCGCGCCGGTGCCGCCCGCCGTGACCTCGCCGGTCACGCCGCCGGGACCGATCGCCACCGCGCCGGCGCCGGCGCCGGCCCTGGCGCCGCGCCCGGCTCGTCCGACCGAGCCGTCACGGCCCACCGCCACCGCCACCGCCGCTGCGCCCGCGGCGCCGGCCGCCCCCCGCCAGACCGAAGCTTCAGGCGACGAGTACCGCGTGAAGGCGGGCGACACGCTCAGCCGGATCGCAGCCAAGACGCAGCGCCCGGGTGTTTCGCTCGACCAGATGCTGGTGGCGCTGTTCCGCGGCAACCCCGACGCGTTCATGGGCGACAACATGAACCGGCTGAAGTCGGGTGTCGTCCTCAACGTGCCCGCTGCCGATGCCGCCAGCAAGGTGAACGCTGCCGAGGCGAGAGAGACCATCCAGGCGCAGAGCGCCGACTTTTCGGCCTACCGCCAGCGCCTGGCTTCGGGCACCACGGCCACCGCCGACGCCGCGCCGGCGCGCCAGGCCACCGGCAAGGTGCAGGCCGCGGTGGAAGACCGCAAGACGGCGGCCGCCGCGTCGCCCGACAAGCTCACGTTGTCCCAGGGCGGCGTGAAGGCCGGCACCGAAGCCAAGGTCTCGAAGGAAACCGAGAAGAAGGACGCCGGCACTCGCCTGGCCGAACTCTCGCGCAACGTCGAAGACCTGCGCAAGCTGCAGGGCGCCGCGTCCGCCCCTGTCGCGGCGCCCAAGGTGGCGCCCACGCCGGCCGCGCCTTCGCCGGCACCCAAGGTGGCCGCCGCGCCTTCGCCCACGCCAGCGCCGGTGACCCCGCCGCCGCCGGTGGCGACGCCCAGCCCCACGCCCGCAGCGGCGCCGACCCCGGCGCCGGTGGTGGCGCAGGCGCCCACGCCCAGCCCCACGCCAGTGCCTGCGGCCGCGCCCAGCCCCACGCCGGCCGCGGCTTCGGCCCCCGCCGAGGCCGCCGCGCCCGTGGCGCCGCCGGCCGCTTCGGCCGCACCGCCTTCACCGCCGCCGGTCGTCGCGCCGCCCAAGCCGCCGGCGATGCCGCCGGTGGAAGAGCCGGGCTTCATCGCCACCCTGCTGGAGAACCCGCTGGTGCTGCCGGGCGCCGGCGTGCTGGTCGCGCTGCTGGCCGGCCTGGGCCTGTACCGCCTGCGCGGCCGCCTGCGCAAGCAGAGCGGCGAGACCTCGTTCCTGGAAAGCCGCCTGCAGCCCGATTCCTTCTTCGGCGCCAGCGGCGGCCAGCGCATCGACACCCGCGAAGCTTCGAGCACCAGTTCCGGCGCCGTCTCGTCGATGAGCTATTCGCTCAGCCAGCTGGACGCCATCGGCGACGTCGACCCGGTGGCCGAAGCCGACGTCTACCTGGCCTACGGCCGCGACCTGCAGGCCGAGGAGATCCTCAAGGAAGCGATGCGCGCCACGCCGGAGCGCATGGCCATCCGCATCAAGCTGCTCGAGGTCTACGTCAAGCGGCGCGACATCAAGGGCTTCGAGCTGCTGGCCACCCAGGTCTACACGCTCACCCGCGGCACCGGCGAGGACTGGGCCAAGGCGCAGGAGCTGGGTCGCCAGATCGACCCCGACAACGCGCTCTACCAGCCCGGCGGCGCGCCCGAACTGGCGGTGGGCCCCAGCGGCAAGATGATCGAGCCGCTGGACGCGACCACGATGCCGCACACGGCCAAGCCTTCGCTGCCGGTGTTCCAGCCCGCGCCCGACGTGGCTTCGCTCGACCCGCTGCCGGAACCGGCGGCCGAAGGCCCGGTCGACCTGGAACTGGACCTCGGTGCCGGCGAGGCGGCCCCATCGGCGCCCATCAACCCCGAAGTCACGATGCCGGTGCCCAACCTGGCCACGCTGGAGCCGGACTCGGCCGCCACGCTGCCGGCCATGCCGCGCGTGGAGGCGCCGCCCAAGGTCGACGGCCCGAAGGACATGGGCTCGCTCGACTTCGACCTCGGCGACATGGACCTGGGCGAGCGCACGCCGGCGTCTTCCGGCGGCGGTGGGCCACGGCCGCCGGATTCGACGCTGGACTTCTCCGAGTTCGGCCTCGACACCACCGACTCGCAGCACGGCACCCTGTCGGGCGACGGCGACCCGCTGGCCCGCAAGCTCGAACTGGCCGAAGAGTTCCGCCAGATCGGCGACCTGGAAGGCGCGCGCGACCTGCTCGAGGAAGTCGTCGCCAAGGCCGAAGGCTCGCTGAAGAGCAAGGCGCAGGGGATGCTCTCCACGCTTGGCTGACGAACGGGCCGGCCCGCGCATCGCGCTGGGCGTCGCCTACCGCGGCGGCGCCTACCACGGCTGGCAGTCGCAGCCCGACGGCCAGACCGTCCAGGACCGGCTGGAGGCGGCGCTCTCGGACTTCTGCGCCGGCCCCGTCAGCACGGTGTGCGCCGGCCGCACCGACAGCGGCGTGCACGCGCTCAACCAGGTGGTCCACCTGGACGCGCCGGTCGAGCGCGAGCCCTTTTCCTGGGTGCGCGGCACCAACCGCTTCCTGCCGGCCGACATCGCCGTGCAGTGGTGCCGACCGGTGGCGCCCGCCTTCCACGCGCGCAACACGGCGCGCGGCCGGCGTTACGCCTACCTGCTGCTGGAATCTCCCGTGCGCCCCGCGCTGGAAAGCGGCCTGGCCGGCTGGACCTTCCGCCCGCTGGACGGCGACGCGATGCGCGCTGCCGCTGCCCACCTGATCGGCGAGCACGACTTCAGCGCCTTCCGCGCCGCCGAATGCCAGGCCGCGACACCGGTGAAGCGCCTGCACTCGATCGCCATCGCGCGCCGCGGCGCCTTCTGGCGCTTCGACTTCGATGGCGCCGCCTTCCTGCACCACATGGTGCGCAACATCATGGGCAGTCTGCTCGCGGTGGGCAGCGGCCGCGAAGCGCCGGGCTGGATGGCCGAGGTGCTGGCTTCGAGAAGCCGCGACGCCGCCGCGCCCACCTTCCCGGCCGACGGGCTGTACTTCCTGGGCCCGTACTACGATGCCGGCCATGGCATCCCCGAACGCACGCCGGCCTTCGACTGGCTGAACCTGCCGTGAGCCGCACCCGCATCAAGATCTGCGGCCTCACCCGCGAGGCCGACGTCGACGACGCCATCGACGCCGGCGCCGACGCCGTGGGCTTCGTCCTGTGGCCGAAGAGCCCGCGCGCGGTGCCGCTGGAGCGTGCGCAGGCCCTCGCGGCGCGCCTGCCGCCCTTCGTGACGCCGGTGCTGCTGTTCGTGAACCCGTCGCCGGCCGAATTGCGCCGCACCACCGAGGCGCTGCCGCAGGCGCTGCTGCAGTTCCACGGCGACGAGACGCCCGAACAGTGCGCCGCCGCCGGCCGCCCCTTTCTGCGCGCCGCGCGCATGGGGCCGGGGTTCGATTTGCTAGACTTCGCGCAGCGCTTCCACGAGGCGCAGGGCCTGCTGCTCGACACCCACGTCGAATCCTACGGCGGCAGTGGAAAGGTCTTCGATTGGTCACTGATTCCACCAAGCGTTCCCCTTCCGGTCGTTTTGTCTGGTGGGTTGAGTCCTGCCAATGTGACCGATGGGGTGCTTCGCGTCCGGCCCTGGGCCGTTGACGTGAGCTCCGGCGTGGAGCAGGGCAAGGGCCTCAAGAATGCCGCCCTGATGCGCCGGTTCTGCAAGGCGGTGCGCGATGCCGACGAAAGGCTCGCCGCCGGCTGACCCCGGAGAGGTTTCCCGATGCTGAACTACGAACAACCCGATGCCCGCGGGCACTTCGGGCCTTATGGCGGCACCTTCGTCGCCGAGACGCTGATCCACGCGCTGCGCGAACTGGAAGAGGCCTACGAACACTACCGCCACGACGCCGAGTTCCAGGACGAATTCCGCCGCGAGCTGAAGCACTTCGTCGGCCGGCCCAGCCCGGTCTACCACGCGGCGCGCCTGTCGCGCGAACTGGGCGGCGCGCAGATCCACCTGAAGCGCGAGGACCTGAACCACACCGGCGCGCACAAGGTGAACAACACCATCGGCCAGGCGCTGCTGGCGCGGCGCATGGGCAAGCCGCGCGTCATCGCCGAGACCGGCGCCGGCCAGCATGGCGTGGCCACCGCCACCATCTGCGCGCGCTACGGCATGGAGTGCGTGGTCTACATGGGCAGCGAAGACGTCAAGCGGCAGAGCCCCAACGTCTACCGCATGCACCTGCTGGGCGCCAAGGTGGTGCCGGTGGACAGCGGCAGCCGCACGCTCAAGGACGCGCTGAACGAGGCGCTGCGCGACTGGGTGACCAACGTCGAGCGCACCTTCTACATCATCGGCACCGTGGCCGGCCCGCACCCCTACCCGATGATGGTGCGCGACTTCCAGCGCGTGATCGGCGACGAATGCCTGGTGCAGATGCCCGAACTGGTCGGCCGCCAGCCCGACGCGGTGATCGCCTGCGTGGGCGGCGGCAGCAACGCGATGGGCATCTTCTACCCGTACATCCGCCACGAGAACGTGCGCCTGATCGGTGTCGAGGCGGCAGGCCAGGGGCTTGCCACCGGCAAGCACGCGGCGTCGCTTTCGGCCGGCTCGCCTGGCGTGCTGCACGGCAACCGCACCTACCTGCTGCAGGACGCGAACGGCCAGATCACCGAGACCCATTCGATCTCGGCCGGCCTGGACTACCCCGGCGTCGGCCCCGAGCATTCGTACCTGAAGGACATCGGCCGCGCCGAATACGTGGGCATCACCGACGACGAAGCGCTCGCCGCCTTCCACCGCCTGTGCCGCACCGAAGGCATCATCCCGGCGCTGGAGTCCAGCCACGCGGTGGCGCACGCGATGAAGATCGCCCCCAAGATGCGGCCTGACCAGCACCTGCTGGTGAACCTCTCGGGCCGTGGCGACAAGGACATCGGCACCGTGGCCGATCTGTCGGGTGCCGACTTCTACTGCCGGCCTTCGTGCCGTGGCCAGCAGGTGAAGCAATGAGCCGGATCGCTGCCACCTTCGAAGCGCTGCGCAAGTCGGGCCGCAAGGCGCTGATCCCCTACGTCACCACCGGCGATCCCTTCGCCGACGCCACGCCGGAGATCATGCACGCGCTGGCCGAAGGCGGCGCCGACGTGATCGAGCTTGGCGTGCCTTTCAGCGACCCCATGGCCGACGGGCCCGTCATCCAGAAGGCGGGTGAGCGCGCGCTCGCGCGCGGCATCGGCCTGCCGCAGGTGCTGGCCGCGGTGAAGACCTTCCGCCAGCGCGACCAGAAGACGCCCGTGGTGCTGATGGGCTACGCCAACCCGGTGGAGCGCTACGACCAGCGCGAAGGCGAGGGCGCCTTCATCGCCGCCGCGCGCGAAGCCGGCGTCGATGGCGTGCTGGTGGTCGACTACCCGCCGGAAGAGTGCGAAGCCTTCGCCGCGAAGCTGAAGGCGGCCGGGCTGGACCTCATCTTCCTGCTGGCGCCGACCAGTACTGACGAGCGCATCGCCCGCGTCGGGAAGATCGCCAGCGGCTACGTGTACTATGTGTCGCTCAAGGGCGTGACCGGGGCCGGCCACCTGGACACCGGTGCGGTGGCGGCCATGGTGCCGCGCATCCGCGAACGCGTGAAGGTGCCGGTGGGCGTGGGCTTCGGCATCCGCGACGCCGCCACCGCGAAGGCGGTGGCCGCGGTGTCCGACGCGGTGGTCATCGGCACGCGCCTGGTGCAATTGCTGGAAGCCGAACCGCGCGAACGCGTGGCCGGCGTGGCCAAGGCCTTCATGGCCGAGATCCGCGCCGCGCTCGACGCACGCTGACTGAAGGAGCGAGGGCAAGATGAGCTGGTTGGAAAAGCTGCTGCCGCCGAAGATCCAGCCCACGGATCCGGCCGAGCGCCGCACCGTTCCCGAAGGCCTGTGGATCAAGTGCCCGGCCTGCGAGACGGTGCTCTACAAGACCGATCTCGAGCAGAACCTCAACGTCTGCCCGAAGTGCGACCACCACCACCGCATCGGCGCCCGCGCGCGCCTGGACGCCTTCCTCGACCCCGAAGGGCGCTGGGAGATCGGCCAGGAAGTGCTGCCGGTCGACGCCCTCAAGTTCAAGGACAGCAAGAAGTACCCCGAACGGCTGAAGGCCGCGCTGGAGACCACCGGCGAGACCGACGCGCTGGTGGTCCTGGGCGGCGCGGTGATGAGCGTGCCGCTGGTGGCGGCCGCGTTCGAGTTCGACTTCATGGGCGGCTCGATGGGCTCGGTGGTCGGCGAGCGCTTCGTGCGCGGCGTCGAGGCGGCGCTGGAACAGAAGGTCCCCTTCGTCAGCTTCGCCGCCACCGGCGGCGCACGCATGCAGGAAGGCCTGCTCAGCCTGCTGCAGATGGCCAAGACCAACGCCGCGCTCACCCGGCTGGCGAAGGCGAAGCTGCCCTACGTCAGCGTGCTCACCGATCCCACGATGGGCGGCGTCTCGGCCAGCTTCGCCTTCGTGGGCGACGTGGTCATCGCCGAGCCGAAGGCGCTGATCGGCTTCGCCGGCCCGCGCGTGATCGAGAACACCGTGCGCGAGAAGCTGCCCGAAGGCTTCCAGCGCAGCGAATTCCTGCTCCAGAAGGGCGCGCTGGACATGATCACCGACCGGCGCCAGCTGCGGCCCGTCATCGCCCGCGTCTGCGCCATGCTGCAGCGCCAGAGCGCCGACGCGGTGGCCTGACAATCGGGCGCTCTCACCGCCGGGCCCTGGGGGGCCCGGTTTCGTTTCATGACGACCCCTCGCACCTTCGACGACTGGCTCGCCTACTGCGACCGCATGCACCCCACCTCGATGGACCTGTCGCTGGAGCGCACGGTCGAGGTGCGGCGCCGGCTGGGCCTGCGATTCACGGTGCCGCTCGTCACCGTGGCCGGCACCAACGGCAAGGGGTCCACCTGCGCGATGCTGGAGTCCGTCGCGCTGGCCGCCGGCTACCGCGTGGGGCTGTACCAGAAGCCCGAGCTCGTGCACTTCACCGAACGCTGCCGCATCGGCGGCCGGGCGGTGGAGCCCGAAGCGCTGCTGCCTCACTTCGAAGCCGTGGAGCAGGCGCGCGCCGAGATCACGCTCACCAAGTTCGAGTTCACGACGCTGGCCATCGCACGCGCGCTGGCGACGGCGCCGCTGGATCTGGTGATCCTGGAGGTGGGTCTGGGCGGCCGCTTCGACGCCGTCAATGCCTTCGACTGCGACTGCGCCGTCATCACCAGCATCGCGCTCGACCACACCGAATACCTGGGGCCCGACCGCGAGTCGATCGGTTTCGAGAAGGCGCACGTGATGCGGCCCGGCAAGCCGGCCATCGTCTCCGACCCGCAGCCGCCGGCCAGCGTGGTGCAGCATGGTGAACGCATCGGCGCCGACCTGTGGCTGGTGGGTCGCGACTTCAACACCGGTGGCGACCGCCAGCAGTGGAACTGGGCCGGCCGCGGCCGCCGCTACACCGGCCTGGCCTACCCGGCGCTGCGCGGGGCCAACCAGCTGCTCAACGCCGCCGGCGTGCTGGCGGCCTTCGAAGCCCTGCGCAACGAGCTGCCGGTCAGTGCGCAGGCGGTTCGCCAGGGCCTGGCGCAGGTGGAACTGGCGGGCCGCTTCCAGATCGTGCCCGGCCAGCCGGCGCTGGTGCTGGACGTCGCGCACAACCCGCAGGCGGTGGGCGTGCTGGCCGCCAACCTGGACGCGATGGGCTTCTACCCGCGCACGCATGCCGTGCTGGGCGCGATGCGCGACAAGGACATCGCCGGCCTGCTGCAGCGCATGCGCCCGCTGGTGGACGTGTGGCACCTGACCGACCTGCCCACCGCGCGCGCCGCCAAGGCCGGCGAACTGGCGGCGGCGCTGGGCGAGGGCGTCGAAACGCACTGTCACGCAACACCGGCCGCCGCACTGGCCGCGGCGGCGGCGGCGGCCGACCCGGCCGATAGAATCGTGGTCTTCGGTTCCTTCTACACCGTGGGAGGCGTCCTCAGGGACGGCCTGCCGCGGCTTGCGGCCCGCCACACCGGCTGACCGCGCCGGATTCATGCCTCTGCCGACCTTCCTGCAGCGAAAGAAACCCGAGCCCGCACCGCGGCGCGCGGCGGCCGGCATCTCCGAAGCCGAAGACAGCGGTGCGCTGCAGGCTGCCCGCACGCGCGCGCGTCGGCGGCTGATCGGCGCGGTGGTGCTGCTGGCGGCGGGCATCGTGGTCTTCCCGCTCGTCTTCGAAACGCAGCCGCGTCCCGTCGCGACCGACCTGCCGATCGAGGTGCCGGCGCGCAAGGACGGCGGCAGCGTCGGCGGCCCCTCGCGGCCGGCGGCCAAGCGGCCTCCCACGACAGGCGTGGTGCCGCCCGAAGCCCCGGTGGAGCCTCCTTCGACGCCGGTGGCCGCAGCGGCTTCGGCGCCGGGCGAATCCGCTCCCGTTGCGGCACCGCCGGCGGCCAGCAAACCGGCCGAGCGCGTGGCGGCCGTGCCTTCGCCCAAGCCCGCGGCACCACCGCCCGCGCCCAAGCCCACGTCGGTGGCCAAGGCCGAAGACGCGCACCGTGCCAAGTCGCTGCTCGAAGGCAAGCCTGCCGCCGCGGCGGCCGAAGCCAAGGAAGGCCGCTTCGTCGTGCAGGTGGGCGCCTTCACCGACGCCGCCGCGTTGAAGGACGCGCGCCAGCGCGTCGAGAAGCTGGGCCTGAAGACCTATACCCAGGTCGTGGAGACCGACGCCGGCAAGCGCACGCGGGTGCGTGTCGGCCCTTTCGCCACCCGTGAAGAGGCCGACCACGCGGCCGCCAAGCTGAAGAGCGCTGCGCTGCCGGCCGCGGTGCTGACGCTGTGATCGCCGGCCTCGCCTGGGTCGACTGGGCACTGATCGCGGCGCTGGTGCTGTCGGTGATCGTCGGCCTGGTGCGCGGCTTCGTGTTCGAACTGATGTCGCTCGTCGGCTGGCTGGTGGCCTGGATCGTGGCGCAATGGTTCGCCGCCGACCTGGCCGCGGTGCTGCCGATCGGCACGCCGGGCTCCACGCTCAACCTGGCGGCGGCCTTCGCGATCGTCTTCGTCGGCTGCCTGGTCGTGTGGGCGCTGCTGGCGCGGCTGGTGCGCCTGCTCATCCACGCCACGCCGCTGTCGCTGGTCGACCGCGCGCTCGGGGCCGGCTTCGGCCTGGTGCGCGGCGGCGTGCTGCTGCTGGCGCTGGCCCTGCTGGTGGCCCTGACCCCGGTGGCCCGATCGCCGGCCTGGCGCGCCTCCACCGGCGCGCTGTGGCTCAATACGGCCCTGGCGGGCCTGAAACCCGTGCTGCCGGAAGCGGTGGCGCGCCACCTGCCGGCCTGAAAGGACCCCCTCCCACCATGTGCGGCATCGTCGGTGTCATCGCGAAGACGCCCGTCAACCAGCTGATCTACGACGCGCTGCTGCTGCTGCAGCACCGCGGGCAGGACGCCGCCGGCATCGTCACCATGCAGGGCACCAAGTGCTTCATGCACAAGGCACGCGGCATGGTGCGCGACGTCTTCCGCACGCGCAACATGCGCGCGCTGCCCGGCCACGTGGGCCTGGGCCAGGTGCGCTACCCCACGGCCGGCAACGCCTACAGCGAAGAAGAGGCGCAGCCCTTCTACGTGAACGCGCCCTTCGGCCTGGTGCTGGTGCACAACGGCAACCTCACGAACGCGGCGTCCCTGAAGGACGAGCTGTTCGAGATCGACCGCCGTCACATCAACACCGAAAGCGACACCGAGGTGCTGATCAACGTGCTGGCGCACGAACTGGAAGGCGCCGCGCGCGACCTGCCACTGACGCCGGTGGAGATCTTCAAGGCGGTGGCCGCGGTGCACCGGCGCATCAAGGGCTCGTACGCGGTGATCGCGCTCATCGCCGGCCACGGCCTGCTGGCCTTCCGCGACCCCCACGGCATCCGCCCGCTGGCGCTGGGCCGCGGGCCCGATGGCGAGGTGATGCTGGCCAGCGAGTCGGTCGCGCTCGAAGGCAGCGGCTTCCAGATGGAGCGCGACGTGGCGCCCGGCGAGGCCGTCTTCATCGACCAGCAGGGCCGCGTGCACGCGCGCCAGTGCGCGCTGCAGCCCACGCTGAACCCCTGCATCTTCGAATACGTGTACCTGGCGCGGCCCGACTCGGTACTGGACGGCATCTCGGTCTACCACGCACGGCTGAACCTGGGCGAGACGCTGGCGCAGCGCGTCATCTCGACGCTGCCGCCTTCGGAGATCGACGTCGTCATCCCCATCCCCGAAAGCAGTCGCCCCAGCGCCATGCAGCTGGCGCAGAAGCTGGGCAAGCCGTACCGCGAAGGCTTCGTGAAGAACCGGTACGTGGGGCGCACCTTCATCATGCCCGGCCAGGCGGTGCGCAAGAAGAGCGTGCGCCAGAAGCTCAACGCCATCGGCATGGAGTTCCGCAACCGCAACGTGCTGCTGGTGGACGACAGCATCGTGCGCGGCACCACCAGCAAGGAGATCGTGCAGATGGCGCGCGAGGCCGGCGCGCGCAAGGTCTACATGGCCAGCGCGGCGCCGCCGGTGCGCTTCCCCAACGTGTACGGCATCGACATGCCGACGAAGGAGGAGCTCATCGCGCACGGCCGCACCGTGGCCGAGATCAAGGCCTTCATCGGCGCCGACGAACTGGTCTACCAGGACGTGGACGCGATGAAGCGCGTCATCGGCGCGCTCAACCCGAAGGTGGCCCGCTTCGAGGCGAGCTGCTTCGACGGCCAGTACATCACCGGCGACGTGAGCGAAAGCGACTTCGCCGCGCTGGAGGCGCAGCGCCGCCTGCAGTTCGACGAGGACGAGGAGTCGAACCGCTCGCGCCTGGCCCTGCAGAGCGGCGAAGCGGCATGAGCCCGGGCGACAAGGAACGCGACAGCGAAGCCGCGCGCATCGCCCGCGCACGCCTGCCCGAAGGCCTGCGGCCCGAGACGCTGGCCGTGCGCACGGCGCTGGCGCCCAGCCAGCACGGCGAGAACTCCGAAGGCCTGTTCCTCACCAGCGCCTTCCTGCAGCCCGACGCCGCCACCTCCGCCCGGCGCTTCGCCGAGATGGAGGACTTCACCTACGCGCGCACCAGCAACCCCACGGTGCGCAGCCTGGAACAGCGCCTCGCGGCGATGGAAGGCGCCGAAGGCTGCGTGGCCACCGCCACCGGCATGAGCGCGATCCTGCTCATGATCATGGGGCTGCTGAAGGCGGGCGACCATGTGGTGTGCTCGCGTTCGGTGTTCGGCTCCACGATCAGCCTGTTCGCGAAGGAGTTCGCCAAGTTCGGCGTCGAGACGACCTTCGTCTCGCAGACCGAGGTCGGCGAATGGCGCGCTGCGCTCAGGCCGACCACGCGCCTGCTGTTCGCCGAGACGCCGACCAACCCGCTGACCGACGTGTGCGACATCCGCGCACTGGCCGACCTGGCGCACGACGCCGGCGCGCTGCTCACGGTGGACAACACCTTTTGTTCGCCCGCGCTGCAGCGCCCGCTGGCGCTGGGCGCCGACCTGGTGATGCACGCGGGCACCAAGTTCCTGGACGGCCAGGGCCGCGTGATGGCCGGCGCGCTGTGCGGGCCGAACAGGCTCATCGTCGACGTCTTCGGGCCCACGCTGCGCACCGCCGGCATGACGCTGGCGCCGTTCAACGCCTGGGTCGTGCTGAAGGGCCTCGAGACGCTGGCGCTGCGCATGAAGGCGCAGAGCGAAGCGGCGCTGCAGGTGGCGCGCTGGCTGGAAGCGCACCCGGCCGTTTCGCGTGTGTACTTCCCCGCGCTGCCTTCGCACCCGCAGCACGAACTGGCGATGGCGCAGCAGTCCGGCCTGGGGGGCGCGGTGGTGTCGTTCGACGTGCGCGCCGCCACGCCCGAGCAGGCGCGCGCCGCCGCCTTCCACGTCATCGACAGCACGCGCGTGCTCAGCATCGCCACCAACCTGGGCGACACCAAGTCGCTCATCACGCACCCGGCCAGCACCTCGCACGGACGCCTGTCCGAGGCGCAGCGCCAGGCCGCGGGCATCGGCCAGGGCCTGATCCGCCTGTCCGTGGGCCTGGAGCACGTGGACGACATCACCGACGACCTGCAACGTGGCCTGCAAAGCCTGACATGAAGCCCCCACGCTCACTTCGTTCGCTGCCCCCCGAGGGGGCTGTCAGTACCTTCGGAACGGCCGGGCGGTACTGACATGACCGTTCGCACCCGCATCGCCCCGTCGCCGACGGGCTTCCTTCACCTGGGCACGGCGCGCACCGCGCTCTATTCGTGGGCCTATGCGCGCCACCACGGCGGACAGTTCGTGCTGCGCATCGAGGATACCGACGTCGCGCGCTCCACGCAGGACTCGGTGCAGCAGATCCTGGACGCGATGGAGTGGCTGGGCCTGGAGTACGACGAAGGTCCGTTCTACCAGATGCAGCGCCTGGATCGCTACCACGCGGTGGTCGAGCAGATGATCGCTGCCGGCACCGCCTACCGCTGCTGGTGCACGCCCGAGGAACTCGACGCCATGCGCGAGGCGCAGCGCGCGCGCGGCGAGAAGACGCGCTACGACGGCCGCTGGCGCCCCGCGCCGGGCAAGAACCTGCCGCCGGCGCCCGAAGGCGTGAAGCCGGTGGTGCGCTTCGCGAACCCGGCTTCGGGCGTCGTGCACTGGGACGACCTTGTGAAGGGCCCCATCGGCATCAGCAACGAGGAGATCGACGATCTCATCATCCTGCGGCCCGACGGCGTACCCACCTACAACTTCGCGGTTGTCGTCGACGACTGGGACATGAACATCACCCATGTCTTCCGCGGTGACGAGCACATCAACAACACGCCCTGGCAGATCAACATCTTCAAGGCGCTGGGCGCGCCGCTGCCGCAGTACGGCCATTGCCCCATCATCCTGGGTGACGACGGCCTCAAGCTCAGCAAGCGGCGCGGCGCCGTCAGCGTGACGGCCTACCAGGAGATGGGTTACCTGCCCGAGGCCATGCTCAACTACCTGGCGCGCCTGGGCTGGAGCCATGGCGACGACGAGCTCTTCTCGGCCGCGCAGATGGTGCAGTGGTTCGACGGCAGCCACCTCGCGAAGAGCCCCGCGCAATGGGACCCGGCCAAGCTGGCGTGGGTGAACGCGCAGTGGCTGAAGCAGGCGGACGATTCGCGGCTCGCGAAGCTGGTACAGCAGCAGCTGGCCACGCGCGGCGTGCAGGCTTCGGACCTGGACCACCTGGCGCGTTCCGCCGCGCTGTTCAAGGACCGCTGCACCACGGTGGTGGAACTGGCCGACTGGGTGGAGATGATGTTCGTGCCGGTCACGCCGCGCGCAGAGGACCTGGCCACCCATGTGCCGGAAGCGGTGAAGCCCGCGCTGCGCGACCTGCGCGAACGCCTGACCCAAGTCGACTGGGACAAGGCCACCATCGCCGCCGCGATGAAGCAGGTGCTTGCGGCGCACCAGCTGAAGATGCCGCAGCTCGCACCCGCCGTGCGCGTGCTGCTGTGCGGTCGTGCACAGACCCCTTCGATCGACGCCGTGCTGGCGCTCTTTCCACGCCAGACGGTGCTGGACCGTTTGCGGAAGGTCTGAAGGAATAGGCTATACTCGCAGACTCGCTTCCGAACGGTGCGAACTTCCGGAGAAATCCAAACGGGGGTATAGCTCAGCTGGGAGAGCGCTTGCATGGCATGCAAGAGGTCAGCGGTTCGATCCCGCTTACCTCCACCAAGGACCAAGCACCGCTGGAAGTCGATGAAGGAACGCAGTCCCCTTCGTCTAGAGGCCTAGGACACGACCCTTTCACGGTTGTAACAGGGGTTCGAATCCCCTAGGGGACGCCAAGCCTGGCTGGGCTTGCCGGAGTCGATCCGGAAGACGCAGCCGCCACGGGGAGTGGTAGTTCAGTTGGTTAGAATACCGGCCTGTCACGCCGGGGGTCGCGGGTTCGAGTCCCGTCCACTCCGCCAAGTCTTCCAAGGGGTTGCCGCAGCGATGCCGCAACCCCTTGTTCCTTTCGGCGACGCCCTAGCGTTCCGCTAGCGCGGGTTCTCCACGATGTCGCACGGCTGCCCGTTGCAGCCGCCAACGACACTCCAGGAGAGCCCGCATGAAACTGCCCCTGTCGGCCGTTGCCACCGCCGTCGCGCTGGCCTTCGGCCCTGCCCACGCCGCCACCACGCTGGTCGGCGAGAACTTCGAAGGCACCGTCTCCAGCAACACCGCGATCGACGCGCCTGGCGCCATTGCGGGCAGCCCGTTCGAGGTCTCGAACGGCCGGGTCTGGATCGGGAACGACGCTGCCACGGCCACCACCAACTACCTGGATCTCGCTTCGGGCGTCTATTCGCCGAGCTACGACGCCGCCACCGGCATCGGCACGTCCACCGCCCGCACGAAGAGCGCGGTCGCGCTGCGGGCCGGCGTGCGCTACACGCTCGACTACGACTTCTCGCGCCAGGCCTTCAGCGCCGGCAACGGCCCTTTCGCAACACGGCTCGTGGCCGCGATCGGCACCCAGTCGTCAGCCCACGACGACTTCGTCGGCTTCTTCGCCGGCTTCGACTGGCAGCACGACACGCTGACCTGGACCCAGACCACCGACGACCCCGAGGCACGGCTTTCCTTCACCGCCACCGGCGTGCAGTACAGCGGCATGCTGGTCGACAACGTGCGCCTGGTCGGCGAAGCGCCGGTGGAACTGGCGCCGGCGGCCACCTCCGGCGTTGTGGCCGCCGGGGCTTCGGTGACGACGACGATCGACGTCGCCCTGGGCGCCGGCTACGGCGGTGACGTCACGCTCAGCTGCCGCGGCCTGCCGGCCCATGCCAGCTGCACGTTCTCGCCCGCCACCCTGCACGCCGCCGACGCCAGCAGGACCACCACCCTGACCATCGCCACCAGTGGTGCCGCGGCGGCGGCCGCGGCCATGCCCGGGAGCGACGGGGGTCTGCCGGGCGGCGCCCCGCTGACCGCGGCCGCGCTGCTGCTGGCGCTGGCGCTGGCGCTGGCGCCGCTGGCCCGGCGCAGCCGGCCGCAGCGCAAGGCGGCCGTCGTGCTGGCCGCCGCCGCCCTGGTGGCCTGCGGAGGCGGCGGTGGCGACGCTTCCGGCCCGGTGGGCGGCGGGACGCCGTCGCCTTCACCATCACCTTCACCTTCGCCGTCGCCTTCGCCGACGCCCCCCACCACCACCGCACCGGGCAGCTACGCCATCGAGATCGTCGGCGCGGGCGACACCTACACCGCAGTCACCAACTTCACGCTCACCGTGCGCTGAAGGGCCGCGTGGCGTCGGGCCTCGCGGCGGGGGCGCCGGGCCCGGCGACAATCGGCGTCCGCACCCTTATTCGGGGTGCCCGACCCGGCGCCTGATGAGACCCCGCCTTCCGCTGCTCCCGCTCGCGTTCGTTGCCGCCGCCGCGCTGTGGGCGCTGCCGGCGGCCGCCGACGTGGCCAGCGCGCGTTCGATGCTGGAGCAAAGCCGCGCCGCGGTGCGCGCCGACCCCGAGCGCAGCCGCGCGCTGGCCGAGCAGGCGCTGGCCGAACTGGCGCGCCAGCCCGACGCCGACCTGGAAGTGCTGGCCCGCGTGCAGTTGTGCGACTACTACAGCGAACGCGACCGCCGCCTGGCCGAACAGCACCTTCAGGCCGGGCAGGCCCTGTTGCCGCGCACCACGAAACCGGCGCTGGCGGCCCAGCTGCTGGGCTGCGAAGGCGAGATGCGCGAACTGGCCGGCGACAGCGCGCAGGCGATCCTGCTCTACGAACGCGCGGTCGCCAGCGCCGAGAAGGCGCGCGACGACGAGGTGCTGGCCAACTCGCTCTACCAGCGCGGCTACCTGCGTGGCGTGCGCGGCGAACTGGCCGCCGGCCTGGGCGACCTGCGCCGGGCCGGCGACCTGTACGACCGCCTGAAGAAGTTCGAGGAAGGCCTGAACACGCTGCTGGCGGTGGCGCTGCTGTACGACCGCATGGGCGACCCCGCCCAGGCGCGGCGTCACTTCGAACGCGCGCTGGCGTCGCAGAAGAGCGCGGGGCTGCAGCGCGAAGAGGCGGTCACGCTTCACAACCTGGGCCGCGCGCTGGAAAATCTGGGTGACCACGCCGCGGCACGCAGTTCGTTCCAGGCCTCGCTGGCCCTGAACGAGAAGCTGGGCTACCCGCGCGGACGCGCCTACGCGCTGCGCGGGCTGGCCAGCGTGGCCAACCGCGAAGGCAAGGGCGCCGAGGCGCTGCAGCACGCGAACGACGCCGCGGCCCTGCTGGGCCAGGCGCCCGACCAGCGGCTGCGTGCGCAGATCGCCCTGCAGAAAGGCACCGCGCTGCGCCTGCTGCACCGCCCGTCGGAAAGCCTGGCCGTGCTGCACGAGGCGCTGGCCATGTTCGAGCGGGCCGACTCGCCGGCCGAAGCCACTCTGGTGCGGGGCGAGCTCGCCGCCACCCATGCGGCGCTGGGCGACTACAAGGCGGCGCTGGAGCAGGCCAACGCCTTCAAGGCCGCTTCGGACAAGCTGCTCAAGCGCCAGATCGACGAACGCTTCGCCAGCCTGCGCGTGGAGACCGAGGCCGCCGCCGCGCAGCGCGAGAATGCCGCGCTCAAGCGCGAGAACGCGGCCACCGAACGTGCGCTGGCCGAAGAGCAGCGCGCCAACCGACTGCGCACCGTCTCGCTGCTGCTGGCCGGCGTGCTGGTGCTGGTGCTGTCGGCGCTGGTGCTGCGCCACTGGCGCGCCAGCGCGCGCCTGCACGGCCTGGCGATGACCGACGAGCTCACCCAGCTGCGCAACCGACGCGCCGTGCTGGCTTCGCTGCAGCAGCAGGCCGCCGGTGGCCTGCCCGGCGCGCTGCTGATCGCCGATCTGGATCTCTTCAAGTCCATCAACGACCTGCACGGCCACCTGGTGGGCGACGAGATCCTGCGTGCCGTCGCCGGCGTGCTGCAGGGCGTGGTGCCGCCGGTGGCCGAACTGGGCCGCCTGGGCGGCGAGGAGTTCGTCGTCGTGCTGCCGGCCAGCGACGCGGCCCGCGCCCTGGCCCTGGCCGAAGACGTGCGGCGGGCCGTGGCGACCCTGGACTGCACGAAGTGGCTGCCCGACCGCGGCATCAGCATCAGCATCGGCGTCACCGACTACGCGCGCGGCGACGAACTCGGCGCCATCCTGCACCGCGCCGACGAAGCGCTCTACGAAGCCAAGCGCGGCGGCCGCAATGCCGTGCGCTGGCGCGCACGCGAAGAGACCCCGCCCGTGGCGCCGGCGCCGGCGGCCGAAGGGCCGGTCGGTGCGGCCTTCCGGGCCACGCAGCCCTGAGGGCCGGGGTCCGCGTTCCGGGCGGTCAGGGCGTCAGGCCCTTGGCGATCCGGTCGATGCCCACCTGCGCGCAGGCCGCGTCCTTGTCGCCCCCCGGCGCGCCCGAGATCCCTACCGCGCCCACCAGTTCCTTGCCGGCGTAGATGGGCAGGCCGCCTTCGAGCGCCGTCACGTGTTCCAGCAGCATGAAGCTGGCCAGCGCCGGTTGCGGCCGCCTGGCCATCTCGGCGGTGGAGGTGCGGGTGGTGAACGCGGTGTAGGCCTTGCGGTAGCTGTTCTCCACCGTGTGCGGGTTCACGCCGTCGTCGCTGAGCACGACCATCGTGCGCGCATGGCGGTTGATGACGTTGATGGTGACCTTGTAGCCGTCGGCGCGGCAGCGCTCCAGCGCCGCGCTGGCCAGTTCGAGCGCGGCGTTCATCGACAGGCTGCGCTCGGAGACCAGCGCCTGCGAATGGGCCGCGCCGGCGGCCAGGGCCAGCGCCAGCGCGGAGGCGACAGGAAAGGCGTGCTTCATGGATGCGGCTCCCCGTGGGTTGTGAGTCGAAGGCGGCGCATCATGGCTCCACGGTTTGCCGCCCATCAACCCCGGGAAGGTCCGCAGGAATAAACTGCCGACCATGCTTTCGGGCCGTTCGCGGCGGCGTTCTATCGCCGTCTTCCTGACGCTGGCGCTGCTGTTCATGCAGTGGGCGGTGGCTTCGTACGCCTGCGCACCACCGGCGGCGGCCGCGACCGCGCCCTGCGAAGGGCATGCCACGAGCCGGATGGACCCCGAACGCGGCGTGCTCTGCAAGACCCACTGCACCGCCGACGCGCAGCAGGCGCCAGCCGGCGCACCGCAGCCTTCTGCGGTCGCGCTCGTCGGCCCCGTGCTGGCCGGCGTGCTGGACGTGGCCGGCGCCGAAGGCATCGCCGCCGCGATGCCGGCTTCGGTGGCGCTCGGGCCCCCGGCTGGGGCGCCGCCGCTCTACCTCGAATTGCAGGTCCTGCGCAACTAGCCGCCGCACGCCTGCCGCCGCCCGGCCCGGGTCGGCGGTTCGCCATGCCGTCTGGTTTCTTGCGGAGGACTTCGCGTGTCACTGTCTTGTTCATCGGTGCGCCTGCTGCGCATCGCCGCCACCTTGCTGGCCGCCGGGCTGTGGGCGGCCCCGCCGGCGCACGCGCTGGGTTATGCCGAGGCCCTGGACCTCGCGCGCCGCGAGGCACCGGCGCTGCAGGCCGGCGCCGCCCAGCTGGCCGGCGCCGAGGCCGCGCGCCCGGCCGCCGCCACGCTGCCCGACCCGCGCCTGGCCGTGGGCGTCGAGAACGCGCCCGTCGCCGGCCCCGACCGTTATTCGGTCACGCGCGACTTCATGACCATGCAGCGGCTGGCGCTGATGCAGGAAGTGCCAAACCGTGCCAAGCGCGAAGCGCGCGCGCAGGGTGCCGATGCGCGCGTCGAACGAGAACGCGCCGCGCTCGCGGTGACCGCGCTGGCGGTGCGGCGCGACGCCGCGCTCGCGTGGTGGAACGTCTGGTTCGCCGAACAGCGCGCGGCCTTTCTGGCCGGCCTGGTGAAGCAGAACGAACTGCTGCAGCAGACCCTGCCTTCGCGCGTGGCCGCCGGTGGCGCGATGCCTGCCGAACTGTCGATGGCACGGCAGGAAGCGCTGGCCCTGGCCGACCGCGGCGACGAGCTCAAGCGCGACGTGGCGCGCGCGCGTGCCGAACTGCGGCGCTGGGTGGGCGCACGCGCCGACGAACCGCTGGCCGCCGTCGAGCGCGTCGACGACCTGCTGCCGCCGGTGGATGCGGCCATGGCCCGCGACGCGCTGCACCGCCACGCCGAACTGGCGCCCTACGAACCGATGCGCGCCATGGCCAGCGCCGAGATGGCCGAAGCCGACGCCGAGAAGCGTGGCGACTGGTCCTGGGAAGTCGCCTTCCAGCGCCGGCCGCGCTACGACGACATGGTCTCGTTCCAGATCAGCTTCGACCTGCCCTGGCAACGTGCCACGCGCCAGGGCCCGGCGGTGGAAGCCAAGCGGCGTGAGGTGCAGCGCATCGAAGCCGAGCGCGAGGACGCGATGCGCCGCCACGCCGCCGAGCTGGAAACCATGCTGGCCGACCTGGCCGCGGTGGACGCGCAACTGGCGCGCCTGCAAGGTTCCGGCCTCGCACTGGCCGACGAACGCGTGAAGCTGCAGCTGGCGGCCTACGAGTCCGGCCGCGGCGACCTGGGCGCCCTGGTGGCGGCCCGCAGCATGGCGCTGGAACTGCGCCTGCGCGCCATCGACCTGCAATCGCAACAGGCCGCGCTGCGCGTTCGCCTGTCCACCCTATCCGCGGAGTGACCTGATGGACCGCCTTTCGAAACTTCCCCTGCTGCTGGCCGTGGCCGCCGGCGTCGCGGCCGGCCTGGCCGGCGGCTGGTTCGCCTTCCGCACCCCCGACCCGCACGCAGGCCACGAGACGGCCGCGGCGCCGCCTGCCGCCCCCGCCAGCGCCGCCGAACGCAAGGTGCTGTACTGGTACGACCCCATGGTGCCGGGCCAGAAGTTCGACAAGCCCGGCAAGTCGCCGTTCATGGACATGCAGCTGCAGCCGGTCTATGCCGACGAGGCGGCCGATGCGGGCGTGACGATCAGCCCGCAGGTGCAGCAGAACCTCGGCATCCGCAGCGCCGCGGTGAAGCGCGCCGAGATGGCGAGCTCGTTCGATGCGGTGGGCACGGTGCAGTTCGACGAGCGCCTCAGCGTGGTGGTGCAGACGCGCAGCGCCGGCTACCTCGAGCGGCTCGCGGTGCGCGCGCCCATGCAGCGCGTCGCCATGGGGCAGGTGCTCGCAACGGTATTCGCGCCCGAGTGGCTGGGCGCGATCAACGAGATCGTCGCGCTGCAGCGCGCCGGCGCCGCGCCGGAGCTGCTGGCCGCGGCGCGCGAGCGCACGCGCGCGCTGTCGATCCCGCCCGAGCTGCTGCGCCAGGCCGAGGAGGGCGGCGTCGCGCAGGCGCG
>JBGAKY010000085.1:0-23983 GCA_044224175.1 Rubrivivax sp. | reverse complement strand
ACACCATCGGTGTCGGCACGCCGCGCAAGGTGCAGCTGGCGATGGAGCGCGCGCTGAAGCACTACCCGCTGTCCGAGCTGAGCGGTCACTTCCACGACACCTACGGGCAGGCGCTGGCCAACATCTACGCCTGCCTGGAGATGGGCGTGCACATCTTCGACGCCAGCATCGCCGGCCTGGGCGGCTGCCCTTATGCGAAGGGCGCCACCGGCAACGTGGCCACCGAAGACGTGGTCTTCATGCTCGACGGGCTGGGCATCGAGACCGGCATCGACCTGGGCCGGCTGGTCGACGCCGGCGCCTTCATCTCCGGCGTGCTGGGCCGTGCGCCGGTCTCGCGGGCCGGCAAGGCGCTGCTGGCCAGGCGCGGCGTGGCGGTCGCGGTCGGGTCATGAGCCGTCCGGAGGGATTCGAACGCGTGGCGGCCGCGCTGGCCGAGCGCGGCCACCCGCATGAACCGCTGTGGCTGGACGTGGCCGCGCGCACCTCGCAGGAGGCCGCCGACGCGCTGGGCGTCGGCGTGGGCCAGATCGCGAAGAGCGTGATCTTCCGCCGCAGCGAAGACAGCCGCGCGGTGCTGGTCATCACCTCGGGCGACAAGCGGGTGGACGAGAAGCGCGTCGCCGCCATCACCGGCGCGCTGTCGCGGGCCGATGCCGACTTCGTGAAGGCGAGCACCGGCTTTTCCATCGGCGGCGTGGCGCCGCTGGCGCACAGCGCGCCGCCGGTGACGCTGATCGACCGCGAACTGTTCCGCTTCAGCGAGATCTGGGCCGCCGCCGGCCACCCGAACGGCGTCTTCAGGCTGTCGCCGCAGCAGCTGGAACAGCTCACCGGCGCGCCGGTGGCCGACGTGGTGAAGTCGTCATGACCGTGGCCTCGCCCTGCATCGACATCTGCAGGATGGACGCCGCCACCGGCTGGTGCGAAGGCTGCCTGCGGACGCTGGACGAGATCGCCTGCTGGTCGGTGCTGTCCGACGCCGACAAGCTGGCCGTGAAGGCCGAACTCCAGCAGCGCCGCGTGCTGTGGCTGCAGTTGCAGGCGGCGCGCACGAAAGGAGCGGCATGAAGCGCCTGACCTTCTGGCTCGACGTCGTCTCGCCCTACGCCTACCTGGCCTTCGAACGCCTGCCGCAGGCGCTGGAAGGACTGAGCTACGAGGTCGACTACAAGCCGATCCTCTTTGCCGGTCTGCTGAAGCAGTGGGGCCAGAAGGGCCCGGCCGAGATCGAGCCCAAGCGCGCCTGGACCTTCCGCCAGGTGCACTGGCTGGCGCACCAGCTGGGCATTGCGACGGCCACGCCGGCGCAGCACCCGTTCAATCCGCTGTCACTGCTGCGTCTGCTGGTGGCGGCGGGCCCGAACCGCCGCAGCTGCGAGGCCGTGTTCCGCCACGTGTGGCGCGGCGAAGGCGCCGACGCCGGCGACCCCGCGCGGCTGGCCGCGCTGCGCGAAGCGCTGTCCCCAGTGCTGGACCCCGACAGCGACGAGGTGAAGGCCGCGCTGCGCGCGAACACCGAAGCGGCGCTGGCGAAAGGCGTGTTCGGCGTGCCGACCATTGAACTCGACGGTCGCCTGTTCTGGGGCCTGGACGCGCTGCCGATGGTGGCCGCCGCGCTGGCCGGCGACCCCTGGTTCGAGGGGCCGGCCTGGGACCGCGAAGGGGCCCTACGGCAAGGGGTGGTGCGGCGCTGAACGCATGCCTACGATGATCCCGGCGCCGGACTCCCGGCGCGGAGGTTCCCCATCATGGCCGACGAAGTCAAGAACGTCAGCGGCAACTACACCACCAGCATCGGCAGCAACGCCACCACCACGGTCGGCGCCAGCGACACGCAGTCGATCGGCTCCTCGCAGACCCTGCGCGTCACCAGCAACCGCAGCGCCACGGTCGGCGGCGCCGAGACGCTGAGCGTCGGCGGCAACCGCAGCCTCACCGTCGGCGGCAGCGAAGCGCAGGCAGTCGGCGCCGGCCAGAGCGTCGCCGTCGGCACCACGCAGACGCTGCGCATCGGCACCAACCAGCTGGTGAACGTCGGCGGCGACCAGACGGTGGCGGTGGGGCGCAACCGCAGCGACACGGTCTCCGCCGCGCACACGCTGTCGGTGGGCAAGACGCTGCAGATCAGCGCCGGAGACGAGATCTCGATCGTCTGCGGCGCCGCTTCCATCGTGCTGAAGAAGGACGGCACGGTGCTCATCAAGGGCAAGGACATCACGCTCGAAGGCAGCGGCAAGATCAACGTCAAGTCGGCCGGCGAGGTGATCATGAAGGGCGCGAAGATCCTG
Source organism: Rubrivivax sp. (assembly GCA_044224175.1). Lineage (GTDB taxonomy): Bacteria > Pseudomonadota > Gammaproteobacteria > Burkholderiales > Burkholderiaceae_C > Rubrivivax. The sequence continues at coordinate 21,692 of JBGAKY010000085.1, read as the reverse complement.
CAGAACTGACGACGCAGGAGAGAAGCTGAACGCGAAGCACCGGCTCGCGGCAGACCTGCGCGGCGCGTAGGCGGAAAACGCGCAACGACCTGTCTTCGCGTTCAAGCGTGCGCGGAATGTGCCGATGGCGAGGGTCGAAGGACACCTCGCCCAAATGACTGCATTCGCCTCCTTGAAGATCGGACCCCGCATCGCCGCCGTGCTGGGCGGCATCGTGCTGCTGTTCGCCGCGGCCGTCGGCCTGGGCGTCGACCGCCTGCTGGCGGTGAAGGCCACGGCGGCCGAGTTGGCCACCGCGCAGGCCGAGAAGCTCTCGATGACCGAACGCTGGGGTCGCGCGATCGAAGCCAACACCGCCCGTTCCTGGGTGCTGTTCTTCGCCAGCGGCGAAGCGGTGAAGGCGCAGATGAAGAAGGAGATGAAACAGGTCGTCGATGCCCAGACCGAACGCCTGAAACGCCTTCAGGCACTGGCCACCAGCGACGAGGAGAAGCGATCGCTGGCCGAAGTGAGCGTGCAGCGCGACCAGTACCAGGCGCTGCGCAATGGTCTGCTCAAGCGCAAGGACGCGGGCGAGAACGTGGACGCCGAGGTCATGACCGTGCTGCTGCCGGCGGCGCAGGCCTACCAGGCCTCGGTCGACCGGGTGATCGCGTCGCAGCGGGCCGGCATGGACGCCGCGCGCGCGCGCGCCGACCGCATGGCCGAGCAGGCCGCGGCGCTGCTGGCAGGCGCGGCCGCCGTGGCGGCGCTCCTGGCGCTGGCCGCGGGCTGGTGGCTCACGCGGTCGATCGTGCGGCCGCTGCGCCATGCCGCCGCCGCCGCGCACGCCATCGCGGCGGGGGACCTTTCCACCGCCATCCCCGCGCACGGCCAAGACGAGGCGGCGCAGCTGCTGGCTGCGCTGCAGCAGATGCAGCGTTCGCTGTCCACCATGGTCCACCAGGTGCGCGGCAACGCCGAGAGCGTGGCCAGCGCCAGTTCGCAGATCGCGCAGGGCAACGCCGACCTTTCGCAGCGCACCGAGGAGCAGGCCTCTTCGCTGCAGCAGACGGCGGCCACGATGGAGCAGCTGGGCACCACCGTGCGCCACAACGCCGACAACGCGCGCCAGGCCAACCAGCTGGCGCAGAACGCCGCGCAGGTGGCGGCGCAGGGCGGGCAGATCGTGGGCCAGGTGGTGGAGACGATGCGGGGCATCAGCGAAAGCTCGCGCCGCATCGGTGAAATCCTGGGCGTGATCGACGGCATCGCCTTCCAGACCAACATCCTGGCGCTCAACGCCGCGGTCGAGGCGGCGCGCGCCGGCGAACAGGGCCGCGGCTTCGCGGTCGTCGCCGGCGAGGTGCGTGCGCTCGCCCGGCGCAGCGCCGAAGCGGCGCGCGAGATCAAGGCCCTCATCGCCGACAGCAGCGAGCGCGTGGAAGACGGTGCCGGCCTCGTGGGCCGCGCCGGCGCGACCATGGGCGAGGTGGTGCAGGCCATCCGGCGCGTGTCCGACATCGTGGCCGAGGTCACCGCCGCCTCCGCCGAGCAGGACACCGGCGTGCGCCAGGTGGGCGACGCCGTCGGCCAGATGGACCAGGTGACGCAGCGCAACGCCGCCCTGGTGGAGGAGTCGGCCGCCGCCGCCGAGAGCCTGAAACATCAGGCTGCGCTCTTGCTGACCGCGGCGTCCAGCTTCCGCCTGGCCGGCACGGCGTAAGCCTGCGCTCAGCCCCGCGTCAGTCTTCGTTGGCGCGGCGTCAGAGGGGGGTCAGTGCCTTCTCCAATGATCGGGGTGAATCCTTCACGGATCAAAGGAGACAAGCATGGACGCCACATTGGCGCAGCGGATCGCTTCGCATCCGCAGTATCTGGAACTGAAATCGCGCCGCAGCCGCTTCGGCTGGTGGCTGACCGCGGCCATGATGGTCGTCTACTACGGCTTCATCGTGCTGGTGGCCTTCTACAAGCCGCTGGTGTCGCAGCGCCTGGGTGACGGGGTCATGACGCTGGGCATTCCGCTCGGCTTCGGCGTCATCGTGTTCACGATCGTCATCACGGCCTACTACGTGCAGCGCGCGAACCGCGAGTTCGACGACCTGGCCGACAAGATCCAGAAGGCGGTGCTGAAATGAGCCGGCGCAACCTGTTCCTGCTCGCCGCCCTGGCGGGTGCCGCCGGCACCGCCTTCGCGGCCGGCGCCGACCTGGGCCAGGCCCAGAAGCAGGCGACGAACTGGACCGCCATCGGCATGTTCGTCGTCTTCGTGGTGATGACGCTGTTCATCACCAAGTGGGCGGCCGCGCGCACCAAGAGCGCGGCCGACTTCTACACCGCCGGCGGCGGCATCACCGGCTTCCAGAACGGGCTGGCGATCGCGGGCGACTACATGAGCGCGGCGTCCTTCCTGGGCATCAGCGCGGCGGTCATGGCCAGCGGCTTCGACGGCCTGATCTACTCGATCGGCTTCCTGGTCGGCTGGCCGGTCATCACCTTCCTGATGGCCGAGCGCCTGCGCAACCTGGGCAAGTTCACCTTCGCCGACGTGGCGGCCTTCCGCTTCGAGCAGAAGCCGATCCGCATCTTCGCGGCCAGCGGCACGCTGGTGGTGGTGGCCTTCTACCTCATCGCGCAGATGGTGGGCGCCGGCCAGCTGATCAAGCTGCTGTTCGGCCTGGAGTACATGTACGCGGTGGTCATCGTCGGCGTGCTGATGATGGTCTACGTGCTGTTCGGCGGCATGACCGCCACCACCTGGGTGCAGATCATCAAGGCCTGCCTGCTGCTGGGCGGCGCCTCGTTCATGGCCTTCATGGTGATGGCGCGCTACGGCTTCAGCCCGGAGGCGATGTTCGCCGACGCGGTGAAGATCAAGACCGACCTCGCCGCCAAGGGCGGCAAGCCGGCGGAAGAGGCGGCGAAGATCGGCCAGTCCATCATGGGCCCGGGCAACTTCGTGAAGGACCCGATCTCGACCATCAGCTTCGGCATGGCGCTGATGTTCGGCACCGCCGGCCTGCCGCACATCCTGATGCGCTTCTTCACCGTGCCTTCGGCGAAGGAAGCGCGCAAGAGCGTGATGTGGGCCACCGGCTGGATCGGCTACTTCTACCTGCTGACCTTCATCATCGGCTTCGGCGCCATCACCTACGTGCTGACCAACCCGCAGTTCCTGGACGCCAAGGGCGCGCTGCAGGGCGGCGGCAACATGGCGGCGGTGCACCTGGCCAACGCGGTGGGCGGCAACGTGTTCCTGGGCTTCATCTCGGCGGTGGCGTTCGCCACCATCCTGGCGGTGGTCGCGGGCCTCACGCTGTCGGGCGCCTCGGCGGTGTCGCACGACCTGTACGCCACCGTCATCAAGAAGGGCCAGGCCGACAGCGCTTCGGAGCTGAAGGTCTCGCGCATGACGACCATCGCGCTGGGCATCGTCGCCGTGGTGCTGGGCATCGCCTTCGAGAAGCAGAACATCGCCTTCATGGTGAGCCTGGCCTTCGCGATCGCCGCCTCGGCCAACTTCCCGGTGCTGTTCATGAGCGTGCTGTGGAAGGACTGCACCACCAAGGGCGCGCTGATCGGCGGCTTCCTGGGCCTGGTGTCGTCGGTGGTGCTGACGGTGGTGTCGCCCTCGGTGTGGGAAGCCACGCTGGGCAACCCCAAGGGCAGCGCGCTGTTCCCGTACACCAGCCCGGCGCTGTTCTCGATGACCATCGCCTTCGTCGGCATCTGGCTGTTCTCGGTGCTCGACAAGAGCGCCCGCGCCAAGGCCGACCGCGCCGGCTTCCTGGCGCAGCAGGTGCGCAGCGAGACCGGCATCGGCGCTTCGACCGCCAGCGGTCACTGAAAGGCCACCCGTGCCCGAACACCAGCGCGAGATGCTGTCGCTGGTGACGGCGCGGGTGCGCGACGCCTTCGTCCGCAAGCCCTTCTACCTGGAAGGCACGACCGATCTGGTGTCGGCGTGCCGCCAGCTCAGCGCCGCCGGGCAGACCTCGGCGCTGGTGACCGACGGCGAACGCCTCGGCATCTTCACCACCACCGACCTGCGCGACGCGCTGCTGCGGCCCGAGCCGCCGGCGGCGCTGCCGGTGGCCGCGGTGGCGCGCTTCGACATCGTCAGCGTCGAAGCCGACAGCGAACTCTTCGAAGCCCTGTGGCTGATGGTGCGCCACCGCGTGCACCGGCTGGTGGTGCGCGAAGGCGACCGGGTCGTGGGCCTGCTGGGCCAGCTGGACCTGGTGAGCTTCGTCGCCAACCACTCGCACATCGTCGCGCTGCAGATCGACGAGGCCGAGACCGAGGACCAGCTGGCCGAGGCGGCCACCCGCATCGACCAGATGGTCTCGCTGCTGCACGGCAGCGGCATCCGCATCGAGCGTGTGGCGCGGCTGGTGAGCGAGCTGAACCTGCGCCTGATGGCGCGCCTGTGGTCGCTGCTGGCGCCGCCCGAACTCGTCGCCAACAGCTGCCTGCTGGTGATGGGCAGCGAAGGCCGCGGCGAGCAGATCCTGAAGACCGACCAGGACAACGCGCTCGTGCTGCGCGACGGCTTCGTGTTCGAAGGCCTGGCGGAGGTGACGCGCGCCTTCAGCGCCGCGCTCGAACGCTTCGGCTACCCGCGCTGCCCGGGCGACATCATGGTCACGAACGACCTGTGGTGCCAGTCCGAGAGCGGTTTTCGCGAAGCCATCCGCGGTTGGCTGATGGGTCCCGACCCCGAAGGCCCGATGCGGCTGGCCATCTTCTGCGACGCCGCGCCCGCTGCCGGCGACGCCACCTTGCTGGCCGGGCTGCGCACGTACCTGGATTCGCTGCTGGCCGACCACGACGCCTGGCTGGCTCGCTTCGCCGCCGCCGCCGACCAGTTCCAGGAACCCGGCCACTGGTGGAGCTGGCTCACCACGCGGCGCGACGAGCAGCCGCTGGACCTGAAGAAGCTGGGCGTGTTCCCCATCGTGCACGGCGTGCGCGCGCTGGCGCTGCAGAACCACCTGCCCGAGCTGGGCACCGGTGCGCGGCTGGCGCGACTGGTCGCCCTCGGCAAGCTCGACGCCGACCTGGCGCGCGACCTGGCCGACGCGCTGCACTTCCTGATGGCCACGCGGCTTGCGCACCAGCTGGAACAGCGCGGCGCCGGCGAGAAGCCCACCAACGAGGTGCGGCCTTCGAGCCTGGCGCTGCTGGAACGCGAGCCTCTGCGCGATTCGCTGGCGGTGGTGAAGCGCTTCCGCGCCTGGCTGCGGCAGCACTTCCGGTTCGACACGTTGTAGCGTCCACATCATGCGCAACCGCCTGCTCGCCCAACGCCTGCTCGCGCTGGCGGCCGCGGCGGCCGTGCTGTTCGGCAGCGCGGCGCTGTGGCAGGGCCACGCGCTGGCGCTGTTCGGGGCCTGGGCCGTGCTGATCGCCGTGCTGGCCTGGCTGATGGAGCGCGGCGCTCCGGGCGACTGACCCTATGGCCGGACGCTGGGTCATCGCTGCCGCCTTCGGCTACCTGGTCGCGCTGTTCGCCATCGCGGCCTGGGCCGACCGGCGCGCCGCGGCCGGGCGTTCGGTCATCGCCAACGCCTGGGTCTACACACTCTCGCTGGGCGTCTACTGCAGTGCCTGGACCTACTTCGGCAGCGTCGGCCGCGCCGCCGAAGGCGGCCTGGCCTTCCTGCCCATCTACCTGGGCCCCACGGTGGCGATGGTGCTGGCGTGGACGATGCTACGCAAGATGGTGCGCATCGCGCGCCGCTACCGCATCACCAGCATCGCCGACTTCATCGCCAGCCGCTACGGTCCCAGCGGCGCGCTGGCCGGCGCCGTCACGCTGCTGGCGCTGGTGGGTGTGGTGCCCTACGTGGCCCTGCAGCTGAAGGCGGTGGCCAGCGGCTATGCGCTGCTGGCCGGCCAGCCGGGCGCGCATGCCGGCGCCTTCTGGACCGACGGCACCTTCTGGGTGGCACTGGCGCTGGCCGGCTTCACCATCGCCTTCGGCGCGCGCCACCTGGACAGCGCCGAACGCCATGAAGGCCTGGTCGCAGCCATCGCGGCCGAGTCGGTGGTGAAGCTTTTCGCCTTCGTGGCGGTGGGCGCCTTCGTCGTCTGGGGCCTGTTCGACGGCTTCGGCGACCTGTTCGCGCGTGCCGCCGCGGCGCCGGGGAAACCGGCGCCCGCCAGCACGCCCTGGCTGGCCATGATGGTGCTGGCCGCCTTCTCGGTGCTGCTGCTGCCGCGCCAGTTCCAGGTGATGGTGGTCGAGAACGTCGACGAGAGGCACTTGAAGCGCGCCGCCTGGGCCTTCCCGGCCTACCTGCTGGCGATCAACGTCTTCGTGCTGCCCATCGCCGCCGGCGGCGCCGTGCTGCTGGGCGCGGGGTCGAATGCCGAGACCTTCGTGCTCTCGCTGCCCTTGCACGGCGGCGCGCACGCGCTGGCGCTGATCGCCTTCATCGGCGGCTTCTCGGCCGCCAGCGGCATGGTCATCGTCGAGGCCACCGCGGTCGCGACCATGGTGTGCAACGACCTCGTGCTGCCGCTGCTGCTGAAGCGGCGCGGCGTGCAGCCAATGGGGGCCACGCTGCTGGCGATCCGTCGCGCCGTCATCGTGGCGCTGCTGCTGCTGGGCTACGCCTACTTCCGCATCGCCGGCGAAGCCTATGCGCTGGTCAGCATCGGCCTCATCAGCTTCGCCGCGGTGGCGCAGTTCGCGCCGGCGCTGGTGGGGGGGCTGTACTGGAAGGGCGGCACCAAGGCCGGTGCGCTGGCCGGGCTGGGCGCGGGCGCGCTGCTGTGGGCCTGGACGCTGGGCCTGCCGTCCATCGCCAAGAGCGGCTGGATGGACGCCGGCTTCGTCGCCCACGGGCCCTGGGGCGTGGGCTGGCTGCGGCCGGAACAGCTGTTCGGGCTGGCAGGGCTGGATCCGCTGACGCATGCGCTGGTGTGGTCGCTCGGGCTCAACACGGCGCTCTTCGTCGGCGTCTCGCTCTGGCGCGCGCCCGGCGCGCGCGAGGCGATGCGCGCGCTCCAGTTCGTGGAGGTCTTCGAGCAGGGCCGCGAGGGCCATGTCTTCTGGCGCGGCCGCGCCCAGGTGGACGCGCTGCGCGCGCTGCTGGCGCGCTTCCTGGGGCCCGAACGTGCGCAGGCCGCGCTGGCCGGCCAGGCGCCGGGCGACGCCGCGCGCCTGGTGCAGGTGACCGAGACGCAGCTGGCCGGCGCCATCGGCAGCGCTTCGGCGCGGGTGATGGTGGCTTCGGTGGTGGAAGAAGAGACGCTGGACCTGGACGACGTGGCGCGCGTGGTGGAGGAAGCGCGCGAGCTGCGCCACGTGAACGAACAGCTGCAGAGCCTGGACCGCCTGAAGGACGACTTCATGTCCAGCGTGACGCACGAACTGCGCACGCCGCTCACCAGCATCCGCGCGCTGGCCGAGCTGATGCGCGACGAGCCTGCGATGGAAGCGGCGCAGCGCGGGCAGTTCCTGGGCATCATCGTCGGCGAGAGCGAACGCCTGACGCGGCTGGTGAACCAGGTGCTGGACATGGCCAAGATCGAGTCCGGCCATGCCGAGTGGCGCCATGTCGAGGTGGACCTGCGCGCGCTGGCGCGACAGGCCGCCGACACCACGGCCGAACTGTTCCGCGAGCGCGGCGCGCTGCTCAACCTTCAGCTGCCCGAAGCGCTGCCGCCGCTGCAGGCCGACCCTGACCGCCTGCTGCAGGTGCTGCTGAACCTGCTGTCCAACGCGGTGAAGTTCGTGCCGGCCGAAGGCGGGCGTGTCACGCTGGCCGTGCGCGCGCAGGCCGACGGCGTCAAGGTCGAGGTGCTGGACAACGGACCGGGCGTGCCGGCGACCGAACGCGAACTGGTCTTCGAGAAGTTCAGGCAGGGCGGTGACGCCCGTGCGCGGCCCCAGGGCACCGGCCTGGGCCTGCCCATCTGCCGCCAGATCGTGCAGCACTTCGGCGGCCGCATCGGGGTGGACGAAGCCCCGGGCGGCGGCGCACGCTTCGCGTTCTGGCTGCCGTGGAAGACGACAACGACAGAGGAGACAAGACCATGAGCCACAAGATCCTGATCGCCGACGACGAGCCCAACATCGTCATCTCGCTCGAGTTCCTGATGAAGCGCGAAGGCCACCAGGTGCTGGTGGCGCGCGACGGCGACGCGGCGCTGCAGGCCATCCGCCGCGAACGCCCGGCGCTGGTGCTGCTGGACGTGATGATGCCCGGCAAGACCGGCTTCGAAGTCTGCGCCGCGGTGCGCGCCGACGAGGCGCTGGCGGGCGTGAAGATCGTGATGCTCACCGCCAAGGGGCGCGACACCGACGTCGCGCAGGGCATGGGGGTGGGCGCAGATGCGTACGTCACCAAGCCGTTCTCTACGCGCGACCTGGCGGCGAAAGTGAAGGAACTGCTCGGATGAAGCGCGACGAGATCCTGGCCGCCCTCGCCCCCGCGGCGCTGGTGCTGCTGCTGCTGGCCGCCGCCGCCGGCGTGCTGCTGCCCACGCTGGAGCCGGCCGAACGCGCCGCGCTGGCCGCGTTGCTGGAGCCGCGCGCGGCCTTGCTGCTGATGGTGGTGTTTGTGGGCACGCTGGCCGCCGGCGTCGGCGCGCGCTGGGCCTGGGCGCACTTCGCGGCGGCACCGGGGCGCCTGGCCGAGCGGCTGCAGATCGAACTGAAGTCGCCCACCGGCCGCGCGCTCACGCCGCACGGAAGCGAAGGCAGCCGCGCACTCACGCAGTCGGTGAACGCGCTGCTGGCCGAGCGCGAAGCCTGGAAGGCCGACGTCGCCGCGCAGGTGGCCGCCGCCAGTCGCCAGGTGGAACAGGAGAAGAGCCGCCTCGCCGCGCTGATGGCCGAGCTGCAGCAGAGCGTGGTCGTGTGCAACCTGGACGGCCGCATCCTGCTGTTCAACAACCGCGCGCGGTTGCAGTTCCGCGCCTTCGCCGGGCCGGCCATCGGCGGCGCCGAGCTGCTGGGCATCGGCCGTTCGATCCACGCCGTGTTCGACCGCCAGCTGGTGGCGCACGCGCTGGAAAACGTGCAGCAGCGGCTGGCGCGCGGCGTCGCCCACCCTTCGGCGCAGTTCGTCACCGCCACCCGAAGCGGCCAGCTGCTGCGAGTGCAGATGGCGCCGGTGCGCGAGCCCGGCGCGGCGGCCGACGCGCCGCTCAACGGCTACGTGCTGATGCTGGACAACATCACGCGCGACTTCGCCGACGAATCCGAACGCGACCAGCGCCTGCACGGCCACACCGAGGCCAGCCGCGCTTCGCTGGGCAACCTGCAGGCAGCGGTGGAACTGCTGGACGAACCCGAGCTCGACGCCGAAACGCGCACCCGCCTGCAGACCGTCGTGCGCGACGAGGTGGCCGCCATGAGCCAGCGCATCGGCGAACTCGCCGAGCACACCACGCAGGCCATGAAGACGCGCTGGCCGCTCGAAGAGATGCAGGGCGCCGACCTGGTGGCCGCCACGCTGGCGCGCATCGAGGCGCAGCACGGCTGCCGCGCGTCGGCCGCCGAGGTCGACGCCACGCTGTGGCTGAAGGTGGACAGCTTCTCGTTGATCAGCGCGCTGACCTGGCTGGCCGGCCGGGTGGTCGACGAGTACCAGGTGCGCATGGTGCAGCTGCGCCTGCAGCGCGCCGGCGCGCGTGCCCAGCTGGACCTGCTGTGGATCGGCCCCGGCGTCAGCACCGAGACCATGGTCACCTGGGAGACCGACCCCATCCGCATCGGCGAGCAGGACAGCGCGCTGTCGGTGCGCAACGTCGTCGAACGCCACGGCGGCGGCTTCTGGTTCGAGCGCGAACGCGTGCGCCACGCTTCGTTCTTCCGCTTCCTGCTGCCCCTGGCCGAAAGCGCCGGCCCGCTGGAGGCGGCCGCGGTGGTGAAGGCCGACAGCCGCCCCGAGTACTACGACTTCGACCTCTTCCAGGCGCTGGAGCTGCCCGGCGCGCTGGCCGAAAGGCGGCTGGCCGAACTGAGCTACACCGTCTTCGACACCGAGACCACCGGCCTGCAGCCTTCGGCCGGCGACGAGATCATCCAGATCGGCGCCACCCGCATCGTGGCCGGCAAGCTGCGCCGTCAGGAGTGCTTCGACCAGCTGGTGGACCCGCAGCGCGGCATTCCCGAAGCGGGCATTCCCATCCACGGCATCACGCCGGCCATGGTGGCGGGCCAGCCCGTCATCGACCAGGTGCTGCCCGCGTTCGCCACCTTTGCCGAAGAAACGGTGCTGGTGGCGCACAACGCCGCCTTCGACATGCGCTTCCTGCAGCTGAAGGAAGAACGCACCGGCGTGCGCTTCGAGCAGCCGGTGCTGGACACGCTGCTGCTCTCGGCGGTGGTGCACCCGAACCAGGAGTCGCACGGGCTGGAAGCCATCGCCGAACGGCTGGGCGTGCCGGTGCTGGGCCGCCACACCGCGCTAGGCGACGCCATGGTCACGGCCGAGGTGTTCCTGAAGCTGGTGCCGCTGCTCGAGGAGAAGGGCATCCGCACGCTGGGGCAGGCCATCGCCGCTTCGCAGGACACCTACCTGGCGCGCGTGAGCTACTGATTCCGGCATCTCGGGGGTTTCCCTCTGCTGCGCCGCTTTCCCGCATGCCGGAACAAGGCTTACGGGTTTGACCGGAATTCGTCAGCCAACGTTCAGCCAGCCGTCAGAAACAGGAAAGAGGGCGCCGCGACATTGCCCCGCACGCGCCGCGACTTCCGCACGGCGTTTCGGTCCTCAGGAGACACATCGCATGGCAACCAAGGCACCAGTCGCTTCGAGCGCGCCGATGACGCGCGAGGAGAAGAAGGTCATCTTCGCCTCCTCGCTCGGCACCGTGTTCGAGTGGTACGACTTCTACATCTACGGCTCGCTCGCGGTCTTCATCGCGCGCCACTTCTTCGCCGGCCTGGATCCCGGCGCGGCCTTCATCGCCACCCTGCTGGGCTTCGCGGCGGGCTTCTTCGTGCGCCCGTTCGGCGCGCTGGTCTTCGGTCGCCTGGGCGACATGATCGGCCGCAAGTACACCTTCCTGGTGACGATCCTGATCATGGGCCTGTCGACCTTCCTGGTCGGCATCCTGCCCAGCTACGCGTCCATCGGCGCCGCGGCCCCGGTCATCCTGATCGGCCTGCGCATGCTGCAGGGCCTGGCGCTGGGCGGCGAGTACGGCGGCGCGGCCACCTACGTGGCCGAGCACGCGCCGCACGGCAAGCGCGGCGCCTACACCTCGTGGATCCAGACCACGGCCACGCTGGGCCTGTTCCTGTCGCTCATCGTCATCCTCGGCACCCGCACCTGGATGGGCGAGAAGGACTTCGGCGACTGGGGCTGGCGCATCCCGTTCATCGTCTCGATCCTGCTGCTGGCCATCAGCGTGTGGATCCGGCTGTCGATGAACGAGTCGCCCGCGTTCCAGAAGATGAAGGAAGAGGGCAAGGTCTCCAAGGCGCCGCTGTCCGAGTCGTTCGGCCGCTGGTCGAACGCCAAGTACGTGCTGCTGGCGCTCTTCGGTCTCGTCATGGGCCAGGGCGTGGTGTGGTACTCGGGCCAGTTCTACGCGCTGTTCTTCCTGACCAGTTCGCTGAAGGTCGACGGCACGACCGCGAACCTGCTCATCGCCGCCTCGCTGGTGCTGGGCACGCCGTTCTTCGTCATCTTCGGCACGCTGTCGGACAAGATCGGCCGCAAGCCCATCATCCTGGCCGGCATGCTGCTGGCGGTGCTGACCTACTTCCCGCTGTTCAAGGCCATGACCGAGGCCGCGAACCCGGAACTGGCGAAGGCGCAGGCCACCAACAAGATCGTCGTCAAGGCCGACCCGGCCCGCTGCTCGTTCCAGGGCAGCCCGGTGGCGCGCGAGGTCGACTTCCTGACGCCCTGCGACATCGCCAAGCGGGCCCTGGTCGCCAACTCGGCGAGCTACGACAACGAAGCCGTGCCTCCGGGCACGATCGCGGTCGTCAAGATCGGCGACAAGGAACTGAACCCGCCGCAAGGCGTGCTGGCCCCCGGCGGCCACAAGTTCGACGAAGCCTCCGGCAAGGCCATCGCCGCCTTCAAGAAGGACGTCGCCGAAGCGCTCAAGGCCGCCGGCTACCCGGCCAAGGCGAAGCCGATCGAGTTCATGAGCGGCCAGTGGTGGACCATCGTCGGCATCCTGTGGATCCTGGTCGTCTACGTGACCATGGTCTACGGCCCGATCGCCGCGATGCTGGTGGAACTGTTCCCGACCCGCATCCGCTACACGTCGATGAGCCTGCCCTACCACATCGGCAACGGCTGGTTCGGGGGCATGCTGCCTTCGATCACCTTCGCGATGGTGGCCGCCAACGGCAACATGTACTACGGCCTGTGGTACCCGATCGTGATCGCCGCGGTCTGCTTCGTGATCGGCCTGATCTTCGTGCGCGAGACCAAGGACCGCGACATCTACGCCGCGGACTGAAGCTCGCATGTGGAAGATGCTCATCGCCTTCATCGCCCTCGCCGCGGTGGGCCTGTTCGTCCTGAAGAAGGCGGGCGGCAACATCGACATGGGGGGCGAGAAGCACGTGATCGAGGCGCCGGCGGCGGCGGCCTCGGCGCCGGCTTCGGCGGCTTCGCAGTGATGCGCTAGGCGGCCCGGAAAAGGGCTGCGGGCGGGGCGGGTGCGCGATGCACCCGCCCCGTTTGTCCTTTCAGCGGCGCGCGCGCCAGGCCTGCAGCAGGGCGGCTTCGCGTTCGGGCGCCAGGCCGGTGCCTTCGCGGTCGGTCTCGCCGGCGGCCCGCGCCCAGGCCAGCGTATCGGCCAGCGTGGCTTCGAGCGGGCGCGTGTGCAGGCCGGTGGCCAGCGCGCGGCCGATGCCGGTGGCGTGCATGCCGGCTTCGGCGGCCGTCAGCCACAGCGGCAGGTCGCTCCAGGGCGCGACGCCCTGCGCCAGCAGGAAGGTTTCGTCCACCCAGTGCAGCTGTGCGGCGGGGTTCAGCGTGCTGCGGGCGGTCTCCAGCCAGGTGCCCATCGTGAGCGGCCGGCTCGGGCCGACCAGGTTGAAGGTGCCGGTGCGGCCGGCCTCGGCCTGGCGCAGCAGCCAGGCGGCGGCGTCGCGCGCGTCGATGAACTGCACCGGCGCCGCCGGGTCGCCCGGGGCCAGCACCTCGCCGCCGCGGGCGATGCGCCGCACCCACCAGGTGAAGCGGCCGGTGGGGTCGTGCGGGCCGACGAGCAGGCCCGGACGCGCCACCAGCGCAGCGTCCGGGAGGGCCTCGCGCAGCGCCGTTTCGCACAGCGCCTTCAGGCCGCCGTAGGTCTCGCCGGTCACGCTCTCGGTCGCGGGGTCGGGCAGGGTCTGCAGCGGCGCGCCCTCGTCGCTGCCGGCTTGCACGCCGTCGGCATAGACGCTGATCGAAGACACCAGCAGGTAGCGTCCCACGCGACCCTGAAGCGCCGCCGCCAGCGTGCGCACGTGGCGCGGCACGTAGGCGCAGGTGTCCAGCACCGCGTCCCAGGGGCCACCTTCCAGCGCGGGCTGCGGCCGGGCGTCGCGGTCGAAGGCCAGGTGCCGCACGCCGGGGAAGAGCGAAGGGCCGCTGCGTCCGCGGTTGGCCAGCGTGATCTCGTGGCCTTGCGCCAGGGCCTGCTCGACGAAGGCCCGCCCCATGAAGCGCGTGCCGCCGACGACGAGCAGCTTCACCGCGCCTCGGCCGCTTCGCCCCGCGCCAGCGCCTGCAGGCAGCGCAGGCACAGGCATCCAGCGTACTGCGAACGCAGCGCGGCCAGTGTGCGCTCGTCCAGCTTCACCGTCGTGCAGGCGCAGGGTGCGGGGTCGCGCGCGCCGCAGTGGAAGGCGCCGCCGCAGCGTGGGCAGCGCGCTTCCGCTTCGTTCACGCGAACAGCCCCTTGTGCTGGTCGCGCAGCAGGTTCTTCTGCACCTTGCCCATGGTGTTGCGCGGCAGCTCGTTCACCACGAACACCTGCTTGGGCACCTTGAAGTTGGCGATTCTTCCCTTCAGCGTGGCGATGATCGCCGCCGGGTCGGGCGCCGCCGCACCCGGGCGCGGCACCACCACCGCGACCACCGCCTCGCCGAAGTCGGGGTGCGGCACGCCCACCACCGCCGATTCGGCGACGCCGGGCAGGTCGTTGATGATGCCTTCGATCTCTGCCGGGTAGACGTTGTAGCCGCCGCTGATCACCAGGTCCTTGCTGCGGCCGACGATCTTCACGTAGCCGTCCTCGTCGATCACGCCCACGTCGCCGGTCTTGAACCAGAGGTCGGTGGTGAATTCGTCGGCGGTCTTCTCCGGCATGCGCCAGTAGCCCTTGAAGACGTTCGGGCCCTTCACCTCGATGCCGCCGATCTCGCCGGTGCGCAGCGGGGTGCCCTTGTCGTCGTGCACGCGCACCTGCACCCCGGGCAGCGGGAAGCCCACCGTGCCGCCGCGGCGCGCGCCTTCGGGGCGGTAGGGGTTGGAGGTGAGCATGACCGTCTCGCTCATGCCGTAGCGTTCGAGGATGGTGTGGCCGGTGCGTTCGCGCCAGGCCTCGAAGGTCTCGGTGAGCAGCGGGGCCGAGCCGCTGATGAACAGCCGCATGTGCGCGCAGGCCGGCTTCGTGAGCCCGCCTTCGGCCAGCATGCGCACGTACAGCGTGGGCACGCCCATGAAGACGGTGGCTTCGGCGAAGCGCGCGATCGTGGCCCTGGGGTCGAATTTCGAGAACCAGATCATCCGGCTGCCGTTGAGCAGCGCACCGTGCGAAGCCACGAAAAGACCGTGCACGTGGAAGATGGGCAGGGCGTGGATCAGCACGTCGCCGGGCTGCCAGGCCCAGTAGTCCTTCAGCACCTTCGCGTTCGACAGCAGGTTGTCGTGCGTGAGCATCGCGCCCTTGCTGCGCCCGGTGGTGCCGCTGGTGTACAGGATGGCGGCCAGGTCGTCCCCGCCGCGCGGCGCCGCCTGGTGCGTGTCGCCGAAGTGCACGGCGCGTTCCAGCAGCGTGCCGGTGCGGTCGTCGTCGAGCGTGAAGACGTTCTTCGTGCCGAGCTTGAAGGCGAGTTTGCTCACCCAGTGGAAGCTGCGGCCGCTGCACACCACCACCGCCGGTTCGGCGTTGCCGACGAAGTATTCGATCTCGCCCGCCTGGTAGGCGTTGTTCAGCGGCAGGTACACGTGGCCGGCGCGCAGCACGGCCAGGTAGAGCATCAGCGCCTCGACGCTCTTGTCCACCTGCACCGCCACGCGCGAAGCGGGCGGCAGGTCCAGCGACTCCAGCAGGTTGGCGATCATCGCCGAGCCGCGGTCGAGGTCGCGCCAGGTGTAGAAGAGCGGCTCGCGCGTGTCGGCGGTCTCGATCGCGACCGCGTCCAGGTCGGCCGGGAAGGCGGCGCGCAGCGCGCTGAAGAGGTTCTGCTGGGGCATGGCGTGCGGAGGTTTCAGCCCATCACCCGTGCCGGCAGCCAGGTCGCCAGCTGCGGGAAGAAGCACAGGATCACGATGGCCAGCACCATGCACATCATGAACGGGAAGGCCCCCTTCAGGATGGTGGGCAGGCGCACGTCGGGCGTGATGCCGTTGATGACGAACAGGTTCAGCCCCACCGGCGGCGTGATGAGGCCGAGTTCCATGTTGATGGTGAGGATGACGCCGAACCAGATGGGGTCGAAGCCGGCCGAGGTGATCACCGGCATCAGGATCGGCGTGGTCATCAGGATGATGGCCGCCGGCGGCAGGAAGCAGCCCGCCACCAGCAGCAGCAGGTTGATGGCGGCCATCACCACCCACTTGTTGACCTGCATCGCCGCGATGGTCTGCGCCACCGCCTGCGTGACCTGCAGCGACGACATCATGTAGCCGAACAGGATCGAGGTGCCGATGATCATCAGCAGCATGCCCGACTCGCGCAGCCCGTCGCGCAGGATGGCCCACAGCGCCTGCGGTCTCCAGACACGGTAGATCGCCATCACCATCACCAGGCACAGCAGGGCGCCCACGCCGGCCGCTTCCGAAGGCGTCGCGATGCCGCCGTAGAGCGCGTAGACGACGCCGACGATGACGGCGATGAAGGGCAGCAGCTTCGGCAGCAGCTCGAGCTTCTGGGCCAGCGTGTAGCGACGGTCGGCGTCGGTGGTGCGCGTGCCGCGGCGCCAGCTGAGCAGCAGCGCCCAGCCCATGAACAGCGCGGTCAGCAGCAGACCGGGAATGATGCCGGCGATGAACAGCCGCCCGATCGAGGTCTCGGACGCGATGCCGTAGAGGATCATCGTGACGCTGGGCGGGATCAGGATGCCCAGCGTGCCGCCGGCGGCGATGGCGCCGGTGGCCAGGTCGGCGTCGTAGCCGCGGCGGCGCATCTCGGGGATGCCCATCTTGCCGATCGCGGCGCAGGTGGCCGGCGACGAGCCGGTGAGCGCCGAGAAGAGCGCGCAGGCGCCGATGTTGCTGATGACCAGCGAACCCGGCACGCGGTGCAGCCAGCGCGCCAGCGCCTCGTACAGGTCGCTGCCGGCGCGCGAGGAGGCGACCGCGGCGCCCATGATGACGAACATCGGCAGCGAGACCAGCGTGAAGTCCGACAGGCCCGAGAACACCGTCTCGGGCACGAAATGCACGCTGTTCCAGCCGTCGAACACGAACATGAAGGCCAGTGCCACGGCACCAAGCCCGAACGCGATCGGGATGCCGGTGGCCAGCACCATCAAGGTGACGAGGAAGATCAGCGCACCGATGGCGAGCGGGTTCAGAGCTTGTCCTCCGAAGAAAGCATGAACGGCAGCTGGCGGTGCGTCAGCACCAGCCAGATCTCGGCCAGCCACTGCAGGCACAGCAGGCCCAGACCCACCGGCACCGACAGGTAGGGGATCCACAGCCGCGGGCGCCAGATCGAGGGCGAGGTCTGGCCCGTGGTGTACGCCTCCCACCACCAGGGCAGCGCGGCGTAGAGGAAGCAGCCGCAGAACGCCAGTCCGACCAGCCCGCCCGCCAGGTGCAGGCGGCGCCGGTTGCGGTCGGTCACCATCAGCGGCACCACGTCGACCGCCACGTGGCCGTGCGTCAGCATGATGTACGGCGCGCCGATGAAGGTGGACGCCACCAGCGCCAGGGTGACGAACTCCGTCTGCCAGATCGACGACTGACCCAGCGCGGCGCGCACGAACACCATCTGGCAGATGATGCCGATCGACACCAGGATCAGCGCCGCGGCCGCGACACCGAGTGCACGCGACAGCGCGTGCACCCCGGCCACCCAGGCCGGCAGCGGCGTCCTGTCACTTGACACTCAGCGCCTTCTCGATGAGTTCCTTGCCGCCCGGCACCTTCTCGGCGAACGCCTTGTACGAAGTCTTCTGCGCGACGGCGCGCCAGGCCTCGGCTTCCGCCTCGCTGAGCGTCACCACCTCGACCTTGTTCTTCTTGAAGACCTCGACCATCTCGTCGTCGAGCTTCTTCGACTCGGCATTGAAGTAGGCCTCGGCCTTCTTCGACGCCGCCGTCAGCGCGTTGCGCTGGGCGTCGTTCAGGCGGTCCCAGGTCTTCTTCGAGATCAGCACCGGTTCGTACATGAACCACAGCGCGTTGTCGCCGGGCGCGGTCAGGCACTTCAGCTGTTCATACAGCCGGAACGAGACGAAGCTGCCCGACGAGGTGTCGGTGGCCTGCGCCACGCCCTGCTGCAGCGCGTTGTAGACCTCGCTGGAGGGGATGGAGACGATGGAGGCCCCGGCGCCGGCCCACATCTGCGCGAACGTGGAACCGGCCGAGCGCACCTTCAGCCCGGCCGCGTCCTCGGGCTTCTTGATGCACTTGTCCTTCGAGCCGAAGGCGCCGGCCAGCCAGGCGTCGGCCAGCACCTTGACGCCGCCCTGCTCGATGACGGCCTTGATGTCCTTCATGAACGGCGACACGTTGATGCGCTGCGCGTGGGCGTGGCTCTTCACCAGGCCGGGCATCAAGGTGGCGCCGAACTGCGGGTGGAAGCCCGAGGCGTAGTCGAGCGGGAACGAGGTCATGTCGATCTGGCCGGTGAGCATGGCCTTCCACTGCTCCTGGGCCTTGACCAGGCTGGAGCCGGGGAAGACCTTGATCTCGAGGCCGACATTGGCGGCCCCGACCTCGCGCGCGATGAGCTGCACCATCTCGTCGCGCACGTCGCCCTTGCCGCCCGGGAACTGGTGCGAGGCCTTGAGCGTGATGTTGTCGGCCAGCGCGGGCAGGGCTGCGGCGGCCAGGGCGAGGGCGCCGATGGCGCGAAGAGGGGTACGACGATTCATGGCGGGGCTCCGTGGGGGGTCTCGGTACGACGCAACGACTGTAGTGAACTGGCCTCGCGGCGCATCTAGTGGATACCACGGTCGCGCGGCGCGACGGCGGGCCTTCATGTCAGCGCGGCGACGGCGCGCGAGCGCACCACCACCCCGCGCCTGAACTTGGCGTGGTGTTCCTCGACCCGGTCCAGGTCGTACAGGTAGTTGACCATCATGCCGAAGGACTGCTTCAGCCCGGTGGGCGAGAGGTTGCCCCGCAGGTTCAGCCGCTCCAGCCGCGCACCGTTGTCCAGGTGGAAACGCGCGACCGGATCGCCCTGCGGCGTGGTCGAGGCATGTCCCAGGTAGGCGGCGGCCAGCGCCAGCAGGGCCTCCTGCGCGGCCGCGTCCAGCCGGTCGTGCAGCGCCGGCGACTGTAGCGCGTCGAGATCGCCGCCGCAGGCGTGCAGCAGCCCGGCCCGCGCGTCGCGCAGGCGGCCGGCCGCACGCTGGCCCAGGCCCGGCAGGGCGGCAGGGTCGGGCGCGCCGCGCAGCCAGGCCGCGAAACCGGGCATCGGCGACAGCGTGCAGAAGCTGCGCAGGCCCGGCAGTTCCTGCTTCAGCAGTTCGGCCACCTGCTTGATGAGGAAGTTGCCCAGCGAGACGTGGCGCAGCCCGGCTTCGCAGTTGCTGATGCCGTAGAAGGCGGCGACGCGGAAGTCGGGCACCGCCGGCGGCGTGCTGAGCTTGTCGATCAACGGGCCGATCTGCGCCGGCATCGCCGGCAGCAGCGCCACTTCCACGAAGATGAGGGGCTCGCCGGCCAGTTGCGGATGGAAGAAGGCGAAGCAGCGGCGGTCGGGCTGCAGGCGGCGCCGCAGGTCGTCCCAGCCGTCGATGGTGTGCACCGCCTCGTGCAGGATGATCTTCTCCAGCAGCTGCGCGGGCGAGTTCCAGTCCACGCGTTCCACCCGCAGGAAGCCGGGGTTGAACCAGGAAGACAGCAGGTGCAGCAGGTCGGCTTCGATGGCGCGCCACTCGGGCCGTTGCGGCAGCCGGCGCAGCAGCGCACGCCGCAGTTGCAGGATGGCCGCGGTGCCGCGCGGGGTGCGGTTCAGGCGCCGGAACAGTTCCTGCCGCGGCGGTTCCACCGCCGCCTGCAGCGCCACCAGCGAAGGCGCGTCGGCACGCGCCGCATACACCTCGGCCAGGCGCAGCACCTGCGCCGGGTCGGGGCTCAGCTCGCCGGCCAGGAAGTCGAAGAAGCCGTCGAGTTCCTCTTCGCCCAGCGGGTCCAGGCGCTCGATCAGCTCGCGCGCGACCGGCATGCCGTTCGATTCGCCGCGTTCGGACAGCAGGCGCCGGCAGCCCTGCACGAGCGCGCGCAAGGCGCGGTCGTGCCGCTGCCGCTGGGTGGCGTGGCGCCAGTCGCCCTGCATGCGCGCCTTCAGCGCGGCGGCGCGAGCGCCGCGACCGCTTCGCCCACCTGCTGGTCGATCATGGTGCCCAGGTGGCGCACCTTCTCGGTCGGGGTCATCATGTTCCAGGGGTCGCCGCTCTGGTCGGGGCGCGCCGCCGCGATCACCTGGCCTTCGGTGATGCGGCGCATCTTCAGCACGGTGCCGGTGCGGGCGTCGATCAGGGTGGCGCGCACGTACATGTAGGGCGCGATGAAGCCCACGCTGTTGACCAGCGTGTCCACGTTCTTCATCTCGGTCTGCTTGTCGACGTAGAAGCCGATGCCTTCCAGCGGCCCGGTGCCCAGGCGCGCGGACTTGGCACGCAGGTTGGCGGCGTCGCGCAGGCGCGTGAACAGCAGCAGGTGGGTGGTGCCGCGCTTGCCCATCTCGGCGGCCAGGTCGTCGGGCATCCTGAGCTTGGCGCCTTCGACGAAGGGCATCTGCCATTCGAAGAGGTCGGTGTCCAGCGGCGCGATCAGCCACACCGGTGCGCCGGCGTCGGCCTTGCCGAGGGCGGTCTTCGCGCTCACCAGCGCCACCTTGTCCAGCGCGCCTTCGGTGACGGGCAGGCGCTGCACGATGTTGTTGTTCAGCCGGGTGCCGGTGGATTCCTGGAAGAAGGTGACCTGGACATCGCGCCCGATCTCGGACAGCACGGCATAGGACCGGGGCCTGGCGTCCTGCGCCGCCGCCGGCCCGGCGCAGGCCGCCGCCAGCAGCGCCAGGAGGATTCGTCTCTTCATGGTGGGTCTCCCTGCAAGGACGGCCATGCTAGCGCCGCGGCCGCGGCAGTACAGTGCGGGTCATGCCCGATGACGCAAGCCCACCGCTGGACACCGAGCACGTGCTCAGGCTGGCGGCGCAGAGCCTGTTCGAGAACTTCGCCGCCACCGCGCTGGGCACCATGGTGGTCGACCGCGGGCACCGCATCGTCTGGATCAGCGAAGGCTACAAGCGCTTCCTGCCCGCGCTGGGCCACGAGGAGGCCGACTTCGTGGGCCGCCGGGTCGAGGACGTGGTGCCCAACACCCTGATGGCGCATGTCATCGACACCGGGCAGCCCATCCTGGTGGACCTGCTCACCAACCTGGCCGGCACCTTCCTCGTCAGCCGGCTGCCGCTGCGCGACGAGCGCGGCGAAGTCATCGGCGCCGTCGGCATGGTGCTGCTGGACCACCCCGAATCGACGATGCAGCCGCTGATCGCCAAGTTCAGCCGCCTGCAGCGCGAACTGGAAGACACGCGCCGTCAGCTGGCAGCCGAACGCCGGCCCAAGTACACGGTGGCCAGCTTCGTCGGCAACGGCCCGGCGGCGCTGGAGGTCAAGCGCCAGGCGCGCCGCGTGGCCGGTACCGACAGCACGGTGCTGCTGCTGGGCGAGACCGGCACCGGCAAGGAACTGCTGGCGCACGCCATCCATGCCGCCAGCCCGCGCGCCGCGCGCGCCTTCGTGGGCGTGAACATCGCCGCGGTGCCGGAAACCCTGCTCGAGGCCGAATTCTTCGGCACCGCCCCCGGCGCCTACACCGGCGCCGACCGCAAGGGCCGCGAAGGCAAGTTCAAGCTGGCCGACCGCGGCACGCTGTTCCTGGACGAGATCGGCGACATGCCGCTGGCGCTGCAGAGCAAGCTGCTGCGCGTGCTGCAGGAACAGGAGTTCGAACCCCTGGGCAGCAATCGGGTGGAACGGGTGGACGTGCGCATCGTCGCCGCCACCAGCCGCGACCTGGCGGCGATGGTGCGCGAAGGCACGTTCCGCGCCGACCTGTACTACCGGCTCAACGTGCTGCCGATCCGCCTGCCCGCGCTGCGCGAGCGGCTCGAGGACCTGGAGGCGCTGGTCGACGTGCTGGCCGAGGACATCGCGCGCCGCAGCGGCATGCCGCACAAGGCGGTCTCGCACGAGGCGCTGGAGCTGCTGGCGCGGCAATCCTGGCCGGGCAACATCCGCGAACTGCGCAACGTGCTGGAACAGGCCACGCTGATGACCGACGACGCGGTGCTGGAACCGCGCCACTTCGCCGCCTTCGGCC
>JBGAKY010000084.1:0-23988 GCA_044224175.1 Rubrivivax sp. | reverse complement strand
GCTTGGCGGGCGCCGGCGCGGCGGCGGCGAGCGCGGCCGCCGGGTCCGGCACCTCGGCCGGGGCCGCGCCCGGGGCCATGGCAGGCGTGGTGCCTTCGGCCGCTTCGGCGATGACGCGGCTGTAGGGCGCGAGCAGCTGCACCAGCTGGCCGTAGACCTTCGGGTTGCCGGCCACCAGCTCGCGCTGGTACAGGAAGTCGGCTTCGCCCGTGAAGTTGCCGATCAGGCCGCCGGCTTCGGTGATGATCAGGGAACCGGCCGCGACGTCCCAGGGGCTCAGGCCGGTCTCGAAGAAGCCGTCGTAGTAGCCGGCAGCCACGTAGCACAGGTCCAGTGCCGCCGCGCCCGGGCGCCGCAGGCCGGCGCACTGGTGCATGACCTCCTCGAACATCTTCAGGTAGCGCTTGAAGTTGTCCCCCTTGCGGAACGGGAAGCCGGTGCCGATGAGCGATTCGGCCAGCCGCGTGCGCTTGGACACGCGCAGCCGGCGGTCGTTCAGGAAGGCGCCGCGTCCGCGCGACGAGTAGAAGAGGTCGTTGCGCGTCGGGTCGTAGACCACGCCCTGCTGCACCTGGCCGCGGTGCAGCAGCGCGATCGAGACCGCGTACACCGGGAAGCCGTGCAGGAAGTTGGTGGTGCCGTCCAGCGGGTGGATGACCCTGGTGAACTCGCTCGTCTTGTTGCCGCGCGCACGGCCCGACTCCTCGGCCAGGATGCCGTGGCTGGGGTAGGCCTCGAGCAGCACGTCGATGATGGCCTGCTCGGCCGCCTGGTCGACTTCGCTGACGTAGTCGTTCGGCCCCTTGCTGCCGACCTTCAGCACTTCCAGGTCGAGCGCCGCGCGGTTGATGATGGCCCCCGCCGCGCGCGCCGCCTTGACGGCGATGTTGAGCATGGGGTGCAGCGACTGCGACATGGGTGGGGCCTGGCGGTGAGGGGGGAAGAGCGGGGCGCCGCGCGCGGCGACAATGCCGCGCAGGCGAGATGCCGCAATTTTACCGGCGATGACCGACACCCCCCGCTTCGTGCTCGTGCAGCCCAGTCACGCCGGCAACGTGGGCGCTGCCGCGCGCGCGATGAAGGTGATGGGTTTCGCCGACCTGGTGCTGGTGCGCCCGCGTTTCGCCGACGTGCTGTGCCACGAGGAAGCGGTCGCGATGGCCAGTGGCGCCGCCGACGTGCTGGCGCGCGCGCGCGTGGTCGACACGCTGGCCCAGGCGCTGGAAGGCGTGACCCATGCCTGCGCCACCGCGATGACGCCGCGCGACTTCGGCCCGCCCACCTTCGCGCCGCGCGAGCATTTCGCCAACCCGGCGCTGCAAGGTCACCGGCTGGGCTTCGTCTTCGGACCCGAACGCACGGGCCTGTCGAACGACGACGTCTACCGCTGCCACGCCTGCCTCTCGATCCCCGCCCACCCGGACTACGGCTCGCTCAACCTGGCGCAGGCGGTGCAGCTGGTGGCCTACGACTGGCGTCAGGCGCTGGGCGGCTTCGCCGTCGTGCCGGCCACCCGGGAACCGGCCTGGGCCGACGCGGTGGCGGTGCAGGGCCTGCTGGAACACTGGCAGCGCACGCTTGTGGCGATCGGCTTCCTGGACCCGGCGGCGCCGAAGAAGCTGATGCCGCGCCTGAACCAGCTGGCCAACCGCCTGCAGCTCACGCGCGAGGAAGTGCACATCCTGCGCGGGATTGCGCGCGCGGCTACACTGAAACGCCCCCTTGAAGAGGGACCGGACCATGTTCGACCGCCTGCGTGAAGACATCGCCTGCATCCGCGAACGCGACCCCGCGGCGCGTTCCACGTGGGAGGTGCTGACCTGCTACCCCGGCCTGCACGCGCTGGTGCTGCACCGGCGCGCGCACTGGTGCTGGCAGCGCGGCTGGCGCTGGCCCGGGCGCTTCATCTCGCACATCTCGCGCTGGCTCACCGGCATCGAGATCCACCCGGGCGCGAAAATCGGCCGCCGCGTCTTCATCGACCACGGCATGGGCCTGGTGGTCGGCGAGACGGCCGAGGTGGGCGACGAATGCACGCTCTACCACGGCGTCACGCTGGGCGGCACGTCGCTGGCGCGCGGCGCCAAGCGCCATCCCACGCTGGGGCGCGGCGTCATCGTCGCCGCCGGTGCCAAGGTGCTGGGCGGCTTCACGGTGGGCGACGGCGCGCGTGTGGGCAGCAACGCGGTGCTGCTGCAGGCGGTGCCGGCCGGCGCCACCGCGGTGGGCATCCCGGCGCGCATCGTCGTCAAGAGCGCCGACGCGCAGCGCGAGGAGCAGGCCGCGAAGATGGGCTTCTCGGCCTACGGGGTGACGCAGGGCGACGACCCGGTGGCGATGGCCATGAAGGGGCTGATCGACAACGCCTCGGGCCACGAGCACCAGATCGCGCTGCTCTGGCAGGCGATCGAGAAGCTGTCGCAGCGCGCGCGCGAACTGCCCGCCGGCGAATGCGTGCCGCAGGAAGCGCACCTCACCGAGCAGTTCGACGCCGACCGGCTGAACCGGCTGGTCAAGTAGTCCGCGGCGGCCGGATCGCTGTCTTCGGGCGGAAGGCCCTGCACACCGCTTCGTCGGTCTCGATGTAGGGCCCGCCGATCAGGTCCACGCAGTAAGGCACGGCGGCGAAGATGCCGTGCACCGGCGGCGTGGCCTTCGGCAGGCCCTCCAGCGTCTCGGCGATGGCCTTCGGCTGCCCGGGCAGGTTGATGATGAGCGACCTGCCGCGGATCACCGCCACCTGGCGCGACAGGATCGCCGTCGGCACGAAGGCCAGGCTGATCTGGCGCATCTGCTCGCCGAAGCCGGGCATCACCTTGTCGGCCACGGCCAGCGTGGCTTCGGGCGTCACGTCGCGCGGCGCCGGGCCGGTGCCGCCGGTGGTGAGCACCAGGGCGCAGCCGGCATCCACCAGTTCCACCAGCGTGCGGCTGATGACGGGCTGCTCGTCGGGGATCAGGCGCGGCTCGAAGGTGACGGGGTTCTTCAGCGCCTTCGAGAGCCACTCCTTCAGCGCCGGCAGGCCCTTGTCTTCGTAGGTGCCGCTGCTGGCACGGTCGCTCACCGAGACGATGCCGATCTTCAGGGGGTCGTGTTCCATCGCGGAGGATTCCTTCAGGGTCTTGTGGGAAGCGGTTCGATCGCGAACGGCGTCGCGTCGGTGAGCAGGCCCAGGCGCAGTGCGTCGAGTTCGGGCAGCACCTGGCAGCGCTCGGGAGTGCGTTGTGCCGTCGGGCAGTGCATGACCGGCTTCGCACGGCCGCCCGGCGGCACCGGCACCACCAGCATCGCCTGCGCGTCCGCCATGTCGTAGAGGGCGCGGTTCATCACCGCGGCGTCGAAGCGTTCGCCCAGCTGCTGGCGGAAGAAGGCGTAGATCTGCGGCTGCAGCTGCGGGTCGACCTGGCGCGTGTCGCGGTTGTGGCCGCCATGGAGCCCCAGCCAGGCTTCGCCGGGCGCCAGGCCGGCCGCCACGCGCCTTTCGCGGCCGCCGATGAACATGATGGCGCAGGCGGACAGGCAGCGCCCGGCCACCACCGTGCGCAGGCCGCGGTCGGCAATCAGGCGGCCGATGCGGATGGCGGTCCAGAGGTCGCCCCCGGGCGACTGCGTGAAGACGACGGTGCTCACGCCGCCGCCGGCCAGCGCCTGTTCGAAGCGCACCAGATCGTTGCCGACCTCGCCGCCGGCGATGAGCAGGGCACCGCGGCGTTCCAGCGTCAGCGCGGTGGCGTTGCCGGTGGCGAGCAGTGCCGCCAGGGCCAGCAGCAGCGGCCTCATCCGGCCGCCGCGGTCTCGTCCAGCAGCGCACGCAGTTCGCGGAACAGCTCGCGGAAGGCGCGCCCCTGGCGCGGCGCGCGGCCGGCTTCGGGCGCGGCCTCGGGGGCGTCCTTGCGCGCCTGGCGGGCCAGCGAACGCAGGTGCTGCAGGTCGGCGCCCGGGCACTTCACGGCCAGCCGTTCGAAGGCCTCGTCGCCGGCGATCAGCTCGTCGCGCCAGCGCTCGGCCTCGTGCAGGCGCAGCGTGGCGCGTGCGGAACCGATCTCGGCTTCGGCCACCGCCTCGCGCAGCACGGCTTCGTCGGCCGAGCGCATGAGCTTGCCCACGTACTGCATCTGGCGCCGCCGCCCTTCGTGCGACGTGGTGCGGCGCCAGGTCTCGATGGCGTCGCGCAGCGCTTCGGGAATGTCCAGGGCGGCCAACCGTTCGGGCGCCAGTCCGGCCACGGCCGCGCCCAGGGCCTGCAGGTCGTGCGCCTGGCGCTTGAGCTGGCTCTTGCTGGGGCGCGCTTCGTCGGCGTCGCCGTAGTGCGCGTCCAGGCCGCGGTGCGGGGCGGCGCGTCGGTTCATCGTCGGGTCGGGAAGGGTGGCGGGGGAGGGCGTGGGTATCATAGACGCGACCCTTCACGCTCGGGCGCGCTCGCCGCGCCCCATCGCCCCCGATGCCCCGCCAGAGTCCCGCGCCCGGCTTCGCGTTCAGCCGCGAACAGTTCCAGCAGATCGTCGAGGACACGCTGGCGCAGGCCAAACGCCTGGGCGCCAGCGACGCCGGGGCCGAAGTCTCCGAAGGCACCGGCCTTTCAGTCTCGGTGCGAAAGGGCGAACTGGAGAACGTGGAACGCAACCGCGACAAGTCGCTGGGCGTCAGCGTCTACCTGGGCCAGCGGCGCGGCAACGCCAGCACCTCGGACTTCTCCGCCGGCGCCATCGCGCGCACGGTGCAGGCGGCCTACGACATCGCCCGCTTCACCGCCGAGGACCCCGCCGCCGGCCTGCCCGACGCCGGAGACCTGGCCAGCGCCGAGGAAGCCGCGCGCGACCTGGACCTGTACCACCCGTGGGCCGTCGACGCTGCGCAGGCGGCCGAACTGGCGCGGCGCTGCGAGGCGGCGGCCTTCGCCGTGGACCGGCGCATCACCAATTCCGAAGGCGCAGGCGTCTCGGCGCAGGAGTCGCATTTCTGGGCCGGCAACTCGCGCGGGTTCCGTGGCGGCTATGCGGCTTCGCGCCACTACGTCTCGGTCAGCCCGATCGCCGGCCGCGGCCGCGCGATGCAGCGCGACGCCTGGTACACGTCGATGCGCGACCCGGCCGAGCTGTCCTCGCCCGAAGCCGTGGGCCGCTACGCCGCCGAACGGGCGCTTGCGCGCCTGAACCCGCGCCGCGTGCCGACGGCCGAAGTGCCGGTGCTGTTCGAAGCCACCGTCGCCGCCGGCCTGCTGGGCGCCTACGTGCAGGCCACCTCGGGCGGCGCGCTCTACCGCAAGGCCAGCTTCCTGGTCGACAGCCTGGGCCGCCAGGTGCTGGCGCCGCACCTGGACGTGCGCGAGGACCCGCACCAGCGCAAGGGCAAGGGCAGCGCGCCGTTCGACGACGAAGGTGTGCGCACCCAGCCGCGCCAGGTGGTCGAGGCCGGCGTGGTGCAGATGTACTTCCTGTCCAGCTACTCGGCGCGCAAGCTGGGCATGCGCACCACCGGGCATGCGGGTGGCTCGCAGAACCTTTCGCTCACGAGCCGCCTCACGCAGCCGGGCGACGACCTGCGGGCGATGATCCGGAAGCTCGGCCGCGGCCTCTTCGTCACCGAGCTCATGGGCCAGGGCGTGAACCAGGTCACAGGTGACTATTCGCGCGGCGCGGCGGGGTTCTGGGTCGAGGACGGCCAGATCGCCTTCCCGGTGCAGGAGGTCACCATCGCCGGCAACTTGCGCGAGATGTTCCAGGGCATCGCCGCCGTCGGCGCCGACGTCTACGTGCAGGGCAGCAAGGCGGTGGGTTCGGTTCTGCTCGAACGCATGAAGCTGGCCGGCGCCTGAAGCCGCGCGCCGCTTCGGACAAACCCCGATTTCAGCTGCCTTTCAACCCGCGTTGACCACACTGCGAGCGCCGGTGCTTCGCGGGCCGCCCGCTTGCGGGTTCGAGCGGGTAAACCCCCCTGAATCCGCAAGAGGGCGCTGCCTAGAATCGCGCCGTTTTCGCCTCCCCTTACCTCCTGCGTTCAACTCCCTCGGAGAAATCACCATGGAACGTCGTTCCTTCGTCCAAGGCGCCGGCCTCGCCGGCGTACTGGCTGCCGGCATGGCGCCTGCAGTCGTGCATGCGCAAGCCAACATCCGCTGGCGCCTGGCGTCCAGCTTCCCGAAGTCGCTCGACACCATCTACGGCGCCGCCGAAGTCTTCGCCAAGAAGGTCAGCGACGCGACCGGCGGCAAGTTCCAGATCAGCACCCACGCCGCCGGCGAGCTGATGCCGGCCTTCGGCGTCGTCGACGGCGTCCAGGCGGCGACGGTCGAGATGGCGCATACCGCGCCGTACTACTTCTTCGGCAAGGACCCGACCTTCGCGCTCGGCTGCGCCATCCCGTTCGGCCTGAACTCGCGCCAGATGAGCGCCTGGATGTTCGAAGGCAACGGCCTGAAGCTGATGCGCGAGTTCTACGCCAAGTACAACATCGTCAACTTCCCCGGTGGCAACACCGGTGCGCAGATGGGCGGCTTCTACCGCAAGGAAGTGAAGTCGCTCGCCGACGTGAAGGGCCTGAAGTTCCGCGTCGGCGGCTTCGGCGGCAAGGTCGTCGAACGCATCGGCGGCGTGCCGCAGAACATCCCCGGCGGCGAAATCTATCAGGCGCTGGAAAAGGGCACCATCGACGCCGCCGAATGGGTCGGCCCGTACGACGACGAGAAGCTGGGCCTGAACAAGGTGGCGCCGTTCTACGCCTACCCCGGCTGGTGGGAAGGCGGCCCGCAGCTGGACTTCTACGTCAACGAAAAGGCCTGGAACGGCCTGTCGGCCGAGTACAAGGCCATCGTCGAGGCGTCCGCCTCGCATGCCCACGTCGAGATGCAGGCCAAGTACGACGCGCGCAACCCGGCGGCGCTGAAGCGCCTGGTCGGCAGCGGCACCAAGCTGTTCCGCTTCCCGAAGGACGTGATGGACGCCGCCTTCAAGGAAGCGATGGCGCTGTACAGCGAGCTGTCGGCGAGCAACCCGTCGTGGAAGAAGGTCTACGAGGACTTCGCCAACTTCCGGCGCGACCAGAACCTGTGGTTCCGCTTTACCGAAGCCGGCTTCGACGACTTCATGCAGCAGCAGAAGCTCTGATCGGGCACCCGGCCCGACGCGAAAAGGCCCCGCATGGCGGGGCCTTTTCATTGGGCCGGCACGGCACGCGCGCTACTTCTTCTTCTTGTCCTCCTCGTTGGCGCGGCGGATCGCTTCCATCGGGTCTTCGGCCTGCTCTTCCTTGGGCTTCTCGAGTTCCGGGAAGGCGGGGGCCGAGGCCGGGTTCGCCGACTGGTCGGCGCGGTCGCGATCGATCTCCTGCTGCAGCAGGTCGATGTTGCCGCCGTCCTTCGGAGCGGTGTCGCGCGTGACGATGCCCGGGAACGCGATGATCAGGCTGACCATGACGATCTGGATGATGACGAAGGGCACCGCGCCCCAGTAGATCTGCCCCGTGGTCACCTTGGCGACCTGCTTGCCGGTGACGCGGTCCTTGTAGTCCTCGGTCGGGGCCACGCTGCGCAGGTAGAAGAGGGCGAAGCCGAAAGGCGGGTGCATGAAGCTGGTCTGCATGTTCACCGCCAGCAGCACGCCGAACCACACCGGGTCGATGCCCAGTTTGATCGCCACCGGGCCGATGAGCGGCACGACGATGAACGAGAGCTCGAAGAAGTCGAGGAAGAAGGCGAGCACGAAGACCAGGAGGTTGACGACGATGAGGAAGCCGATCTGGCCGCCGGGCAGCCCGCCCAGCAGGTGTTCCACCCACTTCGGCCCGTCGACGCCCTGGAAGGTGAGGCTGAAGACGGTGGAGCCCAGCAGGATGAAGACGACGAAGCACGAGAGCTTCATCGTCGAGTCCATCGCCTGGCGCACGAGCTTGAGGTCCAGCCGCTTGCGGGCGATCGCCATCGAGAGGGCGCCAACCGCCCCCATCGCGCCGCCTTCGGTGGGCGTGGCCACGCCCAGGAAGATGGTGCCCAGGACCAGGAAGATCAGGCCGAGCGGCGGTATCAGCACGAAGGTGACGCGTTCGGCCATCTTCGACAGCAGCCCGAGCTTGAAGGTCTTGTTGATCACCGCCAGCACGAAGGCCATGCCGACGCCGACGCACATCGAGACGACGATCAGCTCGTCGGTCGGTGTCGCGGCCGGGCGTGACTTTGCGAACAGCACGGCGATCGCGGTGGAAGCGACGAACAGCAGCCCGAGCGAGGTCAGACCCGACTTGCCGTTGTCCTCGCGGATCGACCGTGCCTCCTCGGGCAGCGCGGGGGCGCGGTCGGCACGGAAGATGGTCGTGACCACCACGTAGCCCAGGTAGAGGCCGGTGAGCACGAAGCCGGGCACGAAGGCACCCTTGTACAGGTCACCCACGCTCTGGCCCAGCTGGTCGGCCATGATGATGAGCACCAGCGAAGGCGGGATGATCTGCGCCAGCGTGCCCGACGCGGCGATCACGCCGCCGGCCAGCCGCCGGTCGTAGCCGTAGCGCAGCATGATGGGCAGCGAGATCAGGCCCATCGAGATGACCGAGGCGGCCACCACGCCGGTGGTGGCGGCCAGCATCGCGCCCACCAGGATCACCGCGTAGGCCAGGCCGCCGCGCACCGGGCCGAAGAGCTGGCCGATGGTGTCCAGCAGGTCCTCGGCCATGCCCGAGCGTTCGAGGATCAGGCCCATGAAGGTGAAGAACGGGATCGCCAGCAGGGTGTCGTTCTTCTCGATGCCCACGATGCGCAGGGGCAGCGCGTTGAGCAGCGATTCCAGCCCCGGCACGCCCAGCTTGACGCCGACGTAGCCGAAGAACAGGCCGCAGGCGGCGAGCGAGAACGAGACCGAGACGCCCAGCATCAGGAACACGATGAGCCCCGCGAACATGATCGGGGCCATGTTGTTGGTGATGAACTCCATCACTGGGCTCCCTCGGCGCGCTGGCGGATCAGCTCGGCAAGTTCCTCCTCGGCCGACTTCACCTGCTTCTTGATGGTCGGGTCGTCGCACAGGCCCATCAGGAAGCCGACGCGCTTGATGAGCTCGGAAACGCCCTGCAGTCCCAGCAGCGCGAAGCCCAGCGGCACGAGTCCGTACACCGGCCAGCGGATCAGGCCGCCGGCGTTTTCGGACACCTCGCCGCTACGCCAGGCCCTGACGAACAGGGGCCAGAACTCGGTGATGACGGCGTAGACGAAGGGGAAGAGGAAGACCAGGAGGCCGAAGATCTCGATCTTGATCTGCGTGCGCTTGCTGAAGTGGCCGAAGACGACGTCGATCTTGACGTGCTCGCCGCGCAGCAGCGTGTAGCCAGCAGCCAGCAGGAACACCGCCGAGAACAGGTACCACTGGATCTCGAGGTAGGCGTTCGAACTGGTGTTGAACACCTTGCGCACGATGGCGTTGGCGGCGCTGATCAGCACCGCGGCCATGATGAGCCAGGCGACATAGCGGCCGACGCGTTCGGTCAACGCGTCGATCCAACGGGACAATTGCAGCAGGGCCGACACGGGTGGGATCTCCTCCAGGACATGCACGGACGGACCGGGTTGGCCGGCGCGCAAACGTGTCGGACTGTAGGCGAAGGCGACTGAACGGCGGCTGAAAGGCGCCGCCGCCGGACCCCGGGCTATCCCGGGGTCAGCCCGCGGTGGCCGCCATGTACAGGCGCGTGGAGCGCGCGCCCGAGCGGCAGAACGCCAGAAGGGGGCGTGGCAGTTCCTGCAGGAGTTTCGCGAACGCGGCGATCTCTTCGGGCGACTGGTAGCCGCCGTCCACCGGGAGGAACCTGTATTCCAGCCCGGCGGCACGCGCGGCGGCCGCCATCTCGGCATTGGTGGGCTGGCCCGGCCCATGTTCGTGGTCGGGCCGGTTGTTGACGACGCTCTTGAACCCGGCACGCGCGGCCTCGGCCATCGCGTCGGGCGTGAGCTGGGGCGCGACACAGACGTCGGGCGCCACGGGGCGGAAGGGCAGCGTGCTCATGAACGTGATGCTGCCTTATTTTCCGGCCAGCGCCTGCTTCACGGCCGCCGAGACCAGGGCCATCTCGGCCTGGCCGGCGAAGCGCGACTTGGCGGCCGCCATCACCCGGCCCATGTCGCCCGGGCCGGCGGCGCCCAGCTCGGCCACCAGCACGCGAACGCCCTCGGCCACCTGCTCGGGGCCCAGGCGCTGCGGCAGGTAGCCTTCGAGCACTGCGACCTCGGCCGTCTCCTTGTCCACCAGGTCGGTGCGGCCGGCGCTCTGGAAGGCGGTGATCGAGTCCTTGCGCTGCTTGATCAGCTTGTCGACGATGCCGACGACGGCGGCGTCTTCCAGCACGATGCGCTCATCCACCTCGCGCTGCTTGATCGCGGCCAGCAGCATGCGGATGGTGGACAGGCGCTCGGTCTCGCGCGCCTTCATCGCGGACTTCATGTCCTCGGTGATGCGGTCCTTCAGGGTCATGGGCGAAGATCCTTGCAAAGCGAAAAGCCCGCTGCGGCGTGCCGCGCGGGCTTCTTCCAACCGTGGGCCAACCGGAGGGTCAGTACAGCTTCTTGGGGAGCTGCATGCTGCGCACACGCTTGAAGTGGCGCTTCACCGCAGCCGCCTTCTTGCGCTTGCGCTCGGCGGTGGGCTTTTCGTAGAACTCGCGCGCGCGAAGTTCGGTCAGCAGGCCGATCTTCTCGATCGTGCGCTTGAAGCGGCGCAGGGCGACGTCGAACGGTTCGTTTTCTTTGACGCGGATCGTGGTCATCTGAAGGCAGGCTTCCCCGGGGGTTGCGCGGCGCTCGAATCGAAGTGCCGTCAAGGCGGCGCAGCGCTGCGGGCTGGTCAGGAAAGACCGCGATTCTAGCCCGAAACCGGCGCCCGGCCGCCAGGGGCGGCTCAGGCGGCGTTCCGCAGCGCGGCGGCAGGGGCTTCGCGCAGCACGTCGCCCACGATCAGCACCGCCGGGCTGCCCAGACCTTCGGTGCGCACGCGCGCCGCCAGCGTGCCCAGCGTGGCCACCAGTCGCCGCTCCTGGGCCGTGGCCGCACCCTCCACGGCGGCGGCAGGCGTCGACGCCGGCATGGCCTGCAGCAGGCCGCCGGCAATGGCCTCCAGGTGGGCCATGCCCATGTAGACCACCAGCGTCAGCCCGCCGGCCGCGGCGGCCGCCCCCAACGAAGGCCAGTCGGGTGGTGCACCGCCGGCGCGCGCGTGGCCGGTCACCAGCAGCACGCCCTGCGCGTGGTCGCGGTGCGTCCAGGGCACGCCCAGCGCACCGGCGGCGGCCAGTCCGGCGGTGATGCCGGGCACGACCACGACGTCGACACCCTGGCTTCGCAGCGCCGCCGCCTCCTCGCCGCCGCGGCCGAAGACCATGGGGTCCCCGCCCTTCAGGCGCACGACGCGTTCGCCGGCGCGCGCCTCGGCCACCATCAGCTTCTCGATGAAGGCCTGTGGCGTGCTGCGGCAGCCGCCGCGCTTGCCCACGTGCACCACGCGCGGCGGCCGGCGGCGGCCGCGAAGCGCCGCCTGCAGCACGGCGTCGCTGACCAGGTCGTCGACCAGCAGCACGCTGGCCTGGCGCATGGTTTTCAGCGCCTTCAGCGTGAGCAGTTCGGGGTCGCCCGGGCCGGCGCCCACCAGGGCGCAGCTGCCGCGCTTCACGCCGTCAACCCCACGGCGGGCAGCGGCGCCGCCATCGCGGCGAGCGCCTGCACGACGAGCTGCACCTGGCAGGCCAGTGGTGCCGGAGCAGGCTTCTCGCCGCTCAGCACCGACTGGATGTACAGCGCCGTGGTCGAGGCGTCGTTCTGGCGCGGCAGCAGCGGCAGTTCGGTCACCACGCCGTCCTGCGCCGCGATCGAGAACTCGGGCCGCCGGTGGCCGCCGATCCAGGTGTCGATGCGAGGCTGGCGGCGCGGGTCGGCCACCGCCTCGCCTTCGGTGCCGCGCAGCAGCATGGCGTTCGCTCCCTCGCGTTCGGCCCAGCCCGACATCAGGTGGCCGAACTCGGGGTGGGTGTAGCTCATCAGGCGCAGCGTGGGCGCGCCGCGGCAGGGGTCCAGCATCTTGGCCACCGAGTGGCCCGAATTGCGCACGCCGACCACACGCCGCACGTCCAGCAGCTTCTGCAGCGGCGGGCAGAGCGTGGCGGTGGCGATGAACGCCGGCTCGCGCCGCGCCCAGGCGCTGGCGACTTCGGCGGCGGTGGCGGCCACCGGAAGACCCAGGTCGTGCAGCACCTCGGCAGTGGTGACGCGTCCAGGGTCGTGCAGGGGGCCGTGCACCAGCACCGGCAGGCCTTCCTGCGCCAACAGCATGGCCAGCAGCGGGGTCAGATTGGGCAGGCGGCGGGCGCCGTTGTAGCTGGGGATCAGCACCGCCGGCTGCGCCACCGGCAGCGGCAGGCAGCGGGCCTGGGCGGCGCGCAGGAAGCCGGCGATCTCGTCGAGGGTCTCGCCCTTCATGCGCATGGCCAGCGCGAAGGCCCCCACCTCCAGGTCGGTGGCCCCGCCGTCGAGCACGATGCCCATCAGTGTCTCGGCCTGCTCGGGGGTGAGCGAACGGGCACCGGCGGCGCCGCGGCCGATTTCCTTGATGAAGGGTGCGATGCTCATCCGTGCGGGTTCCCTGGCGTCGGTTTCGCAAGTTCCGGGCCCGGGCCGGCGCCAGACTCAGGCCGCAACACGGGAGATTCTCACAAGCCCCGGCAGTTCCTGCGGACACGAAGCGCAGCGTGTGCCGCAATGCATTGCGCCCTGCAGCCGGCCCAGGCGTTCCTTCCCCTTGCCGCGGCAGCGGCCAGGGCTGGCGCGATGCGGGCCTCATCTGCGTCGATCCATGCACACCGGGCGCACGTCACGATGCGCACCGCGAAGTGCTACAGATCCGAATCGCGGATGTCGTCGACGCGCGGCCTTCGCGCAGTCGCCAGGGGTACCCGCTGCCGTCGACCGTGTCGCCGCATGGGCTGACGCCGACCAAGTGGTCGCCGCGCGATCCGGGACTGCGCCAGGTTGGCGGTCCCGCAGGTTGAACACGATCGGCTCGTTCGTCGGCTGGGCGACCGGCAAGGGCCACATCAGGGTGCGGCGGCAGACCGAATGCGGCTCGGCCTCCAAGAAGTGCCGCTGGGCACAAGCGGGGGGCCACTTGCGAACCCCCGGGGCGCACCATCGCGTCCAAGCCATGGAGGAAGCAGCTTTCGTGCCGCTGGACTCCCCGGGGCGCGCCCCCCCGGTCCAGGGGAATCTGCCGGTCTGTGGTGCATTTGGGGCCCATTTGCACCCTCGCGGGTCACGGCGGCGCCGATACGATAGAGCTTCAAGTTAGGGGCAGACGAGCGCCCTTCGCTTGATCTGTCCCGCCGCGGCACCCAATATGTCGAGCCGGCGGGCCTGTCGCAGACCTCCGCATTGCCCCAGACGCCTTAGGAACCCGCCTTCATGTCGTCGCCCACCGATCTCGAGTCGGAAACTACGCTGTCGACGCTCATGGCCGCACTCCTGCCCGCCGTGCTGGCGCGTGCGGGCGACTGGCTGGGGGTGAAGGACGTTCGCAGCGGGCGCTACCTGTTCGCCAACCCATCCATGGCGCATGCGCTGGGCGGAGTGGTCGGCAAGGCCGACGGCGAGATCTTCGACGCCGAGCAGGCCGCCGCCATGCGCCTGGCCGATCAGACCGCGATTTCCCAGCCCGAGCCGGTGATCAGCGACCACCGCATCGAAATCGGCGGCACGCGCCACGAATTCAGCGTGCTGCGCCTGGCCGGCGAATCCCCCGAGGACGGCCGGCGCTACGTGTGCAGCGTGTGGTCCGACCGCAGCGCCGAACGCCAGCGCGAGACGCAGTTGCGCCAGGCGCTGGAGCAGATCGAACACCAGCAGCGTGCCAACGAGCAGCTGCGCAGGGAACTGGCCGACCAGGCCTTGCGCGACCCGGCCACGGGCCTGTACACGCGCGCCCACTTCGAAGACCAGCTGCGGCGCGAAGTGGACCTGTCCACGCGCGAGCACCGCGAGTTCGCCGCCGTCGTCATTCAGCTCGATGCGCCCACCGAGAAAGTACGTTCGCTGGGCCCGGCCGCCGACGCGCGCATCCTCGAAGCCATGGGCCGCCTGCTGCGCGGCGGCACGCGCGCGATGGACGCTTCCTGCCGCTTCGACGAACGCCGCTTCGCGGTGCTGCTGTCGGGCGTGGGCCTGGCCACCGCGCACGCGCGCATGGAAGGCCTGCGCCGCCAGTGCGCCACCCAGGTGGTGGTGCATGAAGGGCAGGAACTGCGGCTCACGGTCTCGATGGGCGTGGCCAGTTTCCCGCACACCGCCAGCACGCAGGAAGAGCTGCTCGCCGCCTGCGACAAGGCACTTGCGGAGGCGCAGCGCCGAGGCGGCAACCACGTCACGCTGGCGGCGATCCGCTTCGAGGGCTGAACGCCGGCGCGCCTAGAAGGCGCGGCTCGCCATGTAGCTGGCCAGTGCGAAGAGCAGGAGCGCGAAGATGCGCTTGAGCTTCCTGGTGTCGGTGCGGTGCGCCGTGCGCGCGCCCAGCGGCGCCATCGTCACGCTGGCCGCCGCGATGACCGCGAGCGCCGGCACGTACAGGTAGCCGAAGGCTCCGGGCAGTGCAGCCGGCAATTCCCAGCCGCTCACCAGGTAGCCCAGCGTGTTGGCCAGCGCGATCGGAAAGCCCAGTGCCGCGCTGGTGCCCACGGCCTGCCGCAGCGGCACGTTGCACCAGGTCATGAAGGGCACCGAGAGGAAGGCGCCCCCGGCGCCCACCAGGCCCGAGAGCATGCCGATCGCGCCGCCCACCGCCGTCTGCCCTGCCACGCCCGGCATCTGGCGACCTGGCTTGGGCTTCTTGTCCAGGAACATCTGCAGCGCCGAGTAGCCGATGAAGACGGCGAAGAAGAGCGCCAGGCCCTGGCCCTTGGCGAGCGCGAAGACGCCGGCGCCGGCGGCCAGCCCGCCCAGCAGGATGCCGGGCGCCAGCCCGCGCAGCAGGTCCCAGCGCACGGCGCCCAGCCGGTGGTGCGCGCGCACGCTGGACAGCGAGGTGAAGAGGATGGTCGACATCGACGTCGCGATCGCCATCTTCACCGCCATGCCCGGCTCCACGCCGCGATGCGAGAGGATGAAGGTGAGGAAGGGCACCATCATCATGCCGCCGCCCACGCCCAGCAGGCCGGCCAGGAAGCCGGTGACGGTGCCGAGCGCGAGCAGCTCGACGACCAGCGTCAAGTCGATGCCGGACACGGCGAAGGAAGGGCGTCAGCCCTTGAGCCGCGCCAGCACCAGCCGCCACTCGGCGTCGGTGACGGGGGTGATCGACAGCCGGTTGCCGGTCTGCAGCACGCGCATGGTCTCCAGGCCCGGCGTCTCGCGCAACTCGCGCAGCGACATCAGGCGGGTCTTCTTCACCAGCTTGACGTCGACGCAGAACCAGCGCGGGTTCTCGCGCGTGGCCTTGGGGTCGTGGTACGGGCTCTTGGGGTCGAACTGGGTCACGTCGGGCGCGGCCAGGGCCGACACCTTGGCCAGGCCGGCGATGCCCGGTTCCGGGCACGACGAGT
This sequence comes from Rubrivivax sp., assembly GCA_044224175.1. Taxonomy (GTDB): domain Bacteria; phylum Pseudomonadota; class Gammaproteobacteria; order Burkholderiales; family Burkholderiaceae_C; genus Rubrivivax. Next base: position 8,439 of record JBGAKY010000084.1, on the reverse strand, counting down.
GGTAGAAGAGCACGTCGTCGCCGACCTTCATGTGGTCGCGCATGAAGTTGCGCGCCAGGTAGTTGCGCACCCCGAACCAGGGCACGGTCTGTTTCGGTGCGGCCGCGAGGTCGTCGATCGAGACCTCGGAGGGCTCGCTCTTCATGAGCCAGTGTTGGGGCATGGGCAAGAAGGGTGTCCGCCGTGAGCCGTGGGCTGCATTCCTGAACCCTCAGTGGAAGTTCAGGTGGGCGAGGTCAGCCAGGCTTCGGGTTCATCTGACGCGAGACGCTCACACCAGCGAGGCGATGTTCCAAGCCCTTGCTCAATGAGCATCGGTTCAAGGAAATTAAAACCCACGCGATCACGACGGACGAATCCAGTATAGACCCGCCCTGCGCGTGCGTGCAGCGGCCGGATGTCACAGCAGGTGGCCGTCGTCGCCCAGTGCGGCGTCGATGCGGCGCACCAGCGCGGCCACGTCGACGCCGTCGGCACCGGCGGGCTCGGCACTGCCATGGTCGGCCACCATCAGATAGGCCAGGTTCAGCGCCGCCAGCACGGCGATGCGCTCGCGCGCCTTGACCTTGCCGCCGTCGCGGATGGCGCTCATCTCGCGGTCGACACGCGCCACTGCGGCGCCCAGCTGCGCTTCGCCGCCTTCGGGGCAGGCCAGGATGTAGCCCTGGCCCATGATGGTGACTTCGACCTGCTTCATGCGCCTTCCCCGCCGGTCCTGCCGTCGGCCGGTAGGCGGGACAGGAGCGCGTCGATGCGGCCGCGCGCCGCCGACAGGCGCGAGCGCAGGCTGTCGCGTTCGGTGGTGACGGCCGCGAGCTGCTGCTCCAGCAGCGCCGCGGATCGCTTCAACTCCTCGTGCCGGAGCACGAGGCGGTCGATGCGTTCGGCCAGGTCCTGCAGCGTGCCCATCGTCCCTTGTCACCCCCTCGCGGGCATTGTAGGTGGCGCCTCGCGGCCGGTATCGCACCAGCGGCGCACGGCGCAACTTTCGCACTGCGGCGCGCGCGCGGTGCAGACGTAGCGGCCGTGCAGGATGAGCCAGTGGTGGGCGTCGGCGCGGTAGGCGGCGGGCACGCGCCGCAGCAGCGCCTGTTCCACTTCCAGCGGGTTGCGCCCCGGCGCCAGGCCGGTGCGGTTGGCGACGCGGAAGATGTGCGTGTCCACCGCCATCGTCGGTTCGCCGAAGGCCACGTTGAGCACCACGTTGGCGGTCTTGCGGCCGACGCCCGGCAGGGCTTCGAGTGCCTCGCGCGTGCGCGGGACCTGGCCGCCGTGCCGTTCGACGATGAGCCGGCTCGCTTCGACCAGGTTGCGTGCCTTGGTGCGGAAGAGGCCGATCGTGCGCACGAGTTCGGTCACCCGTTGCACGCCCAGCGCCACCATCTTCCGCGGCGTGGGCGCCAGCGCGAAGAGCCTGGGCGTCGCCTTGTTGACGCCGGCGTCGGTGGCCTGCGCCGAGAGCAGCACCGCGGCCAGCAATTCGAACACGCTGCTGTAGCGCAGTTCGCTTTCGGGGTTCGGGTTGGCCGCCTTCAGCGTGGCGAAGAGGGGCTCGATGTCGCGCTCGTCCATGACGCTCAGCCCCCGGCCTTGCGCCGGCGTGCGCGTTCGAGCGCGGCTTCGATCACGGCGCGCTTGGCTTCCACCGCCGCCGGGTCGGTGAGCCGGGTGTGGTGCTCCAGGTCGACGAGCTTGGCCTGGGCCTTGGCGGCCAGGCGTTCGTCGTTCTCGTGCGACTCGCGTTCCACGCGCAGGCGGTGGAAGGCATAACGATCGCGCGCTGCCTCGGCCTGGGGCGCGCTCCAGGCGGCCCAGCCGGTGCGTTCGCCCGTGACCGGCACCATCGCGATGCAGTCGACCGGGCACACCGGCACGCACAGTTCGCAGCCGGTGCATTGCGCGTCGACCACGGTGTGCATGAGCTTGCTGGCGCCGATGATGCAGTCCACCGGGCAGGCCTTGATGCACAGCGTGCAGCCGATGCACCAGTCCTCGTCGATGACGGCCAGCGCGCGCGGACCTTCGTGGCCGCGCTCGGGGTCCAGCGGCAGGACCGGCCGGCCGGTGAGGGCGGCCAGCCGCACGATGCCTTCGGCGCCGCCGGGCGGGCAGCGGTTGATGGCCTCGCCCCCGGCGATGGCCTCGGCGTAGCGCCGGCAGTCGGGGTAGCCGCAGCGTGTGCACTGCGTCTGCGGCAGTGCGGCGTCGATCAGCTCGGCAAGGGGGCGGGTCGCGGCGGCGCTCACCGCCCGATTATCGGCGGCGCCTGGCGGCCGCCTTCCTGGCAGGGGCGGCTTCCACGTCGTGACGGGCGATGAAGGACTGCACCTCCGGATAGACCATCTCGCGCCAGCGGCGGCCCGAGAAGATGCCGTAGTGGCCGGCGCCCTCGACGTCGTAGTGGAACTGGCGCGACTTCGGGATGCCGGCGCACAGGTCGTGCGCGGCCTTGGTCTGCCCGGCGCCGGAGATGTCGTCCAGCTCTCCTTCGATCGTGAACAGCGCGCTCGTCTTGATGTCCTGCGGGCGCACCAGCTCGCCGTTCACTTCCCAGGTGCCGTTGACGAGCGCGAAGTCCTGGAACACGGTCTTGATGGTGTCCAGGTAGTAGTCGGCCGGCATGTCCAGCACGGCGTTGTACTCGTCGTAGAACTGGCGGTGCGACTCGGCGCTGTCGTCGTCGCCGCGGATGAGGTCGCGGAAGTAGTCGTAGTGGCTCTTCAGGTGGCGGTCGGGGTTCATCGCGACGAAGCCCGAATGCTGCAGGAAGCCCGGGTAGACGCGGCGGCCGGCGCCGGGGAAGTTGGGCGGCACGCGGTAGATGACGTTGGCCTCGAACCAGGCGAAGCTCTTGTTCATGGCCAGGTTGTTGACCGCGGTCGGGCTCTTGCGGGCGTCGATGGGGCCGCCCATCATGGTCATCGTGCGCGGCGTGAACTCGCCGCGGCTGGCCAGCAGCGACACCGCCGCCAGCACCGGCACCGTGGGCTGGCACACCGAGATCACGTGCACCGAAGGCCCGATATGGCGGATGAAGTCCTGCACGTACTCGACGTAGTCGTCCAGGTGGAACGCGCCGGCTTCGGCGGGCACCATGCGGGCGTCGGTCCAGTCGGTGATGAAGACCTTGTGGTGGTGCAGCAGCGCCTTCACGGTGTCGCGCAGCAGCGTGGAATGGTGGCCCGACAGCGGTGCCACCACCAGCACGGTGGGCTGGGTCTTCATGGTGGTGAGCGCGCGGCTGTCGTCGCTGAAGCGCTTGAAGCGCAGCAGGCGGCAGAAGGGCTTGGTCACGGCCACCTGCTCCTGCACCGCCACCGTCACGCCGTCGATGGTGGCGCTGGTGATGTTGAACTGAGGCTTCTCGTATTCCTTCGCCAGCCGGTGCAGCAGGTCGAAGCCGGCTGACACGCGCTGCGCCATCGGCGTGTGCGCGAAGGGCGACAAGGGGTGGTCGTAGAGCTTGGCGGAAGCGCTGGCGAACTCCGCGAACGGGGCCATCAGGGCGCGCTGGGTCTCGTAGAGCTGGTACAGCATTCATCGCCTCCGGGGTGATCTGGTGCTGCGACTTTTGTGCAGTGCAGCAATGATAAGTCTGGATGCACGATCGTGCCTGCCCGCGCGCAAGGCCGAAAGCGAAAAAACACGTACGGAACGCGGCCGATTGCCTGGCGGCCTGTCTCCTGCGCGACAAGCCCGACGCCAGTCTTACATGACGCGGGCGAGCGCGGTGACGACAGCGTCGATGTTGCGGCTGTTGATGGCCGCCACGCAGATGCGCCCGGAGTCCACGCCGTAGACGCCGAACTCGCTCCGCAGGCGCTGCATCTGCGCCGCCGACAGGCCCGAATAGCTGAACATGCCCTTCTGGCGCGTGATGTAGGACAGGTCGCCCTTCACGCCCGCGGCCTGCAGCCTGCCCACCAGTTGCACGCGGGTGGCGCGGATGCGCTCGCGCATGCCGGCCAGTTCCTGTTCCCACTGCGCACGCAGCGCCGGTGTGGTGAGCACGGTGGCCACCACCTGGGCACCGAACGTGGGCGGGTTCGAATAGTTGGTGCGCACCACGATCTTCAGTTGTGACAGCACGCGCGCACATTCGTCGGCCGAGGCGCAGACCACGCTCAGGGCGCCGACCCGCTCGCCGTAGAGCGAGAAGCTCTTCGAGAACGAGGTCGAGACGAAGAAGTCCTGACCGCTGGCGATGAACTGGCCGATCACGGCGCCGTCCTCGGCGATGCCTTCGCCGAAACCCTGGTAGGCCATGTCCAGGAAGGGGACCAGGCCGCGTGCCTGGCAGGCGGCCACCACCTGCTGCCATTGCGCGGGCGTGAGGTCGCAGCCGGTCGGGTTGTGGCAGCAGGCGTGCAGCACGACGATGGTGCCGGGCACGGCCGACTGCAGTGCGGCCAGCATGGCTTCGAAGCGGATGCCGCGCGTGGCAGCGTCGTAGTAGGGGTAGCTGCCGACCTCGAAGCCGGCATTGGTGAACAGCGCGCGGTGGTTCTCCCAGCTGGGGTCGCTGATCAGCACGGGGGCCTTGGGGCTCAGGCGCTTCAGGAAGTCGGCGCCCAGCTTCAGGCCGCCGGTGCCGCCCAGCGCCTGCACGGTGGCGATGCGGCCGGCCTTCACGGCGGAGCTGTCGGCGCCGAACACCAGACCCTGCACCGCCTTGTCGTAGGCGGCAATGCCGTCGATCGGGAGATAACCCTTGGCCTTCGGCGAAGCCAGCAGCTGCTGTTCGGCCGCCGCCACGCACTTGAGGACGGGCAACTTGCCCTCATCGTCGAAGTACACGCCGACGGCGAGGTTCACCTTCGCGGGATTGGGATCGGCCGCGAACAGTTCGTTGAGCCCCAGGATGGGGTCGCGCGGGGCAAGCTGGACGTCGGCGAATAGCGAGGCGGACATGGAACTTCCTGAAAGGACGCTGGCAGGAGTGGTGAGGCGGCGCAACGGTCAGTGCGCTACGCTCGCCGATTCTAGTGGGCCGACCGAGGGTTGTTCCTGATGTCCGATGTCGCAGAACTCGCCGCAGTGCCCGCCGAAGGCGGCACCGGTGCGTTCGTCTCTTTTCCCGGTTCGCCGTTCCAGCTGTTCCAGCCCTACCCGCCGGCGGGCGACCAGCCCACCGCCATCGCGCAACTGGTGGAAGGCGTCAACGACGGCCTGTCGTACCAGACCCTGCTGGGCGTGACGGGCTCCGGCAAGACCTTCACGATGGCCAACGTGATCGCCCGCCTGGGGCGGCCGGCCATCGTGTTCGCGCCCAACAAGACACTGGCCGCGCAGCTGTACAGCGAGTTCCGCGAGTTCTTTCCGAAGAACGCCGTCGAGTATTTCGTCAGCTACTACGACTACTACCAGCCCGAGGCCTACGTGCCGCAGCGCGACCTGTTCATCGAGAAGGACAGCGCGATCAACGAGCACATCGAGCAGATGCGTCTGTCGGCCACCAAGAGCATCCTCGAGCGGCGCGATGTCGTCATCGTCGCCACCGTGAGCGCCATCTACGGCATCGGCAAGCCCGAGGACTACACGCAGATGCGGCTGATCGTGCGCGTCGGCGACAAGATGGGGCAGCGCGACGTGATCGCGCGCCTCATCGCGATGCAGTACACGCGCAACGAGATCGATTTCGGCCGCGGCACCTTCCGCGTGCGCGGCGACACGATCGACGTCTTCCCGGCCGAGCATTCGGAGCTGGCGATCCGCATCGAGCTGTTCGACGACGAGATCGAATCGCTGTCGCTGCTGGACCCACTGACCGGCCGGGTGCGCCAGAAGGTGCCGCGCTTCGTGGTCTACCCCAGCAGCCACTACGTGACGCCGCGCGAGCAGGTGGTGCGCGCCATCGAGACCATCAAGGAAGAGCTGCGCCAGCGCCTGGACGAACTGGTGAAGGCCGGCAAGCTGGTGGAGGCGCAGCGCCTGGAGCAGCGAACGCGATTCGACCTGGAGATGCTTCAGGAGGTGGGCCACTGCAAGGGCATCGAGAACTACACGCGCCACCTGTCGGGCGCGAAGCCGGGCGAGCCGCCTTCGACGCTGGTCGACTACCTGCCGGCCGACGCGATGATGTTCCTCGACGAAAGCCACGTGCTCATCGGGCAGCTGGGCGGCATGTTCAACGGCGACCGCGCGCGCAAGACCACGCTGGTGGAATACGGCTTCCGGCTGCCCAGCGCGCTGGACAACCGGCCGCTCAAGTTCGAGGAATTCGAGCGGAAGATGCGCCAGGCGGTCTTCGTCTCGGCCACGCCGGCGGCCTGGGAACAGGAGCATGCCGGTCAGGTGGTGGAACAGCTGGTGCGCCCCACCGGCCTGGTCGACCCCGAAGTGGAGGTGCGCCCCGCCGCCACCCAGGTGGACGACGTGCTGCAGGAGATCCGCGAACGCGTGCAGGTCGGCGAGCGGGTGCTCATCACCACGCTTACCAAGCGCATGGCCGAACAGCTGACCGATTACCTGGCCGACAACGGCGTCAAGGTGCGCTACCTGCACAGCGACATCGACACGGTGGAGCGGGTGGAGATCCTGCGCGACCTGCGTCTGGGCACCTTCGACGTGCTGGTCGGCATCAACCTGCTGCGCGAAGGCCTGGACCTGCCGGAGGTGAGCCTGGTGGCCATCCTCGACGCCGACAAGGAAGGCTTCCTGCGCGCCGAACGCAGCCTGATCCAGACCATCGGTCGCGCGGCGCGCAACGTGAACGGGCGCGCCATCCTCTACGCCGACCAGATGACCGATTCCATGCGCAAGGCGATCGGCGAGACCGAACGCCGGCGCACGCGCCAGATCGCACACAACCTGGCGCAGGGCATCGTGCCGCGCACCATCAACAAGCAGATACGCGACCTCATCGACGGCGTCGTCTCGGCCAAGACCGAGAAGGAAGAGGTCCAGGCTGCCAAGGCCGCCGCCGAATTCGAGGCCATGTCCGAGAAGGACCTGGGCAAGCGCATCAAGACGCTCGAAAAGCAGATGCTCGACCACGCGCGCAACCTCGAGTTCGAGAAGGCCGCGCGCGTGCGCGACCAGCTCGCGCTGCTGCGCGAACAGGCCTTCGGCGCCAGCGGCCACGACACCAACGTGGTGCCGCTCGCGGGGTCGAAATGAGCAAGGCCGAGACCAGACGCATCCTGATGGTCTGCATGGGCAACATCTGCCGTTCGCCCACCGCCGAAGGCGTGCTGCGGCACAAGTTGAAGGCGGCCGGGCTGGCTTCGGCGGTGGAAGTGGACTCGGCCGGCACCCATGGCCACTTCCACGCCGGCGAGGCGCCCGACCCGCGCGCCCAGAAGCACGCGGCGGCGCGCGGCTACGAGCTCGGCAAGTTGCGCGCGCGCCGCCTGATCGAAGCCGACTACTCGCGCTTCCACTGGATGTTCGCGATGGACGAGGACAATCTCGCCCACTTGCGCCAGGGCGTGCCCATGGGCGGCAGCGCGCGGCTGGACCTGCTGATGCGTCACTCGCGGCGCTTCGCCGGCGTGCTGGAGATTCCCGATCCATACTACGGGCCCCCGGCCGGATTCGACGAAGTGCTCGACTACGTCGAAGACGCCTGCGACGGGCTCGTCGAACGCCTCCTGCGAGGCGAACTGGACGGAACTTCCTGAGCAAAGCTTGACCAAATTGGTCAGCTTCGGGTATAGTTGACAAAAGTAGTCGGAATCAGCGGCCGCGACCCGGCTGCGGGTTTCTCGGCACCCGGTACCCCGAAGCCGAACCGACCCTGGACCTCACCTCGCCTCAGGAGAACCCTCATGCGACTCACCACCAAAGGCCGCTTTGCCGTCACTGCGATGATCGACCTCGCGCTGCGGTCCAACAACGGCCCGGTGGCCCTGGCCGCGATCAGCCAGCGCCAGCAGATTTCGCTGTCCTACCTGGAACAGCTGTTCGGCAAGCTGCGCCGCCACGAGCTGGTGGAAAGCACCCGCGGCCCCGGCGGCGGCTATTCGCTGGGCCGCGGCGCGGCCGAGATCACGGTGGCCGACATCATCGTCGCCGTCGACGAGCCGATCGACGCCACCGGCTGCGGCGGCAAGGAAAGCTGCATGGGCGACGACCAGGGCAAGTGCATGACGCACGACCTCTGGACCAGCCTGAACGCGAAGATGATCGAGTACCTCGATTCGATCTCGCTGAAGAAGCTGGTCGACGACCAGATCGCCAAGGGCATCTCGATCGAGGAGACGCCGGTCAAGCGCGCCATCTCTTCGCAGCCGGTGGTCAAGCCCATCAAGGTGACGGCGCCGAACTCGGTGTTCGCCCTGGGCAACAGCCTGACCAAGTGAGACCCTGACCTCGTGATCTTGCAAGGACCATGACCCCGCACTTCCCCATCTACATGGACTACGGCGCGACGACGCCGGTCGACCCGCGTGTCGTCGACGCCATGATCCCCTGGCTGCGCGAACACTTCGGCAATCC
>JBGAKY010000083.1:0-24111 GCA_044224175.1 Rubrivivax sp. | reverse complement strand
CTGGGGCCGCTGGCACGGCGTCGCCAACATCGGCCTCACGGTGCCGATCACGGGCGAGGACAAGCGTGTCGGCCTGCAGCCCACCTTCAAGCTCACGCGCGAGATCTCCGGCCGCAGCGCCGCCGGCTTCGAGTACCTGATCGAAGCCGGCCCGCTGCGCCACCCGCTGCCGCACGCCGAACAGCGCCAGGTGCTGCTGGCGGTGCTGGACACGCGCTGGCACAAGATGGACCTGACCTTCGGGCTGGGCAAGGGGCTGAACAGCATCTCCGACCGATTGACGCTGAAAGTCATGGCGGCGTGGGAACTGGACGATTGAAACAAGGCCGCCGGCCGCCGCCGGACGGCCGTCCCCCTCGAGGTCTGCCCTGCCGGACCGGGTGACTCGGATCGGGTTCAGCGCGCCGAGACGGGCCCGGGAGCGCCATGCCTGCGGCCGTGCATCAACGCGGGACTCACCGCGCGGCGGCCGTTCTGCAGTTGCCTGCCTGCGGCGCGCCGGATCGACCCACGGGTCGAATGGCAGCCGCGGACAAAGTCAATTGATGACACGGTCGGCGCGCAGCAGCAAGGATCTCGGAATCGAGATGCCGATGGCACTCGCGGTGCGGAGGTTGACGACCAGCTCCAATCGGGTTGGCTGCTGAATCGGCAGATCTCCTGGGTCGATGCCTCGGAGAATCTTGTCGATGTAGGACGCGTTGATCCGCGGGGCGAACTCGGCCCAGTCCGGTCCATAGGACAGCAGGCCACCATCGGCAACGAAGAAGCTGGTGTCGAACACGCTGGGGACCCGGTGCTGGATCGCGAGTGCGGCGATTCGGGCGCGCGCGCCGATGGTGATGGCATCGGGAAGGACGACGATCGCCCTGACCCCCTGCCGGACCGCGCCGCCCAAGACACCTTCAATGTCCTCCGCGCGAGCGATCGGGAGCCTGGAAAGCGTCAAACCCAAGGGCCTTGCCGCACGCTCCATTTCGTCGAAATAGGTACTCCAATCGTCGTGCTGGTGGTGCAGGACGCCCACACCACGAAGACCAGGCGACAACTCCTTCAGGATCTGCAAGCGCTTGGAAGCCGACTCCGGGGCGAGGAATGTGAATCCGGTCGTACGGCGGCCAGGTCGACTCAGGCGTTCGACCTCGTCGTAGAAGTTCTTCGGGTCCGCACAACCTGCGATCACCGGGACTCTGCTGTCGAGCTTCCGGATGGCTCGCAGCGGCGGACCACAACTGGTCACGATCACGGCTGGCTTGCGATCGAGCAGTTCTCGGGCGAGCGCGGGAAAGCGGGTGTTGTCGCCGGCCGCGTGACGAAACTCCAAGACGTAGGTCTTGCCTTCTCTTTGACCCAGTTCCTTCAGCTCCGGGGCGAACGGCGTACTGCCGGAGGGCCAGGGCTCGAAGAGCAGCACTCCGACCACGGGCACCTGGGCCGCCACCGGCGGCGCCAGCAGTGCAGAGATGGCCACGACCATCCATGCACCGATGGAGCGCAGGATGCAAGATCGCCGCTTCACGCAGGTTCTCTCAAGGGGTCGCCGCTGCCTGGCATGCACTGCAAGCGTCGGGCGAGCGCGGGGCCGGCCACGGGCCCGCAAGCCGACTCGAAGCATGATAGGCCCGTGCCGTCCAGTGCCTGCGTCATGGAGGCCGGGCCCCGACAAGACCGGACCAGACACCTGCGGCGGGATTGATCCAGCCCGGGCCGGATGCCCTGTTCGCGGGGGTAGACTGTTCTTGGAACGCATACCGCCAAGCGCCGGAGTCGAATGAGAAGTCCAGACGCCGCCCCGCGGGCTCGCGCCTCGGCGCTGCGCGCCTGGGCCATTGCAAGCCGGCCCCACACGCTGACGATCGCCATCAACCCCGTGCTGGTGGGTTGCGCCATGGCCTGGGCCGAGACACGCACCATCGCCCCGCTGTGGATGCTGCTGGCCGCGCTGGGCGCGCTGCTGCTGCAGGTGGGCACCAATCTCGACAACGACGTGAGCGATTTCCGGCGCGGCACCGACCGCGCCGGCCGGCTGGGCCTGCCGCGCGCCACCGCGCTGGGGCTGCTGAGCGAACGCCAGGTGCGAGTGGCTTCGCTGGCCTGCTTCGGCGTCGCCACCGCCATCGGCTTCGTGCTCGTCGGCCGCGGCGGCTGGCCCATCTTCGTGGCCGGGGTCGCTTCGGCAGCAGCGGCCATGGCCTACTCCGGCGGACCGCGCCCCATCTCCTACACGCCGTTCGGCGACTTCGTGGTCTGGCTGTTCTTCGGCCTGGTGGCGGTCTGCGGCACCTACTACCTGCAGACGCTGGCGCTGAGCCCCGGCGTGCTGGTGGCCGCCACCGCGGTGGGCATGCCGGCCGCGGCCGTGCTGGTGGTCAACAACTACCGCGACCGCGAGCCCGACGCCCAGGTCGGCAAGCACACGCTGGCGGTGTGCCTGGGGCCGGCCTTCTCGCGCTGGGAATACGCGCTGCTGATGCTGGCGCCCTATGCGTTGCTGCTGCTGCTGCACCGGTTCTCGCACCTGGGCTGGGCACTGCTGCTGCCGCTGCTGGCGCTGCCGATGGCGCTGGGCCTGGTGCGCCGCTTCTGGCAGGAAGCGCCGGGGCCGGCCTTCAACGCCCTGCTGGCGCGCACGGCGCGCTGCCAGGTGCTGTTCGCCACCTTGCTGGCCCTGGCGGCGCTGCTGGGCTGAAGTCTCCAGGCTGTGCAGTGACGACACGCCGTCAGGTGGTCACGACGCTGTTCGGCGCCTGCGCGTTGCCGGCGCGCGCGGCGCCCTTCCCGGCCCATGCCGTGCGGCTGGTGGTGCCGTATTCGGTGGGCGTGGGCCCCGACGTGGTGGCGCGCAGCGTGGCCGAGAGGCTTTCCGGCACCTGGGGCCAGCCGGTGGTGGTGGAAAACAAGCCCGGCGCGTCCGGCATCGTGGCCTTCGGCGAGGTGCGGCGCACGCCGGCCGACGGCCACACGATCTTCCTCGCCGACACCGCCACGCTGGCGGTGAACCCGCTGCTGCACGAGAAGCTGCCCTACGACCCGCAGCATGACCTGGCGCCGCTGTCGCTGCTGTTCCGCGCCACCTTCCTGCTGTGGACCAGCGGCAAGGGCCGCTACCGCGACCTGGCGGCGCTGCTGGCATCGGCGCGTGGCGGCGAAGGCCGCGTGAGCTACGCTTCGCTGGGCAACGGCCACGCCAGCCAGGTGGCGATCGAGACCTTCGCGCGCGCCGCCGGCGTGCGCCTGCTGCACGTGCCCTTCAAGGACGCCGGCGCGCTGATGGCCGCCGTGGTGGCCGGCGAGGTGGACATCACCGCCTTCGGCCACAACACGGTGGCCGGGCTGGCCGCCAGCGGGCGGCTGCGACCGCTGGCGGTGGCGGCGAAGTCGCGCTGGCCGGCCTTGCCGGCCGTGCCCACACTGCCCGAAGCCGGAGGCCCGGCAGTGGAGATGCACCCTTGGGCGGCGCTCGTCACCGTGGCCGGCACCCCGGCGCCGCTGCTGGCGCAACTGCAGCGCGACGTGGTGGGCGCGCTCGGCTCCGTCCCTGTGCGGGCCAGCGCCGAGCAGGCCGGCTTCGAGCTCACGCCTTCTTCGCCGCAGGCACTGGCCGAGCGGGTTCGGGCCGACGTGGCGCTGTACGCGCCTCTGGTGGCCGAAGGACGGATCGCGCGGCTCTAGCGGCCCGGGCGGCAGAGGGCGACACGGCGTCAGGCGATCTGCGTTCGAGGGTAGATCCACCGGGCCAGTCGCGTGGTGATCTGCGGCATCAGCCAATAGGTCATCAGCAGCACCTCGACGGTGATGGTGACCAGCAGCCGCAGCGGATACGGCGTCGCGAACGGCAGCCGCGAGAACAAGGCATTGACCACCGTGCCCAGGCCGAGCACGAGCACGAACACCACCACGATCATCACCAGCGCCATGCGCTCGCGCGAGGGTTGCGCCACCACGGTTCCCGGTGGCGGCGTGAACCAGAACTCCAGGCCGGTCATCTGCCGCCATGCCGCGTCGCCCTCGACGAGGTCGATCACCTGCGACAGGCGGCGCGCGCGCATCTCGCTGCGCTCGAAGGCCTGCAGCGCGGCCAGGGACTGGAAGCGCAGCACGCTGACGTACTCCTTCGCCGCACCCGGCGCCGGGCACTGGGTGGTCACGCTCAGGTAGCCCGGCAGCCCGCGGGCCTCGTGCTGGAACGCTTCCAGCCAGGCCTCGTAGTCGGCGGCCCTTTCGGGCTTGACGCGGCGCGTGATGACGAGCGTGACGGGCTCGTCGGGGTTCGGCGCCAGCAGTGGCAGGTCGTTCATGGTGTCTCCGATTCCTTCCATCGGCCTGTGCAAGCCTTGACCGGCGGGCCCGCCGCCGACCATCGCCGGCGCGGATGACGCAAGACATCAACGCTTCAGCGCCGCCCAGACCAGGTTAGGCGAATGGCCCTTTGCGCGCACCAGGCGCACCCACAGCAGCGTCATGTGCTCCAGGTGCAGTGCCTGCTCCAGGCCGCCCACGTCCAGCGGCTCCCAGCCCAGCTGACCGACCAGGCCGGCCACCGTGGCCCGCGCGGCGGCGTCGTCGCCGCAGAAGAGCATCGCCGGGCGGACCCCGTGGCCCGGGTAGGCGTTGTTCTCCAGGTTCTCGAAGCCGTAGATGCTGAAGGCCTTCACCACCCGGGCCCGGGGCGCCAGCGCCTGCAGCGCCTGCGAGCCCGACTGCACGCTCTTCAGGCCGTGCGTGAGACCCGGGCCGACCGGGTTGGTGCAGTCGACCAGCACCTTGCCGGCCAGCGCGTCGGCCAGCGGCGGCACCACCTGCGCCTGGGCCATGAAGGGCGTGGCGAGGAAGACGACCTCGGCCTCGCGCACCGCCTGCTCCAGCGGCACCGCCTTCAGCGCCGCGTTGCGCGCCTGCGCCTTGCGCACGGCTTCGGAGTTCAGTTCGCGCGCGGCCAGCGTGACCGGGTGGCCCAGGCGCTGCAGCTGGTCGGCCAGCGGTGCGCCGACGTTGCCGTAGCCGACGAAGCTGATGTTCATCGAGCCTCCTTCAGCGCCCCAGCGCTTCGATCACCAGGCGCGCGGTCTCGGCGCCGGAGAAGTTCTGCTGGCCGGTGACGAGGTTGCCGTCACGAACCGCGAACCCGCGCCAGAGGCCGCCCTGCACGTAGTTGGCGCCCAGCGCCTTGAGCCTGTCCTCGATGCGCCACGGCATCACGTGCTTGTCGCGCGGCAGCATGCCGTAGGACCACACGGCGTTGTCCGCGAAGTCCTCCTCCACGTTGGCAAAGCCGGTGACGGTACGGCCCTTGGCGATGTACTCGCCCTGACTCGTCCTGGCGTAGGCCAGGATCGCGCTGCCGTGGCACAGCGCCGCGGCCACCTTGCCGGCCTCGAAGAAGGCCGCGAACTTCGCGTGCAGGTCGGTGGCCCCTTCGAAGGTGAACATCGGCGCCTGGCCGCCCGCCACGACGATGGCGTCGAAGGCCGCCAAGTCGATGTCGGCCACCTTCTTCGTGTTCTCCACCAGCGCCTTCAACTCGGGCGTGTGGATGAAACCCTGGCTGACGAGGTCGCTCCTGCTGTAGCCGCTGGCGTCGTTGGGGTCGCTCATGGCGTCGGCCTGGCAGGCGCCGCCGGCCGGGCTGAACACCTCGACCTCGTAGCCGGCCTCGTGGAAGGCCAGGTACGGGTGGGTGAGCTCGCTCCACCAGAAGCCCACCGGCCAGCCGGTGGTGGTGGACACGGCGGGGTTGGCGATGACGACCGCCACGCGCTTCTTCGCGCGCGGGTTGACGACGTTCGGATCCTGCAGGCTCATGGGACGGCTCCGGTGGGTGGTGAATGGGCGCCACTGTTCCACTTGCCGGAGAATTGATAAATGCATCGATTCGAGACTGTGTGTTGCCCATAAAATCAACAATCGACTTCGCCGCGGTCCAGGCCTTCGCCAAGGTCGTGCAGACCGGAAGCTTCACGCGCGCCGCCGAGGCGCTGGGCACGCACAAGGCGCACCTGTCGCGGGTGGTCAGCCAGCTGGAGCGCGAACTGGGCGCGCGGCTGCTCGAGCGTTCGACGCGCTCGCTGTCGCTGACCGAGGTGGGTCGCGAGTTCCACGAGCGATCGGCCGCGATCCTGGCGGCCCTTGAAGACGCGAAGCAGGCGGTGGCGCAGACGCAGGGCGCCCCCCGCGGCACCCTGAAGCTGACCTGCGGCGTCGAGTTCGGCATGCTCGCCGTCGGCGGCTGGGTCAACCGGTACCTGGCGCAATACCCGCAGATGAAGGTCGACGCCGAGATGACCGGGCGCATCGTGGATCTGGTGCACGAAGGCTTCGACCTCGCCATCCGCGTGGGCGAACTGCCCGACTCGGCGCTGACGGCCCGGCATCTGGGCCACCTGAGCTATGCCCTCTATGCCTCACCGGCCTGTCTGAAGCGCCAGCCCGCGCTTCGAAGGCCGGAGGACCTGGTCGGCCGCGACCTGCTGGCCTTCGCCGCGTCGAGCCGGCGAACCCACTGGCAGCTCACGCGGGGGGCCGAGACCCAGCGGGTGCCCTTGACCGCGCGCTTGCGCTCGAGCAACTCCTTCATCGTCCGCGACGCCGCCGTGGCGGGGCTGGGCATCGCGGTTCTGCCGCGATGGATCGGCGATCCGCTGGTGGCGGACCGCCGGCTGCTGCGCGTCTTGAAGGACTGGTCTCCGCCCGACGTTCCCGTCCACGCCGTCTTCGCCAGCGCCCGCTTCCTGTCGCCGAAGGTGCGGGCCTTCGTGGACCTGGCCAGCGAGGCCCTGCGGGGCACGCAGCCGAACTAGAACGACCAGGCCAGCGAGGCCACCGCCACGCTCTTCGTCGGCAGTTGCGCCAGCACCGCGCGCGCCGGCCCGCCGTAGCGCCGCCAGGCCAGGTCCACGCGCACGCGGTCGGCCTGCCAGCCGAGCGCGGCGGTGACGATGCGGCCGCCATCGGCCGGGTGCAGCAGCAGGTCGATCGAAGGCTCCCAGCGCTCGAGCGTCCATGCCAGGCGCGTGTAGAGGTTGGCACAGCGCAGGCTGGCAGAGGACTGCAGCGCCTCGGCCTGCCACGCCAGGTTGCCGGCGATGGCGCCGCGCGGCGCCGGCGTGGCGACGAAGTCCAGCAGTTCCTGGTTGCGCCGGTTCCACGCGTCCCACTGCGCGTTCGAAGGCGCGGCGCCGTCCCACCAGGCTTCGGCCAGCACGCTGGCCTGGTTGCTGGCGGTCCAGGTGCCGCCCAGCAGCGCCTGCGTGGCGTGGCGCACGCTGGCGTCCTGCCAGGGGTTGCTCGTGACCAGGCCTTGCGTGCCTTCGTCGAGCGCCTTCGCGTCCGCGGCCTGCAGCCAGCGCAGCGAGGCGTGCACCTCGGTCGCTTCGTCGGCCACCCAGGCGAGTGCGCCCCCCACGCTGGCGTGCGTGCGCCCGCCCCAGCGCGCGAAGCCGTGCCAGTCGGCCGCGCCTTCGCGCCGGTACACGCGGGCGGCGAGCGCAGGTTCGCGCGCGCCGCGCTCGGCGCGTTCGTGGGTGGGGTTCACCGCCACCAGCGTGAAGGCGTTGGCGGCGTCGAACCATTCGGCCATCGCCAGCGGGCGGCCTTCGTCGGTGAAGGGCAGCAGCGTGCGGCGCTGCGACTGCTGCACGAAGTCGTTCGCCCGGAAGGCGTAGCCCACGTCCCAGGCGACGACACGCTTGCCGGCCGCGAACTGCCAGGCGCCGCTGCCGCCGGCGGCGTAGGCCTCGTTGAACCAGCCGTGGGCGCGCCAGCGGTCGCCTTCGAGGTGCTCTTCCTGCAGGGTGGCCACCGCCGCCAGGCCGTGGCCGCCGGCGCGCAGTTCGGCTTCGAAGGCGGCGGCCGCTGCGGGCGGTGGCGCGATGCCGGGCTGCAGCCCTTCGGCCGTGGCCAGCGGGCCGGCGCCCGAAGCCTGCGGGTCGGTCCAGGTGGCCCGCAGGCGCCCGCCCCCGTCGGCCTGCGCGGCCGCGCACAGGGCCAGCGCCGCCAGGAACAGCAGAGACTTCATTCCAGCGCCGGGTTGCGCGCCAGGAACATCGGGTTCAGCCAGGCTTCGGGCACCGTCTTCGGCTTGCGCGACTCGTAGCGCACCTCGGTTTCCTTCTTGTTGGTGAGCTGGTCGCGCAGCCACATGGCGGTGACCATGGTCGGAGCGGCCGGCTTGTCGAGAACGAACCGAGCCTGCTTGGCCAGCTTGTCCGACTGCACGTACAGGTCGGCCTTCACCGGCTCGCGGTGCGCCATGCCGACCCAAAGTTCGATGCGCTGGTAGCTCACGCCCTTGCGCGTGGCCTGCAGGCTCAGGTGCCAGCAGGGCTGCGCCGGTTCGCCGCAGGTTTCCTCGCCCGCCAGCTGCCCGGTGTAGTCGTCGGCCCAGCTCAGGGTGGCGACGTCGCCGGTGCTGGCGTCGCCGATCAGCTTCTGCATCGGCGTGATGCGCAGCGGCCGCTGGCTGGAAGGCATGAGCAGCCAGAAGTCGTCGCCCAGCATCAGCACCTTCTGGCCCTTCTCGGCCGGGCTCTGCATCAGCACCAGCGACTGGTGCTTCGCCTGCGCGAACACGGTGTAGCGGCGTTCCTTGTCGGTGCTGCCGTCGGCGTTGCGGGTGGTGACCACGGTCTCCACCTGCATGTTTTCGTCGCCCACGCGGTAGCGGTCGGCGGCCTTCAGCAGCGCAGGCACGTCCTGCGCGAAGGCGCCGGCGGCGCCCAGGCCGGCCAGCAGGAAGGCGATGCGCAGTGTTTTCATGGGTCGGGCCTCAGGTGTGGGCCAGCGCTTCGACGACCGGCGTGGCCACGGTGCGCCGCGCCACGGCGGCCGAAGCCGCCATCGCCAGCAGCACCATTGCCAGCAGCGTGAAGCCGTACAGCCAGGGATCGATGCTCACGTTGAGCAGGTAGCCGCGCGAACTGCCCGGCGGCGGCGGCATTTCCACCGGCACCACGTACAGCAGCATCGCGACGCCGAAGGCCAGCAGCGCGCCCAGCACGGCGCCCACGCCACCCAGCAGCATGCCTTCCAGCGCCAGGCAGCGCAGCAGCTGCGAAGGCAGCGTGCCCAGGGCGCGCAGGGTGCCGATCTCGCGCGTGCGTTCGATGATCGCCATCGCCATCGCGTTGGTGACGACGAAGACGACGATGACGCCGATGATGATGCCCAGCGTGCCGAAGATGCGGTTGTAGAGCCCGCGCACCGACTGGTAGAAGAAGGCCTGGTCCAGCCAGGTCTGCACCGTCAGCTTCGGGTGCGCCGCTGCCACGCGCGCCTGTGCCGGGCCGGTGCTTTCCATGCGCCGCAGGTATACGCCCTGCGTGGAGACGCGCGTGGTCGCCAGCAGCTTGTGCGCGGTGGGCAGGTCGGTGTAGAGCTGGCGCTTGTCGATCTCCGGCACGCCGGACGAATAGACGCCCTTCACGGTGACGTCCACGGCGTTCAACGCGCCTTCGGTGGTGCTGGCCAGCAGCGTGAGGCTGCTGCCGGGCTGCGCCTTCAGGCTGCGGGCCAGGCCTTCGCCCAGCATCACCTCGGCCTGCTTCGCGCCCGAGGCAAGCACCTCGCCGGCCAGCATCTTCAGGAACGGACCCTTGACGGCGAACTCGCTGTCGGGTTCCACCGCGGTGGCCAGCATCACGGTGGACTTGTCGCCGTTGCTGATGAGACCGCTGAAGGCCACGCGCGGCAGCACCTGGCGCACCTCGGGGTCGGCCAGCAGTTCGGCCTTCAGCTTCTGGTGGTTCTCCAGGCCCCATTGCAGCGGCACGTCCTCGTCGCGGGTGAATTGCTCGGGCAGGCCCACGATCAGGTGGCCGGTGGCACGCGCCGCCTGCTGCGCCAGGCTCTGGTACGTGTACAGCGCGAAGCCGCCGGCCAGCAGGATCGCGGCCGTGCCCAGCGCCGCGATCGACACGGTCACGATCGAACGCCGGCGGTTGCGCAGCGTGTTCTGCAGCGCGAAGGCGAGCCAGTTCATTGCAGCACTCCGTCGAGCAGGCTCAGCACGCGGTCGCAGCGCTGCACCAGCCGATGGTCGTGGGTGGCGATCACGAAGGCCGCGCCTTCGGCGTGGCAGCGTTCGCGCATCAGGTCCAGCACCTGGTCGGCGGTGTGCGAATCCAGGCTGGCGGTGGGTTCGTCGGCGATCACCAGCCGCGGCCGCTTCACCAGAGCCCGGGCGATGGCCACGCGCTGGCGCTGGCCGCCCGACAGCGCGTCGGGCCGGTGCTTCGCGTGGTCCTGCAGCCCCACCGCCTGCAGCTGGGCGGCGACGCGTTCGCGCCGCTCGGCCGCCGGCACGCCGGCGATGAAGAGCGCGTAGTCCACGTTCTCGGCCACCGTCATCACCGGCACCAGGTTGAAGCTCTGGAAGACGAAGCCCAGCGCGTCGCGCCGCAGCAGCGTGCGCTGCGCCTCGCCCAGGTCCTGCACCGCGCGGCCGTCGAACCGCACCTCGCCGTGGTCGACGCCGTCGATCAGCCCGCACAGGTTGAGGATGGTGCTCTTGCCGCTGCCCGAAGGACCGGTCAGCGCCAGCAGTTCGCCGCGCTGCACCGCCAGGTCGACGCCGCGCACGGCCGGGATCACGTGTTCGCCCAGGCGGTAGGTCTTGTGCACGCCGCGCAGTTCGACGACCGGGTTCACGGCGCGGCCTTCGCCTGCACCTGCGCCAGCGCCGCGGCGCGCGCCAGCACCTGGTTGCGGAAGCCGGCCGGCGCGGTTTCGAAGGCAGGGGCCGCCTGCACCTCGGCCAGCAGCTTGGCACCCCGCGCGCCGCGGTTCATGAAGCCGGGCACGGCCAGGAAGGTGTTGGCCACCACGTAGCGCGTCTCCAGCGCCACCGGCACGTTGCGCCGGGTGGCGCTGTCGTGCGCCGCGGTCAGCAGCGCCAGCGCCTTGTCCTGCATCGCCAGGCCGTCCTCGGCATAGCTCATCTTCTTCCACGGCAGCACAGTGGTGCGCGAACGCATGGCCATGCTGGCACCGGCGTAGGCCATGATCAGCGGGTCGGCGGGCTCGGCCTTGAGCAGCACCTCGAAGGCGTCGGCGGCCTTGTCGACGGCCGCGCTGTCGCCGCCGTTGGCCTTCATGAACAGGGCGGCTGCGTCCTCGAAGGCGCCTTCGGGCGTGGCCTGCACCGCGAAAGAGAGCACGGCGGCCAGGGCCGTGACCACGGTGACGAACAGGCGGCGGGTGGGGGTGCTCTTCATGGGGTCCTCGCTGGCTTTCGGGTTGCGATGAAACGAAGGCTAGGCAGCACACGCCCCCGGCGCACGCGCCATGCGACGACACCGCCGCAAGCGGCGCGAAACGGCGGCGGCGCGGCGCGAGACGAAGCGCCAGAATCGGCTCCCATGCCCCTGCCCGACCCCGACCTGCGCCGGACCTGGCTTTTCGGCCCCGGCGCCGACGCCGCGGCCCACGACGCCATGCTGGCCAGTGGCGCCGACGCGCTGATCGTCGACCTGGAAGACTTCACCCCGGCGCCGCGCCGCCCCGAGGCGCGTGCGCTGCTGGCGCGCTTCGTCGCCGGCTGCCGCCAGCGCGGCCGCGTGGCGGCGGTGCGCGTGAACGCACTTGAAGGCGATGACGGCGCCGCCGACCTGGAAGCGGCGATGAGCGCCGGCGCCGACGTCATCGCCTATCCCATGGCCGAGCGCGCGGCCCAGATCCAGGCCCTGCATGCCGCCGTGGGCTACTGGGAGGCGCGCCTGGGCCTTGCCGACGGCAGCACCGAACTGCTGCCGGTGTGCGAAACGGCGCTGGGCGTGGCCGACCTGGGCCTTGCCGAGGGCAGCACCGAACTGCTGCCGGTGTGCGAAAAGGCGCTGGGCGTGGCCGACGTGCGCGCCATCGCCGCCGCCAGCGCGCGCGTGCGCTCGGCGCTGCTGGGCGCCGAGGACCTGGCGAACGACCTGTGCGCCGAGCGCGCGCCCGACGCACTGGAACTGGACCATGCGCGGCGCCGCTTCGTGCTGGACTGCCGTGCCGCACGCATCGAGCCGATCGACGCGCCCTACACCTTCAGTGACGCCGAAGGCGCGGCACGCGAAGCGCGGTTCGCGCGCCGGCTGGGCTACCGCAGCAAGTCGCTGGTGCGGCCCGAGCACGCGGCGGCGATCAACGCCGCCTTCACGCCGCAGCCGGCCGAGCTGGCGCGCGCGCGTGCCCTGGTGGAAGCGTTCGAGGCCGCCCGCGCCCGCGGCGAGGACCGCGCCCTGTTCGAAGGCCAGTGGGTCGAGGTGCCCACGGTGCGCAACGCGAAGCGCCTGATCGAGCGCGCCGCGCGCCTGGGCGCTGCCGGAATGTGCGGTTTGGCGGGTTGACGACAGGCGCCGCCGGCCTCAGCCGGCCGCGCGCACCCCGGCCTCTTCCAGCCAGCCCAGCACGGCGTCCAGCCGCGCGGGCAGCACCGGCGCGCCGTCGCTGAAGCGGTCCCAGGCCTCGCGGTGGCGGCGCGCCACGATGGTGAGCAATGGGATGCCCTCGGCCAGCAGGTCCAGCAGCTCGGCGCGGAAGCCACCGCCTTCGGATTCCAGCGAGCCGAACCGGTTGACGACCACCAGGTCGGGCGCTTCGCCCAGGGCCCGCCGCAGCACGGCGCTGGCCTGCGCAAAACCGGCGGGGTCGGCACGGCAGCCGGTCGAGCCCGGACCCAGGTCCTGCGAGACCTGGAAGGTCTCCTTCGTCTGCACGTCGGCCAGCAGCATGGTGCTGCGGCAGTCGGCGCAGTCGTCGCCCGGCACCCGCTCCAGGCCCTGCACACGCCAGCCTTGCTGGCGTGCGTGGGCCACCACCGCGGCGAGCAGCGCGTCGACGTCGACGCTGCCGTCGTGGTCGATCGCGGCCAGGGTGGCCCGGATTTCGCTATCACCCGGGGGACATGACGGATTCGGGGCCAAGCTCATGGGGCTCCATCTTAGCGATGTCATCCGGCACCCGCTGCCGAAGTACCGTTATATATACTCAGCTACGACGCTTTCGCGCCCCCCTTGCCCATGCGTTCCGGTCTTCTTCGCACCACCGTGGCGGCTTCGTTCTGCCTGGCCAGCCTGACGGCGCAGGCTGCCGATCTCACGGTCTCGGCCGCCGCCAGCCTGACCAACGTCTTCAAGGAAATCGGACCCTTGTATGAAGCCGCGAACCCCGGCAGCAAGGTGCGGCTCAACTTCGGCGCCTCGGGCGCCTTGCTGCAGCAGATCGCCAAGGGTGCGCCGGCCGACGTCTTCGTGAGTGCCGACGCCGAGTCCATGGACCAGGCGCAGAGCCAGGGCCTCGTCAAGACCAGGCGCAACTTCGTCAGCAACACCCTGGTGGTGATCGTGCCCGCCACCGCCGCCGCGCCACCCCGGGTGCTGGCCGATCTGGCACAACCCGGCCATGCGCGCATCGCCATCGGCCTGCCGGCCAGCGTGCCGGTGGGCCGCTACACGAAAGCCGCGCTCGAAGCGGCCGGGCTGTGGAGCGCCATCGAGCCGAAGATGATCGGCGCCACCACCGTGCGCCAGGCGCTGGACTACGTGGCGCGCGCCGAGGTCGACGCCGGCTTCGTCTACGCCACCGACGCCGCGGTGATGCCGGACAAGGTGAAGCTGGCCTTCGCCGTGCCCACCACGAAGCCGGTGCTCTACCCGGTGGCCACGCTGGCCGGCGCCCCCAACCCCGCCGACGCGGCGAAATTCGTCGAATTCCTCTTCACCGCCCCCGCGCAGGCCGTGCTGGTGAAACACGGCTTCGGCAAGCCCTGAGACGGCACGCATGGGCACCGCCTGGGTCGCGCTCTCGCTCAGCCTGAAGGTGGCGCTGTGGGCCACCGCCATCAACGGGGTGCTGGGCGTGGGCGTGGGCTGGGCCATGGCGCGCTGGCGTTTTCCCGGCCGCGACCTGGTGGACGCCGCGCTCACGCTGCCGATGGTGATGCCGCCCACCGTGCTGGGCTACTACCTGCTGGTGGTGATCGGCAGCCAGGGCGTGGTCGGCGGCTGGCTGCTGCAGCACTTCGGCGTGCGCCTCATCTTCACCTGGCAGGCGGCGGTGATCGCGGCGGCCATCGTGGCCTTTCCGCTCGTCTTCAAGGCCGCACGCGCCGCCTTCGAGACCGTGGAGCCCCAGCTGGAAGATGCCGCGCGCACGCTGGGCATCGGCGAGTGGGGCGTGTTCTTCCGCGTCTCGCTGCCGCTGGCCTGGCGCGGCATCCTGGCCGGGCTGCTGCTGTCGTTCGCCCGTGCCCTGGGCGAGTTCGGCGCCACGCTCATGGTGGCCGGCAGCATCGCCGGCAAGACGCAGACCCTTTCGATAGCGGTCTACGAAGCGGTGCAGGCCGGCCAGGACGACACCGCCAACTTCCTGGTGGCGGTGACCTCGCTCACCTGCATCGCCGTGCTGCTGAGCGCCGGCCGCCTGGTGCCCGGCCGCGTGCCGGCGCGCGCCTGAAGGTCGCGATGGTCTGGGACATTGCCCTTCGCAAGCAGCTGCGCCACGGCACCAGCCGCTTCGAGCTGGACGTGCGCTTCGCGAGCGAGGCCCAGCGCGTGGTGCTTTTCGGTCCTTCGGGTGCCGGCAAGACGCAGACGCTGCGCATGATCGCCGGCATCGCCGCGCCCGACGCCGGCCGCGTGGCGGTGGCCGGCCGGGTGCTGTTCGACGCCGCGGCGCGTGTCTCGCTCACGCCGCAGCAGCGCAGGCTGGCGCTGGTGTTCCAGGACTACGCGCTCTTCCCGCACCTGACGGTGCGCCAGAACATCGCCTTCGCGCGCCGGCGCGGGCTGCGCAACCCGGCGCAGGACACGCGCGAAGAGCCGGTGCTGCGCTGGATCGAAACCTTCCACCTGCAGGGCGTGGCCGACCACTTTCCGCACCAGATCTCGGGTGGCCAGCGCCAGCGCACCGCGCTCGCACGCGCGCTGGCGAGCGAACCCACCGCGCTGCTGCTGGACGAACCCTTCGCCGCACTCGACGCCGGGCTGCGCCAGCGGCTGCGTGAAGAGCTGGCCGAACTGCAGGCCCGGCTGCAGCTGCCGATGCTGCTGATCACGCACGACGAGGCCGATGTCGAACGCCTGGGCCAGCAGGTGGTGATGCTCGAGGCCGGCCGCGTGGTCGACGAGCCGGCCCCGCCCGCCTTGCGCGTGGCCGCGGCCTGACGCGCGATGGCCACGCGCCGCAAGCCCACGCCCCGCCGCACGCCCTTGCAGCTGCGCGGCTCGCTCTGGGTCGAATCCGATGGCCGCAGCCTGGGGGGGCATGGCCGCATCGCCCTCTTGCAGGCGGTGGCCGAACACGGTTCGATCACGCGCGCTGCGCAGGCCTTCGGCATGAGCTACAAGGCCGCCTGGGACGCCATCGAGGCGATGAACTCGCGCTCCGGTGTGCCGCTGGTGGAACGCGCCACCGGCGGCCGCGGTGGCGGCGGCACGCGTCTTACCGTGCAGGGCCGCCGCCTCGTTGAACGTTATGCGCAGGTGGACGGCGTGCACCGGCGCTTCCTGCAGCTGCTGGAAGAAGGCTCGATGGACCTGGAGCAGGAGTTCTCGCTCCTGAAGGTGCTGAACATGAAGACCAGCGCACGCAACCAGTGGGTGGGCAGCGTCGCCGCCATCCGCGCCGGCGCCGTCAACGACGAGGTGGAGGTCGCGCTGGAAGGCGGCACGCGGGTGGCGGCCATCATCACCCGCGAAAGCACCGAGTCGCTGGGGCTGCGCCTGCAGCAGACGGTGATCGTGCTCGTCAAGTCGTCGGCGGTGCTGCTGGCGCGCGAGCTGGGCGCGGCGCGCGTGTCCACGCGCAACCGGCTCGAAGGCCAGGTGCGCAGCGTGAAGCCCGGCGCGGTGAACGCCGAGGTGCTGGTGGAGACGGCGCAAGGCCTGCCGGTGGTGGCCATCGTCGGCCAGGACACCATCGCCGGCCTGGCGCTGGCGCCCGGCGTGGCGGTGACGGTGCTGTTGAAGGCTTCGGACCTCATCCTCGCCACCACGCCCTGAGCGCGCGCACGGCGGCTTGTTCCCCCCAAGACCGATTGGCGCCGGGCGCCAAGCCCGAGTAGATTCCGCAGCCTGATCGCGCCCTTGCAGGAGGACATTCGCATGCTCTGGATCAAGCTGGCCCTGGTCGGCGTCTTGCTGTCGGTGCTGACCGGCGGTGTCGTGAAGGTGACCTCGTTCGTGTCCGAGAAGGACCGCCAGATCGAACAGCGCGAGCAGACCATCCTGGAGCTGAACGCCAGGGTCGCCGGGCTGCGCACGGACCTGGAACGCGTGCAGAACTCCAATGCCACGCTGGAACAGGACCTGCGCCGCAAGATCGAGGAAGCCGCCAAGGCGCGCCAGGAAGCCGCCGTGCTGCGCGCTTCCGACAGCCAGGCCGTGCTGCGCCAGCGCGACCTGGAACTGAAGCTGAACGACCGCGAGCGCGTCGACCGCATCGAGCGCGTGGCCCACTCGCGCGGCGCCGAGCGCGTGGTGCAGGTGGTCAACCGCTCGGCCCGGTGCGAGATCGAGAACTTCTTCCAGATCGACGGCCAGTGCCGCAACGGCGTGTGGGTGCCCAGCGCGGCCAAGGCGCCAGCCGAAGGAGCTTCGAATGCCGCGCGCTGAACCCGCTGGGACGGTCTCCCTGTTGCTGGCGGCGCTGCTGTCGGGCTGCGCCGTCAACAAGCCGGCGAATCCCGAGCCGGTGACCACCGTGCGCGTGATCCAGACCACCTCGTACCCCGAGCTGGCCGACATCCCGATGCCGGTGGAACCGGTGCTGCTGCCCTGGGAATACGAGGTGCCGCGCGACATGTCGCGCAAGGAGCCGAAGAACACCGCCGAATGCGCCCGCGTGCCCGACAAGGAACGCGACGACGCCTTCTGGCTGCGCTGCGGCGAGAACCCGGTGGTGCGCGACTCCAACGTGCTGTTCGGCTTCGACCAGCGCAACTGGAACATCATGCTCACCAACTTCTCGAAGCTGCGCGAGTACATCTTCCAGCTGCGCGCCCGCATCGACCTGGCCAACGAGTCGCGGCGCGAATGGCGGCAGCGGGCGCAGGAAGAGCGCAAGCGGGTCGAAGCCGCCAGCGCGGCGGCGACGGCTGCGGCCCGGCCGGCGAGCGCGCCGTAGCGGCCGGCGCCGGAGGCCCGAACGACAAGGGGCCGGGCAGCGCACGCTGCGGGCCCCTGTCGCCTTCCGGTCACGGCAACAGCGTGATGGCCCCGCCCGGCCCGATCTTGCGGATCAGGTTGTCGACCGTGTTGTTCGGGTGGTCGCTGTGCACGTAGACGTTGCCCGCGGTGTCCAGACCGATGGCGATGCGCGAACGTGCCGGCCCGGCCGCCACGCCCGAGCCGGGCAGCGTGGAAACCACCCCGGCCGCCGAGATCACCCGCACCACGCCGGGTTCCAGCACGAACAGGTTGCCGGCCGCGTCGCCCGTGATCGCCCAGGGTGCGTTGAAGCGCGCGCTGGCCAGCGGCCCTTCGACGGAGCCGCAGGCGGGCCCGTTGACGGTGGTGACCGCGCCGGCGGGAGTGACGCGCCGGATCATGCAGATCTCCGAGAAGCCCTGGATGAAGCTGTCGACCACGTAGAGGTCGCCGCTGGCACCGACGGCGACGCCCAGCGGCCAGGCGAAGCGCGCCGCCGAACCGGTGCCGTCGGCCGTGCCCTGGGTGCCGTTGCCGGCCACGGTGCTCACCACGCCCGCAGGGGTGATCTTGCGCACCGCGAAGTTGCGGATGTCGGTGACGTACAGGTTGCCGTCCGCGTCGATGGCGATGCCCGAAAGCTCGTTGAAGCGCGCCAGCGACCCCGTGTCGTTCACGAATCCGGGCACGTTCCAGACCCCCGCCAGCGTGCTGACCACACCCGCCGGCGTGATCTTGCGAACGGCGTAGAGGTCGGTGACGTAGGCATTGCCGGCGGCGTCGAGCACCAGGCCCCGGGGCTGGTAGAAGCTGGCCGCCGCACCGGTGCCGTCGGCACCGCCTTGCGCGTTGCGACCGGCCAGCGTGGTCACCCGCCCGGTGGTGCTGACGGTGCGGATGCCCCAGAAGCCCGGAAGCGTCATGTTCGGCGAGGTGAATGATCGTTCGAAGTAGCCCACCGCCGCGACCACCTCGCCGTTCGGCCGCACGCCCAGGCCGAAGGACTCGCCGCCGACACCGGCGTTGCGCACCGTCAGCAGCGCCGGGTTGGAGGCGGTGCTGCCGGCCGAATTGGTGCCCACCAGCCGGAACTGCTTGGCATCGTCACCGGTGCCCACGGTCGGCGTGGTGTAGCTGCCGGCGGTGGCGCCGTTGATGTTGGTGAACGAAAGCCCGCCGCCGCTGTCGGTGCCCACCTGCCACTGCAGCGTGGCCGTCGGCGTGCCACTGAAGGCGGCGGTGAAGCTGGCGGTGCTGGACGCGAAGTCACCGTTGGGCAGGTAGGCGAACCGGGCCGCGGGCTGCTGCGTCACGGCCGGTGGCGTGGGGGCCACCGCGACCGCCAGGGCCGCCACCGCGCTCGTCACCGTTCCCGCGCTGTTGCTGACGATGACCTTGAAGCGTTTCCCGTTGTCGCCCAGCACGGCCACCGGTGTCGTGTAGCTGGCCGAGGTGGCCGCCGCGATGCCGGTGAAGGTGCTCGAGCCCGCGGGGGCGGACTGCCACTGGTAGCCGGGCGCCGGCGTGCCGGTGGCGGTGACGGAGAAGGTGGCCGTCTGTCCCACGTTGATGCTGGCGTCGGCAGGTTGCGACGTGATGACCGGCGGCACGGGAATCGGGCCCACCGTCAGCAGCGCGGCATTGCTGTTGACGCTGCCGGCGGTGTTGCTCACCACCGCCCGGTAGTACCTGCCGCTGTCGGCCAGCACCACGCTGCCGAGCGTGAACGTGGGCAGCGTCGCGCCGGCAATGTCGACCCAGGGGCCCGAGCCGCTGGCGCCGGTCTGCCACTGGTAGGCCAAGGCGGTGCCGCTGGCGGTGACGGCGAAGCTGGCGCTGTCGCCTTCGAACACGGTCTTGTCCGCCGGCTGTTCGACGATGGCCGGCGGCGACAGCGGTGTCACGCTCAGCGTCGCTGCCGAGCTCTGGGTCGAGCCCCCGGCGTTGGTGGCCACGGCGCGGAACTGGTGGCCGTTCATCGCCGTGGTGACGGCAGCGATGGTGTAGCTGGAGCCGACGGCCCCATCGATGTCGGCCCACGCACTGCCGCCGCTGGTGCTGCGCTGCCACTGCAGCCGGACTTCGGTGCCGCTGGCGGTGACGCTGAAGGTGACGCTGGCGCCTTCGATCACCGATTGCGAGACCGGCTGCACGCTGATGGTCGGTGCCGGCGGGGTGCCGCCGGGGCTGCCCCCGCAGCCCACGACGACGAACAGTGCAAACAGGCCGGCGAACAGCCAGCCCCATGCTCCAGGCCGGTCCCGGAGACCCTTCTCGACTTCACGCCCGACACGCTTTCGCCTGGGCAGTGACCGTTCAGCCACGATGGACGCCATGTTTCATCCTCCCCGTTGTGCGGCGGCCGCTGCAGCCAACCTTCAGGTCGGCGTTGTACGAACGGGGATGTGACTGGACCGTGACTGGCCGGGCGATGGAAGCGGCGTCAGCGCGCGGCGGAGCCGGGCGCCGCCTGCTCGCGCGCCGTCAGCCACAGCCGCAGGTCGAACTCCAGCTGGTGGTAGTCGGGCTCCATGTGCAGGCACAGCGCGTAGAAGGCCTTGTCGTGCTCGCGTTCCTTCAGGTGCGCCAGCTCGTGCACGACGATCATGCGCAGGAAGTCGGCCGGCGCGTCCTTGAACAAGGTGGCGATGCGGATCTCGCGCTTGGCCTTGAGCTGGCCACCCTGCACGCGTGCCACGGTGCTGTGCGTGCCCAGCGCGTTGCGCACCACGTGCAGCTTCGGGTCCCAGGCCACCTTGGCCAGCGGCGGCGCGCTGCGCAGGTGACGCGACTTCATCTCCGTCACGTAGTCGTAGAGCGCGCGCTCGCTGCGAACGGCATGGGCCTCGGGGTGGCGCTGCGCCACCGTCTGCGCCAGCCGGCCCGCATCGACCAGGGCCTGCACCTGGGCCAGCAGTTCGGGCGCGTAGCCTTGCAGGTACTTCAGCGTCACGCCGCCTCGCCCCGGCGCCACGCCAGCAGCAGGTTGTTCGCCGGCATCGTCACGCGCTCGTCCAGCACCAGGCCGGCACGTGCGGCTTCACGTTCCACGTCCTCCCGGCGGCGCAGGCCCCAGGCGGCGTTGCGCGCGCGCAGGTCGGCGTCGAAGGCCTGGTTGCCGGGGGACGTCGGCACGCCGTCTTCCAGGTAGGGCCCGTAGGTGATCAGCAGTCCGGTGGCCGACAGGTGGCGCGCCGCGCCCTGCATGAGCCCGGCGCAGCAGGGCCAGGGTGCGATGTGGAGCATGTTGGCGCAGAAGACCGCATCCACCTGCGCCGGCACGCCGGCCCAGTGCGGCTGCAGCACGTCCAGCCGCAGCGGCGGCAGCACCCTTTCCATGCCACCGCACCAGGCGGTGATCGAAGGCAGCGCGCCGGCTTCGAAGTCGCTGGGCAGCCAGCGCCAGCCGGGCAGGCCGGCGCTGCAGTGGGCGGCGTGCTGGCCGGTGCCGCTGGCCACTTCCAGCAGCAGCCCGGCGGGCAGCAGCAGGCGCTGCAGTTCGGCCAGGATGGGCCCGCGGTTGCGGTCGGCGGCGGGGCTGTGCAGGCGCGGGTCTTCCGGCATCGATGACTCCTTCAGCCCAGGCGCAGCAGCCGCGCCGCTTCCTCGAGCCGGGCGTCTTCGATCTCGCGCAGCACGCCGGACAGGTCCACCGCGCCGGGCTGGCGTTCGTAGCGCCCGGTGAGCGCCATGTCGGGCACCAGCAGACCGGCCGCATAGAGCGACCAGATCTCGGGGCCGTACTGCGTGGCCAGCAGCGCCGGTGCGTGGCGGCCGAAGAAGCCGCGCAGGTTGTCCACGTCGCGCAGCAGCATGCGCGGCGCGTGGTGGTTGCCCGCGGCGTCCACCGCCTGCGGCAGGTCGATGATCACCGGCCCGTCGGCGGCCAGCAGGATGTTGAACTCCGAGAGGTCGCCGTGGATCACGCCGGCGCACAGCATGCGCACCACCTCGTCGACCAGCGTCGCGTGGTGCTGCGTCGCTTCGGCTTCGGTGAACGGCAGTTCGTGGAGGCGCGGCGCGGCATCGCCCTGGGCGTCGGCCAAGGGCAACGACATCCGCGATCAGTTCGGCGTCAATCAGTGGCTGAAGCAGAAGCAGCTGGTCGTTTCGCTGGACCTCGCCAAGCGCGACGACATCATTCCGGGTCTGCGGCAGGCCCATTGGGATCTCGTCATTGTGGACGAGGCGCACCGCATGTCGTGGAGCCCGCCGGCACGCAAGACTGCGCGCTATGCGCTGGGCGAGCTGCTTCGCGACAGCGCCGATCATTACCTGCTTCTCACGGCCACGCCGCACAAGGGCAGCCCGGAGAACTTCTCGCTGTTCCTGCAGCTGCTCGACCGCGATGCCTACGCGGATGTGCGGTCGATCCAGGAGGCCATGGAACGCAGGGCCGCGCCGTTCTACTTGCGCCGGACCAAAGAGGCAATGGTCTACTTCCCGGAGCGCCAGCCCGACGGCAAGTGGGCCGCGCGGAAGATCTTCACCCGGCGCATCCCGCACACGGTGGACTTTCAGATCGACGGTGCGGCCACGGCCACCGTGCTGGCCCTTCGGGGCGGCTGTCAGACAGCATTGGCACGCATTCAGCGTCCCTTGATTGGCGCACAAGGCGACGACGGCAGTGCACTGCGCATCCCCTTGCCCGCGGAAGGTGCTCGGGTGCACATGGACGGCCGTCGGGTCTTTGGCGAGGCCGTCCATCGCATGGGCGCGGTTCTGAATCGCGTCTGTGAAGCCGCCGACCTGACGCCGGGGCAGCTGGACCTGATCGTTCCACACCAGGCCAACGGCCGCATCATCGAAGCGCTGCGCACGCGGTTGCGACTTGAGCCCGGGCGCGTGTGGAACGGCATTCGCACGGTCGGCAACACCTCGTCCAGCTCGATTCCCTTGGCCCTGGACCACGCACTGCGTGCCAATCCGCTCGCTCGCCGCATCGGTCTGTGTGCCTTCGGCGCCGGGTACACCTTCGGCGCTGCGCTGCTCGAACGCCACTGAAGCCGATACCGCGGGACGATGACCGCTTCGGCCCGGAGGGTCCGTCTGGTCCATCGGGGCCCTCTCGAATCGCGTGCACCCGATCCTGGACTTGGCTCCACAACTTTGCCAAGGAGGAGATCCGAAATGCAGATCCGATTGATCGCAACCGCAGCTGAACACCGGGCAGTGCTACGCCAGCGGCACGAGGTGTTCGTGCGTGAGATGGGCTACGGCACTCGCCATGCAGACCCTCACGATCCTCTGGACGACGAAGGCTTCATCCTTGGTGCGTTCGATGGCGACAGGCTGGTCGGCTCTGCACGGCTGAACTATGGCACGCACCGGCCCGATTGCGGGTTCGGCGAGTACGCCGCCTTGCGCGACTTGTCGCGATTCGGTCACTACTGTCCCGACCGCCTGTTCATGGTGACGCGCACCATCATTGAGCCGACCTACCGCAATGGCACGCTTATGGGCCGTTTCGCGCTAGCGTTCTACCGTCATATGCGCGAGTACCGGCCGGAATGCGCCTTCTGCCTGATCGACTGCGTGCCGGCAATGAAGCCGCTGTTCGCTCGCCTGGGGGCCCGTCAGACCGGGCCGGCGTTCGAACATCCTACGGCGGGCGCGGCGGTGCCGATGGCGTATGTGCTGTACGACAAGAAACACTTCGAGCGGGTGCGGTCGCCGGTGGCGGCGGAGTGCCCTTGGCACGACGCGGAGGTTGTCGACTGGTTCGAGTCGACGTTCGCTAGCGAGCTGGAACATACTGGGCTTCGACCTTGGGCGAAACTGACCAGCGATTTCGCTGAAAAGCAGCCGACGTCTTGCTTCCGAGCGGCGCCCCTCTCAGACCGAGCTCGCGCTCGAGTGCGACGAGAGGAGCCTTGAACCATGGGCTGACCCCTGGCTGGGCATCGAATGTTGTCCGGGCCTGGGCCGCGAACTCCGCCGCCGCGCGGCGGTCGCCGGTTGCAAGCGCGCAACGACCGACGATCGCATGAATCCATGCGCCCCAAGGGCTGACAGGATCATCGTCATCGCGCTCGTTGTAGGTCAATGCGTTCCGAAGTGCCGAGTAGCCATCGGAGGGCCGACCGACCTCGCACAGAGCGGCACCGTAGATCAGCCATGGCTCGACTTCCATCCGCCCAAAGAACTCAAGGGGAACTGCCTCAAGCGCCTGCATCGCGCGCCCACTCTCCAGAAGAAGCTGGCTGCGGGCGAGGCGGATGAAGTGATTGCCCATGTCATCGGTCTCGCCTGCCTCGTCCACAATCGGCGGGAAGGTGGGCGCAGCTTCCAGGGCCCGGAGGGCGTCCTCAAGGTGGCCCCACATCGTCAGGTTCTTCGCAATCCAGTAATAGTCGCCACCGGTATTGGGATTTGTCGCGCGGCCGGCGTCTAGCGATGCCTTGAGTACCTCGCGCAGCCAATGGTCCGCCTCCTCGTGCCTCCCTGACACGGCCAGCGTGCGACCCAATGCATAGGCCAGTTGTCGCCGTTCCATCGGGCCGGCCGCAAGCGGCCATAGCACGGCATGGGCCTTCTCGAGGATGGGCAGCGCATCTGAGACTCGACCTGAGTGCGACATCGCGTCGGCCTCGTTCAAGTCGAGAATGGCGCTGACTTCGGCGGGCAGCACACGGCCGGTGCCGACTGCCAGTCGACGTGCGTCGCCTAGCGCCGAGAAGGCCTGCAAGCGCGAGATCTGCTTTACTGAACGATAGCGGTAGGTCGTCATTCGGGCTAATTCGACCGCAGCGCGGATCGTCGACTCGACACCGCGCCGCCTTAGCGCTGTCAGGGCGGCATCGAGCATCTGCTGCGTTTCGGCCACCGCAGGTGTCCCGGCTAGGTGTGAAGCTTCAATAGGTTGTATCCGGTGTTCATCCGGATTGGGTTTGAGAGACTGGAAGTCGCCAAACACCCAATCCTCAAGGAAGCCAACCGGATGAACAGCCACAAGCATGCCCGATTGACCTATGCACGTCGCCTG
>JBGAKY010000082.1:0-24247 GCA_044224175.1 Rubrivivax sp. | reverse complement strand
CAGCGGGCCGGCCACGGCGGCCAGGTCGCGGCTGGCGCCGATGAAGTCGGCGCCCAGCACGTCGGCCAGGCGCTGGCCGGCATTGGCGGCGCGCCACTGCGCGACCAGCCGCCCTTCGTGCCAGACCGCGAAGGCCACGTCGGGGCGCGCCAGCGCGTGGCGGCGCACGGCGTCCAGCGCGTGGGCCAGCTCGGTGGCGTCGGACTTCAGGAACTTGCGCCGCGCCGGGGTGGCGTAGAAGAGTTCGCGCACCTCCACCGTGGTGCCGGTGGCGCGCGCAGCGGGCTGCATCTCGCCGCTGGCGGCGTCCAGCCGGGTGGCGTGCGGCGCTTCCGCCGTGCGGCTGGTGAGCGCCAGTTCGGCCACCGAGGCGATGGCGGCCAGCGCCTCGCCCCGGAAGCCCATGGTCGAGACCGACTCCAGGTCGCCCAGGCTCGCGATCTTGCTGGTGGCGTGGCGGCGGATCGCCAGTGGCAGCTCTTCGGCGGCGATGCCGGCGCCGTCGTCTTCCACCGTGATGGCACGCACCCCGCCGGCGGCCAGGCGCACCACGATCTGCCGGGCCCCGGCGTCGAGCGCGTTGTCGACCAGTTCGCGCACCACCGATGCCGGTCGTTCGACCACCTCGCCGGCGGCGATCTGGCTCACCAGCAGGTCGGGCAGTTCGCGGATCGGGCGCCGCAGGGCCGACGGAGCGGGGCCGTTCACGTCAGGCATGACTTCATCGATCGGCATTGTAGAAGCGCAAGGAAAACTGCTTCTCGGTAGCGGCCTCCAGGCGCTGGCATCAAAATCGCTGCAAGCCCGCAATCACGGGATGGTCTGCCAGAGGAGATTCATGCTGCCCTTTTTCGCCGAGCTGGTGACCGCCACCGACGAAGACCGACGCGCCTTCGAGACGCACCCGGTGGTGGTGGCGGCGGTGGCCGACGGCATGCCGGTCGAGCGCTACCGCGCGCTGCTGCTCGAGCTGTACCACGTGGTCTGGCACTTCAATCCCGTCTGCGCCGCCGCCGCCAGCCGACTGGACGACGGCTTCACCCCGGTGCGCTACTTCCTCTACGAGCACATGCAGGAGGAGAAGGGTCACGAGGTCTGGGTCCGCAACGACCTGGAAGCGGTGGGTGTCCAGGCTTCGGACACCGTGGCACACCGTCCCGGCCCCGACACACTCGCGCTCAACGGCTACAACTACTGGGCGGCGGACCGCCGCCACCCCTGTTCGGCGCTGGGCATGCTCTATGCGCTGGAGGTCATCGCCTCGGTCTACGGCGGGCCGTTCGCTTCGGCCATCCGCGAGTCGCTGCTGCTGGACGGCGACACCGGCGTCTCGTTCATCGCCTCGCACGCCACCATGGACGCGCAGCACATGGCCGACCTGCGCGTCATCCTCAACCAGGTGAAGGACCCGGCGGCGAAGGAGGCCATCGTCGAATCGGTGCGCGTCAACTTCCACCACTTCACCCGCATCATCGAGAAGGTATGAACGCGCCGGAGCGCACCGGGGTCGCCGCGCTGCTCGGGCGGCCGTACAAGACCATACGGCTGGAGTGGAGTTCCGACCTGCGGCTGCTGCGCGTGCGCACCTGCGTCAAGCCGATCCAGTGCTACAGCCTGGCGGCGATGAGTGAACTGCAGCAGATGCTGGACGACATCTCGTCCAACCCGGGCCTGGTGCGCCACTTCGTGATGACGTCCGACGTGCCCAAGGTCTTCAACTTCGGCGGCGACCTGGCGCTGTTCGTGCTGCTGGTGCGCGCCGGCGACGTCGAGTCGCTCAAGCTCTACGGCCGCATGTGCGTGGACCTGGTCTGGTGGATGGAGAACGCCGCCGGGCGCGGCATCCACACCACGGTGTTGGTGCAGGGCGACACCCTGGGCGGCGGGCTGGAGTCAGTTCTGCCCTTCCACAAGGTCATCTTCGAACGCAGCGCGCAGGCGGGTTTCCCCGAGGTGCTGTTCAACCTGTTCCCCGGCATGGGCGCCTGGGACTTCACCATCCGCAAGGCCGGCTTCGCGGTGGCCAACGAGATGATCCTCTCCGGCCGCCTGTACGGCGCCGACGAACTGGCCAGCCGCCGCCTGGTCGACGTGGTGGTGGACGACGGCGCCGGCGAAGCCGCCATCGAACGCGTGGTGCGCGAGGTCGACCCCCGGCTGCGCGGCACGCTGGCGGCGCTGCACGCGCAGCGGCTGGCGGCCCCGGTGCGGCTGGAAACGCTGCAGGCCATCGTGGACCACTGGGCCGAGACGGCGATGCACCTGACCGACCGCGACCTGCGCCTGATGGAGCGGCTGGCCCGCGCGCAGGCGCGCAAGGCCGGCGGTGCCGAGGAAGGCGCGGTCGAGGAGATCAAGCGCCTGGAGCTGGATTCGATCTGGGGCGAACGTCGCACCGGCGGGGACCGCCGTGCGCGCCCAGCGGGGGCGACCGCCGCGCCGCCGGGCCGGACCGCCGCACCGGCGGCTAGCGGCGGCGTCTCACAGCCACTGCTGCAGCAGTTCGCGCAGCTGTTCGCGCGTGTAGGGCTTGGCCAAGTGGGCGTCCATGCCCGCGGCCAGCGACTGGATCGTGTCCTCGTCGAAGGCGTTCGCGGTGAGCGCCACGATGGGCACGCGCGGCAGGCGCAGACGGGCCTCGCGTTCGCGCATCTGCTTGGTGGCCGCGTAGCCGTCGAGGATGGGCATCTGGATGTCCATCAGCACCAGGTCGAAGCGCTGGCGGTCCAGCATCTCCACCGCCTGCGCGCCGTGTTCGGCTTCCACCACGTCGACGCCCAGCGACTTCAGCATCTCGGCGCCGATCAGGCGGTTGACGATGTTGTCTTCGACCAGCAGCACCACGCCGGAGAGCGACTCGCGCGCGTCCAGCGGCACGAAACCCGAATCGGCCGGCGGCGCCACCGTCACCTTGGCGCGCGGCAGCGTGAGCGTGAAGCCGAAGCAGGAACCGCGGCCGAGTTCGCTTCGAACGTCGATGTGGCCGCCCATCGCCTCGATGATGCGCTGGCTGATCGCCAGCCCCAGCCCGGTGCCGCCGCGCAGCCGGCTGCGCGTGCTGTCGATCTGGTGGAAGGGCTGGAACACGTGGCCCAGCGCGTCGGGCGGCATTCCGATGCCGGTGTCTTCGACCTCGAAGCGCACGCAGCAGTGGCCTTCGGGCGCCGGCAGCGCCAGCAGGCGCAGGTTGACGCTGCCGCGTTCGGTGAACTTGACGCCGTTGCCCACCAGGTTGAGCAGCACCTGCTTCAGGCGCGGCGCGTCGCCCACCACGGAGTCGGCGACGCCGGTGTCGATCTGAAGGCCCACCGTTAGGCCGCGGCTTTCGGCATTGGCGCGGAAGAGCGCGGCGGCTGAAGCCGCCACCGAGTGCAGCGACATCGGCGTCGCCGCCAGCAGCAGCTTGCCGGCCTCGATCTTGGAGTGGTCGAGCACGTCGTTGAGGATGTCCATCAGCGACTCGCCCGACGCGGCGGCGGTCTTCACCAGGCGGCGCTGCCGGCCGTCCAGCGGCGTCGTGCGCAGCAGGTCGAGCGCGCCCAGCACGCCGTTCATGGGCGTGCGGATCTCGTGGCTCATGGTGGCCAGGAACTGCGACTTGGCCACGTTGGCGGCCTCGGCGGCCTCCTTGGCGCGCTGCAGCGAGGCGTTGGCCGCGTCGGCCTCCAGGCCGTGGCGGATGGAGCGATCGGCGACGGTGCGGAACTCCTTCGTCGCCTGCCACATGGTGATGCCGAACACCGCGGCCAGCACCGACAGCGGCACCGAGTAGACATGCGAAGACAGCAGGCTCACCACCGCCAGCGCGCCCAGCTGCATCGTGGAAAGCCACAGGTAGGAACGGCCGGCCATCGACATGAAGAAGGCCGCCGTCGCCACCGAACCGCAGACGATGACCACGTACACCGTCGAGGTCATGCCATCGAGCGACGGGTAGATGGTGGACGTGGCCAGCACCCACATCAGGCCGGCGCCCACCGCGTTGCCTTCCAGCGCGTGGACGATGCGGTCCATGGCGGCAGGGTCCAGCGTGCTGGTGTCGGCATGGCGCCGGGCCAGCCACCAGCGCCAGGCGGCGACGGTGCCGCCCAGCACCGCGGTGGCGGCGGCGGCCACCTCGTGGCCGTCGGTCCAGCCCAGCCAGGCGATGAAGCCCACCGCCACCGTCAGCAGCAGCACGCTGCGGCCCGAGTTGTGCAGCGCAATCTGCAGCAGTTCGCGGCGCGCTGCGGTCTCGATCTCAGGCGGCTGGGTCATCGGTGCGGCAGCATAGCGCGCGCCACGGATAATCGGCGTCCCGACCACCCCCTACACGCCCTTGGCGTGGTCCCCCCGAGGGGGATCACGCCTCTTCGGGCGGCCGCGCGAGGCTTGATGCAATTCGCTGCTTTCCTGATCGATTTCATCCTCCACGTGGACTTGCACCTGCGCCAGTTCGTGCTGGGCTACGGCAACTGGGTCTATGCGCTGCTGTTTCTCATCATTTTCGTCGAGACCGGGCTCGTCGTGATGCCCTTCCTGCCCGGCGATTCCATGCTGTTCGTGGTGGGTGCGCTGTGCGGGCTGGGGCTGATGAACCTGCCGCTCACCCTGGCCCTGCTGGTGGCGGCGGCGGTGCTGGGCAACCAGACCAACTACACCATCGGGCGCGCCGTGGGGCCGCGCGTGTTCAAGTGGGAGAACAGCCGCTTCTTCAACCGCGCGGCCTTCGACCGCACGCATGCCTTCTACGAGAAGTACGGCGGCTTCACGCTCATCGCCGGCCGCTTCATGCCCTTCGTGCGCACCTTCGCGCCCTTCGTCGCCGGCGTGGCGCAGATGACGCGCAGCCGCTTCACGCTGTTCGACGTGAGCGGCGCACTGCTGTGGGTGGGCAGCGTCACGATGGCCGGCTACCTGTTCGGCAACATCCCCTGGGTGCAGCAGCACCTGTCGAAGATCATCTGGGCGATGATCCTGATCCCCGGCCTGTTCGTGCTGTACGGCGCCTGGAAGTCGCGCCGCGTGCAGCCTACGGTGGCCGGCTGAATCAGGGCTGGCGCGGCGCCACGCGGCTGGCCAGCGGCGGCGGCCGGTAGTCGGGCCTGAAGCGGCATTCGGCGCCCCAGGCCGGCTGCAGCGCGGCACAGCGTTCGGCCAGCGCCACCGGCGTCGGCTTGTCCTTCTTCTCCACCCAGGCCAGCAGCGCCTGTACCGCGGCCACGTACTGCACGTCGCTCAGGTAGCTGTGCTCGTGGTCGTCGGTGAAGGCCTGCACCAGGTTGCCGGCGTGGCCGGCGGCGGTCATGGTGTCGGCCCAGGTGCTCTCCAGCTCGACGAAGGCCACCGGGTCGCCGATGGCATGCAGGGTGAGCACCGGGCGCTCGATGCGGCCGGTGGGGTCGGTGTCGGCGCCGAAGGCGGCGCGTGCCTCGGGGTCGGCGCGGTAGCGTTCGACGCGCGCGTTGAGCGCCGCGTCGTCGGGCGAGCCCTGGTATTGCGCGCCCGTGTTGCCGAACACCGGCCGCCCGCCGGCGCGGTTCCAGGCGATGTCCTGGAAGTGGAAGGTGCCCCAGGCCAGATGCCCGGCGAGCGACCGCTCGGGGACGCGGATCACGTCGAGCAGGGTCTTCAGGCGTCGCTGCTGTTCCGCCGTGCGTTCCGCTGCCGGGTGGCCGAGGCCGGTGCATTCGTCGACCCGGCGGTTCAGTTCGGCGCGCGCCATCGTCGCGCCCCTGGGCAGCCCCTGCCACAGCGGGTAGGCGGGCTCGCCCTCGCGCGGGTGGTTGCCGCACACCGCCTGCCAGACCACGCGCAGGTCGAGCCGGAAGTCGTAGCTGCGCGTGCCGCCGCCCAGCACGCCGCTGGTGAGCAGGACGCCGTCGTAGCTGGCGGGGAACATCTGCGCCGCGGTGGCGGCCACGCTGGCGCCCCAGCTCTGGCCGTGCAGCAGCGTCACGCGCGGGGCGCCGAACTCGGCGACGAAGAGCTTGCGCAGGCGTTCGGTGTCTTCGGCCGCGCTGCGCACCGCCACGCCGCCCTGCCGGAAGGTGGAACCGGCCCAGGCGAGGCCGGCGCGGACCATCACCTTCCAGCGGCGCAGGTCCTCGGCGCCGCGCTCGGGCTTGGGGGTGCCGAGCTCCGGGCCGCCGTGCGCGTGCAGCACCAGCACCTGGCGGTCCCACCGGGGCGGCAGGGCCACCCACCAGAAGGCGCCGGCCTCGTCGCGGCCGCTCGCGCAGCGTGTGCCTTCGGGCAGGCCGGCAGGGCAGGGGGCATCGGCCGCGAAGGCGGCGGGTGCCGCCAGGGCCAGCAGCAGCGCGGCGGCCTTCACAGCGTGCGCTGCCGGGCGAGCGGCGGATTCTTGGCGAAGTAGCGGCGGATGCCGCTGGCCAGCGCGTCCACCAGGCGTGCGCGGTAGTCGGGGTCTCGCAAGCGGTCTTCCTCTTCGGGGTTGGAGATGAAGGCGGTCTCGACCAGGATGCTCGGGATCTCGGGTGCCTTCAGCACTGCGAAACCCGCCTGTTCGACGCTGCCCTTGTGCAGCTTGCCCACGCGGCCGATGCGCGAGAGCACCTCGCTGCCCAGTTTCAGGCTGTCCTTGATCTGCGCCGTGGTGCTCATGTCCAGCAGCGCGCGCAGCACCTGCGCGTCCTTCACCTTGGCGGAGCTGACGCCGCCCACGGTGTCGGCGGCATTCTCGCGCTCGGCCATCCAGCGTGCCGCGCTGCTGGACGCGCCGCGGGTGGACAGCGCGAAGACGCTGGCACCGCGCGCCTCGGGCTTGAAGAAGGCGTCGGCGTGGATGGAGACGAAGAGGTCGGCCTGCACGCGGCGCGCCTTCTTCACGCGGTCGACCAGGGGCACGAAGAAATCGGCGTCGCGCGTCATCATCACGCGCACGCCGGGCATGGCGTCCAGCTTCTCCTTCAGCGCCAGGCCGATGGCCAGCGCCACGTCCTTCTCGCGCAGGCCGGTGGGGCCGACGGCGCCCGGGTCCTCGCCGCCATGCCCGGGGTCGAGCGCCACGATCACCAGGCGGTCGGCGCGCTGCTTCTCGTCTTCGGTGGCGGGCGCGGGCGGTCGCTGGGCGGGGGTCTGCAGCACGGGGGCCGAGGCAGGCGGCGCGGGCGGTGGCGCGCCGGGGCGGTCGACGCGTGCCATCAGTTCGCCCAGCGCGTCCTGCACCGCCTTCGCGGCCCTGGCTTCGGCCGCTTCCTTGTCGCGGATCAGCGCCAGCAGCGGGTCGGGCGCCTCGGTGGGGTAGAGGTCGAAGATCAGGCGGTGCCTGTACGCCGCCACCGGCGCCAGCTGCGCCTGCTGCGGTGCCACCGCCTGCTTCAGGTCCAGCACCAGGCGCACCAC
Source organism: Rubrivivax sp. (assembly GCA_044224175.1). GTDB lineage: Bacteria > Pseudomonadota > Gammaproteobacteria > Burkholderiales > Burkholderiaceae_C > Rubrivivax. The sequence continues at coordinate 16,903 of JBGAKY010000082.1, read as the reverse complement.
GCGCGGCTGGAACTGGCCCACGCGAACGCCGGCGATGAAAGGGTCGTCGGGGCGCACCTTGCCCACCAGCTCGCGCAGCTGCGCGCTCAGCTCCAGGCCTTCGACGTCGACCACCAGGCGCAGCGGGCCGTCGGTGACGAAGTGGCGCGCGGTCAGCGGTTCGTCGCTTTCGATCGTGACGCGGGTGTACTCGGCCGCCGGCCAGACGCGCACGCCCACGATGCCGGCGCCCCAGGCCAGCTGCGGCGCCTTCAGCAGCAGGGCCAGCGCACCCATGGAGCGCATTGCGGTGCGGCGCTGTCCGTTCATGCCATCAGGGCGCGGCCACGAGCGCTGAAGGCTTCGAGCGTGACCTCGCGCGCGTCGCCGTCGCCGGGGGTGAGGGTGATGCGCAGGTCAGGCGCCGGCAGCAGTGCTTCGGCCTTCTCGGGCCATTCCGCGATCTTCAAGCCCGGCACGGCGAACAGGTCGCGCAGGCCGGCGTCGACCCACTCGTGCGGGTCGTCGAAGCGGTAGAAGTCGAAATGCGAGACCGCCAGGCCGGGCAGCGCGTAGGTCTCGACGATGGCGTAGCTGGGGCTCTTCACCCGGCCTTGAACGCCCAGCGCGCGCAGCAGGTGACGCACGAACGTGGTCTTGCCCGCGCCGAGCGGGCCGCGCAATTCCACGCAGGCGTCGCGCAGTTCGAGATGCGCGGCCAGCGCCTGCGCGGTGGCCGCGCAGGCGGCCTCTTCAGGCCAGTGGAGGCGTCGGGTTCCTAGAATGGGCGCATGCAGGGGCAGCATCGGGCTCACGGTCACGCGGACAGCCTGGCGCTCATGCAGCGCTTGCGGGAGTGGGCGCACGAGGCGGGATTCTCCCAGATCGGGGCGGCCGGCATCGACCTGGCCGCGGCCGAGCCCGGGTTGCTGGCCTGGCTGGAGGCTGGCTTTCATGGCGGCATGGGCTACATGGCCGCGCATGGCCTGAAACGCGCCCGCCCGGCCGAACTGGTGCCGGGCACGGTGTCGGTCATCACCGTGCGCATGGACTACCTGCCGCGCGACGCGGCCCCCGGCTGGGCCGAGGCCGAGCAGGGCCGGCTGCAGGACCCGGCGCAGGCCGTGGTCTCGGTCTACGCCCGCGGCCGTGACTACCACAAGGTGCTGCGCGGCCGCCTGCAGGCGCTGGCCGACCGGCTGGCGGCCGAGGTCGGCCCCGTCGGCCACCGCGTGTTCACCGACTCGGCGCCGGTGCTCGAAGTGGAACTGGCGGCCCGCAGCGGCATCGGCTGGCGTGGCAAGCACACGCTGGCGCTGGCGCGCGAAGGCGGTTCCATGTTCTTCCTGGGCGAGATCTTCGTCGATCTTGCCTTGCCGCCGACCGAAGCCGTCACTGCGCACTGCGGCCACTGCAGCGCCTGTCTCGACGCCTGCCCTACCCGGGCCATCGTGGCCCCCTACCGCCTGGACGCCCGGCGCTGCATCAGCTACCTGACGATCGAGCACGCGGGGCCGATTCCCGAGGCGCTGCGCGCCGCCGTCGGCAACCGCGTCTACGGCTGCGACGACTGCCAGCTGGTCTGCCCCTGGAACAAGTACGCCCGGCGCAGCACGCTGCCCGACTTCGACGTGCGCGAAGGCTTCGCCGGAGTCACCCTGCTGGCGCTGTGGCGTTGGAGCGAAGCCGAGTTCCTGCGCCGCACCGAAGGCAGCGCCATCCGCCGCATCGGCTGGCAGCGCTGGCGGCGCAACCTGGCGGTGGCACTGGGCAATGCCTGGCGCGAGACCGGCGAAGTGGCGATCGCGCAAGCGCTCGTGCAGGCGCGCGAAGGCGCCGGCGAACTGGTGCGCGAGCACATCGAATGGGCGCTGGCACAGCGCTCAAGCCCATTGGCGGACCAGCCCTAGGGCCAGCAGCGCCAGCGGCAGGCCGGCCATGCCGATCAGCGTGGACAGCGTCACCAGCCCGGCGACGTAGCCGCCATGGCCGCCCATGCGCGCCGCCAGCACGTAGGCGCTGCTGGCGGTGGGCAGAGCGGCGAAGGCGACCACGATGGCCTGCTGCGCCGGCGGCAGGGCCAGCGCGGTGACCAGTGCGATCGCCAGCGCGGGCAGCACCGCATGGCGGATGGCCAGCAGCGAAGCCGCCAGCCCCGGCCCTTCGCGCAGTGCGCCCATGCGCAGCCCGGCACCCACCGCCATCAGGCCGATCGGCAGCGCGGCGTTGCCGATGCGGCCGAGCGTGGTCGTCGCCAGTTCGGGCAGGCGCAGGCCCAGCAGGTTGAACGCCAGCCCGGCGGCGGTGGACAGGATGAGCGGGTTGCGCGCCAGTTCGCGCCAGAAGCCGTGGCCGCCATGGCGCGCCAGCGGCCACACCGCGGCGACGTTGCACAGCGGCACGCACAGCGCCACCAGCAGCGCGGTCCAGGCCACCCCCGGCGTGCCGGCCAGACGCTCGGCCAGCGCGAGCGAGATGTAGGAGTTGAAGCGGAACGCGGTCTGCGCGCCCGAAGCGTGCAGCCTGGCGTCCACGCCCGGGAACCGCCGCAGCGCGTAGGCCAGCGCGATGCCGCAGCCCACCACCGCCACCCCGCTGGCCGCCAGCGGCGCCACCGCGCCGGGCGTGAGCGGGTTGCGCAGGATGGCGCTGAACAGCAAGGCCGGGAAGAGCACGAAGTACACCAGCCGCTCGGCCCCGTCCCAGACCTTGCGGTCCAGCGGCGTGTGGCGGCAGATCAGGTAGCCGCAGGCGATGAGGGTGAAGTCCGGCAGCAGCAGCAGGGCGTCGGGCATGTGGGGGCGGAGTGTGCCAGCGCGGTCGGCGGGCGAAGGGGTCGGCGCGTTGTACAACCCGTGTCGTCCACCGGAGTCCACCTGCCCATGCCGACCCGCCGAACCCTGCTTGCCGCGCTGGCGTTCGCCGCCATGCCCGCCTTCGCCCAGCTCACGATCGCGGGCCAGTCCTTCGAAGGCACCGCCACGGTGGGCGCAAGCCCGCTGGTGCTCAACGGCGTGGGTCTGCGCGCGGTGGCCTGGCTGAAGGGTTACGCGGCCGGCCTGTACCTGTCCACGAAGACGGCCGACCCTGCGCAGGCCATGGCGATGGCCGGCGCCAAGCGCATCCGTCTGCGCATGATGCAGGAGGCTTCCACCGAGGAATTCGTCAAGGCCATCGACAAGGGCATCGGCCGCAACATGCCGGAGTCGGCCCAGGCCGGCCTGGCCGAACGTCGCGAGCGCTTCAATGCCCAGGTGCGCGCGGTGGGCAGCGTGAAGAAGGGCGACGTGGTCGACCTGGACTTCGTCCCCGGCCAGGGCCTGGTGTTCTTCTACAACGGCAAGCAGCGCGGTGAACCCGTGGCCGGCGCCGACTTCTATGCGGCGGTGATGTCCATCTTCCTGGGCGACAGGCCGGTGGACAAGAAGCTCAAGGCCGGCCTGCTGGGCGAGCCGCCGGCCTGATCCACAATCGCGGCCACCACTGCCCACTCACCGAAAGAAACCCCATGAAGAGACGCCTGCTGCCCACGTTGTTCATCGCCTTCGCGGCCGCCCCGCTGGCGGCGATGGCCCAGGGTTACCCCAGCAAGCCGGTCAAGCTGGTGGTGCCGTTCGCGCCCGGCGGCACCACCGACATCATCGCCCGCGTGGTGTCGGAGAAGATCAACGCCGCCCTCGGCCAGACCATGATCGTCGAGAACAAGGCCGGAGGCGGCGGCGCGGTGGGCGCCAACGAGACCGCGAAGGCGACGCCCGACGGGTATTCGCTCGGCATGGCCACCGTGTCCACCACGGCGGCCAACCCGGCCATCAACCCGAAGATTCCGTACAACCCGCTGACCGACTTCACGCCCATCACCAACATCGCGGCCACGCCCAACGTGATCGCGGTGCATCCCAGCTTCCCGGCGCGCGACTACAAGGGTTTCATCGCCGAGTTGAAGAAGAACCCGGGCAAGTACAGCTATTCCAGCAGCGGCACCGGCGGCATCGGCCACCTGCAGACCGAGCTGTTCAAGAGCATGGCCGGGGTGTTCATGACGCACATCCCGTACCGCGGCGCCGGCCCGGCGCTCAACGACACCGTGGCGGGGCAGGTGCAGATCATCTTCGACAACCTGCCCTCGGCGCTGCCCTTCATCAAGGACGGCCGGCTGATCCCCATCGTGGTGGCCGCGCCTTCGCGGCTGGCGGTGCTGCCCAACGTGCCCACCTTCAAGGAAGTGGGGCTGGAGCCGGTGAACCGCATGGCCTACTACGGCATCTACGGCCCCAAGGGCCTGCCCAAGGAAGTGATCGACAAGGTGAACGCCGCCGTCAAGGCCACCGTGGCGCTGCCCGACGTGAAGAAGCGCATCGAGGACACCGGCTCCATCGTCATCGCCAACAGCCCCGACGAGTTCGCGGCCCAGATCAAGGCCGAGTTCGCCGTCTACAAGAAAGTCGTCGAGACGTCCAAGCTCACGCTGGACTGAATTGGAAGACGAAGCGCCGCCGCTGCGGGCCGACAGCCAGGCCGCCATCGACCGCTTCGTCGACGCCCTCTGGGTGGAAGACGGCCTGGCCGCGCTCACGCTGGCGGCGTACCGGCGCGACCTGACGCTCTACGCCGGCTGGCTGGCCACCCGGGCCGGCCGAGCGCTGGACGACACGCGCGAGTCCGACCTGCTGGCCTACGCCGGCGAACGCCACGCCGAGACGCGCGCGACCACCGCGAACCGGCGCCTCACCGTCTTCAAGCGCTATTTCCGCTGGGCGCTGCGCGAACGCCTGGTGGCGGCCGACCCCACTCTTCGCCTGCAGTCGGCGAAGCAGCCGCTGCGCGTGCCGCGCACGCTGTCGGAAGCCCAGGTGGAAGCGCTGCTGGCGGCGCCCGACACCACGCAGCCGCTGGGCCTGCGCGACCGCACGATGCTGGAGCTGTTGTACGCCAGCGGCCTGCGCGTGAGCGAACTGGTGGGCATGAAGACCGTGCACCTGGGGCTGTCGGAAGGGGTGCTGCGCGTCACCGGCAAGGGCTCGAAGGAACGTCTGGTGCCCTTCGGCGAGGAAGCGCACGCCTGGCTTCAGCGCTACCTGGACGAAAGCCGCCCGGCGGTGCTGCAGCGGCGCACCAGCGACGCGCTCTTCGTCACGGTGCGTGGCGCGGGCATGACGCGGCAGATGTTCTGGAACCTGGTCAAGCGCTACGCGAAGCGGGCCGGCGTCACCGCGCCGCTGTCCCCGCACACGCTGCGACACGCCTTCGCGACCCACCTGCTGAACCACGGCGCCGACCTGCGCGCGGTGCAGATGCTGCTGGGGCATGCCGACATCGGCACCACCACCATCTACACCCACGTGGCGCGCGAGAGGCTGCGCCAGCTGCACACGAAGCACCACCCGCGAGGCTGAGCGTTCACAACGAGGTCGGCATCGGTGCCAGCGGCTTCACTTCCTCCAGGCAGATCATCGAACGCACGTCGTCGACGCCGGGCACCTGCATCAGGCGGTCGGCGAGGAACTGCGACAGGTCCTTCAGGTCGCGTGCCACCACCTTCAGCAGGTAGTCGTGGTCGCCGCTCACGGTGTGGCACTCCAGGATCTGCGGGAAGTCGCGGATGCGCGCTTCGATGTCGCGCACGCGGTCGAAGGCGCCGCCGTGGATGTTCAGGCTGACGTAGGCGGTGACGCCCAGGCCCAGCGACTCGGGCGCCACCAGCGCGCGGTAGCCACGCAGCACGCCGCGTTCCTCGAGTGCGCGCACCCGGCGCAGCGTCTGCGCCGGTGACAGGTGCACCTGGGCGGAGAGGTCCACGTTGCTCTGCCGGCCGTCGGCCTGCAGGGCATCCAGGATCTTGCGGTCAATGGCGTCAAGATCTGAATTCATGATTGGCAATGGACACTTGACGCAAGTTTATTGCATGTCTTATGAAAACTGCGAGCGAAATGGAAAGCCTGTTGCGCGCCCCCGCCGGCACACTGGTGCCATGAATGCCCGCCTGCCCGACACCGCCCACGCCGCCGATCCCATCGCCCTGGAAGAGCGCCACGGCGCGCACAACTACCACCCGTTGCCGGTGGTGCTGACGCGCGGCGAAGGCGCCTGGCTGTGGGACACCGAAGGCCGGCGCTACCTGGACATGATGAGCGCCTACTCGGCCGTGAGCTTCGGCCATGGCCATCCGCGCCTGGTGGCCGCGCTGGCTTCGCAGGCGGCCCGGCTGGCCGTGACTTCGCGCGCCTTCCACAGCGACCGCCTGGGGCCCTTCCTGCAGCGCCTGTGCACATTGACCGGCATGGACCGGGCGCTGCCCATGAACAGTGGCGCCGAGGCGGTGGAGACCGCGCTCAAGGCGGCGCGCAAGTGGGGCTACAAGGTCAAGGGCATCGCAGAGGGCCGCGCGCGGATCCTGGTGGCCGAAGGCAATTTCGCCGGCCGCACCACCACCATCGTCGGCTTTTCCAGCGAAGCGCAGTACCGGGATGGTTTCGGCCCCTTCGCGCCCGGCTTCGCGCAGGTGCCCTTTGGCGACGCGGCGGCGCTGGAGGCGGCGATCACGCCCGACACCTGTGCCTTCCTGGTCGAGCCCATCCAGGGCGAGGCCGGCATCGTGGTGCCGCCCGCCGGCTACCTGCGGGCGGTGCGCGAGATCTGCACCCGCCACGACGTGCTGATGATCTGCGACGAGATCCAGACCGGCCTCGGCCGCACCGGCCGGCGGCTGGCCTGCGACCACGAGGGCGTGCTCCCCGACGGCCTGACGCTGGGCAAGGCGCTCGGCGGCGGCCTGCTGCCGGCAAGTGCCTTCCTGGCACGCGATGACGTGATGGCGCAGTTCACGCCCGGCGATCACGGAAGCACCTTCGGCGGCAACCCGCTGGCCGCCGCGGTGGCGCTGGAGGCGCTGGCCGTGCTCGAAGAGGAAGGGCTGGCGGCGCGCGCCGCGCTGCTGGGCCAGCGGCTGATGGGCGCCCTGCGCGACCTGCGGCACCCGGCCGTGCAGGAGGTGCGCGGGCGCGGCCTGCTGGTGGGCGTGGTCATCGACCCCGCGTTCGCCAGCGCGCGCCGCGTCTGCGAAGCGCTGATGGCCGAAGGCGTGCTCACCAAGGACACCCACCACACCGTCGTGCGCCTCGCGCCGCCGCTGGTGGCCAGCGAAGAGCAGGTCGACCAGGCGGTGGCCGCCTTCGCGCGCGCGTTGCAGCGCCTGGCCTGAGCCGCCGACGGCAGCGGCCGGGAGCCGTTCCTCCTTTTGCTCCTTACGGCCTGTTGCTCCTTCCGCATGTATCAGGCCACGGGTGGGTTCGCTCTGTGAGACACAGGGCCGGCGCGGTGGTCGCGACACGGTGCAGGTCCTGGCCCGCAACCTGAACGCACGCACTGGAAGGACGAGACATGTTCAAGACCATTCTGACGCTGGCCGTGCTGGCCGCATTCGCCGGCGGTGCCGCCGCCAGGCACGGCGCCGACGACCCCAAGGGCGACGACCGCGGAGGCCACGGCCCCGGCCACAAGGCCCTGATCGCCAAGAACGGCGCCGACGATCCCAAGGGTGACGACCGCGGCGGCCACGGCCCGGGGCACAAGGCGGTGCTGGCCAAGAACGGCGCCGACGACCCCAAGGGCGACGACCGTGGCGGCCACGGCCCCGGGCACAAGGCCACGCAAGGCTGACGAAGAGCTCGGGGCTCAGCCCCGCTGGTGCGCCGGCAGCTCGAGCCGGCGCGCCAGCATGGTGAGCGCCAGCGTCAGCACCAGGTACACCGCCGAAATGGCGAGGTACGGTTCCCAGTAGCGCGAATAGGCGCCCGCTACCGTGCGCGCTGCCAGCGCCAGCTCGGCCAGGCCGATGGCCGAGACGAGAGAAGAATCCTTGATCAGCGTGACGCCTTCGTTCACCAGCGCCGGCACCATGCGCCGGAACGCCTGAGGCAGCACGATGAAGCGCATCGCCTGCGCCTGCGTCATGCCCAGGCTCCACGCGGCCTGAGTCTGGCCGCGGGCAATGCTCTGGATGCCGGCGCGGAAGATCTCGCTGATGTAGGCACCGGCGTTGAGCGAGAGCGCCACGCCGCCGGAGAGGAAGGCGCCATGCGCCTGCCGGAACTCGCGCGCGGCCTCGCCCGACAGCAGCAGCCCGTGCTCGGGGTGCACCAGCGTGGGCATCAGCGCGAAGTGCACCAGAAGGATCTGCACGAACAGCGGCGTGCCGCGGAAGAAGCCCACGTAGGCCGTGGTCAGCGCGCGTGCACCCTTCAGCGCCCAGGCTGCGGCCGCGCCCTGGGGCTGCGGCCCGTCGCGCGAACTGCTGACCAGGCCGAACAACACCCCCAGCAACAGCCCGCAGGCGATGGCCACCACGGTGAGCTGCAGCGTCGTCAGCAGCCCGGCGGCGAACAGCGGCCCGTAGCCGGCCAGGATCTCCCAGCGCAGGTCCACCGCGCGGCTACTTCTTCGCGCCGAAGTACTGCGTGAAGATGCGCTCGTAGGTGCCGTCGGCGCGGATCGCGGCCAGGCCCTGATCGATCTTGCCGAGCAGCTCGGCATTGCCCTTGCGCACCGCGATGCCGTACTGTTCCGGCACGAAGGCGGGGTCGGTGACGGTGCGGAACCTGCCGCCCGGGTTGTTGGCCACGTAGTGCGTGACCACGCCGTTGTCGGCCACCACCGCGTCCACGCCGCCGGCTTCCAGTTCCTTCAGCGCCAGGGGTGTCGACTCGAAGCGCCTGATCGCGGTGCTGGACTTTCCCTGCAGCTTGCTCACCACCTCGTCGCCGGTGGTGCCGTTCTGCACGCCCACCTTCAGCGCCTTCAGGTCGGCGAAGGCCTTCACCTTGCTGCTGTCCTTCACCACGATGTACTGCACGGCGTCGAAGTAGGGCGCGCTGAAGTCCACCGTCTGCCTGCGTTCCGGCGTGATCGTGACCGACGACACCACGATGTCGCGGTCGCCCTGCGCCAGCGCGTTGAAGATGCCTTCCCAGGGCGTGTTGACGAACTTCACCTCGAAGCCGGCCTTGGCGGCGAGGGCACGCACCACGTCGATGTCGAAGCCGACGATCTCGCCCTTCTCGTTCTGGCTTTCGAAGGGCGCGTAGGCGGCGTCGGTGCCGACCACGTAGACCTTGGCCGCCGGTGCGGCCGGTGCCGCTGAAGCGGCAGCCGCCGGCGCGGCGGGAGCCGCAGGCGGCTCGGTCTTGCTGCAGCCGGCGGCCAGCAGCGTGGCCAGCAGCAGGGCGAAGGCGGAACGGCGCGTGAGCTTGTTCATGGCGGGGTGAGTGTACGTTTCAGGGCCGGCGCGCCAGCGCGGGCGGCAGGTGCTTCCACGGCAGGTCGGCCGGGTCGGCGGCCATCGGCCCCGGCGAGCGGGCCACCAGGATGTGCGAAGCGACGGGCGTGAACGCGGCGCGGAAGTGCACCGAGCTCTTGTTGACCAGCACCTTCGCCTGGGTGGGTTCCACGCCCAGGAAGCGGTACAGGTCCAGGTCCAGCATCTGCGTCTTCGCGCTCGCCAGCAGCACGCGGATGCCTTCGATCTCGACGCAGGCGCTGGGCCCCAGCGTCGTAGTCATGCCGGCCGTCATGGGGCCTTGCAGCGCCACGCGGCCGTCGCTCACGGCGGTGACCTTGAAGCGCGCCGTCAGCGGTGCATCGCTGCGGCCGCCGTCGAAGGTGGTGACCGACCTGCCGACCGACAGTTCGAGTTCGGCGCCCACGCCGGCCGCGCGCGCGGCGGCCGCCGCCGCGGGGTCGAACATCAGGCCCATCGCCACCTGGCCGGGGAAACGCCGGCCGGCGCCGGCCTCCCGCAGCGCATGCAGCAGGCCGGTGGTGTTGGAATCGCCACCCGCTCCCGGGTTGTCCTGCGTGTCGGCGATGACCACCGGCTTCGTCTCGTGCGCCGCGAGCGACAGCGCCCGTTCCACCGCGGCCGCCGGCGTCAGCAGTTCCATCGCCCATTCGCGCCGCAGCGCGATCGCGTTCTCGGCCAGCGCCTGCACGTTGGCCTGCACCGCCGCGGCGTCGTGGCCATGGCCGAAGACGACCGGGCCGCACTCGGGGAAGTCGGCGGCCGGGAAACCCATCGCGAAGCTGAGGTGCACGCCGCTCTGGGCTTCCAGCGAAGCCAGGTCGGCGTACAGGCCGGCGGCCGGCTCCATCATCGTGCACTGCACGTTCAGCGCCAGCAGGAAGGGCAGGCGCACCGAGTGGGTCGCGAAGGGCCCGCGCGCCGCCGCCACCGCGAGCAGCGCCGCCGCGCGCGCGCCGGTCTCGGCCATGTCCACGTGCGGGTAGGTGCGGTAGGCCGTCATCGCGGTGGCGTGCCGCAGCATGCGTTCGGTCACGTTGGCGTGCAGGTCCAGGCTGGCCACCACCGGCATCGTCGCGCCGACCACGCCGCGCAGGCGCTCGAGCAGTTCGCCTTCGGTGTCGTCCAAGTGCTCGGCGACGCCGGCGCCGTGCAGGTCCAGGTAGACGGCGTCGAAGCGTTCGCGCCGCGCGTCTTCCAGCAGCGCGGCGCTGATGCGCTCGAACGCGTCCTTCGTGACGTGCGCCGAAGGCACCGCGCCGGCATAGATGGAAGGCACCAGCTCCCAGCCGCGTTCGCGTGCGTCGCGGATGAAGCCGCCCAGCGGCTGCGTGGTCGGCGCCAGGTGCTCGATCATGCCGGGCCCGCGTTTCGTGGCCGGGTACGCGGCGCCGGATTCGAAGGCCGCCCAGTCCGCCTTGGAAGGCGCGAAGGTGTTGGTCTCATGCTGGAAACCGGCGACGAGGATGCGCATCAGGTCCTTTCGAGGGCGGCGATCTCGGCCGCGCTGAAGCCGGCGGCTTCGCGCGCGGCCAGGTTGAACGGGGGTTTCAGGCGCGGCGCGCCGTAGCGCGACGCGAGGTCTTCGTAGGCCGCCACCGGGTCCAGCCCGCGACCGGCGCACAGCCAGCCGAACCAGCGGTTGCCGATGGCGACGTGGCCGATCTCGTCGCGCAGGATCACGGCCAGGATCTCCACTGCGCGCAGGTCGCCGGCACGGCGGAAGCGTTCCTGCATCGGCGGCGTGGCGTCCAGGCCCCGCGCCTCCAGCGTGCGCGGCACCAGCGCCATGCGCGCCAGGATGTCGCCCGCCGTCGCTTCGACCATGGACCACAGGCCGTCGTGGGCGTCGAAGTCGCCGTAGGCGTGGCCCAGCGTCGCCAGGTGGCCTGCCAGCAGGCCGAAGTGCAGCGCCTCTTCGGCGGCCACCCGCAGCCAGTCGCGGTAGAACGCTTCGGGCATGCCGGCAAAGCGCCAGGCGGCGTCGGCCGCCAGGTTGATGGCGTTGAACTCGATGTGTGCCACCGCGTGCAGCAGCGCGGCGCGGCCCTCGGGCGTGAAGGGCGTGCGGCGCGGCAGCGATGCCGGCGCCACCAGGCGCGGGCGCGGCGGGCGGCCAGGCAGCGGGCCCGCGGGTGGCAGCACGGCCGCGGTGTCGATCACCCCTGTTTCCAGCAGGGGCTCCAGCGCGCGTGCCGCCGCCGCCTTGGCCGCCGGGTCGGCGGTCTGCAGGATCTCCAGGGCGCGGCGGCGCAGTTCCATGCGGGGCGATTATCCGCACCGGACCTGGGCGCCGTTGGGGCTTCGCGACAACGGTGCTGCGAGGTCGGTTCTTCGTTCGATACTCCGCGGCTTCACATCCGCGCACGAGGGACGCCCGATGAAGAAGACCGCCGCCGCCATGGCCGCCGGCCTGCTGGCCGCCACCGCCTTCGAAACCCCCGCCCAGACCACGGGCGGCGGTCTGCAGACCATCACCATCACGTCGCAGAAGCGCAAGGAAGACATCCGCGAGGTGCCGCTGTCGGTGTCCACGATGTCGGGCGACCAGATGCAGGACAGCCACGTCAGCGACTTCACGGACCTTTCGCGCGTGATCCCGAACCTGTCGTTCGCCACCCCCAACGGCGCCGGTGCGGGCCTGGCGACGCTGCAGCTGCGCGGCGTCAGCTCGCAGGCGGGGTCGGCCACGGTGTCGATCTACCTGGACGACGTCTCGCTCACCACGCGCAACATCTACAGCCAGGGCACGGCCGAACCGCGCTTCTTCGACGTCGACCGGGTGGAGGTGCTGCGCGGCCCGCAGGGCACGCTGTACGGCGCCAGCTCGCTGGGCGGCACGATCAAGTTCATCAGCAGGCAGCCCGATGCCACACGCTTCGAAGGCGGCGCCTTCGCCGAGGCTTCCAGCACTTCGCACGGCGGCACCAACTACACGCTGCAGGGCGTGGTGAACGTGCCCTTGTCCAAGGACACGCTGGCGCTGCGCGTGGGTGTGCAGACCGGCCACCAGAGCGGCTACATCGACCGCGTCGACGTGAACACGCTGCAGGTGGTGGAGAAGGGCATCAACGACGCCGACTGGAACGTGGCCAAGCTGGCGCTGAAGGCGCAGATGGCGGCGGGCTGGACGCTGACGCCGGCGCTCTTCTACCAGCGCTACAAGAGCGGCGACATCGACGCCTGGTACGAGACCGTGGGCGACTACCAGAGCGCCAATGTCGGCGCGCCGCTGCAGAAGTTCCAGACCAGCAAGATCGTGCGCGAGCCGGGCACCGACACGCTGACGGTGCCCAGCCTCACGCTGGTGGGCGACGTGGGTTATGCCGACCTGACCGGCATTTTGAGCGGCTACAAGCGCAAGTTCGACCGCCGGCAGGACGGCACCAGCATCAACTCGCCCTACATCGGCAGCGTCATCACCGACACCGCCCTGGGCACGCTGGTGGGTTTCCTGCCTTCGGCGGTGGACCTGAACAACAAGGTCAACCAGACCTCGCTGGAACTGCGGCTGGCTTCGAAGGACTACCAGAGCGGCGGCAAGCCCTTCACCTGGATCGCCGGCCTCTACTCCGCCAAGACCAAGACCGAGGTGGTGGACAACGAACCCATCTTCGGCATCAACGCCGCCTTCACCGCGGCCGGCCAGGACATCGAGGACCCGGCCGCCATCGCCGACACCTTCCCGGGCGCCTTCCTGGACGACAGCAGCTACTACAGCGCGCGCCACTACACAGACCGCCAGAACTCGGTGTTCGGCGAACTGACCTGGCACGCCAGCGACAGCCTGCGCTTCATCGCCGGCCTGCGCGTGCTGCGCGCGAAGCAGCACTTCACGCGCGAAGGCGACCGCTACTACGCGGGCGGGCCCAGCACCGCGCTGGTCGACTCCAGCGCGAGCGCGAACACGCCGCGTCTTGCGGTCGACTGGGACGTGGACAAGAACAACACGGTCTACGGGAACATCGCCAAGGGCTTCCGCCTCGGCAGCGCCAACCGGCCGGTGCCCGACACGCCGCTGGTGCGGTCCGACCTGGCCGCGCTGGGCCTGGACCCGGTGGTGCCCGCGTCCTACAAGCCCGATTCGGCCTGGAGCTACGAGGCCGGCTACAAGGCCCGGCTGCTGGACGGCAACCTGTCCTTCAGCGGCGCCTTGTTCTACATCGACTGGAAGGACATCCAGCAGGACGTGTTCCTGCCCGACTCGGGCTTCGACTTCGAGACCAACGCCGGCCGCGCCAAGAGCTACGGCCTCGAGTTCGAGAGCCGCCTGAAGGCCACCGCGGGCCTCACGCTCTCGGCATCGGCGGCGGTGACGCGCGCGGTCTTCGCGGAGGACAACAACGCGCTCGGCTTCGACGCCGGCGGCCAGCCGCTTGCCCGCAAGGGCGGCCGCATCCAGGGCGTGCCGCGTTTCAACGCCAGCCTGGGCGCGGAATACCGCATCGGCGACGGCTTCGTGCGCGGCGGCGTGCAGTGGGTGGGGGCCAGCCGCGGCGACCTGGATCCTTCGAGCAAGAACTACGAGCAGCCGGCCTACACCACGGCCGACCTGAGCGGTGGCCTCACGCTCGGCGGCTGGGAGTTCACCGCCTTCGTCAAGAACCTCACCAACAACGACAAGGTCATCCAGCGCCCGAACGTGCAGGGCGTGGCCACGGTCTACACGCTGCGGCCGCGCACCTTCGGCATCACCGGCCGCTACGACTTCTGACGATGGCGATCTACAAGCTCGGCGACGACAGCCCGCAACTGCACCCCAGCGCCTGGGTGGCCGACAGCGCCACCGTGGTGGGCAAGGTGGCCTTGGCGGCCGACAGCGGCATCTGGTACGGCGCCGTGCTGCGCGGCGACAACGAATGGATCCGCATCGGCGCGCGCAGCAACGTGCAGGACGGCAGCGTGCTGCACACCGACCCCGGGCTGCCGCTGCTGGTGGGCGAAGGCGTGACCGTGGGCCACCAGGTCACGCTGCACGGCTGCACCATCGGCGACGGCTCGCTCGTCGGCATCCAGGCGGTGGTGATGAACGGCGCGAAGATCGGCCGCCGCTGCATCGTGGGTGCCGGTGCGCTGGTCACCGAAGGCAAGGAATTCCCCGACGGCGTGCTCATCATGGGCAGCCCGGCCAAGGTGGTGCGCGAGCTTTCACCCGAGCAGTTCGCCACCCTTGAGCGCGCCGCCGCCACCTATGTGCAGAAGGCGCTGCGCCACCGCACGCAGGCGGTGAAAATCGCCTGATGTCCGAACTCGTCAAGTTCCTCTTCGAAGGCCAGCCGGTGCGCGGCATGCTGGTGCGCCTGACCGGCAGCTGGCGCGAACTGCTGGCGCGCCGCGCGCATCCGCAGCCGGCGCCGGTGCGCCGCCTGCTGGGCGAGATGGCGGCCGCCGGCGTGCTGATGCAGGCCAACATCAAGTTCAACGGCGCGCTGGTGCTGCAGATCTTCGGCGACGGCCCGGTCAAGCTGGCGGTCGCCGAGGTGCAACCCGAGCTGACCTTCCGCGCCACCGCCAGCGTGGCGGGCGACGTGGACGAGGCGGCGCGCCTGGAGGCCATGGTCAACGTGAACGGGCAGGGCCGCTGCGCCATCACGCTGGACCCCAAGGACCGGCTGCCGGGGCAGCAGCCCTACCAGGGCATCGTGCCCCTGCACGGCGACCAGCGCGAGCCGCTGCAGGACGTGGCCCAGGTGCTGGAGCACTACATGCTGCAGAGCGAGCAGCTCGACACGCGCCTGGTGCTGGCCGCCGACGACCAGGTGGCCGCCGGCCTGCTGATCCAGCGCCTGCCGGTGGAAGGCGAGGGCAACCTGGCCGGCCGCCGCAACGAAGACGAGATCGGCCTCAACGAGGCCTTCAACCGCATCGCCATGCTGGCCGCCACGCTCACGCGCGAAGAACTGCTGACGCTGGAGTCCGGCAAGATCCTGCACCGCCTGTTCTGGGAAGAGACGCTGCGCGTGTTCGAACCCGCGGTGCCGCGCTTCGCCTGCACCTGCTCGGCCGAGCGGGTGCGCAACATGCTGCGCGGGCTGGGGCGCGAGGAAAGCGACAGCCTCATCGCCGAACGCGGCCTGGTGGAAGTGGGCTGCGAATACTGCGGGCGCCAGTACCGCTTCGACGCGGTGGACGTGGGCGAGATGTTCGCGCCGCCGTCGGACCAGCCGCCTTCGACGGGGTCCGTGCACTAGCGTTTCAGGGCCAGCGCCCGGTGCTCGCAGGCCGGGTCGTCGCAGAGCTCGCAGGTCCAGGGCCTGTCCTGCGCGTTGCGTTGCGACAGCCGCGAGAACAGCCCGCGCCGTGGTGACGCGCGGCCGCGCAGCAGCGGCGCGATGGCGTCGAGCGCGTTCTCGATGCGGGCTTCGCCCTCGCCCGCCACCAGCGCCCAGGGCAGGGCATGCGCGATGAGTGCTTCGCGGATCAGCGCGTCCACCGGCTCGCGCACGTGCGGGCCGTCGCGCTGCAGTCCGTCGGCCACCCAGGGCAGGTCCAGCGCGGTGAGCAGCGTGGTGGCGCAGCGGCGCTGCCAGGCGGCGGCTTCGGCAAAGAGCGAGCGGTCGTCGAAGACCATGCGGCTGTAGACGGCCGTCATCAGCGGCGTGGTGTCGGCCAGGACCAGGTCGTGGCCGCGGGCGGCCAGCTCGACGGCCTCGCGCTGGGCGGCGGCGATGCCCGCCTGTTCGTGCCGCAGCGGCGTGCGGCCTTCGCGTTCGCACCACAGGCGCAGGTGCTCGGGCACCCAGGTGCAGGCCAGTCCGGTCTCGGCCGCCACGCGTTCGGCCAGCGCGGCGGCGAGCGCGGTCTTGCCGGTGCTTTCGGCGCCGACGATGGCCACGACCACGGCCTCAGCCATGGGCTTGCCCTACGAGCTTGCGCCATTCGCGCCAGCCCACCACCGAGAGCACCGCGAACACGGCGTACAGCAGGACCGTGAGCCAGAGCGCCTTGTAGGCGAAGAGGCCGACGCTGAACACGTTCACGGCCAGCCACACGGCCCAGTTCTCCACCAGCTTGCGCCCGAGCAGGAACTGGCCGGCCAGGCTGCCCACGGTGGGCAGGGCGTCCAGGAAGGGCACGTCGCTGTCGGTGGCGCGTTTCAGCAGCAGCCCCAGCAGCGGCCATCCGGCCAGCGTGGCGGCCGCCACCGCCCAGCGCTGGTGCGCCGTGAGGCGGTGCACGCGCAGCGCGGCCCCGGTCCCGTCGGTGCCGCGCAGCCATTGCCACCAGCCCCAGCCGGCGACGACGATGAAGACGATCTGCAGGCTGGCCTCACCGTAGAGGTGGCTCTGCAGGAACAGCAGCGCGTAGAGCGCGGAACTCACGATGGCCAGCGGCCACGCCACCGGGTTGACGCGGAAGTTCTCCAGCACCATCCAGATCGACAACCAGAAGGCCACCACTTCCAGCCAGGTGACCGGGCTGCCCATGATCGTGAAGGCTTCGGCCAGCGCCGGTTGCGCCAGCTGCAGCAGCGTTTCCAGCACGCCGCGCTACGGCTTCGCGGCCGTCACCTGGACCAGGATCTCGTCGGGCTTGACCATGCCCAGTTCGCCGCGCGCCTTTTCTTCCACCATCTCCAGGCCTTCGCGCAGGTCGCTCACCTCGGCGGCCAGGCGCGCGTTGCGCTGG
>JBGAKY010000006.1:0-138703 GCA_044224175.1 Rubrivivax sp. | reverse complement strand
CGGCGCCCGAAGCGCTCGCCCTGCGCCTCGTGTCGTCGGCCGGCGAGGCCCTGCCCGCCGAGCTCGGGCAGCGTTTCAAGCGCCACTTCGGCGTGGACATCGTCGACGGCATCGGCTCCACCGAGATGCTGCACATCTTCCTGTCCAACCGGCCCGCGCAGGTGCGCTACGGCACCACCGGCTGGCCGGTGCCGGGCTACCGGGTGGAACTGCGCGGCGAAGACGGCGAAGCCGTGCCGCTGAATGCCGACGGATCGACCGAGCCCGGCGACCTGTACATCCAGGGCCCCAGCGCCGCGATGATGTACTGGGGCAACCGCGCCAAGACGCGCGAGACCTTCCAGGGCGGCTGGACCAAGAGCGGCGACAAGTACGTGCGCAACGCCGACGGCAGCTACACCTACAGCGGCCGCAGCGACGACATGCTCAAGGTCAGCGGCATCTACGTCAGCCCCTTCGAGGTCGAAGCCACGCTGGTGCAGCACCCCGCGGTGCTGGAAGCCGCGGTGATCGGCAAGGAAGACGCCGAAGGCCTGGTCAAGACCAAGGCCTTCGTCGTGCTGAAGGCCGGCGGCCACGCCGACGAAGCCGAGCTGAAGGCCTTCGTCAAGGACCGCCTGGCACCGTACAAGTACCCGCGCTTCATCGAGTTCGTGGCCGACCTGCCGAAGACCGCCACCGGAAAGATCCAGCGCTTCAAGCTGCGCGACCTCGAAGCGCGCCAGCGCTGAGCGCCTCAATCCCTATTTCGACAACCGTTCAGGAGACATCCATGTTGAGCTACCAGGTCGAGACCTTCGGCCGCCCATTGGCGCAGGTGCTGCGCGAAACACCGCAGCCGCAAGGCAGCGAAGTCATCGTCAAGGTCGGCAGCTGCGGCGTGTGCCACAGCGACGTGCACCTGCACGACGGCTATTTCGACCTGGGCGGCGACGCCCGGCTCGACATGACGCGCACCGTGAAGCCCCCGCGCACGCTGGGCCACGAGATCGCCGGCGTGGTGGTCGCCGTGGGACCCGACGCCGTGGGCGTGAAAGTCGGCGAGCGCCGCGTGGTCTTCCCGTGGATCGGCTGCGGCCAATGCTCGCTGTGCCAGGCGGGCGACGAACACCTGTGCAACGCGCCGCAGGCCCTGGGCATCCACCGCGACGGCGGCTTCTCCGACCACGTGACGGTGCCGCACCCGCGTTACCTGGTCGACTACGGCAACCTGGCCGAAGAGCAGGCCTGCACCTACGCCTGCTCGGGGCTCACGGCCTACAGCGCGCTGAAGAAGGCCGGCAGGATCGGCCCCAAGGACCCGATCGTGATCATCGGCGCCGGTGGCGTGGGCCTGTCGGGCATCCGCCTGGCCCGGCAGATGTTCGGCGTCGCGCCCATCGTCGCCGAGATCGACGAAGGCAAGTGGGAGATCGCCCGCCAGGCCGGCGCCGGCCAGGTCATCGACCCCTCGGCCGACGGCGCGCTGAAGGCGCTGCTCAAGGCCACGGGCGGTGCCGCGGCGGTGATCGACTTCGTCGGTGCCGGTTCGTCGTTCGCCTTCGGCTTCGGCGCGCTGCGCAAGGGCGGCAAGCTCATCAGCGTGGGCCTGCTCGGCGGTGCCACGCCGGTGGTGCCGGCGATGGTGTCGATGAAGGCCGTGAGCGTGATCGGTTCCTACGTCGGCAGCCTCGCGGAGATGCACGAGCTGATGGCGATCGCCAGGACCGGCGTGCTGCCCGACATGCCGCTGACCCAACGGCCGCTGGACCAGGCCACCGGCGCGCTGGACGACCTGCGCGCGGGCCGCGTCCGCGGCCGCGTCATCCTGAAGACCAGGGTGGCGGCATGAGCGCGCCGGGCCGCTCCCAAGCGCTCATCCCGGAGCCCGAAGGGCGGAGGGTAGTCCAATGAGCAACGATGTGAACTGGAACGCCATGGCCCAGCTGAGTCCGCTGGCGATCTGGCGCGACTGGATCGTCAAGTCGGAATCCCAGTGGAGCGAGAGCCTCTCGCAACTGCTCAAGGACCCCCAGGCCAGCGGTGCCGTCAAGCGCCAGGTGGACGAGATGCGCATGGCGCAACGCCAGTTCTCGGAAGTGGCGCAGGCCTCGCTGGCCGCGGCCAACCTGCCGTCGCGCAGCGACTTCGAGGCGCTGGACGAACGCCTGGGCCGCGTCGAGGACGGCCTGGCGCAGGTCAGCGCGCAGCTGAGCCTGCTGCGCGAGGCGCTCGTGGCGCAGGGCGCCGCGGCGGCGCCGGCCCGGCCGCGGCGCGACCGCAAGCCGCCCGCGGCCCAGAAGGCCTGAGGGACGCAGCGATGACCTCTACGTCAGCGGCGCTGCGCGATGCGCCACATCCCCTGTCCGCCCCGGTGTTGCGCGCCCTGGCCGCGAGTGGATTGCCCACCCAGGAGTTCGCCGACCTTGCCGGTCCGCTGGGCGTGACCCCGCGGGAGACCCTCTACGCCGAAGGCACGCTGAAGCTGCAGCATTTCCGGCCGCTGGCCGACAGTGTCTACCGCGTGCCGGTGCTCATCGTCACCTCGCTCGTCAACCAGCCCTACATCCTGGACCTGGTGCCGGGGCAGAGCATGGTCGAACACCTGCTGCGCCAGGGCTTCGACGTCTACATGATCGAGTGGGGTCGCCCGCGCCGCGAGCACAGCGGCCTGACGCTCGAAGACCATGTGCTGGGCCGCCTGCCGCGCTGCGTGGAGCGGGTGCTTTCGCACAGTGGCGAGAACGAGCTCTCGATCATCGGCTACTGCGTCGGCGGCCTGCTCTCGGTGCTGTACGCGGCGCTGCATCCCAAGGCCCCGGTGCGCAACCTCGTGTGCATGGCCGCCCCCGTGAACGCGGAAGGCCTGGAATCGCTCAAGGCCTGGATGGGCCCCGGCTTCGACGAGGAAGCATTGATCGAGCAGCACGGCAACGTGCCCGCCGACTGGGTGCAGAACACGCTGCGGGCGCTGCGCCCCCTGGGCAAGCTGGCCGGGGCGATGAACCTGCTGAACCAGATCGACAACGAAGACGTCGTGCGCAGCAACCTGCGCATGGGCAAGTGGGAGACCGACAACATCCCCTTTCCCGGCGGCGTGTTCCGGCAGATGGTCAACGACTTCCTGCGCGCCAACAAGCTGGTGAAGGGCGAGTGGGTGATCGGCGGCCTGCGCGTGTCGCTCGCCGACCTGAAGCTGCCGCTGCTGCATCTGCTGGCCGCGGACGATCACATCACGCCCTACGCCTCGTCGCGCGACCTGGTGGCGCTGGCCGGCAGCCGCGACAAGCAGGAGCACATCGTCAAGGGCGGCCACGTCGGCCTGGTGGCCGGCCGCGGCGCGCAGACGCGCATGTGGCCGGCGCTCGAAGCCTGGCTCGCGCCGCGCTCGGTCTGATCCTTCTCCCTTCCCCACTTCACGGACCATTGAATGCGTTGTTATTGCGTCATGCAGCACGGTCAGCCGCTCGAGGCGGTGGACCGGCCCGTTCCCCAACCGCAAGGCACCGAAGTGCTGGTGCGCGTGCGCGCCGCGGGCCTGTGCCACACCGACCTGCACCTGTGGGAAGGCCACTACGACCTCGGCGGCGGCAAGAAGCTCGCGCTGGCCGACCGCGGCATCAAGCCGCCGCTGACCTTGAGTCATGAGATCGTGGGTCAGGTCGCGGCGGCGGGCAGCGAGGCCCAGGCGCTGGTCGCCGGCCTCGCGGGGCGCCCGGTGCTCATCCACCCGTGGATCGGCTGCGGCGAGTGCGCCGCCTGCCAGCGCGGCGAAGAGAACATCTGCATCAAGCCGCAGTCGCTGGGCGTGGCGCGGCCGGGCGGCTTTGCCGAATACGTGCTGGTGCCGCATCCGCGCTACCTGGTGGACATCGGCGGCCTCGACGAGGCCGAGGCCGCGCCGCTGGCCTGCGCGGGCGTCACCACCTACAGCGCGCTGAAGAAGTTCGGTGCGCGCATCCACGAGGCGCCGGTGGTGATCATCGGCGCCGGCGGGCTCGGCCTGATGGCGATCGAGGTGCTCAAGGCGCTCGGCGGCAAGGGCGCCGTGGTGGTGGACATCGACCCGGTCAAGCGCGAAGCCGCGCGCGCCGCCGGCGCGCTGGCGGTCGTCGACGCCAAGGCGAGCGACGCCGCGCAGCAGATCCAGGCCGCGACCGATGGCGGTGCGCGCGCCGTGCTCGACCTCGTGGGTGCCACCCCGACCGTGAGCCTGGCGGTGGCGTCCTGCGCGCGCGGCGGCCACATCGTGATCTGCGGCCTGATGGGCGGCGACATCACGCTTTCGCTGCCGGTGATTCCGATGCGACCCCTCACGCTGCAGGGCAGCTACGTGGGCACGCTGGAGGAATTGCGCGAGCTGGTGGCGCTGGTCCAGCGCACCGGCATGAAGTCCATTCCCGTGGCAAGGCGCCCCTTGTCCGACGCGAACGAAGCCTTGCAGGACCTGCAGGCCGGCCGCGTGGTCGGCCGCGCCATCCTCGTTCCCTGAAGTCCCCTCACCGACCCCACCGATTGACCCACCCCCGCATGTATCCCGCACTCAGTCTCTACATCGACGGCCAGTTCATCAGCGGCGACGGCCGCCGCGAGCAGGACGTTTTCAACCCGGCCACCGGCGAGGTGATCGCCCAGATGCCGCATGCCACGCGCGACGACCTGGACCGTGCGCTCGCGGCCGCGGCGCGTGCCTTCGAGAGCTGGAAGAAGACCTCGCCGCTGGAGCGCAGCAAGGTCCTGCGCCGGGTGGCCGAGCTGGCCCGCGAGCGCGCCGGCGACATCGGCCGCGCGATGACGCTCGACCAGGGCAAGCCGCTGGCCGAGAGCGTGGGCGAGGTGAACTTCTGTGCCGAGCACGCCGAGTGGCATGCCGAGGAATGCCGCCGCATCTACGGCCGTGTGATCCCGGCCCGCGTCGCCGGGGTGCGCCAGCTGGTGCTGCGCGAGCCGGTCGGCGTGTGCGCGGCGTTCACGCCCTGGAACTTCCCGTTCAACCAGGCGATCCGCAAGATCGCCGCGGCCGTCGGCGCCGGCTGCACGATCATCCTCAAGGGCCCCGAGGAGGCGCCGAGTGCCGTGGTGGCGCTGGCCCGGCTGTTCCACGACGCCGGCCTGCCGGCGGGCGTTCTGAACGTCGTCTGGGGCGTGCCGGCCGAGGTGTCGGAGCACCTGATCAAGAGTCCGGTGGTGCGCAAGATCAGCTTCACCGGCTCGGTGGCCGTGGGCAAGCAGCTCGCCGCGATGGCCGCTTCGATGATGAAGCGCAGCACGATGGAGCTGGGCGGCCACGCCCCGGTGATCGTCTGCGACGACGCCGACATCGACACCGCCGTTCGCCTGCTCGTGCCCTACAAGTTCCGCAACGCGGGCCAGGTCTGCGTCTCGCCGACGCGCTTCTTCGTCCAGGAGCGGGCCTACGACCGCTTCGTCGCCGATTTCGTCGCCAGGACCCGCGACCTGAAGGTCGGCGACGGTCTGGTCCCCGGCACCCAGATGGGGCCGCTGGCGCAGACCCGGCGCGTGCGCGCGATCGCCAGCTTCGTCGACGACGCGCAGACCCGCGGTGCCAGCGTGCTGGCCGGGGGCGCGCCGATCCCCGGCGTCGGCAACTTCTACGCCCCCACCGTGATCGCCGACCTGCCCGAAGACGCGCGGCTCATGACCGAAGAGCCCTTCGGCCCGGTGGCCGGCATCGTGCGCTTCAAGACGCTCGACGAAGTCCTTCAGCGCGCCAACCGCCTGCCCTTCGGGCTGGCCTCGTACGCCTTCACCGGCTCGACGAAGAACGCGCAGGCCATCGCCAACGGCCTGGAGGCCGGCATGGTGTCGATCAACCACATCGGCCTGGCGCTGGCGGAAACGCCCTTCGGCGGCATCAAGGACAGCGGGGTCGGCAGCGAGGGCGGCAGCGAGTCGTTCGACGGCTACCTGAACACCAAGTTCGTGACCCAGCTGGACTGAAGGCCGCCGATGGCCTTCGTCGAAAGCAAAGGCGGCGCACAGATCCACTGGACCTCGCTCGGCAGCGGGCCGCCCGTGGTGCTGATCATGGGGCTGGGCTGCAGTTCGGCGCTGTGGTTCCGCGTGGCGCCGCAGCTGGCGAAACACCACCGCGTGATCCTGCTCGACAACCGCGGCGTCGGGCTCACGCGCACGGCCTCCGCGGTGGTGCACCGCGTCTCGCACATGGCGGCGGACGTGGCCGCGGTGCTGGACGCAGCCGGCGAGCGGAGCGCGCACATCGTCGGCTTCTCGATGGGCGGCATGATCGCGCAGCAGTTCGCGATCGACTTCGCGGACCGCGTCCGCACGCTGTCGCTGCTGGCCACGCACTGCGGCGGCATCTGGGCCGTGCAGGCCTCGGCGGACGTGCGCCACCTGCTGTTCACGAAGGACCGCATGTCGGCCGAAGAGGGGCTGCGCGCGATGCGCCCCTACACCTACGCGCGCGAGACGCCCGATGCCCTGTTCGACGAGGACGCGGTCGTGCGCCTGGCCAACGCGCCCGGCGTGCGCGGCTACGAGGCCCAGCTCTACGCGCTGATCGGCTGGTCGGCCTACCTCGACCTGCCGCGGCTGCGCTGCCCCACGCTCGTGATGCACGGCCTGCAGGACGAGCTGATCGTGCCGGCCAACGCGCCCGTCCTGGCCCACCGCATCCCCGGTGCCGAACTGATCGAACTGCCCCGCGCCAGCCACTGGCTGATGACCGACTGCAACGAAGCCGTCGTCGGCGCGCTGTCCATCCACCTTTCCAGGCACTCCGCATGAAGCCGAACCTCTCCGCAGGCGCCCTGCAGGGCATCCGCGTCATCGACCTGTCGCGCGTGCTGGCGGGCCCCTACTGCACGCAGATCCTGGCCGACCATGGCGCGAGCGTGCTGAAGATCGAGCCGCCGCAAGGCGACGAGACGCGAACCTGGGGCCGGCCGTTCGACGCCGACGGCACGGCTTCCTACTTCCTGGGTCTGAACCGCAACAAGGTCGGCCGCACGCTGGACTTCACGCAGCCCGAAGCACAAGCCGAGCTGCTGGCGCTGCTGCCCGAGGCCGACGTGCTGGTGGAGAACTTCAAGACCGGCACGCTGGAGAAGTGGGGCCTGGGCTGGGAGTTGCTGCGCGAGCGTTTTCCGCGCTTGGTGGTCTGCCGCGTGACCGGCTTCGGCACCGACGGCCCGATGGGCGGCCTGCCGGGCTACGACGCGGCGATCCAGGCGCTGTCGGGCATCATGAGCGTCAACGGCGAGCCCGACGAACGCGGCGGTGAACCGTTGCGCGTGGGGCTGCCGGTCGTGGACATGGTGACCGGCCTGAACGCCGCCTTGGGCATCCTGCTGGCGCTGCAGGAGCGGCAGACCAGCGGGCGCGGCCAGCTGGTGGAGGCGGCGCTGTACGACTGCGGGCTGTCGCTGCTGCACCCGCACGCGGCGAACCACCTGCTGGACGGGCGCCTGCCCCGGCGCAGCGGCAACGCGCATCCGAACATCTATCCCTACGACACGTTCGCCACCGGTTCCGAGCCGATCTTCCTGGCGGTCGGCAACGACCGGCAGTTCGCCACCCTGTGCGCGATGCTCGGTGCTGCGGAACTGGCGCAGGAAGAGGCGTTCATCAGCAACGGCCAGCGGTCGCTGAACCGCGTGCAGCTCAAGCAGCGGCTCGAGGCCCTGCTGGCCGGCCACACGTGCGCGCCGCTGGCGAAGCGGCTGATCGAGGCCGGCGTGCCCTGCGCGCCGATCCAGGACGTGGCGACGGCGCTGGCCGACGCCCACACCGCGCACCGCGGCATGGTCGTGGCCATCGATGACGACGGGCGCGGCTACCGGGGCGTGGCCTCGCCCATCAAGCTGGAGCGCACGCCGGCCAGTTACCGCACGGCACCGCCGCGCCTGGCGGCGGCCGAAAAAAACTGGTCATGAGCGGAGCCGATGGGGCTTCGAGTCGGCGCGGGGCGCGGATGGGGTGCGCGCGGACGTAGGGCGGCAGAAAGGCGGATGCGATCATTCGCCGACGGCCGATCCATGATCCCCGTCTTCAGTGCAACTGCGCCACGTGAAGCCCTGCAGCGGATGCGGGGCTTTGAAGTGTGGCGTCCTCTTCGAGAGCCTGCTCGGTATTGACGTAGTTCTGGGCAAGCTCCCGCGTCAGCACTTCGCGGTCACAGGCCTTTTCCCAGATCGACACGACCACGCAAGCCACCGCGTTGCTCATGGTGCTGGTCAGCGCGCGCGCTTCGGACATGAAGCGGTCGATGCCGACGATGAGCGCGACGCCGACCACCGGCAGGTCGGGCATAACCGTGAGCGTGGCCACCAGGGCAACGAAGCCGCTGCCGGTGACGCCGGCGGCACCCTTCGACGTGAGCAGCATCAGCCCGAGCATGGCGCCGATCTGCGTCCACGAAAGGTGGATGTCGCAGGCCTGGGCGATGAACATCGACGCCAGCGTCAGGTAGATCGCCGTGCCGTCCAGGTTGAACGAATAGCCGGTCGGCAGCACCAGGCCGACCACGCCTTTCTTGCAGCCCAGCCGTTCCAGCTTCATCAGCAGGCGCGGCAGCACCGGTTCGCTCGACGAGGTGCCCAGCACGACCAGCAGTTCCTCGCGGATGTAGCGCAGCAGCTGCCAGAGCCTGAAGCCGTGCAGGCGCGCCAGCAGGCCGAGCACGACGACGACGAAGAAGGTGCAGGCGACGTAGAAGGTGCCGATCAGCAGGCCGAGCGAGCCGATCGACTTGATGCCGTAGCGGCCGACGGTGAAGGCCATCGCGCCGAAGGCGCCGAGCGGCGCAAGGCGCATGATGAAGCCGAAGGCCGCGAAGAGCATGTGCGCGAAGCCGTCGATGCCGTCGAGCACGAAACGGCCGGCCGGGCCGATGCGGGTGAGGCCGAAGCCGCACAGCACGGACAGCAGCAGCACCGGCAGCACCTCGCCTTCGGCGAAGGCACCGAAGAACGACGCGGGGATGATGTGCAGCACGAACTCGGTGAAGCCGCGCGGCGGCACCTGGCTCGAGTACTTCGCCGCGATGGCCGCGTCCAGGTGCGTGGGATCGATGTGCATGCCCGCGCCCGGCTGCATCAGGAACACGGCCCCGAGCCCCGTCAGCAGGGCGAGGATCGTGAGCGCATAGAACAGCCCCATCGATTTCAGCAGCGTCTTGCCGATCTCGCGCGAGTCGTTCAGCGACGTGATGCCGCTGACGATCGTGCAGAAGACGATGGGCGCGATCATCATCTTCACGAGCTTGACGAAGCCGTCGCCCAGCGGTTTGAGGGCGGCGCCGAATTCGGGCCAGTAGTGCCCCACGGTGATGCCGAGGGCCAGGCCGATCAGGACCTGGACGTAGAGAAGCTTCAACAGCTTGGCGGGTTTCATCGAATGTCTCCTGGATCGGGGCGGGGCGGGCCGCGCCGCTCTGCGTCGGCTGGCGGCGGTGCGTCGGGTTCAGCGCAAGGTGGCGAGCACGCGGTCGACCATCACGCCGGACTGGCCGAGGTAGTTGGACGGGTCGCACAGCCGGGCCAGCGCGGCACGGTCGAGATGCTTGTGGATCTCGGGGTGCTCGGCCAGCAGGTCGAGCAGCGGGCGCTGCTGCTTCACCGCCTCGCGGCAGATGTCGTACACCAGGTCGTGCGCGTATTCGCGGCCGATGTACGGGCCCAGGCCCATCATCACCGCTTCGCTCATCACCAGGCCGTGGGTCATGTCGATGTTGCGGCGCATCGCCTGGGCGTCGACCTCCAGCCCTTCGAGCACGAAGCGGCTCTGCTTCAGCGCCCCGGCCATCAGGCAGAAGGCCTCGGGCAGCACGATCCACTCGATCTCCCACGGGCCGGTGCTGCGCTCGTGGTCGGCCACCATCGCGTCCATCAGGGCGGCGGCGTGCTGGCGCACCACCGAGATCGCGGCGTGGATGTAGCAGCTGGAGATCGGGTTGCGCTTCTGCGGCATCGTGCTGCTCGAGCCCCGGCCGTGCGCGAAGGGTTCGTACACCTCGCCGACCTCGGTCTGCATCATCAGCTTGACGTCCATGCTGAGCTTGCCGAGCGTGCCGCCGATGAGGCCGAGCACGGTGCCGACCTCGGCGATGTTGTCGCGGATGGTGTGCCACGCGATCACCGGCTGCTTCAGCCCGAGTTCGGCGCACAACCCGGCCTGGGTCTCCATCGCGCCCTTCTCCAGCGACGCCAGCGTGCCGGCGGCGCCCGCGAACTCGCCCACCAGCACGCGCTCCTTCAGCTGCGCCAGGCGTTCGCGGTGGCGCTCGATCGCCGACAGCAGGCCGGCCATCTTGTAGCCGAAGGTCACGGGAATCGCCTGCTGCAGGTTGCTGCGGCCGATCATCGGCGTCAGGCGGTGCGCCTTCGCGTGCCTGGCCATCGCCGCCGAGATCGCCGCCAGTTCACGGTCGACGATGGCCAGGCCCTCGCGGATCTGCAGCACGGTGGCGGTGTCGGTGATGTCCTGCGTCGTCGCGCCCCAGTGGCAGTACTCGCCCAGCTTGTCGCGGCACAGCGCGTTGAGCTGCGAGACCATGCCCAGGATCGGGTAGCCGATGCGCTCGGTCTGCTGGCGCAGTTTCGCCATGTCGATCTGGTCCAGGCGACAGTGGCTGACGATCTCGTCGGCCGCTTCCTGCGGGATCAGGCCCAGGCGGCCCTGCACCTTGGCGAGCGCGGATTCGATGTCGAGGTACTTCTGGGTGCGGTTCTCGTCGGACCACACCTGGCGCATCTCGTCGCTGGAGAAGATGCCCTGGAAGATGGCGGAGTCGATGATGGTGGCGGACATGGGGGGGGTTCCTTCTGAAGACGGGGGTGGAGTCAGGCGCCGGCGCGCTGCAGGGTGCGTTGCGCCTGCAGCACCACGGGGCGGTCGATCATTCGGCCGTCGAGCTGGGCCGCGCCGGGCGACGCGGCTTCGGCGGCCAGCACGCGTCGCGCCCATTCCAGCGCCTGGGGGCTGGGCGCGAGGGCGGCATGGATCGGCGCGACCTGGCGAGGGTGGATGCACAGCTTGGCGCCGAAGCCCTGGCGGCGCGACCACGCGAGGTCGGCCAGCAGCCGCGGCTCGTCGTCGAGCTGGGGTGTGACGCCGGCAACCGGCGCCGCGAGGCCGGCGACGCGTGACGCGATCGCCATCACGCTGGCGGCGTGCAGCAGCGGCTCGGCGCTGTCGGTGATGTCGAGGTCGAGGTCGAGCGCGTAGTCCAGCGTGCCGAAGACCAGCCGTGTCACACCCTCGGCGCCGGCCACCTGCGGCAGGTGGGCGACGCCGCCTGCGCTTTCGATCAGCGCGAGCACGCGGGCCGCCGGCACGACGCCGCGAACGGCCTGCACCTGGGCCGCGGATTCGGCCTTCGGCAGCATCACGACCACGAGGCCGAGCTCGCGCAGCAGCCGCAGGTCGTCGGCGAAGGCATTCGACTGCGCGTCGTTGATGCGCACCACGATGCGCTCGCGGTCGGCCGCGACCGACTGGTCATGCCAGCGCGCAATGGCCTGCCGCGCCTCGCCCTTGGCGGCCGGCGCGACGGCGTCCTCGAGGTCGAGCACCACGGCATCGGCGCCGCTGGCCAGCGCCTTGGCGAAGCGCTCGGGGCGGTTGCCCGGCACGAAGAGGTAGGTGCGCGGGTCCATCAGATCGCCTCCGCGGCGCGCAGCGCGCGCACGCCTTCGGCGTCGATGCCCAGTTCGCGCAGGATCGCTTCGGTGTGCTCGCCCAGCGCGGGCACCGGGTCCATGCGCGGCCCTTCGTTCCAGGTGCCGGGCGGCAGCATCGCCGGCAAGGCGCCGGCGGGGGAACCCACCTCGCGCCAGCGCAGGCGCGCCTTCAGCTGCGGATGCTCCCAGACCTCGTGCATCGTGTTGACGCGCGCATTGGCGATCTGCGCCGCTTCCAGGCGTTCGACCACCTGCGGCGCGGTCAGCGTCGAGAAGGTGTCGACGATCAGCTGGCGCAAGGCCGTGCGCTCGGCCACCCGCTTCGCGTTGCCGGCGAAGCGCGGGTCCCGCGCCAGTTCGGGCCGCTGCAGCACCTTGTCGCAGAAGTTGACCCACTCGCGTTCGTTCTGCAGGCCCAGCATCACGCTGCCCTGGTCGGCGCCGGTCGGGAACGGGCCGTAGGGGTAGATGGTGGCGTGCGCCGCGCCGGTGCGCGGCGGCGGCGGTGCGCCTTCGAAGGCGTAGTACAGCGGGTAGCTGGTCCACTCGGCCAGCGACTCCAGCATCGAGATGTCGATGTGCTGGCCGCGCCCGGTCTGCGCGCGCTGCAGCAGCGCGGCGAGGATGTTCGTGTAGGCGTACATGCCGGCGGCGATGTCGGCGATCGACGGGCCGGCCTTGCAGGGTTCTTCGGGCGTTCCTGTCACCGAGACGAAACCCGCCTCGCTCTGGATCAGCAGGTCGTAGGCCTTCTTGTCGCGGTAGGGGCCGTCGGCCCCGTAGCCGGAGATGTCGCAGACGATGATGGCCGGCTTCTCCGCCGCCAGCGCCTCGTAGCCCAGGCCCAGGCGCGCCGCGGCGCCGGGCGCCAGGTTCTGCACCACCACGTCGGCCTTCTCCAGCACCAGGCGCTCGAGCACCTTGGCCGCTTCGGGGTGCTTCACGTCGAGCGTGAGGCTCTCCTTGGAGCGGTTGGTCCAGACGAAGTGCGAGGCGAGGCCGCGCACGCGGGCGTCGTAGCCGCGGGCGAAGTCGCCCGTGCCCGGGCGCTCGATCTTGATCACCCGGGCGCCCAGGTCGGCCAGCTGGCGGGTCGCGAACGGCGCCGCGATGGCGTGTTCGAGCGTGACGACGGTGAGTCCCTTGAGCGGCTGCATCTCAGGCACTCCTCAGCGTGGCGACCGCGTCCATCGTGAGCCAGCCTTCGTGGTCCTGGGCCCAGAGCTTGATCGTCCTGCCGTCTTGCTGGGGCTGACCATTGACGCGGAAGGGGTTCAAGTCGAAGGTCGGCCGCACGGCCTTGAAGCGGAAGCTGGCGACGTCGGCATCGGGGGCGTTCCGTCGCACCAGGTCCATCAGCAGCGTGGCGATCAGCGGGCCGTGCACGATCAGGCCGGGATAGCCCTCGACCTGGGTGACGTACTGGCGGTCGTAGTGGATGCGGTGGCCGTTGAAGGTCAGCGCCGAATAGCGGAACAGCAGCACGTCGTCGGGCACGATCTCGCGCTGCCAGGCCGCACCGGTCTCCGCGGCCTGCGGCGGCGGTTCCACGTCCCCGGGGCGCCGGGCCTCGCGGTAGACGATGTCGTGGAACTCGACGATCGCCGGCTCGGCCGACCCGTTGCAGCGCAGCTCGTGGCGCACCTTCACGAACACGAGCCGGCCCGTGCGGCCTTCCTTGACCGTCACGTCGGCGATGGTCGAGGTGCGCTCGACCGCGTCGCCCACCCGCACCGGCGCGCGGAATTCGAACTGGCTGCCGGCCCACATGCGGCGCGGCAGCGGCACCGGCGGCAGGAAACCGCCCCGCCGGGCGTGGCCGTCGGCGCCGATCTCGCTCTGGCGGTGCAGCGGCAGGAAGTACAGCCAGTGCCACAGCGGCGGCAGCGGCGTTCCCGGCTCCACCGGCATCGCGCGGTGGTCCAGCGTCGCGTTGAGCGCATTGACGGGCGTCGCGCCGATGCGGTCTTGCAGCGTCTCGCTGCGGCCGATCCAGGCCTTCAGGTCGTCGAGGGAAGTGTCCATCTCAGAAGCTCCTGGGGTGCTCAGTCGGCGGTCAGCTTCGCGCGCTGCACCACCGCCTTCCACTTCGCCAGCTCGCTCTTCACCAGTTCGCCGAACTTTTCCGGCGTGCTGGTCTCGACGTCGGCGCCGTGCTCTTCCATGCGCTTGACGACTTCCTTGTCGGCCAGCACCTGGTTGAGCGCCTTGTTGAGCTGCTCGACGATCGGCTTGGGCGTCTTCGCCGGTGCGAAGAAGCCGTACCACTGCTGGACGTCGACGCCGTCCACGCCCGCCTCCTTCAGCGTCGGCACGTCCGGCAGCAGGGTCGATCGCCGGGGGCCGGCCACGGCCAGCGCCCGCAGCTTCCCGGCCTTCACGTGCGGCAGCGCGGTGAACAGGCTCGGGAACATGAACTGGGTCTGCCCGCCGATGGTGTCGCTGACCGCCGGTGCGGAACCCTTGTACGGCACGCCCAGCATCACGACGCCGGCGTTGATCTTGAACAGCTCCGCCGCGAAGTGCGGCGCCGTGCCGTTGCCGGCCGAGGCGTAGGTGTACTTGTCCGGCCTGGCCTTCAACTGCGCCACCAGGTCCTTCACGTCCTTCACGGGGACGTTCGCGTTGGCGACCATCAGCGTGGCCGAGTACCCCACCAGTCCGATCGGCGCGAAGTCGGTCACCGGGTCGTAGCGCAGTTTCTGCAGCGCCGGGTTCATCGCGTGCGTGGCGATGTAGCCGAACATCAGCGTGTGTCCGTCGGGGGTGGCGCGGCTGACGTATTCGCTGGCGATCGCGCCGTTGGCGCCGGCGCGGTTGTCGATGATGACCGTCTGGCCGAGCAGCGGCCCGAGCTTCTGCGCGATGGTGCGTGCCATCGCGTCGTTGCCGCCACCGGCCGCCGTGGGCACGACGATGGTGATGGTCTTGTCCGGGTAGGCCATGGCCATGGGGGCGGTGGCGACCAGCACGGCGGCGACTGCGGGCGCGATCAGACGTTTCATGGGTTTGTCTCCTTCGGTGGATTTCGAGAACACGTAGGGCGGGATGTGGAGTTCGCCTTGCAGGATCTTTCGGGCCGTGCGCACGAGCGCGGCGCGCTCGATGCGGGCGTCGGGCCCGTGGCCTTCGAGCGTCACCTCGACGTCGATGCGGCCCTGGGGATGCAGCACCGAAATGGCACGCACGCCGGCCCGGCTTGCCGCGCCGCTGATGACCGTGCCGGGCAGCGCGTAGGCGGTGGCCACGCCGATGGCGCCGGTGACGGCGTGCGAGGCATGGCAGCGCCGCGGCGTGAAGTAGCGCGAGGTGACGCTGTGCGCGTCGTCGCCGTCGCTGGCGATCACCGGCTTGGGCACCACGCTGGCCGACACGTCGCCCAGGCCCATGGCCTCGCCCGCCGCCCGGCGCACGGCCTCGATGCGGGCCAGCAGCGCGATGTTCGCATCGAGTTCCGCCGGCGCTTCGCGGCCGCTGAGGCCGAGGTCGCGTGCCCGCATGACGACTAGGGGCATGGCGGCGTCGATGCAGGTCACCTCCAGGCCGTCGATCACATCGATGCGCCGGCCGGTGGGGAAGAGCGAGCCGGTGACCGCGCCCCAGGCGTCCAGGAAGTTCAGGCGGATCGCGGCGGCCGTGCCGGCCACCCCGTCGATGCCGGTCTCGCCATCGTAGGTGACGCGCCGGTTCGGGGTCTGCACCGTGACGTCGATGCGGGAACGGGTGTTCACGTTGAAGACGCGCACCGTGGTCTCGCCGTCCCGCGCCGGCACCAGCCCCTGCTCGATGGCGAACGGCGCCACGCCCGAGAGCATGTTGCCGCAGTTGGGCCGCGTATCGACCGACTTCTGGCCGACGCCGACCTGCGCGAACAGGTAGTCGACGTCGCAGCCCGGCTCGGCCGACTTCGAGACGATCGCGACCTTGCTGGTCAGCGTGCTGCCGCCGCCCACGCCGTCGACCTGCAGCAGGTCCGAAGCGCCGATGGCACCGATCAGCGCCTCGTCGCGCGTGGTCTCGTCGGCGGGCAGCCATTCGCGCAGGAAGAACGGACCGCGCGAGGTGCCGGCACGCATCAGGACGCAGGGAAGGACTCGGTTCATGCCCCCATGATCGGCGCCGCCTTTGCTAAAGTGAATTGCATCTTTAAGATCAACTGATGCTCTTGAAGCATCAATGCAGGGGAGGCGCACGGTGGCCATCAACTTCGACCTGAACGACCTGCTCGCGTTCCGCGCGGTGGCCGAGCTGAGCAACTTCCGCAAGGCCGCTGAAGTCGTGCACCTGTCGCAGCCGGCATTCAGCCGTCGCATCGACAAGCTCGAGCAGGCGCTGGGCGTGCGGCTGCTCGAACGGACGACGCGGCGCGTCACGCTGACGGCCGTCGGCCGGGACTTCGAGCGCAAGGTGCGCGAACTGCTGGACGACCTCGACGCCACGCTGCTGGGCATCCGCGGCGTCGCGGCGACGCGCATGGGCGAGGTCACGGTGGCCTGCGTGCCGTCGACGGTGACCTACTACCTCTCACAGGTGATCCGTCGCTACCACGAGCGCAGCCCGAAGGTGCGCGTGAAGGTGCTCGACGCCGGCGCGAACGAAGTGCTGGCGGCGGTGGCGCGCGGCGAGGCGGACTTCGGGCTCAACTTCATCGGCGCGCAGGAGGGCGAGCTCGAGTTCAAGTCCCTGGCGGAAGAGCGGTTCGTCGCCGCGTGCCGTCGCGACCACCCGCTGGCCAGGCTGCGCAGCGTCCGCTGGGCCCAGCTCGCCGACCACGACTTCATCTCCGTGGGCCGCTCATCCGGCAACCGGGTGTTGCTGGATCAGGCGCTGGCGGGGGTCACGGGTCGCCCGCAGGCGATCTACGAAGCGCAGCACGTGACGACGACACTCGGCCTGGTCGAGGCGGGGCTCGGCGTCGCCGCCGTGCCTTCGATGGCGATGCCAGGGCCCGACCATCCCCTGCTGGTGAGCGTGCCGCTGATCGATCCCGTGGTCACCCGCAAGGTCGGGCTCATCCGGCGCCGAGGGCGATCACTGTCACCGGCGGCACAGCAACTGTTCGACCTCTTTGGCGAGGTGAAGGCCGGAAAGAGGGCGCGCCAGGCCGAATAGTGGTTGCGACGCATGGAGAGCGAACGGCGGCAATTCTTGAGGGATCCGGAGGGCTGCTTTGTGGCCCCCTGCGGTCGGCGAACGCTCCTCTCCCGATCGGCCGCACCCGCCGCGGTGCCGCCCCCGCCGGTCGCCATTCGCTCCGCGAACCCAGCAGTCCGCCGCGCTCGCCTCGACAGCAGTCACTCGACAGGAAACGGCTTCCGCAGGCCTGCGGGAGCGAGGCCGCCCGGCCGGCCACCGATGGTGATGGCGGCCGACCCTGACCCCTACGCCGGCACCTCGATCGCCACCCCTCGCTCCACCGCCAGTCGCACCGCAACCGCCGCGACCGCGAGGTCTTGCAGGCCAACGCCGGTGCCGTCGAACAGGGTGATCTGCTCGGCGCTGGTGCGGCCGGGGTGGGTGCCGTTGACCACGGCCCCGAGGGGCGTGATGCGAGCGGCGTCGATGAGGCCTGCCGCCACCGCATGCTGCGCTTCGCCGATGGCGACGGACTGCGCCACCTCGTCGGCGAACACCGCGGCGCGCGCCAGCAGCGAAGCTTCCACTTCCTGCTTGCCCTTGGTGTCGGTGCCCATGCAGGCGAGGTGCGTGCCGGGGCGCACGTGGGCATTCATCAGCGAAGGCGAGAAGGCCGAGGTGATGGTGATGATGACGTCGGCCTCCGCGCCCAGCCGCTCCAGCGACACGGCCTCGAACGGCAGCCCCAGCTCGGCCGCGGTCTGCGCCAGCTTCGGCAGCATCTCGGGGTGGTAGTTCCAGGCCACCACGCGCTCGAACGCGCGCTGCTTCACGGCCGCGCGCAGCTGGAAGTGCGACTGGTGTCCGGCGCCCACGATGCCCAGCACCTTGGCGTCGGGGCGCGCCAGGTGCTTGATCGAGACCGATGAAGCCGCCGCCGTGCGCAGCGCCGTCAGCAGGTTGCCGCCCACCATCGCCTTCACGCGGCCGGTGTCGGCGTCGAACAGGAAGACGTTGGACTGGTGGTTGATGAGGCCGCGCTTTTCCAGGTTGCGCGGCCAGTAGCCGCCGGCCTTCAGCCCCAGTGCCCCGCCTGAAGCGTCGAAGCCGCCCTTGAAGCCGTAGAGCGCGTCCTCGTGGCCGAGCGCTTCGCGCACCACTGGGAAGTTGCGCGCCTGGCCCGAGGCCGTGGCGCCGAACACCGCCTCCACGGCGTCGAAGGCGGCCTCGGGCGAGATGAGCCCGGCGATCTCGCGTTCCGGCACGATGATCATGGCCGGTTCCTCAATACGCCTTGCCGCGCGCCGACACGGGCCAGACCACTTCCACCTTGCCCTTGCGCACGCCGACGTACCAGTCGTGGATGTTGGCCGTGGGGTCGCAGTGCCCGGGCACGAGCTTCAGCCGCTCGCCCACCTTCAGCACGCCTTGCGGGTCGGCGATGACGCCGTGTTCGTCGGAGCACTTGATGTACTGCACGTCGCTGCGGCCGTAGATGGTCGGCAGGCCGCTGTCCACCGACTGCGCCTTCAGGCCGGCGTCGCAGATCGCCTTGTCGGCCTTGGCGTGGCTCATCACCTGGGTGAGGATGAAGAAGGCGTTCTCCCACTCGCCCTGGTCGATGCGCTTGCCGTCCTGGTCCAGGATGCGGCCGTAGTCGGCGTCCATGAAGGCGTAGGAGCCGCACTGCAGTTCGTTGTAGACGCCGGAGTTCGACTCGAAGTAGTAGCTGCCGGTGCCGCCGCCGGAGACCAGTTCCGGCTTCAGGCCCACGGCGGCCAGCGCTTCGATCGCGGTCTTCACCATCGCCACCGCGGCGTCGAGCTTGGCCTTGCGGTCTTCGTACTTGTCCATGTGCTGCATGGCGCCCTGGTAGGCCTGGATGCCGGTGAACTTCAGGCCCGGCGCGGCGGCGATGGCCTGCGCGATCTCCACCACCTTGTCGGCGCCGATCACGCCGCAGCGGCCCGCGCCGACGTCCATCTCGATGAAGCACTCGAGGGTCGAGCCGTGGCGGGTGGCCGCGCTGGAGAGTTGCGCCACGTTGGCCAGGTCGTCCACGCAGACGATGGTGCGGCAGCCGTAGGTCTTGGGCATGCGCGCCAGGCGGTCGATCTTGGCCGGGTCGCGCACCTCGTTCGAGACCAGGATGTCCTTGATGCCGCCGCGCGCGAACACCTCGGCCTCCGAGACCTTCTGGCAGCAGACGCCGACGGCACCGCCCAGCCGCTCCTGCAGCCGGGCCACGTCCACCGACTTGTGCATCTTGCCGTGCACGCGGTGGCGCATGCCATGGGCCTTCGCGTAGTCGCCCATCTTCCTGATGTTGCGCTCGAGCGCGTCGAGGTCGAGCACGAGGCAGGGGGTCTGGATGTCGGCTTCGTTCATGCCCGGCACGGCGGGGACGTCGAAACCGACGTCGAGCGCTTCGAATGCGGTTGGCTTGTTTATGATCAGTCTCCTCGGTTCCTTGGCAATGGTTGTTCAGTGTGCGGTCCAGGGCAGGGCGTCGAGATCGACGTTGCCGCCCGTGACGATGACGCCCAGCCGCTGGCCGGCGAAGCGCTGCTTGTTCTTCAGGATGGCGGCCAGCGGCACGGCCGACGAAGGCTCGAGCACGATGCGCAGGTGCTTCCAGGCGAGCTTCATGGCGTCGACGATCTCCTGCTCGCTGGCGGTGAAGATGTCGCTCACGTGGCGCTGCACGAAGTGCCAGGTGAGTTCCTTCAGCGGCACCTTCAGCCCGTCGGCCACCGTCACCGGGGCGTCGTCCGCGATGATGCGGCCGGCCTTGAAGCTGCGGTAGGCGTCGTCGGCCTGTTCGGGTTCGGCGGCGAACACCTTCGTCCGCGGGGCCAGCGTCGCCAGCGTGAGGCAGGTGCCGGAGATCATGCCGCCGCCGCCGATGGGCGCGATGACGGCGTCGAGCCCTTCCACCTGTTCCACCAGCTCGCGCGAGCAGGTGCCCTGGCCGGCGATCACGCGCGGGTCGTTGTAAGGGTGCACGAATTCGGCGCCGGTGGCGGCCTGCACCTGGGCGAAGGTGGCCTCGCGCGACGAGGTGGACGGCTCGCACTCGGTGATGCTGCCGCCGTAGCGGCGCACCGCGTCCTTCTTGGCCTGAGGCGCGGTGCGCGGCATCACCACGTGGCAGGGGATGCCGCGGCGGCCGGCCGCCCAGGCGAGGGACAGCGCATGGTTGCCCGACGAGTGCGTGGCCACGCCGCGAACGGCTTCTTCAGCCGTCAGGCCGAACACCGCGTTGGTGGCGCCGCGCACCTTGAAGGCGCCCGCCTCCTGGAAGTTCTCGCACTTGAAGAAGAGCCTGGCACCGGCCAGTTCGTCGAGATGGTCCGAGGTGCGGATGGGCGTGCGGCGGACGTGCGGCTGGATGCGCTCGTGCGCGTCCAGCATGTCCTGGTAGGTGGGGATGATCATGCTGCCGCCGCTTCGATGGCTTGTTCCGGCGCCGGGTGGCGGGCGGCGATCTGCTCGGCCACCATGTGGGCGGTCACGGCCGACAGCGTCCAGCCCAGGTGCCCGTGGCCGGTGTTGTAGAAGACGTTGGGGCGCCGGCCGGGACCCACCCGCGGCATCATGTTGGGCATCATCGGCCGCAGACCGGCCCAGGGGACCACCTGGCGCGTGTTGACGTCGGGGAAGCACTGGTTCACCCACTCGATCAGCGGCCGGATGCGATCGGCGCGGATGTCGCGGTTGAAGCCGTTGAACTCGGCCGTGCCGGCCACGCGGAAGCGGTCGGCTCCCAGGCGGCTGGTCACCAGCTTGGTTTCGTCGTCGAGCAGGCTCACCGTGGGTGCTGCCGCGCGGCTGGCCGCGTCGGGCAGGTTCACGGTGATCGAGTAACCCTTGACCGGATAGACGTTGACGCGGTCGCCCAGCTGCGCGGCGAACTGCCGGCTGCCGACGCCGGCGCTGACCACGATGCCGTCGAAGCTGGTGGCCTGCTCGCCGCCTTCGCCGCGGGTGATGACGGTGGCCTGGTGCCCGTCGCTGGCCAGCGTGAGGATCTGCTGGCCGAAGCACATGCGCACGCCCCGCCGCTGCGCCGCATCGGCCAGGCCGTTGGTGAACTTGTGGATGTCGCCGGTCGAGTCGTCTTCCGTGTAGAAGCCGCCATAGTAGGTGCCGGCCAGCGTGGGCTCGATGCTGCGCATCTCCTCGGGCGTGACGGCGCGGCGATTGAGACCGCCCTGCGCCAGCAGCTTGGTCACCGCGGCGGCATGGTCGAAGCTTGCCTTGTCGCGGTAGATGTGCAGGATGCCTTCGCGCCGCAGGTCGAAGTCGATGCCTTCGGCCTCCGCCCACGAGAACAGATGCGCCCGCGCCTCGATGGCCAGGCGTGCGGTGTCGATGGTGTTGGCCTTGTAGCGCGGAATGCTGGCCATGAACTCGGCAAACCAGGACAGCTTGTGCCAGCTCGGCTTGGGGTTCACCAGCAGCGGCGCATCGGGCCGCAGCATCCACTTCATGCCCTTGAGCACGGTGCCCCAGTGGTTCCACACCTCCGCGTTGGAGGCCGAGAGCTGGCCGCCGTTGGCGAAGGAGGTCTCCATCGCCGGGTAGCGGTTCTGCTCGAAGAGGGTGACGGCGTAGCCGCGCTTGCGCAGCGCGTAGGCGGTGGTGACACCGGTGATGCCACCGCCGATGACGGCGATCGTTTGCATGGTCTTCAGGCTCCAAAGGGTCGGTTCGACAGCGGCGCGCCCGGCACCCTTGCCGAGCGCGCGCCCCCTCTGTGCGGAACCTGAGAGATTCGTGGCGCATCGGCCTGCGCGCCACTTGCTCCTGCGGTGACCCGGCTGACGAGGCCGGATGCTCTCCAGAGTGTTGCTGCATCGACCGGTCCTGCTTGCCTGAGAGGTTCCGGGGCGGTTGCTCCTTCGGCGCCGGCTTCGCCTTGCGGCGTGGCCGGTCTCTCCCGATCGATGCGGGTTGACTCACATGACGCGGACCTACTTCATGAGCTGCACCAGGATCAGGCTGATCGCCGGGAATGCCACCAGCAGTGCAAGTCGCACGATGTCCACCGCGATGAACGGCACCAGCCCGCGGAAGATGGTGCCCACCGGCACCTGCGGCAGGTTGGCCTTGAGCACGAACACGTTCATGCCGATGGGTGGCGTGATCAGCCCGATCTCGGTGAGCACCACCACGATGATGCCGAACCAGACCAGGTTGTAGCCCTGGGCCACCAGCGTCGGGGCGAACAGCGGGACGAAGATCAGGATGATGGCCATCGTGTCCATCACGCAGCCCAGCAGCAGGAACACCACCAGGATGGCCAGCAGCACGCCCAGTTTCGACAGACCCATGGCCTGCACCGTGTCCAGCAGACCGGTGGCCAGGCCCGAGAAGGCGATCAGCTGCGAGAACAGCATCGCGCCGAACAGCACGGTGTAGAGCATCACCGAGGTCTGTGCCGTGCCGAGCAAGGTCTCGTACAGCAGCTTGCCGCTCAGGCGGCGCTGGATGGCCGCGGCGATCAACGCACCGCCGGCGCCGATGCCGCCGGCCTCCGTGGGCGTGAACCAGCCCAGGTACAGGCCGCCGAAGATCAGGCCGAACAGCACGAGAAACGGCCACACGCCACCCAGCGACTGCCAGCGCTCCCGCGCCGTGGCGCGCTCGCCGCGCGGCGCGTGTTCTGGCCTGCGCCAGGCGATGAGGGCGATGGCCACCATGTACAGCGCCAGGCCCAGCAGGCCCGGCAGCACGCCGGCGATGAACAGCTCGCCGATGTTCTGCTGCGTCAGGATGCCGTAGATCACCAGGATGATCGAGGGCGGGATCAGGATGCCCAGCGTGCCGCCGGCGGCGATCGTGGCCGAGGCCAGGCGGTCGGAGTAGCCGTACTTCTTCATGCTCGGGTAGGCCACCTTCGACATCGTGGAGGCGGTGGCGAAGCTCGAGCCGCACACGGCGGCAAAACCGCCGCAGGTGACCATCGTGGCCAACGCCAGCCCGCCGCGCACCGAACCCACGAAGGCGTTGGCGGCACGGAACAGGTCCTGGGCGATGCCGGTGCGCGAGAGCACGTCGCCCATCAGGATGAACAGGGGCACCACGGCGAGGTCATAGGAGAACACCGCCTCGGTGAGCGTCAGCGGAATCAGCGTGGCCGCGGCATCGAAGCTCTTGACGATGCTGATGCCGCCGATCGACACCGTCAGCAGTGCAAAACCCAGCGGCACGCGCAGGAAGGCCAGCACGAGCACGGCGGCCAGGCAGATCAGTCCGGTGGTCATGATGCGAATTCCTCGGTCTGCGTGTGATGGACCGGCGCGCCGCAGAACAGCGCTGCAACGGCCGCGATGGCGCTGGTGGCAGCCATGAAGCCGTAGGCCCAGGCACGCGGAATGGTCAGCGCCGGGCTCACCTCCTTGATCTCCAGCGCTTCGTGAACCGACAGGAAGTAGCGCCAGGCGATCAAGCCCAGGACGGCGGCGATCAGCAGGTCAACCGCCTTGTGCCACCAGCGGAACTGCGGGCGCAGCAGCCAGGCATCGAAGAGGTCGATGCTCAGGTGTCCGCGCCGCGCCGTCAGCAGCGGCAGGCCGGTGAAGACGATCACCGCCATCAGGTGCTCGGTGATGTCGGTGGCGCCGAACACCGGCGTGTTGAACAGCCGGCGGCCGAGCACGTCGACGAACGTCAGCGCCACCATCGCGCTCAGGCTCACCACGAGTACCGTGCTGACCATGCGTTGCACGGCCGCACCGAACTGCTTCGCGCTTTCCATGGGAAGCTCCTGTTGTGCCGCCGGACCCGCCTACCTGGCGAGCGACTTGTATTGCTGCTCGTAGAAGCTCACCATCGCGCCGTAGTCCTTGACGCCGAAGGAAGGGCCTTCCTTCTGCAGGTCGGCGAGCATGGCGCTTCGCGAGGCGCGGATCTTGTCCAGCAGCGCCGCATTGGGCTTGCCGAACACGTGGCCCTCGGCGCGCATCTTGGCTTCGGCCGCCTTGTTGTGGTCGTCGAAGGCCTTGCCCCAGCGGCGCGACAGCGCCTCGCCCGACACCTTCATGAGCGCCTGCTGTTCGGCGGCCGGAAGCGACTTGAACCTGGCTTCGTTGATGGCCAGGAAGAACACGGCGTCGTAGAGCCCTTCGGGCACGATGCTGTGGTACTTGAGCTTGCCATCCAGGCGGAAGTTGACGACCGACTCCATGGGGTGCAGCGATGCATCGATCGCGCCGCCTTCGAGCATCTCGTAGGCCTTGGTGGCCGGCGCCGACACCGGAATCGCGCCAAGGTCCTCGAGCAGGCGCTTCTGGATCGGGCCGCCCATGCGGACCTTCTTGCCCTTCAGGTCGTCCGGTGTGTCGATGACTTCCTTCGGATGGTGGAACTGGCCACCGCCGAACATCGCCACGCCGAGCACCACCACGCCCTTGAAGGCGTCATTGCCGGCGAGGAACTTCTCGTAGGTGCGCCACATCGCCACCGAACCGGCCTCGGCATTGCCGCCCATCATGGGCAGTTCGGCGAACCAGACGTGCTTGAAGCGCTCGGGCTCGTAGGTGAAGTTGCTCCAGGTGACGTCGGCCACACCCTTGCGGGCCAGCTCCCAGTGCTGGGCGGGCGCGCCCACGGCCTTGGGCAGGATGCTGACGGTGACCTTGCCGCCCGTGGCCTCACCCACGTCCTTGCCCCAGCGCACCAGGATGTCGTTGGACAGCCAATGTGTCGGCGGCACCCAGTTGGACAGCGACAAGGTGGTCTGGGCCCGGGCGGCGCCGGGACCTGCCAGAGCGGCCAGCGCGAGCGCGGCGGCCGCCGCGAAGGAGTGGATGCGGGAGCGGGCGTTCATGTGGTCTCCAGGGCTTGAAGCAGTTCAGGGGTGGAAAGGGCGGGGGCGAGGAGTTGCTGCACCAGCGCCACCCAGTAGCGGGCTCCGGTGCCGACGTTGGCATCGTTGAAGTCGTACTTGGGGTTGTGGACCATGCAGGCACCGGGCTCGTCGCCCACGCCGTTGCCGATGAAGAGATAGCAGCCGGGCACCTGCTCCAGCATGAAGGCGAAGTCCTCGCTGCCGGTGAGCATCGGTCCGTTGGCCTCGACCTGCGGGGCCGGGAAGTGCCGCTGCGCCACGGCGAGCGCCCGCGCGGTCTGCTCGGCGTCGTTCACCAGCACGGCGTAACCGGGGCGCCAGTGGATCTCGGCGCGCACGCCAAAACTCTCGGCCTGTGCCGTCACCAGTGCCTTGATGCGGCGCTCGAGGTCGCGCCGCACCTGCGGATCGAGCGCACGCACGCTGAGCTCCAGCCGCGCCAGCGCGGGGATGACGTTGTTGGCCTGGCCGGCCTGCATGGCGCCGACGGTGACCACCGCCGGCTGCAGCGGATCGACGTTGCGCGAGACCAGCGTCTGCAGCGCCATCACCACCGAGGCGGTGGCCACGACAGGGTCGACCGCGCGGTGCGGCAAGCCGCCATGGCCGCCCACGCCGTGCAGCTCGATCGTGGCGTAGTCCGACGAGGCCATGGTCGGCCCGCTGCGGAACACCAGCTGCCCCTGCGCGAAGCCGGGCATGTTGTGCATCGCGAAGATCGCGTCGCAGGGGAAGCGCTCGAAGAGGCCGTCTTCCATCATCTTCAGCGCGCCGCCGCCGCCTTCTTCGGCGGGCTGGAAGATGAGGTTCAGCGTGCCGTCGAAGCGCCCGCTGCGCGCGAGCTCGAAGGCCGCGGCCAGCAACATCGCGGTGTGGCCGTCGTGGCCGCAGGCGTGCATCACGCCGTGCCTGCAGCTGGCCCATTCGGCGCCAGTGGCTTCGACGATGGGCAGCGCATCCATGTCGGCGCGCAAGCCGATGCTGCGCCTGGAAGACCCCCTTACCAAGCGCCCGACGACGCCGGTGCCGCCGATGCCGGTGCTGACCTCGTAACCCCACTCCTGCAGCCGGGCGGCCACCATCGCGCTGGTGCGGTGCTCGGCGAACGCCATCTCGGGGTGGCGGTGGATGTCGCGCCGCAGGGCGACGAACTCCTCCACCGTGGTGGGGCTGAACGGGTCCAAAGCGCTTGTCTCCTGTCTGTGTTGCATGACCGCGCTCGGTGGCGCTTTACTGCCTGTTCGAGTCATGAAATGCAGTTTGATGCATCTTATGGTGGTCGTTTGTTCGACTCAAATGCATTTGAGAGCAACGATCTATGAGTTTCTGGCAAACTTCGGAGATGACGCTGGTGCAACTCCGACATTTCGTGGTCCTCGCCGACCAGGGCTCCTTCGTGCAGGCCTCGGCGGCGCTCTTCGTCACTCAGCCGGCGCTCTCGCGCAGCATCCAGGCGCTGGAAGACGAACTCGGCGGCGCGCTGTTCGACCGCCTGGGCCGGCGCATCGCGCTGACGCCGTTCGGTCGCGAGGTGCTCAAGCGGGCGCGCCGCCTGGTCAGCGATGCCGAAGACCTGAAGATGGTCGGCAGCGGCCTGCATGCCGGCCTGATCGGCCGCTTGCGCATCGGGCTGAGCTCGGCGCCCGGCGCCTTGTTCTCCACGCCGCTGATGCAGCACATGGCCGAGCGCCATCCCCGCCTGCAGGTGCATGTCTCGCGCGGCAGCACCGCGGTGCTGATCCACGAGCTGCGCGAGCAGCGCCTGGACGCGGCCATCGTCGACATCCGCTCGATGACGCCGTCATCCGACCTGGCGCTGGCGCATGTCTTCGACCTGCGCGCCGGCTTCCTGGT
This sequence comes from Rubrivivax sp., assembly GCA_044224175.1. GTDB lineage: Bacteria > Pseudomonadota > Gammaproteobacteria > Burkholderiales > Burkholderiaceae_C > Rubrivivax. The sequence goes on along the minus strand of JBGAKY010000006.1, from coordinate 112,273 downwards.
GCGGCCCGAGCATCCGCTCGCACTCGCCGGCGGCGACGTGAGCCTGCAGCGCATGAAGGCCTATCCGATGGCCTCCACGCCCTTGAGCGACGAAGTGGCCCGCATGCTGGTGACCGACTACGGCCCCGAGGCGAACCCGGACGACCTGATCACGCTGCGCTGCGACGAGACGCTGAACCTGCTGGAGCTGGCGCGCCGCGCCGACGTGATCGTGCTCACCGTGAAGGCGGTCGCCGGCGACCTGGTGGCGCTGGACGTGCAGCCGCCGCTGCGGGCCACGGCGCGCTTCGGTCTGGTCAGCCTGAGCGGGCGCCATGAGGCCCCGGCGCTGCAGCCGGTGCGCGACTGGCTGGCGTCGTGGGCGCGGGAGCTGGCCGCGACAGCCGGCTGACGGCCGGCCGGATCACCGTCAGGCCGGCCATGCTCGCATGCGGAAGGCCTCGACCCGAAAGTCGATCAGGACCCGCAGCTTCGGCGTGAGCTCATCGACAGCAGCGTGCAGGGGATCACCGCGTGGCGGGCCAGCGCCGACGGATTCGCCGGCCTGCCATGCCGGCACAGGACCCGGCGTGAGCCGGCACGGTCGAATCCGAGGCTGGTCGTTCGTCGCCGCGAGAACACCACCCCATCGAAGAAGAGATGAAACTCTTGCTGACCTCCGGCGGCATCCGCAACGCGAGCCTGCACGACGCTCTGGTTCGGCTGCTCGGCAGGCCCATCGGCGAATGCAGCGCGCTGCTGGTCCCCACCGCGCTCTACGGCCACCCTCAGGGCACGCCGGCGGGCGCCTGGCGCTTCGTGAACGGCCGCTCCGGCTGCCCGATGGGCGAACTCGGCTGGAAGTCGCTCGGCCTGCTGGAACTGACGGCGCTGCCCAGCATCGGCGCAGAGCGCTGGGTGCCGTGGGTGCAGGCGACCGACGCGCTGCTGGTCGAAGGCGGCGACGCGGTCTATCTCGGCCACTGGTTGCGGCAGTCCGGACTGGCAATGCTCCTGCCCTCGCTGGAGCGCTTGGTATGGGTTGGCCTCAGCGCGGGCAGCATGGTGATGACACCGCGCGTGGGCGAGGAGTTCGTGGAGGCCAAGCCGTCGATCACCGGCAGCGACGAGACCCTCGGCCTCGTTCCGTTTTCGATCTTCCCGCACCTGGACCACCCGGGATTCGATCAGAACACGATGGCCTGCGCCGAACGTTGGGCGGCGCGCATCGGCGGCCCGGCCTATGCCATCGACGACCAGACAGGGATCCAGGTGGTCGACGGCCTTGCCGAAGTCGTCTCCGAAGGACACTGGCGCTACTTCGATCCTCCAGTCGCCCCATGACGCGGCCGCAGCCCGCCCACCATGGCTCATGCCGGCCTCCACGCCTTCGGAAGTGGCCGCCAGCGGACACATGAGTCGCGAGGCCTGACCGTCCGCCGACCCCGACCGCCGCCGCGCCGGCGGGCTGTTCCCGGCGAAGCAGTCCCGGGCCGGAGGCGCCAATCAAGTTGTCAAGGTGCGTCAAGCCGACCGCGCGCGCGCAGCGCAAACTGCGCCGCCATGGACTTCTCCACCAAGAAAGCCACCACCCTCTCGCACTACGAAGGCCTGGTCCTGCAAGCGCTGAGGCATGTCACCGCCGCGCTGGACGAGGCCCTGGACCTGCATGCGCTGGCCGCGCCGGCCTGCATGGCGCCGCTGCACTTCCACCGGGTCTTCCGCGGCCTGGTGGGCGAGACGCCGCTGCAGCTGCACCGCCGGCTGCGACTGGAGCGTGCCGCCTGGCGCCTGGGCGCGCATCACGAACAGTCCGTGCTGCACATCGCGCTGGACGCCGGCTACGAGACGCATGAAGCCTTCGCGCGCGCTTTCCGCGAAGCCTTCGGCCGTTCACCTTCCGAACACCGCGCGCTGGTCGCCAGCGGCGGTGGCCGCCCGCCTTCACACCGCCTTCAGGCGGCCTGCGGCGTGCATGCCGACGGGCCGGTGGTGGTCGTCCCGGCCGATGCGGCCGCCCTGTTCATCCACCTGGGAGCCCAAGCGATGGAAGTGAAGCTCGAGACCCGACCCGAGATCCGTGTCGCCGCGCTGGCGCACCTGGGGCCGTACAACACCATCGGTGCCGCGTTCGACCGCCTTGGGGCCATCGCCGGCCCGGCCGGGTTGCTGGCTTCACCGGCCGCGCAGATGATCGCCGTCTACCACGACGACCCCGAGACCACGCCGGCCGCGCAGTTGCGTTCGGCGGCGGGTGTTTCGGTGGCGGCGGGCGCCGCGATTCCGCAGCCCCTGAAGGAACTTCGGTTGCCGGCCGGGCGCTGGGCCTGCACGCTGCACCGGGGCCCCTATGCCGGCCTGGGCGACAGCTGGCAGCGCCTGCTCGGGCAATGGCTGCCCGCCAGCGGGCTGCGGCTGGGCCGCGGCGAGTGCTACGAGCTCTACCTCAACCACCCCGGCATGGCGCGCGAAGACGACCTGCAGACCTTGATCTACGTGCCGGTGGAAGGCTGAGCCGCCTTCAGTGCAGCGCCGAGAGGAACTGCTGCAGCTCGGCCGTCTTCGGCGTGCCGAACAGTTCCGTCGGCGGCCCCATCTCGTGGATGCGCCCGGCGTGCATGAAGACGACGCGATCGGCCACCTTGCGCGCGAAGTTCATCTCGTGCGTCACCATCAGCAGCGTCATGCCGTCGTCGGCCAGGCTCTCCACCACCTTCAGCACCTCGCCCACCAGTTCGGGGTCGAGCGCGGACGTGATCTCGTCGCACAGCAGCACGGCCGGGTCCATGGCCAGCGCGCGCGCGATGGCCACCCGCTGCTGCTGGCCGCCGGAGAGCTGGTCGGGCCAGGCATCGAACTTCTCGCCCAGGCCCACGCGTGCCAGCAGCGCGCGCGCGCGTTCTTCGGCCGGCGCGCCGCGCACCCCCTTCACCAGGCCGGGCGCCAGCATCACGTTGCGGCCCACGCTCAGGTGCGGGAAGAGGTTGAAGCTCTGGAAGATCATGCCCACGTGCTGGCGCAGTTCGCGCATCGCCTTCGCGTCGCCGTGGCGCAGCGGCTGGCCGTCGACCTGCAGCGCGCCTTCCTGGAATTCCTCGAGGCCGTTGATGCAGCGCAGCAGCGTGCTCTTGCCCGAGCCGCTCTTGCCGATGATGGCCACCACCTCGCCGCGCGCCACCTGCAGGTCGATGCCCTTGAGCACCTCGTTCGTGCCGTAGCGCTTGCGCAGCGCGTTGATCGAGACCACGGGTTCAGCGGCCACGGCGCAGTTTCCTTTCGAGCGCGCGGCTCCAGGCCGAAAGCGGCCAGCACAGCGCGAAGTAGAGCAACGCCACGCAGGCGTAGACGGTGAAGGGGCGGAAGGTGGCGTTGGTGATCATGGTGCCGGCCTTGGTGAGCTCGATGAAGCCGATCACCGAGGCCAGCGCGGTGCCCTTGATCACCTGCACGCCGAAGCCCACCGTGGGCGGGATGGCGATGCGCAGCGCCTGCGGGCCGACCACGTGGCGCATCTGCTCGCCGAAGCTCATGGCCAGGCTGGCGGCGGCTTCCCACTGGCCCCTGGGGATGGCGGCGACGCAGCCGCGCCAGATCTCGCACAGGAAGGCACTGCTGTAGAGCGTGAGCGCCAGTGCGGCAGCGGCCCAGGCCGGCACCGAAAGCCCCAGCAGCGCGAGCCCGAAGTAGGCCAGGAACAGCTGCATCAGCAGCGGCGTGCCCTGGAACAGCTGCACGTACAGCGCCACCGCGCGCTCGGCGCCACGAAGCTTGCCGACGCGGGCCACCAGCAGCGCCAGCCCGACCACGCTGCCACCGACGAAGGCCACGAGCGAGAGCACCACGGTCCAGCGCGCCGCCAGCAGCAGGTTGCGCAGGATGTCCCAGAGCGTGAAGTCGACCATCGTGTCAGCGGCCGAAGATGAAGCGCGGGCCCAGCCACGCCAGCAGCTGGCGCAGCGCCACCGCCAGCGCCAGGTACAGCGCCGTGGCCACGATGTAGGCCTCGAAGGCGCGGAAGTTGCGGCTCTGGATCAGGTTGGCGTAGTACGAAAGTTCCTGCGTCGCGATCTGTCCGCACACCGCCGAACCCAGCATCACGATGATGACCTGGCTCGTCATCGCCGGCCACACGCGCGACAGCGCGGGCGGCAGCACCACGCGCGTGAACACCTGGCCGCGCGTCAGGGCCAGCGAGAGGCCGGCCTCGACCTGGCCGCGCGGCGTGCTCTCGATGCCGGCGCGCACGATCTCGCCCGCATAGGCGCCCAGGTTGATCACCATCGCCAGCACCGAGGCCGCTTCCGGCGTGAGCCTGACGCCCAGGCCCGGCAGCCCGAAGAACACGAAGAACAGCTGCACGATGAAGGGCGTGTTGCGGATCAGCTCCACGTAGGTGGCCGCCAGCAGGCCGGCCCAGCGCGGGCCCCAGGCGCGCGCCCAGGCGCAGGCCACGCCCAGCGCGCCGCCGGCCACCGCCGCGATGGCGGTGAGCACGGCCGTGGCGGCCATGCCGCGCGCCAGCAGCGGCCAGTCGGCGAGGACGGCGCCGAAGTCGAGCGCGATCACGCGTTCAGTTCGGCAGGTCGCCTGCCGGGCGGCCCAGCCACTTCACGGCCATCTTGTCCAGGTCGCCCGCGGCCTTGGCGGCGGCGATGATCTCGTTGACCTTCAGGCGCAGCTTGTCCTCGCCCTTGGCCACGCCGATGAAGTTGGGCGAGTCCTTGATGAGCAGCTTGTATTCGGTGCCCAGCTGCGGGTTGCGGCCCATCAGGTTGCCCGCCACCGAAGCGCCGGTGGCGATGGCCTGCACCTGACCGGAGACGAAGGCCGAGACGGTGGCGTTGTTGTCCTCGAAGCGCTTGATGTCGGCCGCGGCCGGCGCCAGCTTGGAAAGTTCCATGTCCTCCATCGCGCCGCGCGTCACGCCCACGGTCTTGCCGGCGAGGTCGGCGTAGGACTTGATGGCCAGCGACTTGGCCGCGAACACGGCCTGGAAGAAGGGCGAGTAGGCGGCGGTGAAGTCGATGACCTTCTCGCGTTCGGCGTTCTTGCCCAGCGTCGAGATCACCAGGTCGGCCTTCTTCGTCTGCAGGTACGGGATGCGGTTGGCGCTGGTCACCGGCACCAGTTCCACCTTCACGCCCAGCTTGGCGCCGATGTAGTTGGCCATGTCGACGTCCAGCCCCTGGGGCTTGAGGTCGGTGCCGACGTAGCCGTACGGCGGAAAGTCGGTGGGAATGGCGATGTTGATGGTCTTGCGGGCCATCACCTCGTCCAGCGCGTTCTGCGCCTGCGCGGCCAGCGGGGCGAGGGCGGCGCCGGCCAGGGCCAGCGAAAGGAGAAGACGTCGTTGCATGGAAGGGGCTTTCGTGTGGGGGTCGCGCTGGCCGACAGGGTTAGCACGAAGCATGCCGCAAGCGCCGCCGGATCGTACTTGACGCCGCGATGGGTTGATCCTAAAGTGATATCACTTTGATGACAGACGGAGCCTCGACATGCCGGCCCCTTCACCTGCCCCCGTGCGCCGCGAGACGACTGCCCGCACCGCCAGCGGCTACACCATGGGCGCGCTCGGCCTCGCCGCGCTGGCCGGGGTGGCGATGCTGGTGATCTCGCGCGCTGCGGCGTCGCCCATGGGCCTTGTGCTGGTGCTGGTGCTGGCGGTGCTGGGCGTGTTCCTGCTGGTCGGGCTGTACATGCTGCAGCCCAACGAAGGCGCCATCCTCACGCTGTTCGGCCACTACGTGGGCACCGATCGCCGCGAAGGCCTGCGCTGGGCCAACCCCTTCACCCACAAGCGGCGCCTCTCGCTGCGCGCGCGCAACCTGAACATGCCGCCGCTGAAGGTGAACGACAAGCGCGGCAACCCGGTCGAGATCGGCGCCGTCGTGGTCTGGCGGGTCGCCGATTCGGCGAGCGCGCTGTTCGACGTGGACGACTTCGAACGCTACGTGCAGGTGCAGGCCGAGGCGGCGCTGCGCCACATCGCTTCGCACTTCGCCTACGACGAGGGCGAGGACTCGGCGCCGGGCGAAGTGACGCTGCGCGCCGGCGACGCGGTGGGTGCGGCGCTGCGGCGCGAACTGCAGGCCCGCTTCGACGCCGCCGGGGTGGAGGTGGAGGACGCCAAGCTCAGCCACCTGGCCTACGCGCCCGAGATCGCCCAGGTCATGCTGCGGCGCCAGCAGGCCGAAGCCATCATCAGCGCGCGCTCGAAGATCGTGCAGGGCGCGGTGGGCATGGTGGAATCGGCGCTCACCGCGCTGTCGGAGCGCGAGATCGTGCACCTGGACGACGAACGCAAGGCGGCGATGGTGAGCAACCTGCTGGTGGTGCTGTGCTCCGACCGCGAGACGCAGCCCATCGTCAACGCGGGCACGCTCTACAACTGAAGCGCCGGCGCGCACCGCCGTGGCCAGCTCCGACCGCAAGCATTTCATCCTGCGCGTGGACCCCGCGCTGTGGGCTGCGGTGGAACGGCTGGCGGCGCAGGAACTGCGCAGTGCCAACGCGCAGGTGGAGTACCTGCTGCGCGAGGCACTGGCGCGGCGCGGCATCGAGCCCGCGGCGGAGCGCCAAGCGCCCCCGGCGAAGAAGCCTAGCGCACGGTGAGGCGCATCACGTCGGCGTCGCGCCGCATCTGGAAGCGCGACAGGGCGCTGTTGCCCAGCAGCACGCCCGACATGTTGGCCGGCACCACCACCACGCCCACGTTCGCCAGCTCCACTTCGCCCACGCGCAGCGACGACACCGTGATCAGGTAGGCCGGTGCGTTGCCGTTGGCCGTCTCGGTCATGCCGCGCCGGCCGCTCTTCCAGTCCAGGCCCAGCCGGTCGGCGTCGAACATGCCCATCGCCACGAAGGTGGCGCCGGTGTCCACCATGAACTGCACCGGCCGCCCGTTGATGGCGCCGCTGACCACGAAGTGGCCGCCGGGTCCGACCGGGATGACCACCTCTCGCGCGCCGCTGCCCATGCTGCCGCCGCCCACGCCGGCCGCCAGCTTCGCAGGGCCGGCGCCGGCGCGCAGCGTGCTCTGGCGGCCGCCGGCTTCGACGACGGCCTCGCCGTTGTCCAGCCGCAGCAGCTTCACGCCGCGCGCGCTTTCGCCCACGGCCAGCGTCTGCGTCTGGCCGTCGATGACCAGCAGCGCCTTGCTGCCCATCTGGCCGGCGAGCGAAACGCTCTGCGCCGCGGCCCAGGCGGGCAGCAGCGCCAGCAGCGCGGCGAGGCGTTTCATTCGCGGAAGTTGTTGAAGGCCAGCGGCAGTTCGGCCACGGTCTTCTTGAGCAGCGCAATGGCCGTCTGAAGTTCGTCGCGCTTGGCGCCGGTGACGCGCACCGCGTCGCCCTGGTGGGCGGCCTGCACCTTCAGCTTGCTGGACTTCAGCGTGGTCTGGATCTTCTTCGCCGTGTCGGCGTCGACGCCGGACTTCACCGTCACCGGGAGCTTGAGCCTGTCGCCGCCCAGCTTCTGCGGCGTGGCGGTCAGGTCCAGGAAGCGAACGTCGACGCCGCGCTTGGCCAGGCGGCCCAGCAGCACGTCCTTCACCTGCTGGAGCTGGAAGTCGGTGTCGGCGAACAGCGCCAGTTCGCGGTCCTTGGCGCCGCTGCCGGTGAGTTCGACCCGCGAACTGGAGCCCTTGAAGTCGAAACGGGTGGCGATTTCCTTGCCCGCCTGCTCGACCGCGTTGCGCAGTTCGACCAGATTGGGTTCGAGCACGACGTCGAAGCTGGGCATGGGAAAATTCTGCCATGTCCGCCGCCGTTCCGGCCCTTCAAATCGAGCAGCGTGCCCCTTTGCGCGAGCACAACAGCTTCGGCCTGCCCGCGGTGGCGCGCACGCTGGTGCGCATCGCCAGCGCGGCCGACGTGCGGCGCGTGGTCGACCACCCGCAGCTGGGCCGGGCGCGCAAGTTCGTGCTCGGCGGCGGCAGCAACGTGGTGCTGACGCGCGACGTGGCCGAAGTGGTGCTGAAGGTGGAAGTGAAGGGCCTGCGCCTGGTGGCCGAGACCGCCGACGCCTGGGTGGTGGAGGCCGGCGCCGGCGAGCGCTGGCACGACCTGGTGGCCTGGACGCTGGACCAGGGCTGGCCGGGCCTGGAGAACCTGGCGCTGATTCCCGGCACGGTGGGTGCGGCGCCGGTGCAGAACATCGGCGCCTACGGGGTGGAACTGGCCGAACGCTTCGAGTCGCTGGACGGCGTGGACCTGGTCACCGGCCGCGGCGTCACGCTCGACGGCGCCATGTGCCGCTTCGGCTACCGCGACAGCGTCTTCAAGCATGAACTGGCGGGCAAAACCGTCATCACCAGCGTGCGCCTGCGCCTGCCGCGGCCCTGGCGGCCGGTGCTGGGCTACCTGGAACTGGAGCGCAAGGTGGCCGAGACCGGCAACGCCCACCCCGACGCTCGCACGGTGTTCGACTGGGTCTGCGCCATCCGCCGCCACAAGCTGCCCGACCCCGCCACGCTGGGCAATGCCGGCAGCTTCTTCAAGAACCCCGTGGTGAGCGCCGAGCAGTGCCGCGACATCATCGGCCGCGACCCCGAGGTGGTGCACTACCTGCTGCCCGACGGCCGCGTGAAGCTGGCCGCCGGCTGGCTGATCGACGCCTGCGGCTGGAAGGGCAAGACCGTGGGGCGCGCCGGCGTCTACGAGAAGCAGGCCCTGGTGCTGGTGAACCGCGGCGGCGCCAGCGGCGCCGAGGTGGTGACGCTGGCGCGCGCGATCCAGGAATCGGTCTACGGCCGCTTCGGCATCCGGCTGGAGCCCGAACCCGTCATCCTGTAGCCACGGCGGCCGGCAGGTCCAGCCCTGCCGCGATGGCGGCCTGGCGGGTGACCGGCAACAGGTCTTCGAAACGCTGCACCAGGCGCGCGATCTCGTGCGCCGGCAGGTGCGAGGCGCCTTCCTGCAACGCCTCCGCGGTGGCCGCCAGCGCGGCCAGCCCCAGGTTCAGTGCCGCGCCGCGGGCCGCATGCGCGTTCACGCGCAGTTCCAGCGGCTGCGCGTCGCGCACGGCGGCGCGCAGGCGCAGCGCGGTGTGCGGGCCCTGGTCAAGAAAGGCGTGCACCATGGCCGCCAGGCGCTCGCGGGGCATCGCCTGCAGCGCCGCTTCCACCGCCGCCATGTCCACCGCCGGCGTGGCACCGGCCGGATGCGCGGGCAGGCGCGGCTCGGGGGGCGGCAGCTCGGTGCCGGCGGCGCTGCCGAACAGGCGGCGCAGCGAAGCCGCCAGCTTGGCCGGGCTCACCGGCTTGGTGAGGAAGTCGTTCATGCCGGCCACCAGGCAGCGGTCGCGCGTCTCGGCAAAGGCGTCGGCGGTGAGCGCCACGATGGGCACGGTCGCGGCGGCGCGGTCGGGCAGGGCGCGGATGGCGCGTGTCGCGGCCACGCCGTCCTGCACCGGCATGTGCAGGTCCATCAGCACGATGTCGAAGGGCGGCGCGCCGTGGCGGTGCTGCACGGCCTGCAGCGCTTCCTGGCCGTTGGCGGTGAAGTGCGCCTCGTGGCCCAGGTTCTCCAGCAGGGCGGCCATGTACTGGCGGTTCACCGGGTGGTCTTCGGCGACCAGCACGCGCAGCGGGCGCGCCGGCACCGGCTTCTCGGCGCGGGAGGCCTGCGCCGGGGCGCCTGCGTCCTGCACCGGCAGCAGCGGCAGCCGGAAGGTGAAGGTGCTGCCTTCGCCCGGCTTGCTGCGCGCGGTGATGTCTCCGCCCATCAGGCGCGCCAGGTTGCGCGAGATCTCCAGCCCCAGCCCGGTCCCGCCATGGCGCCGCGAAGGGGTGCTGTCGCCCTGCATGAAGCGGCTGAACAGCGCCGCCACCGTGGCTTCGTCCATGCCGATGCCGGTGTCGCTGACCACGAATTCCAGTTCGGGCGCGCCGTTGGTGCCTTCGCGCCGGCGCACGTCCAGCACCACGGCGCCGCGGTCGGAGAACTTGATCGCGTTGGCCAGCAGGTTGAAGACCACCTGCTTCAGGCGCGTGGGGTCGGCCAGCACGCGTTCGGGCACCGCGGGGTCGGTGTCCACGTGCAGCGCCAGCTGCTTGGCATGGGCCTGCGGGCGCATCAGCGATTCCACGTCGCGCAGCAGCGCGCGCAGGTCCACCGCGGCCGGCATCAGCGCCATGCGGCCCGATTCCAGCTGCGACATGTCCAGGATGTCGTTCAGCAGCGCCAGCAGGTGGTCGGCCGACTCGGTGGCGGTGCGCAGGTAGTCGATCTGGCGCGGGTTGAGCCCGGTTTCGCGCAGCAGCGAGAGCATGCCCATCAGGCCGTGGAACGGGGTGCGGATCTCGTGGCTCATGTTGGCCAGGAAAACGCTCTTGGCCTCGCTCGCGGCTTCGGCCTCGCGGCGCGCTTCGCGCAGGCTGGCGGCGAGCGCTTCAAGCGCCGCGCGCCGCTGCTCGAGCTGGCGCATCTGGCGCAGCGAGAGGAAGGCGAAGGCCAGCGTCAGCGCCGACAGGAACACCGTGAGCGCGATGCCCACCTGGTTGTGCTGCCGCACCGCGATGTTGCGACGCGCCATCTGGTCGCCCACGTGGTGGGCGGCGCGCAGCGTCAGGCCGTGCAGCGGCTCGCCCAGCGCCTGCAGCTCAGGTTCCAGCGCGGCCAGCGCGTCCAGCGTGAGCGGCTGCTGGGCCTTGTCGCCGATGAGCTGGTCGGCGCGGGCGATGAAGGCGTCGGCGCGGTCTATCGTGGCCCGGAACTCCGCCTGGTCGCCCAGCACGCGCGCGGCCTTGGTCTCGTGCAGCAGGCCGATGCGGCTGATCCAGACCTCGTAGCGCAGCTGCAGGGCGTCGCGGTCGAAGCGGCCCTCGGCGGCGCGCCGCCATTCCAGCAGCAGGCGCAGGTACTCGGTCTCGGCCTGGTAGACGGTGGGCACGAGCGAGTCGTCGCCCGATTGCACGGTCTGGTTCAGCAGCGTGGCCTGCCGGCCCTGCACCAGCGCCGCGGCCAGCAGCGCCAGCGCCAGCCCGGCGCCGATGACCGACAGCCAGGTGGCGCGCCAGCGGCGCTGGCCGCCGTCGGCGGGGCTCAGTGCACCTCGATCGTCCGTAGCTGCCATGCCGAGCGGTTGTAGTAGACCGGGTTGCGCAGGTCGGGGCGCTCGTCGAACGGGTAGATCATGAACAGCGGCCCCTTGTCGCGCACCGCCATCGGGCGGTCGTCGAGCAGCCGGGCCAGGATCACGTCCACGCGCTGGGCATCGTCGAAGGGGACCTCGACCCAGTAGTCGTTGAGCGCCACCGCGCGCAACAGCTGGCCCTGGGCGCCGGCGGCGGCCAGCACGTCGCGCAGCAGCGGCCCGGTGAACTTGCGCGGTTGCGAGTACCAGGGTGTCTTCGTCGTGAAGCTGGTCTGCGGCAGCCGTTCGAGCATGGGCATGTCGAAGTGGGCGGCCTGGCCGTCATTGGGCGAACGCACACGCCCGGTGACGCTGAGCACCACCGGCCCGGTGGGCCTTTCCAGCGCGCGCACGCTGCCCGCGCTGCCGAGCAGGCCCACACCGGCGGCCAGCAACAGCGAACGGCGGCGCAGCGGGGTTTTCAAGATCGGCGCGGGTGGTTCATCGTCAGGACCCCCTAATTCTAGTGGTGCGGGACGGACCTCCGCCCCCTGGGTCGGGGGTGGCCCTGGCGCTTCTAGAATCTCTTCCGATCATGGGTGACATTGAGAAGTTCGTGCACTCGATCCCGAAGGTCGAGTTGCACTGCCACCTGCTGGGCAGCGTGCGGCGGGCCACCTTCGCCGACCTCGTCCAGCGCAGCCAGGCCCCGCTGACCGACGACGAGGTCGCCGGCTTCTACACCCGGGGCGTGCGCCCGCCCGGCGTGCTGCGGGTGCTGCGCGCGCTGGAGCAGCACCTGATCCGCCACCCCGACGACCTGCACCGCCTGACGGTGGAATACCTGGAGGACGCGGCCGCCCACGGCGTGCGCTACAGCGAGTTCTTCTGGAACCCGACCGGCACCGCGCGCGACGGCCGCATCGCCTACCCGGCGGCGCTGGCCGCCATCGTGCGCGGCATCCGCGACGCCGAGAGCCGCTTCGGCATCGTCGGCCGCCTGGTGCCGGCGATCGACCGCGAGGCTTCGCCCGCGGAAGCGCTGGAGATGGTGCGCTGGGTCGTCACCTACCGCGCCGAGGAGGTGGCCGGCATCGGCATGGACTACCGCGAGGTGGACCGGCCACCCGAACTGTTCGCCGAGGCCTACGCCGAGGCGCGCCGCGCCGGCCTGCGCACCACCGCGCACGCGGGCGAGTTCGGCATGCCCTGGACCCATGTGCGCACCGCGGTCGACCTGCTGAAGGTGGACCGCGTCGACCACGGCTACACCGTCGTCGACGACCCCGACTTCGCGGCGCGTTGCGCCGAAAGCGGCATCGTCTTCACCGTGGTGCCCACCAATTCGTACTACCTGCGCACGCTGCCGGCCGAGCGCTGGGCCCTGGACCACCCGATCCGCCGCATGCCGGGCCTGGGCCTGCGCATCCACCCCAACACCGACGACCCCACGCTGCACCAGGTGACGCCCACCGAAGCCTGGCTGAAGATGGTGCGCGACTTCGGCTTCGGCATCGAGGACCTGCGCGGCTTCATGCTCAATGGCATCGAAGCCGCCTGGGTGGACGAGGGAACTCGCGCGCAATGGCGCCAGCGATGGCAGGTCGAGTTCGACCGCCTGCGCGTGGCCGCCTGAAGCGCTGCTGCGTGCGACCTGGAAACGCGCTACTGCGTGCGACCTCGAAAGGCGCTACTGCGTGCGCGTGGCCGCGCGCAGGCGGTCCAGCTTGGCCGAGTAGATCTCGTGCTCGCGCGCGGAGGTGCTGCCCTGCATGGCCTGTTCCAGGTGGCGGCGCGCCGAAGCCGTGTTGCCCAGCGCCAGTTCGGCCTGTGCCAGCCAGAAGTGGAACTCGTGGTACGAGGCGTCGCGCCGCAGTTCGCGCTGGAACAGGTCGCGCGCGCGAAGGTAGTCGTGCTCCTGCATCGCCTGCAGGCCGGCGTTGAACCAGAAGAAGGGCGGGTGCGGCTCCAGCAGCGCCAGCCGCGCCGCGGCGGCCCGGGCTTCGGTTTCGCGCCCCTGCTGGCGCAGGGCCTGCACCAGGTTGCCCAGCGCGTTGGTGTTGCCAGGCTCGTGCCGAAGCAGCGCTTCGAACACGCGCTGGGCCTCGGCCGCCAGGCCGCGGCGCAGGTACACCACGCCCAGCGTGTTGCGGCCGGCGTCGAACCCAGGGTCCTGCAGCACCGCTTCGCGCGCCCACCAGTAGGCGTCGTCCAGTGCGCTGCGCGCCAGTGCCTCGGCGGCGCGGTTGTTCATGAACATCGCGACGATGGTCCGTTCGGACAGTTCCTGCGTGCGCTGGCCGCGCAGGTCCTCACCGGGCAGGAAGTCGACCACCAGCGTCGGCTGGCGGTCGTGCGAGAAGCGGCCCGCGACCGGCGCCCAGTCCAGCGCCAGGTTGACGTGGCCGCTGGTGAAGTAGAGGTCGCCACTGCGGCTCCAGCTCTCGTCGACGAACACGCGCTGGTACCGCACCGGCACGCCCAGCGCCTTCGCGAAGGAGGCGGTCATGATCACCAGCGAAAGGCAGTTGCCGGCGCGTGCCGCATAGGCTTCGGCCGCGGTGCGCGTGACGGAGCTGTCGTATTCGATGGCCAGCTTCTGGCGCCGGTACAGCATGTCCACCAGCTGGCGGCGCGGGTCGGGGCCGTCGCGCAGGCCGGCCGCGCTGGCACTGGAGAGAAAGGTCTTCATCGCGTCGCTGAGCGCGAACACGTTCACCGCCGAGACAGGCTGGGTGGGCGGGGCGAAGGCTTCGTCGTGCAGCGGCGGCCGCTCGACAGGCGGGGCCGCGGGCGGCGGCGCGCTCGCGCAGGCGGCAAGCGCCAGGGCGGTGCAGGCGAAAAACCAGCGCATCATGGCGTCGCTCCCGGGCGCGCATGGAACCGCACCATGGTACGCCCGCCGCGGCCGCCCTGCGCGGCCGGCCCCGGGGTCAGGTGCCGGAAGGACCTTCGCGCAGCAGCTTGGCCGCCGCAGTGCGCAGCGCCATGTTGGACGATGCCGCCGCCTGGGCCAGCACTTCGGCAGCGTAGGCGGGGTCGCTCTGCAGGCGTTCCACGTGCAGGTGGATGCCTTCGCCGGCCAGCAGCCATTTCAGGTCGATCACATCGACGAGCGAAAAGCCTCGGCGTTCGGCGGGAATGAAGGCGTTCATGGGGTACGGGCCACGAAGGTCCCGTTTGGTACGCTGAGCACCTTAACGTCCGAGTCCCCTGCGAAGCTGACAACCTTGTGGAGTCAGCCCTCCAATCCGATCATGTCTGGCAGCCCACCGCCCCCGCTTACCGCATTCGAAGACCTGAACGCCCAGCTTGCCAGTGCCGGCTACGCCGTGCTGGACGCCGCGGCGCTGGCCCGACTGGCGGGTGTGCCGGCCGGCGCCTTCCATCACCTGGCACCGATGTGGGGCGACCTGCCGCCCGACCGCCATCTGCGCGACGGCGGCCGCTACCGCCGGCGCCGCCACGGCAGCTTCGTCGTCGAAGGCGGCCACCTGCGCCAGGTGACGCACCGCGCGCATTGGCAGCCGGTGGAATACAACGCGCTGCATGGCGGCATCGAACGCTGGTTCGAACCGCTGGCGCCGGCGCTCGTGGCCGACCCGACGTGGCCGGCGCTGCTGGGTGCGCTGGCCGGCGTCGCGAGCGCGCTGCGCGGGGCGCAGGCCTGGTACGTGGAAGCGCATCCCTTCCGCATCGACACCGAAGGCGGCATCGGCCGCCCCACGCCCGAAGGCGCGCACCGCGACGGCGTCGACCTGGTGGCGGTGATCCTGGTGGCGCGCGAGAACGTGAAGGGCGGCGAGACCCGCGTCTTCGACGCTCGCGGCCCGCAGGGCGTGCGCTTCACGCTTGCGCAGCCCTGGAGCGTGCTGCTGCTGGACGACGCGCGCGTGGTGCACGAGACCACGCCCATCCAGCCGGCGGACCCGGCGCGCCCTTCGTACCGCGACACGCTGGTGCTGACGTTCCGTGCCGGTGCCTTCCAGGACGCCGTTACGATCTCCCCATGACCGAACTTGCCATCTCCATCGGCGACGTGCAGGCCGCCGCCCACCGGCTGGCCGGCCAGGCCCTGCAGACCCCGGTGCGGCAGTCGCGCCAGGCCGACGACCGTACCGGCGCGCAGCTGTACTTCAAGTGCGAGAACTTCCAGCGCATGGGCGCGTTCAAGTTCCGCGGCGCCTACAACGCGCTGGCGCAGTTCACGCCGGCGCAGCGCAAGGCCGGCGTCATCGCCTTTTCTTCCGGCAACCACGCGCAGGCCATCGCGCTGGCGGGGCGGCTGCTGGGCATTCCTTCGGTCATCGTGATGCCGAAGGACGCGCCGCCGGCCAAGCTGGCCGCCACGCGTGGCTACCAGCAGGGCCAGAAGGGCAGCGAGGTGGTGCTCTACGACCGCTACACCGAAGACCGCGAAGCGATCGGCCACCGCCTGGCGGCCGAGCGCGGCATGACGCTGATCCCACCCTACGACCACCCGCACGTGATGGCGGGGCAGGGCACGGCGGCGCTGGAGCTGATCCAGGAGACCGGCCCGCTCGACGCGCTGCTGGTCTGCGTGGGCGGCGGCGGCCTCGTCAGCGGCTGCGCGGTGGCGGCGCACGCGCTGTCGCCCGGCATCGTGGTGCACGGTGTCGAGCCCGAGGCCGGCAACGACACCCAGCTGAGCCTGGCCAAGGGCGAGATCGTGAAGATCGACACCCCGCGCACCATCGCCGACGGCGCGCAGACGCAGGCCAGCGGCCGGCTCACGTTCCCGGTCATCCAGCAGCTGGTGAAGAGCATCGTCACCGTGAGCGACGCCCAGCTCGTCAGCACGATGAAGTTCTTCGCCGAGCGCATGAAGATGGTGGTCGAACCCACCGGCTGCCTGGCCGCCGCCGCGGTGCTGGAAGGCGCGATCGACCTGCGCGGCCAGCGCGTGGGCGTCATCCTCAGCGGCGGCAACGTCGACCTGCCGGCCTACGCGCAGCTGATCGCGTAGTCCCCCCACCCCTTCCACTTCCGGAGAGCCCCGCCCATGGCCGATGCCACGCCCGCCGCCGCCACCCCCGGCGACCCCCAGGACAAGGCGAAGAAGCTGCGCGAACGCGTCGAGAAGCTCGTCGCCCAGCCGGCGGCCGAAAGCACCGGTTCCGTGCGCCTGGGCGGCCGCGCGATGGACTACCGCGTCAGCGCCGCCTTCCTACCGGTGGTGGCCGCCGGCTTCGAAGGCGCCACCGGCGAAGCGCAGGCGGCGGTGATGGCCACCAGCTACACCCTGGTCGGCGCCGAGCCCGCGAAGCGCCCGCTGTGCTTCGCCTTCAACGGCGGTCCGGGCTCGGCCTCGATCTGGCTGCACCTGGGCGCGCTCGGTCCCAAGCGCCTGGTCGTGCCCGACGACGGCAGCATGCCGCGCGCACCCTATGCGGTGGAAGACAACCCGCTGTCGTGGTTCGAGCACTTCGACCTCGTCTTCATCGACCCGCCGCACACCGGCTGGTCCACCACCGCCACCGAAGACGCGCGCAAGAAGATGCTCTCGGTCGACGGCGACGTCGAGGCGCTGGCCGAGGTCATGCGCGTCTGGCTCACGCGCCACCAGCGCTGGGGTTCGCCGCTGTACCTGGCCGGCGAAAGCTACGGCACCACGCGCGGCGCCGCGCTGGCCGACAAGATGCAGGAGATGGGCGCGGTGCTGTCGGGCGTGGTGCTCATCTCCTGCGCGATGGACCTGCAGAGCCTGAGCTTCGATCCCGCCAACGACCTGCCCTACGCGCTCTTCCTGCCCGCGTTCGCCAACGTGGCGCAGTACCACGGGCTGCTGAAGGGGCCGCTGGCCGAATCGTCGGCCGCCGCCCGCGCTGCGGCGGAAGCCTTCGTCGACGAGGACTACGCCGCCGCGCTGCTGGCCGGTGCGCGGCTGTCGGACAAACGGCGCGCGAAGGTGGCGCGCCGCGTGGCCGAGCTCACCGGCCTGCCGCAGGCGCTGGTCGAAGAGAAGAACCTGCGCATCGCCGACCAGACCTTCTTCTTCGAGGCGATGCGAGCGCAGGGCCGCATCGTCGGCCGCCTGGACGCGCGGGCCACGGGTCCCATGGCCGCCAGCCGCACACGGCAGTGGGAGTTCGACCCCGGCATCGAGGCCATCGCCGCGCCCTACACCATGGCCGCGATGGCCTACTTCGGCCAGCAGCTGGGCCTGAAGTCCGAACAGCGCTACGAGGTGCTCTCGCACGACGCCCACAAGGCCTGGAACTGGAACCGCGGTGCCGCCCAGGGCAACCAGTACGCCAGCACCAGCCCCGACCTGGCGCGCGCGCTGCGCCGCAACCCGCAGCTGAAGGTGCTGGCTGCCAGCGGCCGCTACGACCTGGGCACGCCCTACAGCGCCAGCGACTGGTCGCTGGCGCAGCTGGACGCGCCGGCCGACGTGCTCTCGCGCGTGACGCACCGCTACTACGACGCGGGCCACATGATGTACACGCGCCAGGCCGACCTGGCGCAGTTGAAGACCGACCTCGCCACATGGCTGAAGGAGTGAACGGCATGCACGTCGGCCTGCTCACCGGTGGCGGCGACTGCCCCGGCCTGAACGCGGTGATCCGCGCCGTCACGCTGGCGCTGGTGCACGAGGGCGGCGCCCGCGTCACCGGCATCGAACGCGGCTTCTTCGGCCTGCTGGAACGGCGCGCGCGACCGCTGGACGCCGACAACGTGGCCGGCATCCTGGCCGAAGGCGGCACCGTGCTGGGCACGCACAACAAGTGCGACCCCTTCCACGACGCCACCGCGGGCGGTGCCGACCGTTCCGGCGAGGCGATGGACTTCGTGCGCGAACTGGGCCTGGACGCGATGGTGGTGATCGGCGGCGACGGCACCATGAGCATCGCCCACCGCTTCATGCCGCTGGGCCTGCCGGTCGTGGGGGTGCCGAAGACGATCGACAACGACCTCTGGGGCACCGACCGCACCTTCGGCTTCGACAGCGCGGTGGCGGTGGTGTCCGAGGCGCTGGACCGGCTGGGCACCACGGCGCGCAGCCACGGCCGCGTGATGATCATCGAGACCATGGGCCGCTACGCGGGCTGGATCGCGCTCGAAGGCGGCATCGCCGGCGGTGCCGACGTGATCCTGCTGCCCGAGGTGCCCTTCACCGTGGAAGCGGTGGCCGCGCGCTGCCGCGAACGCGAAGCGCGCGGGCTGGCCACCCTGGTGTGCATCGCCGAAGGCGCGGCGCCGGTGGGCGGCCACCTGACGGTGCAGAAGACCATACCCGACAGCCCCGACCCGCTGCGCCTCGGCGGCGTCGGCCACTGGCTGCAGGAAGCGCTGCAGCCGCTGGTGCAGAGCGAGGTGCGCACCACGCTGCTGGGCCACCTGCAGCGCGGCGGTTCGCCGACCGCGTTCGACCGCGTGCTGGCCACCCGCTTCGGCGTGCACGCCGCCCACCTGGTGAAGAGCGGCCGCTACGGCGAGATGGTCGCGCTGCAGGGCGACAGCATCACCAGCCTGCCCATCACCGAAGTCGCCGGCAAGAGCCGCAACGTGCCGCCCGACGACGCGCTGGTGCAGGTGGTGCGGTCGATCGGGGTTTCGCTGGGCGACGGCGCCTAGAGCAGGCGCTTCAGTTCGGCGGGCAGCGCGGCCCGCAGGGCCGCGTCGTCGCGGCCGAAGGCGAAGTCGGCGAACTCGAAACCCGGGCCCACGGTGGCGCCGACGTAGGCGAAGTCGCCCGCGGGCTCGGCCGCCTGCCACCAGTCGGCCGGCACCACGTGGCGGCGCACGGTGGCCAGTTCCACCCGCTCCACGCGCGACAGGTCCGGCGGCAGCAGCCACAGCACCAGCGGGCCGCCTTCCAGCAGGTGCCAGACCTCGTCGGACAGCACGCGGTGCCAGGCCGAGAACTCGCCGGCGCGCAGCAGGAAGTCGATGCTGGTGAGCGCGCTGCGTTCGCCGCGCGCCGTGGCCACGCGCACGGCGGAGCGGAACACCTCGGTGTAATGGCCGCCTTCGGGGTGCGGCGCCAGCCCGAGCTGGCGCACCAGTTCGTCGGCGCGAGAGCTCATGCGGCGCGCACGTCCGCCACCGGCTCGTGGCCGAAGTCGGCACGGTCCAGGAAGGCCAGCACCTTGGTGGCGGCGGCCTCGGGGCTGTCCAGCCGCTGGCCGGTCTTGAAGCCGACGAAGGTGGCGTGCTCGGGGAACTTCGCCGGGTCGGCGGCGCGCAGCTGCACCTGCATGTCGGTGTCGATGATGCCGGGCGCCAGCGAGACCACGCGCGCGCCGTTCGGCTTCGCCGCTTCCTCCAGCGCCAGCGCGCGCGCCAGGTGGTCCATGCCGGCCTTGGCGGCGCAGTAGCTGGCGCTGCCGGCCATCGCGCGCCGGCCCAGGCCGGACGAGACGAACAGCAGCCGCTTCGGCAGCGCCCAGGCCGCGGTCGCGCGCAGAAAGGCGCCGGCCAGCAGCATCGGCGCTTCCAGACCCACGCGCAGCGCGTTCGAGAGGTCGGCGGCTTCGATGTCGCCCAGAGGCGCCAGCTGCGAGACCACGCCCGCGTTGTTGACGAGCGCGACCGATTCGACGCCCGCGGGGTCCAGCGCGCCCAGCCAGGCGGCCAGCCGCGTCGCCACCGGCGCCGGGTCGGCCAGGTCCACGGTCCAGGCTTCGAGCCGCGGGTGCTGCAGTGGCGGTGCGCGCCGGGCCAGCGCCAGCACGCGGTGGCCGGCCGCCAGGCGCTGCTGCGTCATCGCCAGGCCCAGTCCGCGAGAGGCGCCCGTGATCAGGGTGAGAGGGGTCTTCATACGGCTGGCAGCATAGCCGCCTGCACGCCTTCGCCGCTCTGCAGGAAATGCCCACCACCCAGGTGGTGGATCGTGCGCAGCGGGTTGTCGCCCGCACCGAACTGCCAGCGACCACCGGCAAACACACGCGTGTCGGCCGAAGCGGCGAGCACTTCGCCGACGAAGATGTCGTAGGCCTGCTGGGCATGCGGTTCGCGCACCAGGCGGCATTCCAGCCAGGCGACGCAGCCTTCCAGCAGCGGTGCTGCCACGTGGCGGCCGGCAAACGTGGCCAGGCCGAAGCGAGCGAACTTGTCCTCGATCTCGTGGCCGCTGGTGGTGCCCAGCGTGTAGGTGGCGTCGGCGAAGGCGCGGCAGGGCACGCTGAGCGCGAACTCGCCGCTGTCTTCCACCAGCCGGCGCGTGAAGGTGCTCTTGTCCAGCACCACCGCGATGCGCGCGGGCGTGAACTCCAGCGGCACCTGCCAGGCAGCGGCCATTGCATTTCGGCGGCCGCCGTGGGCGGCGCTCACGATGACGGTGGGGCCGTGGTTGAGCAGCTTGTAGGCCTTGGAAAGCTCGACGTCTTCGCGCATGGGGTTTCAGAAGGGTGGGGGGCAGGTGAAGGCGACCGCTTCGCCGCTGCGAGGATGCCGCAATTCCAGCCGGGTCGCGTGCAGCAGCAGGCGTGGCGCGGTGATCGGCGCTTCGTACAGCGCGTCGCCCACGATCGGGTGGCCGATGTGCGCCAGGTGCACGCGCAACTGGTGCGTGCGGCCGGTGACCGGCTCCAGCGCCAGCCGGGTCGTGCCTTCGGCCTCGTCCTGTGCCAGCCGCTGCCAGCGCGTGAGTGCCGGCCGCCCGTTGACGGGATCGACCCGCTGGCGCGGCCGGTTCGGCCAGTCGGCCGCCATCGGTACGTTCACTTCGCCGGTCAGCATTTCGACCAGGCCGCAGACCACGGCCTCGTAGCGCTTGGCCACGCGCCGCTGCTCGAAGGCGAGCGACAGCGCGCGCTGCATCTCCAGGCCGCGTGCGAACAGCATCAGCCCCGAGGTCGCCATGTCCAGCCGGTGCACGATCAACGCGTCGGGCCAGCGCTGCAGCACGCGCGCGGACAGGCAGTCGGCCTTGTCCTCGCCGCGCCCCGGCACGGCCAGCCAGCCGGCGGGCTTGTCGACGACGATCAGGGCCTCGTCGGCGTGCAGCAGCTTGAAGTCGGTGGCGGTCGCGGTCATCGATCCCCCAAGTCTGCAGCGTCGCGGCCATGCGACGCCGGCTTGACGCGCGGCGCGCGAACGCGCACAGTCCGCGCCTTCGTAGTTCCACCCCAACCGACGAGGAGGCACGCCATGGCACGCACCGATATTGCCCGCAACGCGGCCTTCCGCCGTCCGGCCTGAAGCCCAGAGCCACCGCGCGCCCCTCTCCGGCGCGCTGAAGTCGAAGTGGCGCTGCGACCCTTCAGGTCGCCGCCGGAAGTCCGCCCCCTGACAACGCCGCACCGTGGCATGCGTTCGCGCATGCCGTGGCGACCTTGCTCATTCTGGATTTCCGCACGACATGATCGACCCCCATTCGCTTTCGCTGCTGCAAGGCATAGGCCTCGCGCCGCATTGGATCCCCGAAGCCCATGAGACCGCATCGCAGCTGATGCGGGTGACCGAAGTGCAGCGCGAAGGCCTGCACCTGCACGACGGTGAACACGAGCACGCCGCGCGCGCGCTGCCGGCGCTGCTGAACGAACTGGCGGCCCAGGCCGACGCGCTGGCCGTCGGCGACTGGGTGCTGGCCGAACGCAACGCCTTCGGCGAGTGGTGGGTGCAGCGCCGCCTGCCGCCGCGCACCCAGATCGCCCGCCGGCTGCACGACGGGCGCGAGAAGGTCACGCGCGTGGTCATCGTCTCCAACGTCGACACCGTGCTGGTGGCGATGGGACTGGACGGCGACTTCAATCCGCGCCGGCTGGAACGCTATCTGGCGCTGGTGCGCCTGGCCGGCGTCTCGGCGGTGGTGGTGCTCACGAAGGCCGACCTGTGCACCGACGCCGCCGAACGCGTGCGCGAGACCGAACGCCTGGTCCCGCCCGACGTGGGCGTGGTCGCACTGAACGCGCTGGGCGACGAACCCCGGCACCTGCTGGCGCCCTGGCTCGAACCCGGCCGCACGCTGGTGCTGCTGGGTTCCAGCGGCGTCGGCAAGAGCACGCTCACGAACGCGCTGCTGGGCGAAGACGTGCAGGACACCGGCGGCACGCGCAAGGGCGACCAGCGTGGCCGCCACACCACCACCGTGCGGTCGCTGCACCGGCTGCCGGGCGGTGCCTGCCTGATCGACACCCCCGGCCTGCGCACGCTGCGCCTGGACAGCGAGGCCGGCGCCATCGAGGGCGTGTTCCAGGACGTGGGGGCGCTGGCCCTGCAATGCCGCTTCCGCGACTGCAGCCACCGCAGCGAACCGGGCTGCGCGGTGCGCGAAGGCGTTCCGGAAGAACGCCTGAAGAGCTTCCAGAAGCTCGTCCGCGAGGCGCAGCGCGACACCCAGTCGCTGCGCCAGCGCCAGCAGCAGCTGGCGCAGTGGAAGGCGAGAGCGCGCGCCTCCCGCGCCAACATGAAGGCCAAGCGTGGCTGAGCGCGCCGTGCGGATCAGTGCCGGGGCGGTGACACCAGCGCGTCGCGCTGCGCGAGCGCCGGGAACAGGCGGTGCCAGAGGGCCGCCACCGCCAGCGTGCCCAGGCCGCCCAGCACCACCGAGCCGACGGGCCCGATGAGTGCTGCCGTGGCCCCGGACTCGAACTCGCCCAGCTGGTTGGACGCCCCGATGAAGACCGAGTTGACCGCGCTCACTCGCCCTCGCATTTCGTTCGGCGTTTCCAACTGCACCAGGGTCTGGCGGATCACCACGCTCACCATGTCCGCGGCGCCGCTCACCGCCAGTGCCGCGAGCGAGACCCAGAACAGCGTGGAAAGCCCGAAGGCGAGCTGCGCGGCGCCGTAGACGGCGACCGCGCCCAGCAGCAGCGGCCCGGTGCGCCGGGTGATGGGCCGGCGGGCCAGCGCCAGCGACATCGCCAGCGCACCCGCCGCCGGCGCCGCGCGCAGCAGGCCCAGGCCCCAGGGGCCCGTGTGCAGCACGTCCTTCGCGAACATGGGCAGCAGCGCGGTCGCGCCGCCCAGCAGCACCGCGAACAGGTCCAGCGAGATTGCACCCAGCACCACCGGCTGGCGCCAGACGAAGCGCACGCCGGCCAGCAGTTCGGCCGCGTTGGCGCGTCCCGTGCTGGCCGCCACGTGCGGGTAGCGCAGCGCCAGCATCAACGCGCCGGCCAGCCCGAACAGCAGCGCGCTGGTGGTGTAGACGGTGGCGGCGCCGAAGGCGTAGAGCACACCGCCCAGCGCCGGCCCGGCGATGATGGCGCTCTGCAGGCCGGCGGCACTGGCGGCCATGGCGCGTGCCAGCAGCGCCGGCGGCACCAGCGACGGCGTCAAGGCCTGCTGCGCCGGCATCTGCAGCGTGCGCACGGCCCCCAGCGCCACCGACACCAGCAGCAGCAGCGTGCGCCCCGCGAAGCCGAAGGCGCTGCCGGCGGCCAGCAGGGCGGCGATCGACATCTGCACCGCCATGCACAAGGCCACCAGGCGGGCGCGGTGGTGGCGGTCGATCAGGTGGCCCGCCGGCAAAGCCAGCAGCACCGCGGGCAGGAACTGCAGCAGCCCCACCAGGCCCAGGTCCCAGGCCGACCCGGTCAGGTCGTACATCTGCCAGCCCACGGCCACCATCAGCATCTGGTTGCCGGCGGTGGCGGCCAGGCGCGCGAACCACAGTTCGACGAAGGCGCGGTAGGCGAACGGGGAGTCGGAAGCCAAGGCGCGGTCACGTTATCACGCGCTGCGGCGTCGCCCTGGCGACAGCGGGAAAGGCAGGATGGTCGGCAGCGCCCCGCACGGGTACACCTGCGGCACCTTCAGACCGCCCGGAGTCCCTCTTGAGCGAACCGTCCCCCCGCCCGCACCACGCCGTCTGGCCGGCGCGCCTGCCGCGCGACCTGGTGGTGCCCGAGACCACGCTCTGGTTCAACCTGGAGGTCACCGCGGCGCGCTACCCGCAGAAGACGGCTTCGCACTTCTTCGGCCGCCGCACCACCTGGGCCGAGCTGAAGGCCACCGCCGAGGCGCTGGCCGGCTGGCTGCAGTCGCGCGGCGTGCAGCGCGGCGACCGCGTGCTGCTGTACCTGCAGAACTGCCCGCAGTTCGTGGCCGCGTTCTACGCCATCCAGCGTGCCGACGCGGTGGTGGTGCCGGTGAACCCGATGAACAAGGCCGACGAACTGGGCCACTACATCACCGACCCGAAGGCCAAGGCCGCCATCACCAGCGCCGACCTGGCGCCGCTGATGCACGAAGCCAACCAGCGCCTGCCGCCCGACCAGCGCCTGGGCAGCCTGCTCGTCACGCGCTATGCCGACGCCATGCCCGAAGGCGAGCTCGACCCCGCCGAGGCGCCGGCCCAGCCCATCCTGGACTGGCTGCGCACCGAGCCGCCGCTGCCCGAAGGCGCCACGCGCTGGATCGACGCCTGCGCGGCCGGCCACCGGCCCGGCCCGGCGCAGGCCCGGCCCGACGACCTGGCGGTGCTGCCCTACACCTCGGGCACCACCGGCCTGCCCAAGGGCTGCATGCACACGCACCGCACGCTGATGCCCAACGCGGTGGGCGGCTGCCTGTGGGGCCACGTGAGTGCCGAATCGCTGGGGCTTGCGGTGGTGCCGATGTTCCACATCACCGGGCTCATGTACGGCGTCATCTCGCCGGCCTGGAGCGGGGCCAGCGGCGTGATCCTGCCGCGCTGGGACCGCGAACTGGCCGGGCGCCTGATCTCGCGCCACCGCGTGACGCACTGGACCTGCATCCCGACGATGGTGATCGACCTCTTCGGCAGCCCCAACTACAAGAGCTTCGACCTGTCCAGCCTGCGCTACCTGTCGGGCGGCGGCGCCGCCATGCCGCACGCGGTGGCCGAGCGGCTGCAGAAGGAATTCGGCATCACCTTCGCCGAAGGCTACGGCCTCACCGAGACCGCGGCGCCCAGCCATGCCAACCCGCCGGAACGCGCCAAGCTGCAATGCCTGGGCATGCCGATCTTCGGTGTCGATTCGCGCATCGTCGACCCCGCCACGCTGAAGGAACTGCCGGCCGGCGAGGTGGGCGAGATCGTGACCCACGGCCCGATGGTCTTCAAGGGCTACTGGGGCCACCCGGAAGCGACCGAGAACGCCTTCATCGAGATCGAAGGCAAGCGCTTCTTCCGCACCGGCGACCTGGGCCGCATGGACGAGGAGGGCTACTTCTTCATCACCGACCGCCTGAAGCGCATGATCAACGCCAGCGGCTTCAAGGTCTGGCCCAGCGAGGTGGAGCTGATGCTCTTCAAGTGCCCGGCGGTGCAGGAGGCCTGCGTCATCGCCGCCCGCGACGCCTACCGCGGCGAGACGGTGAAGGCGGTGGTGGTGCTGCGCGCCGAAGCGCGCGGCAGCACCACGCCGGAGGACATCGTCGCCTGGGCGCGCGAGCACATGGCGGCCTACAAGGTGCCGCGCGTGGTGGAGTTCGCCGACGCCCTGCCCAAGAGCGGCTCGGGCAAGGTGATGTGGCGCCTCCTGCAGGAGAAGGAACAGGCCACGGGCTGAGCCCGTGGTCTTCTCACAGCCACAGCCGCGTGACGGCGAAGTCGTGGTTGCTGCCGTTCGCTTCGCCGGCCTGGATGACACGCACCGCGGGCACGCGGTCGTCGGCCTGCAGCACCAGGGCGTGCGCCGCGTCGTCCTTGGTGCCGCTGGCCATGGGCGCGATCACCACGCCGGCGGTGCCGAAGCTGGTGTCCAGCAGGCCGTCGGCACCCAGGCGCAGCGCGGCGAAGTCGCCTGAAGAACCGGCACCGCTGAACGCCCAGCCGCCGACCACCAGGCGCCCGTCGGCCTGGCGCACCAGGGCCGTGGCCTCGTTCCAGTTCGGCACCAGGCCCAGCACGAAGCGGCCGTCGCTGGCGGCGCCGAAGCGGTTGTCCAGCTGGCCCGCGGCGTCGAGCCGGGCGACCGCGAATCGGTGCCCCACGTGGCCGGCGATCACCGCCTCGCCGCTGTCCAGCACGGTGACGGCGCGCGCGCCGCCGATGGTGCTGCCGAACAGCCCCACCACCTTGCCGCTGGCTCCCCAGGTCGTGTCGGAGCTGCCGTTGGCGCGGTAGCGCGCGGCCAGGAAGTCGCCTTCGCCACCCACCGCCAGGATGCGCGTCTCGGCGCCCATGGTCTGCAGCGCCAGGCCGCGCACGATGTCGGTGCCGGCGGCGGACTTGAGCGCGGTGGTCACCTTGCCGCCGGCGCCGAAGCCGGCGTCAAGGCTGCCGTCGGCGTTCAGCCGCGCGAGCGCGAAGTCCACGCCGCTGGTGGCCGAGCCCAGGTTGGCTTCGCCGCCGACGACGATCCTGCCGTCTTCCTGCACCACCAGCGCCCAGGCGCGGTCGGTCTCGCCGGCGAAGTCGATCGTCACCTTGCCGCCGTTGCCGAAGCCCGCGTCGGGCGAGCCGTCGGCGTTGTAGCGGGCGACCACGAAGTCGAGCCCGCTGGCGCCCTGGTCGCTGCTGCCGGCCACCAGGATCTTGCCGTCGCGCTGCACCGCCACCGCGGCGGCGACGTCGTTGCCCTTGCTGCCGATGGCGGTGGTGACCTTGCCGCCGTTGCCGAAGGCGGCGTCCAGGCTGCCGTCGCGGCCGTAGCGCACCAGCGCGAACTGGGTGCCGCCGGTCATCGCGGCGCTGCCGGCCACGAGCAGCTTGCCGTCGGCCTGCACCGCCACCGCGTTGGCGTAATCCTCGCCGATGCCCACCGGCGTGACCGCGCTGCCGCCGCCGGCGAAGCTGCCGTCCACCTGGCCGGGCACGCCGCGCACGGTGACCGTGAACGAGCGGGTGGCGACCACCGTGCCCGAAGTGCCGGTGGCAATGGCGCCGGTGGGCAGCGAGTGCGGCGCCGCGGCGTCGGCGCTGAGCAGCACGTCGGCGTCGGTGGCGCCGGCGGCGATGGTCACCAGCGGTGCCGTCACGCCCGCCGGCAGTCCCGACAGCGCCACCTGCACGGCGCCGTCGAAGCCGGCGTTGCGGGTCACATGGGCCTTGAGCATGAGCGCGCCGCCCTGCAGCACCACCGCCTTGTCGGTGTCCAGCGTCAGGGTGAAGGCGGCTGGCGGGGGCGAAGGCGCCGGACTTTCGGCGGGCGACGACGGGTTGTCGCCGCTGCCACCGCAGGCGGCCAGTTGGAGGGAGAGGGCAAGAACGGAAAGTTGAAAGAAAGGCTTCACGATGAGGGCTCCAGGAAGAGGACCTCATCGTCGCGAACCGGGGGCTGCCGCGCATCGGCCGCGACGGGCCATCGGGCCCGTTTCGTGGAGCCATGGCCCGCCAGCGGGCGGGCCATCGTCGGGAATCAGGCGGGCAGCGGGGCCCGCTCGATCGGGTGCAACGCCTCGTACGCGCGCGCGGCGCGCAGCACCAGGTTGTCGCCGAACATCGGCCCCACGAGCTGCAGGCCGATGGGCAGGCCTTCGGCCGTGCGCCCGCAGGGAATGCTGCAGGCCGGCTGCTGGGTCAGGTTGAAGGGGTAGCTGAACGGCGTCCAGCCCAGCATGGACTCGGCCGTCATCGGCACCGTGCCCGGCGCGCGCGAAGCGAAGGCCGGCACCGCCACCGCCGGCGTGGCCAGCAGGTCGTGGCGCTGCATGAACTGGCGCATCTGCGAGCCCAGCGTGATGCGCCGCATCTGCAGTGCCTGCACGTCCAGCAGCGAAAGCTTCGAGCCCAGCGCGGCCTGGGCCGCGAAGTCGGGATCGGTGACGGCGCGCTGCTCGGGCGACAGGCCGTTCCAGATCGTCCAGACGCCGGTGAACCAGAGTCCGGTGCTGATCTCCAGCGGGTCGGCGAAGCCCGGGTCCACCGCTTCCACGCGGGCGCCCAGCGATTCCAGTTCGCGCACCGCGCGTTCCACCGCCGCCGCCACCTCGGGGTGCACGTTCTTCGCGTAGCCCAGCGTGGGCGAATACGCGATGCGCAATCCGCGCACGCCGTCTTCCAGGCCGGCGCTGCTGTCGCTGTCGTCGGGCGGCAGGCTGGTCCAGTCGCGCGCGTCGGGGCGCTTCATCACGTTGAGCATGAGCGCGGCGTCGCGCACGCTGCGGCTGTGCGGACCCAGGTGGGCCACCGAGCCCATCGGCGACAAGGGCCAGGCCGGCACGCGGCCGAAGCTGGGCTTCAAGCCGAAGACGCCGCAGAACGCCGAGGGAATGCGCACGCTTCCGGCGCCGTCGGTGCCCACCGCGATCGGCCCCATGCCGGTGGCCACGGCCGCGCAGGCGCCGCCGGAACTGCCGCCGGGTGTGCGGTCGGTCTTCCAGGGGTTGAGCGTGGGGCCGGTGAGCGGCGAATTGGTCTCGCCCTTGCAGCCGAACTCCGGCGTCGTGGTCTTGCCCAGCAGCACGGCGCCGCTTTCGCGCAGGCGGGCGGTTACGGGGGCGTCCTCGGTCCAGGGCTGGTCGGGACCCACCGTGCGCGAACCGCGCCGCGTCGGCCAGCCCTTCGTGAGGATCAGGTCCTTGATCGACACCGGCACGCCGTCCAGCGGGCCTTGCGGCGTGCCGGCCTGCCAGCGTGCCGTGCTCTCGCGGGCGGCGGCCAGCGCGGCGGCCTCGTCGACCACGCAGAAGGCGTTCAGCACCGGGTTGCAGCGCGCGATGCGGGCCAGCGCCGCCTGCGTCGCTTCCAGCGGCGAAGCCGCCTTCGCGGCGTAGAGGGCCAGCAGTTCGGTGGCGGTGGCGTCGGCCAGGTCGGAGGGGCGGTTCATGGCGCCGATTCTGGAACACTCGCGCCCATGAGCGAAGAGCGGTTCGACGTCGTCGTCGTCGGTGGCGCGGTGGTGGGCAGCGCGGCGGCCTACTTCCTGGCGCTGGAGAGGCGCCTGCGTGTGCTGGTGCTGGAGCGGGACCCCAGCTACGCGCACTGCGCGACGGGGCGCTCGCTGGCTTCGATACGGCACCAGTTCTCGGTGGCCGAGAACATCCGCATGTCGATGTTCGGCACCGGATTCCTGCGCCGGCCCGAGCAGCTGGCGGTGGAAGGCGACGTGCCGGCGATCGGCTTCCGAGAGCCGGGTTACCTGTTCCTGGCCACGGCGGCGGGGCGCGAACAGCTGGCGCGCAACCATGCCCTGCAGCGGGCCGAAGGGGCGCAGATCGCCTGGCTGGAACCGCCGGCGCTGGCGCAGCGTTTTCCCTGGCTGGCGGCGGACGACATCGCGGCCGGCACGCTGGGCCTGGCCGGCGAAGGCTGGATCGACGCCCATGCGCTGATGCACGGCCTGCGCCGCAAGGCGGTGGCGCTGGGGGCGCAGGTGCGCCATGCCGAGGCCCGGCGCCTGGTGGTCGAAGGCGGGCGGGTGACGGCGGTGGAGCTGGCGGGCGGCCAGCGCATCGGCTGCGGCTGGGTCGTCAACGCCGCCGGCACTGGCGCGGCCGCGCTGGCGGAAACCGCGGGCATCGCCTTGCCGGTGCAGTCGCGCAAGCGCTGCGTCTTCCACTTCCGCAGCCCGGCGGCGCTGCCGGCCTGCCCGCTGGTGATCGACCCCACGGGCCTGTACTTCCGGCCCGAAGGCGCGGGATTCCTGGCCGGCATCGCGCCGCCGGAGGCCGAGGACCCCGAGTGCTTCGACTTCGAGGTGCCACCGTCGCTGTTCGAAGAAACGGTCTGGCCGCTGCTCGCGCGCCGGGTGCCGGGCTTCGAATCGCTGCGGCTGCAAAGCAGCTGGGCCGGCCACTACGACGTGAATCTTCTGGACCACAACGTCATCCTGGGCCCGCACCCGGCGCTGCCGAACCTGCTGTTCGCCAGCGGCTTCAGCGGCCACGGCGTGCAGCAGGCGCCTGCGGTGGGGCGCGCGCTGGCCGAATGGGTCTGCACGGGCGGCTGGCGCAGCCTGGACCTGTCGGCCTTCGGCTGGGAACGGGTGCTGGCCGGGCGGCCCCTGCGCGAACTGAACGTGGTCTAGAAGGCAAAAGGGCAGGAGCGCCGCTCCTGCCCTTTGTGCTTCGAAGCAGAGCCGATCAGCTCTTCTTCTCTTCCTTCTTCATTTCCTTCTTTTCTTCCTTCTTGGCGGCGCCGCTGGCCTTGGCGTCCGGCGCGCTGGCCTTCATGGGGGCGCCACCGGCGTGCGAAGCGGCCTGGGCATTGAAGGCGAAGGCCGCGAAGGCGGCGGCGATCAGGGTCGAAACGAGCTTGGTCATGAGTGCACTCTCTGGTTGAAAAAGGTCGACGTCCGGCCGCCGCCCGGGATGCCCGGAAAAGACGGCCTTGGCGCCAAACGCGTCATGCCGCATTCGGTTGACGAGCTCCGGTGAGAATCTTGACAAGGGTTTACGCGGAGCTTCGGCCGGCTGAATCCGCCACCCGGCCGCCTGCGTACACTCCCGCGTGCTTTCGATCCTGAGACCGCTGGCGCTGCTGTTGCTGGCGGGCACCGCGCGTGCGGCGCCTTACACACCGGATGACGACGCCCGGGTGCTGGAACGCCTGCCGGCGCGCGCCACCGACCCCGCGATGCGCGAGATCCGCGCCCTGCGCCAGGCGCTGGCCGCCGACCCGCAACGCGCCGCGGCCGCCGTCCGCCTGGCGCGCCGCTACTACGAGCAGGCCGCCGCCGAGGGCGACCCACGCTTCGTGGGCTACGCCCAGGCCGCGCTGGCGCCCTGGTGGGACCAGGCCGAACCGCCGGTGCCGGTGCGCGTGATGCGTGCCGTGCTGCGCCAGTTCAGCCACCAGTTCGACCCCGCGCTGGCCGACCTGCAGGCCGCCGTGCTTGCCAGGCCCGAAGACGGCGAGGCCTGGGCCTGGATCGCCGCCATCGAGATGGTGCGCACGCGCTACGACGCCGCGCGAACGGCCTGCGCCGGCATGCGCAGCGAGGCGTCGGCGCTCATCGTCACCGCCTGCACGGCCTATGCCGATTCGCTCTCCGGCCGGGCCGCGGCCGCTTCGCAGGCGCTGCACGCCGCGCTGCAGGCGGCCGGCGACACGTCCGCCGCCGAGCGCCTGTGGGCGCTGACGCGGCTGGCCGAGATCGACGAACGGCGTGGCGACGACGCCGCCGCCGAAGCGGCCTACCGCGAGGCGCTGGCCCTGGGCCTGACCGACGGCTACCTGCTCGCCGCCTGGAGCGACTTCCTGCTCGACCGCGGCCGGGCGCGCGAGGTGCTGGCGCTGCTGAAGGACCGCGAGCGCAGCGACCTGCTGCTGCTGCGCATCGCCATCGCCGCCAGGGCCGCTGGCGACCCGTCGGCCGCGCGCTGGGCCGCCGACCTGGCCGCACGCTTCGACGCCGCCCGCCTGCGCGGCGACGCCACGCATCAGAAGGAGGAGTCGCGCTTCGCGCTCGCGATCCAGGGCGACGCCGCGCGCGCGCTGGCACTGGCGCGAGAGAACTACCTCCTGCAGCGCGAACCGGCCGACGCCCGCATCCTGCTGGAAGCGGCCATCGCCGCGAAGGACCCCGCGGCCGCCAGGCCGGTGCTGGACTGGATGGCCGCCAGCGGTGTCGAAAGCCTGCCGCTGCAGCGCCTGGCCGCGCGCCTGAAGGGCGGTGGCTCGTGAGGCGCTGGCTCCTGCTGCTGATCTTCGCGCTGGCCCTGCCGGCCTGGGCCCACAAGCCTTCGGACAGCTACCTGGCGGTGACGGTGGGCGACGCCGGCGTCGCCGGCCAGTGGGACATCGCGCTGCGCGACCTGGACTACGCCATCGGCCTGGACGCCGACGGCAACGGCGAGATCACCTGGGGCGAACTGCGTGCCCGCCATGCCGAGATCGCCGCCTATGCGCTGGCGCGGCTGGCCATCGCCGCCGACGGCCAGCCCTGCACGCTGAAGGCGCAGGACCAGCTGGTCGACGACCACAGCGACGGCGCCTACAGCGTGCTGCGCTTCGCGGTGGACTGCGGCGCCGTCGCGGCACCGAAGTCGCTTCAGATCGGCTACCGACTGTTCGCCGACCTGGACCCGCAGCACCGCGGCCTGTTGCGGCTGGTGGCCGGCGGCGGCGCGCGCACGGCGATCTTCTCGCCGCAGGCCGCGGTGCAGGTGTTCGAGCTGAAGGAACAGAGCCGCTGGTCGCAGTTCGCCGACTACGGCGTCGAAGGCGTCTGGCACATCTGGATGGGCTTCGACCACATCCTGTTCCTGCTGTCGCTGCTGCTGCCGGCGGTGCTGGCGTGGGTGCACAGGCGCTGGCAGCCGGTCGCGCGTTTTCATGAAGCGCTGGTCGACGTGCTGAAGATCGTCACCGCGTTCACGGTGGCGCATTCGATCACCCTCTCGCTGGCCACGCTGGGGCTGGTGGCGCTGCCTTCGCGGCTGGTGGAATCGACGATCGCCGCTTCGGTGGTGCTGGCGGCGCTGAACAACGTGTTGCCGGTCTTCCACGGCCGGCGCTGGATGGTGGCCTTCGGCTTCGGCCTCATCCACGGCTTCGGCTTCGCCAGCGTGCTGGCCGACCTGGGCCTGCCCACCGGCACGCTGGCGGTGGCGCTGGTGGGCTTCAACCTGGGCGTGGAATGCGGCCAGCTGGCCATCGTGGCGGCCTTCCTGCCGCTGGCCTTCGTGTTGCGCCACACGGGGTTCTACCGTCGCGGCGTCTTCATCGGCGGCTCGACACTCATCGCCCTGGTGGCCGGGATCTGGTTCGCCGAACGCGCGTTCGAATTCAAGCTGCTGCCGTTCTGACAAGGAGGTTCGTTCCATGCTGCGACGACTGTTCCTGGCTCTGGCCCTCTGCTGTGCGGTGCTGCCTGCCCAAGCCCAGCCGCAGGAAGGCGACTACGTCATCCGCGACTTCCGCTTCAAGAGCGGCGAAGTGCTGCCCGAACTGCGCCTGCACTACACCACGCTGGGCAACCGAAGCGGCGAAGCGGTGCTGCTGCTGCACGGCACCACCGGCAGCGGTGCCGGCCTGCTGGGGCCGGCCTTCGGCGGCGAACTCTTCGGCCCCGGGCAGCCGCTGGACGCATCGAAGCACTTCATCGTGCTGCCCGACGCCATCGGCCACGGCAGGAGCAGCAAGCCTTCGGACGGGCTGCGCGCCGCCTTCCCGCGCTACAGCTACGACGACATGGTGGTCGCCCACCACCGCCTGCTGACCGAACACCTGGGCGTGAAGCACCTGCGGCTGGTGCTGGGCAATTCGATGGGCGGCATGGAGACCTGGCTGTTCGCGCAGATGTACCCCGGCTTCGCCGACGTGGCGGTGCCGATGGCTTCGCTGCCGGTACCGATGTCGGGCCGCAACTGGGTGATGCGGCGACTCATCGTCGACTCCATCCGCAACGACCCCGCCTGGCAGGGCGGCAACTACCGCGAACAGCCGGCCAGCGCGCGCTTCGCCTCGGTGTTCTACGGCTTCGGCACCAACGGCGGCAACCAGGCCCTGATGCGCCAGGCCCCCACGCGCGAGAAGGCCGACGCGCTGCTGGACGCGCGCCTGAAGGCCCCGTTCACCGCCGACGCCAACGACACGCTGTACCAGTGGGACTCGTCGCGCGACTACGACCCTTCGGCCGGGCTGGAGAAGATCCAGGGCGTGCTGCTGGCCATCAACTCGGCCGACGACGAACGCAACCCGCCGGAACTGGGCGTGCTGGACCGCGAGATCAAGCGCGTGAAGGGCGGCCGCGTGCTGCTGATTCCCGGCAGCGAGCAGACCGCCGGCCACGGCACCACCGGCCAGGCGAAGTGGTGGAAGGCCGAACTGGACGCGCTGCTCAAGGCCGCGCCGCGGCTGCCCTGACAGGCGCCGCCGCCTCGAAGGCCAGGGTGACGAATCGGCTGTCCCAGGTGTCGCCGGGCCCGGGCCGAAGGTCCACGCCGCGCAGCAGCCAGCGGCCGGGCAGCGGCGGCGTGAAGCTCACGCGGCCCTGCTCGTTGGTGCGCCGCCAGACGCCGAAGGGCGAATCCTCGTGGCGCAGCTCGACCGCGAAGCCGGGCAGGGGCCGGCCGTCGCGCAGCACCTGGAAGACCCAGGGCGACTCGCCTTCCACCCGCACGTCCATGTCCATGCCGCTGGGCTGAGCCGCCGCCGCGCCGGCGCCGGGCAGGGCGATGCGCGCGTGCTTGGTGTAGCGCTCGCGCCAGGGCAGGCCACGTGCGCGCCGGTCGGCCCACAGGGCCAGCATCGCCGGCGGAGGCCGCACCTCGCGCAGGTAGAGGTCGATCTTGTCGGGGGCCAGCGTGATCTCGAAGGGCGCCAGCTGCACCCAGCAGGTGGCGGCGCCGGCGCTGAAGTCCAGCCCGGCTTCGCTCACCGCGCCCGGTGCCAGCGGCGCCCGGCCTTCGGGCCCCAGGCAGCCGCTGCGGGCGATGTACTGCGGGTCGATCGCCGACTCGCGTTTCGGGAACTGATTGCCGGTGCCCAGCACCAGCCGCCCGGTGGCCACCGGTTCGAACCAGGTGTCGTGGGCGCCGGCGGCGCCGGCGGCCAGTGCCAGCAGGGCGGCAAGCAGCGTCTTCATGCACGCTGCTACGCACCCGGCGCGCGGCCGGATGCGTGCGGGTTCTTCTCAGCGCGCGGCGGCCACCGGCATGTGGACTTCGGTCGCGTCCAGCAGCGCTTCGGGTTCCTCGGCCTCGGCCTCGCCGTCGAGCCGGCGCTTCAGCGTGGCCATGTCCAGGTCGCCGGTCCACTTGGCCACCACCAGGGTGGCGACGCCGTTGCCCACCAGGTTGGTCAGCGCGCGCGCTTCCGACATGAAGCGGTCGATGCCCAGAATGAGCGCCAGCCCCGCCACCGGCACCCCGCCCACCGCGCTGAGCGTGGCCGCCAGCACGATGAAGCCGCTGCCGGTGATGCCGGCCGCGCCCTTGCTGGTGAGCAGCAGAACCGCCAGCAGGGTGATCTGCTGCATCAGGCTCATCGGCGTGTTGGTGGCCTGGGCGATGAAGACCGCCGCCATCGTGAGGTAGATCGAGGTGCCGTCCAGGTTGAACGAATAGCCGGTCGGGATTACCAGGCCCACCACGGACTTCTTCGCGCCGGCGTTCTCCAGCTTGGCCATCATGCGCGGCAGCACCGATTCCGACGACGAGGTGCCCAGCACAATGAGCAGCTCTTCCTTGATGTACTTGATGAACTTCCAGACCGAGAAGCCGTGCACGCGCGCGATGGTGCCCAGCACGACGAAGATGAACAGCAGGCAGGTGGCGTAGAAGCTGCCCATCAGCTTGCCCAGCGACAGCAGCGAACCGACGCCGTACTTGCCGATCGTGAAGGCCATCGCGCCGAAGGCGCCGATCGGAGCCACCTTCATGATGAAGCCGACGATGGCGAACAGCACGTGGCTGGACTTCTCGATGAAGTCGAACACCATCGTGCCGCGGCCGCCGAAGCGGTGCAGCGCGAAGCCGAACATCACCGAGAACAGCAGCACCTGCAGGATCTCGCCCTTCGCGAAGGCGTCGACCACGGTGGCGGGGATGATGGCCATCAGGAAGTCGGTGGTCGTCTGCATTTTGCCGGGCCCGGTGTAGGCGGCGATGCCCTTGGTGTCCAGCGAGGCCGGGTCGATGTTCATGCCCTGGCCGGGCTGGAACACGTTGACGATGACGAGGCCGATGATCAGCGCCAGCGTGCTGACGACCTCGAAGTACAGCAGGGCCAGGCCACCGGTCTTGCCGACCTTCTTCATGTCCTCCATGCCGGCGATGCCGACGACGACGGTGCAGAAGATGATCGGGGCGATGATCATCTTGATGAGCTTGATGAAGGCGTCGCCGAAGGGCTTCATCGCCTCGCCCGCATGCGGGTAAAGGTGGCCCAGCAGCACGCCGACGCAGATCGCGAAGATGACCTGGGCGTACAGCGACTTGTAGATCGGCTTGCTCGACATGCATGTCTCCCGTGCCGCAACCAGCGGCCGGCGCGCAGTGTCGCGCTGCCGCTTCGGAAATGCAGTACGAGATTTCCACATCGGCGCCGGTGCGCGATGATCGCGAACCGGCGAAGCCTGAAAGGAACCTGTCTCCATGGCGAAGAAGAAGCAGCAGCGGAAGACGCTGCTGGTGCTGAACGGTCCCAACCTGAACCTGCTGGGCCAGCGCGAACCCGCGGTCTACGGCGCCGCCACGCTGGCCGACGTGGAAGCGCTGTGCCGTGCCACCGGCGAGCGCCTGGGCCTGGAGGTGGAATGCCTGCAGAGCAACCACGAGGGCGTGCTCATCGACGCCCTGCAGGCGGCCGGCCGCGGCGTGAAGGCGGGCCAGGTGCTGGGCGTGGTGTTCAACCCCGGGGCCTACACGCACACCTCGGTGGCGCTGCACGACGCCATCAAGGGGGCGGAGGTGCCGGTGGTCGAGATCCACATCTCCAACGTGCACGCGCGCGAAGCCTTCCGCCACCACAGCTACGTCTCGCCTGCGGCGGCGGGCATCGTGGTAGGTTTCGGCGTCGACGGCTACCGGCTCGCGATCGAAGGGCTGGTGAAGAAGGCGGGCGGCTGAGACCGGCCGTCCCCGAACAACGAACCTGGAGGAGCTCTGCCATGTGGCGTTCGTGGACGGCGCTGCTCGCGCTGATGGTGCTGGGCGCCGGCGCTGCGCGGGCCGAGAAGTGTCCGGAGCAACTGGTCAGCGGTGCGCCTTCTGGCCGAAGGCGCGGCCAACGCCCCGGTGCGGCAGCTGTACGTGCGCGACGGCCAGCTGCTGAGCTGGGACTTCCGCCTCTACGTGGCGCCCGACCTGCCGCCGGGGGTGAAGCCCAGGCTTTGCCTGTTCACCGGCCACCTGGCCACCGAGGCGACGCCGGCCGAGCAGGAAATGCGCGAGCCGCGCCTGCTGGCCTACGGCCAGAAGTTCGCCGAGCGGCCTGCTCAGCGTCGACTGGTTCACCGGCGGTGGCGTCGACCGCCGACACCGCCCAGGTGGGCACGCTGATGCACTTCTCGCCGCTGACCGGGCTGATGCCCTGGTGGAAGCCGATGATGCGGGTGCGCCCGGTCATCACGTGGAAGGTCGGCGACGAGGTCTTCACGGTGGTGGCGCCGCGCGCCGTGAACCTGGGCCACGCGCCCACCGCGTGGGCGATGAGCGTGGCGGCGGTGCTGCTGTTCCTGGGCATCCTCTGGTCCATCGCGCGCAACAGCAGGATGAAGGCCATCTCGCTGGTGCAGGCCGACGACGGGCACCTCTCGTTGTCGCTGCTGCAGATGGCGCTGTGGACCCTGGTGGTGGGCATGGTGGTGATGTACTTCGCCATCGTTCAGCTGCAGGTGCCCGACATCCCGACCCAGCTGGTGGTGCTGATGGGCATGAGCCTGGTCACCACCGGCATCGGCTACGCGAAGACCGAGTCGTCCGGGTCCGCAGGCCCCGAGACGCCGTGGTCCTGGTCCGACCTCATCGAGGACAGCGACGGCGGCGGCCTGTCGCTGTCGCGTGCGCAGATGCTGTTCTGGACCCTGCTGCTGATCGCCGTCTTCGTCGGCAAGAGCATGCTCACCGCCGAGCTGTGGGCCATACCGTGGGAACTGGTGGCGCTGATGGGCATCAGCCAGGCCGGCTACGTGGCGACCAAGGTGGCGCCGCCGAAGCCGGCGGCGGGCGCGCCGCCACCGGCGCCGACGGCAGCGCCGGCCGCACCGGTGCCGCCGGCACCCGAAGCGCCGCCGCCTTCGCAGTCCTAGTTCAGGCTCGCGGCGCGAGCTGCAGCCGCAGCTCGCGCTTGAGCACCTTGCCGTAGCTGTTCTTGGGCAGCGAATCGACGAAGACGTAGCGCTTGGGGCGCTTGAAGCGGGCGATGTGGTCCAGGCACACGGCGTCCAGTTCGGCCGCCGCGGGCGCGGCGCCGGTGGCCGCCACCACGAAGGCGACCACGACCTCGCCCCATTCGGCGTCGCGCTCGCCGACCACGCAGACTTCGGAGACGCCGGGGTGCTTGAGCAGTGCCTCTTCCACCTCGCGCGGGTAGATGTTGCTGCCGCCGCTGATGATGACGTCCTTGCTGCGGTCGCGCAGCGTGAGGTAGCCGCGCGCGTCGAGCATGCCCACGTCGCCGGTGTGCAGCCAGCCGCCGCGCAGCGTCTCGGCGGTGGCCCTGTCGTTGCGCCAGTAGCCGGCCATCAGCACGTCGCCGCGGCACACCACTTCGCCGATCTCGCCCGGCGGCAGCGGCCGGTCTTGTTCGTCGACCACCGCCACCTGCACGCCGCTGCGCGCCCAGCCCACCGAGGCTTGCACCGCGTCGTCGGCCGTGCCGTGGTCCTCGCGCCGCAGCACGGTGATCGTCATCGGCGATTCGCCCTGGCCGTAGATCTGCACGAACACCGGGCCGAAGGTCTGCAGCGACTTGCGGATCTCCTCCAGGTACATGGGCCCGCCGCCGTAGACGATGGTGCGCAGCTGCGTGGGTTTCGGCGCCCCGCCTTCCACCGCCAGCCGCAGCCGCTGCACCATGGTCGGCGCCAGGAAGGCGCCGCAGCCGGGGTGCGCGCTGCACAGCGAGAGGAACTCCACCGGGTCGAAGCCGCCCGAAGCCGGGATCACCTGGCGCGCGGCCCGCGCCACGTAGGGCAGGGCGTAGATGCCCGAGCCGTGCGACATGGGCGCGGCGTGGATCTGGCTGGCGTGTTCGTCGAAGCTCTCCACGTCGGCCAGGTGCGCCACCGTCATCGCCATCAGGCTGCGGTGCGTGAGCATCGCGCCCTTGGAGCGGCCGGTGGTGCCGCTGGTGTAGAACAGCCAGGCCAGCGCCTCGGGCGGGGTGTGGCGCGGCGCCTCGGCCGGCGCGGCGGCGTGCAGCGCGGCGTGGTCGGCGCCGCCGATGACGACGGTGCGGAAGGTGGCCGCTGGCGCTTCGGCGGCGATGCCCGGTGCCAGCGCTTCGGAGACGAACAGCAGCGCGGCCTGCGAGTCGTCCAGGATCTGCAGCGTCTCCTTCGGGTGCAGCTTGTAGTTCACCGGCACGGCGGCCATCTCGGCGGCCCAGGTGGCGAACAGCACCTCCAGCACTTCGGGCGCGTTGGCGGTGAACAGCGCCACCCGGCTGCCGGGCGCCAGCGTGGCGCGCAGACCGGCGGCCAGGCGCAAGGCGCGCTCGCGCAGGGCGCTCCAGGTCCACAGGCATTCGGTGCCCACGTACACCGCGCCACGTTCGGGGAAGCGGCGCGCGGCCTGGTCGAGCAGGTCGAAGACGTTCAAGCCCAGCTCCTACTTCAGTTGCCTGCGCAGCAGCTTACCGGTTGGCGAACGGGGCAGTTCGTCGACGAGACGAAACGCGTCGGGCCGCTTCACGCGGCCCAGGCGCTCTTCGCAGGCGGCGCGCACGGCGACGAGCAGGGCTTCGCTGTCGGCCACGCCGCGCTCGGGCACGATGAAGGCGAGCGGCCTTTCGCCGAAGCGCTCGTCGGCGACCCCGACCGCGGCGCAGTCCCACACGCCCGGCACGCTGCGGATCACGGCTTCAATCTCCTGCGGGTACACGTTCACGCCGCCGGAGATGATCATGTCGTCGGCGCGGTCGGTCAGGTGGAGCCAGCCTTCGGCATCGACATGGCCGACGTCGCCGAAGGTCTGCCAGCCTTGCGGCAGCGTGCGCGCGGCGGTCTTGTCGGGCGCCTTGTGGTAGGCGAAGGGCGGCAGGCCGGAGAAGCAGACGAGGCCGGTCTCGCCCGGCGGCAGTTCGCGGCCGTCGGGGCCGGCGATGTGCAGCACGCCCTTGCGCGCGCGACCCACCGAGCCGGGATGGGCCAGCGATTCGTGCGAGTCGATCAGCGTCAGCCCCACGCCTTCGCTGCCCGAGTAGTACTCCAGCAGGATCGGGCCCCACCAGCCGATCATGGCCTGCTTCAGCGCCACGGTGCAGGGCGCGGCGCCGTGGATGGCGCAGCGGTGCGCCGGCGCCCGGAAGGCCGCACGACGTGCCGCCGGCAGGGCCAGCAGGCGCTGGAACATCGCCGGCACCCACTGGCTGTGCGTGATGGCTTCGCGCTCCAGCAGCGTGAGCGCGGCTTCGGCGTCGAAGCGGTCCATCACGTGCACGGTGCCGCCGCCGGCGGTGACGGCGAGCGCGCAGCGCAGCGGCGCCGCGTGGTACAGCGGCGCGGTCGACAGGTAGCGCACGTCGCTGCCGCCGAGGCCGAAGAGCGCGATCAGGTCGGCCGCGAAGGGCGGCGTGCCGCGCCAGTCGGCCGGCGCCAACGGCCGGATCACGCCCTTGGGCGCGCCGGTGGTGCCCGAGGTGTAGAGCATCAGCGCGCCGGGGGGCTCGTCTTCGTGCGGCAGCGGCGAAGCGGCGGTCAGCAGCGGCTCGGCCGCTTCGAAGCCTTCGATCTCGCCGTTGAGCGACAGCCAGTGCGGCCGCGTCGAGACGATCGCCGGCAGCGCGGCCGCCCCCTCGGCCTGGCCGTGGTCGACCAGCACCGCGCCCGCGTCGCAGTCTTCCACCAGGTAGCGCAGTTCGTGCACGGTCAGCGAGGTCGGCAGCGGCGTCAGGTACAGCCCGCTGCGCCAGGCGGCCCAGCCCGCGGCAAGCGCTTCGGGACGGTTGCCCAGCAACGTGGCCACGTGATCGCCGCGCTGCAGCCCCAGGGCGCGGAACACACCGGCAATGCGGTTCGCCAGCGCTTCCAGTTCGCCGTAACGCAGCACCTGCGTACCGCAGACGATGGCCGGGCGCCCCGGCGCCACGGCGGCGTGCAGGCGCAGGTCCTGCGGCGGAGGCTGGTCCCCGGCCATCAGCCCGTGTTGCGCTGCGCCTTTTCCTTCTCGGCGCGGCCGCGCACCAGCGCCTTGGCTTCGG
This sequence comes from Rubrivivax sp., assembly GCA_044224175.1. Taxonomy (GTDB): domain Bacteria; phylum Pseudomonadota; class Gammaproteobacteria; order Burkholderiales; family Burkholderiaceae_C; genus Rubrivivax. Next base: position 71,589 of record JBGAKY010000006.1, on the reverse strand, counting down.
CCCAGTCCTCCGGCGTCAGCTTGCCCAGGGCGGCGAAGGTGCTGGGGGCCGCCAGGTGGTGGCCGCCGTCGATGGCGATGTTCTGGCCGGTGAGGTACTCGCAGCCGTCGGCCTGCAGAAAGGTCAGCAGGTTGGTCAGTTCGTGCATGCGGCCGAAGCGGCCCATCGGCACTTCGTCGGCGCTGGCGGCGCCCACGTTGGCCTTCGGGATCGGGGCCAGCTTCTCCCACGCGCTTTCGGTCGGAAACGGGCCGGGGGCGAGCGCGTTGACGCGGATGTTGTGCCTGCCCCACTCGACCGCCAGCGACATCGTCATCGCGTGCACCGCGGTCTTGGCCATGGTGCTGGGCAGCACGTAGGCGCTGCCGGTCCAGACCCAGGTGACGAGCATGCTGACCACGCTGCCGGGCAGGCCGTCGCGGATCCAGCGCCTGCCGCAGGCCAGGGTGGCGAAGAGCGCGCCGTCCATCACCGTGCTGCGCACGGCGGCGAAGCCGCGCGGGCTGATCTCGGTGGAAGGCGAGATGAAGTTCGCGGCCGCGTTGTTGATGAGCCCCGTGAGCGGGCCGCCGGCCCAGATGCGGTCGACCATGGCCTCGATCTGCTCGGCTTCGCGCACGTCGCAGACATGGGTGTCCACGCTGCCGCCGTGCTGCGCGGCGGCGCGCAGTTCGGCGGCGGTTTCCTGCAGCACGGCTTCGCGCCGGCCGCAGATGTGCACGCTGGCGCCGTGGCTGACGAAGGCGCGCGACATCTCCTTGCCCAGGCCGGTGCCGCCGCCGGTGACGAGGATGCGCTTGCCCGCCAGCACGTCGGGGCGGAAGGTGGAAGGCGTCATGGTGCGTGGTCTCCGAAGGCGGTCAGGTCGTTTCGCGCGACTTCTGGCTGGCGAACAGGTGGCGTCCGATGATGTGCTTCATGACCTCGATCGAGCCGCCGGCGATCTTGACGACGCGTGCGTCGGCATAGGCGCGGGCGATCGGGTATTCCCACATGTAGCCCCAGCCGCCGAACAGCTGCAGGCATTCGTCGACCACCTTGCAGTGCAGGTTGGACAGCCACATCTTGGCCATCGCCGCGTCCACGGCGTCCAGTTCGCCCTTCATGAAGCTGGCGATGCAGCGGTCGGTGAACTGGCGGCCGATCACGGCCTCGGTCTTCAGCTCGGCCAGCTTGAACTGCGTGTTCTGCATCTCGCCGATGGTCTTGCCGAAGGCCTTGCGCTGGCTGGTGTATTCCACCGTGTAGTCGACCACCGTCTCGGCCACCGTGGCCGAGCGGATGGCCTGCGCCAGCCGTTCCTGCGCCAGCTTGGTCATCATCAGCTCGAAGCCCCTGCCTTCCTCGCCCAGCATGGAAGAAGCGGGTACGCGCAGCTCGTCGAAGAAGAGTTCCGAGGTGTCCTGCGCCTTCATGCCGACCTTGCGCAGGTTCTTGCCGCGCCGGAAGCCGGGCAGGCTGGTGTCGACCAGGAACAGCGTCACGCCCTTGGCGCCGGCGGCGCTGTCGGTCTTGGTGGCCAGCACGATCACGTCGCACAGCTGGCCGTTGCTGATGAAGACCTTCTGGCCGTTGATGACGAAGTCGTCGCCGTCGCGCACCGCCTTCGTGCGGATGGCCTTGAGATCGGATCCGGCATGCGGCTCCGTCATGCCCAGCGAGCCGATCGCTTCGCCCGTCACCATCCTGGGCAGCCAGCGGCGCTTCTGCGCTTCGCTGCCGAAGCTGGCGATGTAGGTGGCGACCAGGTCGCAGTGGATCATGAAGCCGGGGCCGGTGAAGCCGGAGCGGGCCATCTCCTCGAACACCACCACGTCGAACAGGTAGTCGGCGCCGGCGCCGCCGTACTGTTCAGGCACCGTGCAGCACAGCAGGCCGGCGGCGCCGGCCTTCAGCCACAGATCGCGCGGCACCATGCCGGCCGCTTCCCACTCGTCGTGGTGGGGCGCGATCTCCTTCGCGATGAAGCGCCGCACCATGTCGCGGAAGGCTTCGTGGTCTTCGGTGAACAGTTCGCGCTTGAACATGGGGCGCCTTCAGTAGGACTTCGGTAGGTCCAGCACTTTTTCGGCGATGAACGAAAGGATCAGCTGTTCGGTGACCGGCGCGATGCGCGTGATGGTCACCTCGCGCAGCAGCCGCTCCACGTGGTATTCCTTCGCGTAGCCGAAGCCGCCATGCGTCAGCACGGCCTGCAGCGCCGATTCGTAGCCGGCGCGCGCGCCCAGGAACTTGGCCGCGTTGGCTTCCGCGCCGCAGGGCTTGTGCTGGTCGTAGAGCCAGGCGCCCTTCATGATCATGGTCCAGGCCGCTTCCAGCGCCATCCAGCGTTCGGCCAGCGGGTGCTGGATGCCCTGGTTCTGGCCGATCGGGCGGTCGAAGACGACACGTTCGCGCGCGTACTTCGCGGCGCGGCGCAGCGCGTCCTGGCCGATGGCCACCGCCTCGGCGGCCACCAGCAGGCGTTCCGGGTTCAGGCTGTGCAGGATGTAGCTGAAGCCCTTGCCTTCCTCGCCGATGCGGTCGCTGTCGGGGATGAACAGGCCGTCGATGAAGATCGCGTTGCTGTCCACCGCCTTGCGGCCCATCTTGGGGATCCGGTGCACGTCGATCTTCGTGCGGTCCAGGTCGGCGTAGAAGACGGTGATGCCGTCGGTGGGGCGCGCGCAATCCTCCAGCTTCGTGGTGCGCGTGAGCAGCATGATCTTGTTGGCCACCTGCGCGGTGCTGGTCCAGACCTTCTGGCCGTGCACCACGTAGCCGCCGTCGACCTTCTTCGCGAAGGTCTTGATGGCGGTGGTGTTGAGGCCGGCGTCGGGCTCGGTGAAGCCGAAGCAGCACTGGTCCAGCCCCTGCACCAGGCGCGGCAGCCAGCGCTGTCGCTGCTCGGGGGTGCCGAAGACCACGATGGGGTGCGGCCCGAACAGGTTGATGTGCACGGTGGACGCCGCCGCCATCGCGCCGCCGTGGCCGGCCACCTCGTGCAGCATGATCACCGCCTCGGTCACGCCGAGGCCGGCACCGCCGTATTCGGGCGGCATCGTGATGCCCAGCCAGCCGGCTTCGGCCATCGCGCGGTGGAACTCGCGCGGAAACACGCCGTCCTCGTCGCGCGCGAGCCAGTATTCGTCGTCGAAACGGCGCACCACGGCGCCGACGCCGTCGCGGATGGCGCGGTGGTCTTCGCTTTCGGAAAAGTCCATGGGGTCAGTCCAGCTGGGCGAGGGTGCGACGCGCCTGCACCAGGTGCGGCATGTCGACCATGTGGCCGTCGATGTTCAACGCGCCGGCGTCGGGCTGCGCCGCGAAGGCTTCGACGATGCGGCGCGCATGCGCCACTTCCTCGGCACTGGGCGAATAGGCCCGGTTGATGACCGCCACCTGGTCGGGGTGGATGGCGATGCGGCCGCGGAAACCGCGCCGCCGCGAAGCGCGGCTGGTGGCGGCGAGGCCGGCTTCGTCCTTGAAGTCGGTGTGCAGCGTGTCCAGCGCCGGCACGCCGGCGGCGGCGGCGGCGCACAGGCAAAGGGAGCCCGCCAGCTGGTACAGGGGCGAGTACGAGCCGTCCTCGTCCCGGTTGGACATGGCGCCGACCGCGGCCGAGAGGTCTTCGGCGCCCCAGGTCACGGCGGCCAGCCGCGGCAGCGGCAGGCCGACAAAGCTGCCCATGGTCAGCATGATCTCGGCCGTCTCGGTGGCCACCGGCACCACCTTCACCTGGTCGGCGGCGATGCCGGCGCGCGCTTCCAGCGTGTCGAGCATCTGCGAAACGCGCTGGATGTCCAGCGCGCTGCGGATCTTGGGCAGCACGATGCCCGCCAGGCCCGGCCGCACGACGGTGGCCAGGTCGCCGAACGCGAACGCCGTGTCCAGCGGGTTGACGCGCACGAAGAGCTTCGGCTTCATGCCGGCGGCCTGGGCGCCGATGAACTCGGCCGCCATCGTGCGTGCCGCGGGCTTGCGCGACTCGGCCACCGCGTCTTCCAGGTCCAGGATCAGCGCGTCGGCCTCCGACACGACCGACTTCGCCAGCTTGCGTTCGCTGTCGGCCGGCACGAAGAGCATCGAGCGCAACTTCATGAAGGCTGCCTCAGCATCAGCGCCTGGCGGGTGCAGACGCAGACCTCTTCGCCGCGCTGGTTGAAACCCTGGTGCAGGAACGTCACGATGCCGGCGTTGGGGCGGCTCTTGCTTTCGCGAACTTCCTTCACCGTGGTGCGCGAACGCACCGTGTCGCCGTGGAATACCGGCTTGGGGAAGCGGGTGTCGGTCATGCCCAGGTTGGCCACCGTGGTGCCCAGCGTCGTGTCCTGCACCGACAGGCCGATCACCAGCCCCAGGGTGAAGATGCTGTTCACCAGCGGTTGTCCGAATTCGGTGCCCTTGCAGTATTCGGCGTCGATGTGGATCGCCGCCGGGTTGCTGGTGGCGCTGCAGAACCACATGTTGTCGGACTCGGTCACGGTGCGCCGGATCTCGTGATCGAACACCTGGCCGACGGCGAACTGCTCGAACCAGCGACCTGCCATGGTCATGCCTCCTCGGCGCAAATAGTACGCATATGTACGATCAAGCGCCAGTCCCAGGGAAACCCGCACCGGCTTTGTCTCAGAGGCGACGCCGCGCCGGCATGCCGGGCAGCTGGAGCTCGTGGTCGCTGGCGGTGTCGGGCAGCAGCGGACCACGGCGGAACACGCCGCTGGCGCGCATGACGTTGACGCCATCGGCGGTGACCAGCCCTTGCGAGAACACCAGCCTGGCCGTCACCTGCAGGATGTCGGCCTGCCCCTGCACCCAGCTGCCCAGCGGCGCTGGCGCCATGAAGTCGGTCTGCAGGCTGATGGTGGGCAGGAAGGTGCGCGGGATGTCGGTCTGGTACTGCGCCGCGGAAGAGATCAGGATGTCGGCGAACATGCCCAGCATGCCGCCGTGGCAGGCGTTGCCAGGGTTCACGTGCTGCGGGCCGACGCGGAATCCCATCTGGAAGCGGCCTTCGTGCCAGCGCGCGAAGAGCGGCCCGTTGTGGGTGGAGAAAGGACCGCCCAGGCGGGCCGGCACGAAGCCTTCGGGCACCGCCAGCGCGGCGTCGATCTCGTGGGCGTTCATCCGGTCAGCTGTCGTTGAATGCGGTCCCAGGCCTCGGCCAGGGCGGGTTGGTGGGCGGGGTCGACGATGGCGATCAGCGCCTGCGCCCGGGCCGCCAGGGGCAGGTGGCGCACTTCGGCCACGCCATGTTCGGTGACCACCGTGTCGGCCAGCCAGCGCGGCAAGGTGGTGACGGCGCTCGCATCGAGTGCCGGCACGATGCGGCTCACCTGGCCGCGCCGCGCGGTGCTGGGCAGGCAGACCAGCAGGCGGCCGCCGCGCGAAGCCTGGGCCGCGGCAGCGAAGGCCGGCAGGCCGCCCGCGCCGGCCTGCAAGGCGCCGCCGGCACGTTCGGCATTCACCTGGCCGAACAGGTCCACTTCCACCGCCGAGTTGATGGCGACGAAACGCGAGCCCTCTTCCTCCACGCGCGCCGCGATGGCGGCCGGGTCGTGCGTGTGGGCCACGTCGGTGAGCCACAGGGTGGGCAGTCCGGCGGCGAAGCGCATGAACTCCTCGTCGCCCAGCAGCACGCCGGTGCTGATGTCGGCGTCGCGGTCCAGGGCGCCGGCTTCCCACAGCGGGCGCAGCGCGGGCGGCGCCATGCCGCCCTGGAAGCGCAGCCGGCGGTGATGCTTCAGGGCGGCTGCCAGTGCGACCGGCACGTTGCCGATGCCGAACTGCAGCAGGTCGCCTTCGCGCACCAGGTTCGCGACATGGGTGCCGATGCGCGCTTCGGTCTCGCCGGCGCTGCCTTCGGTCCAGGTGTTCAGCGGCCGGTCGGCTTCGACGCAATCGTCGAGTTCGCTCACGTGCACACGGAAGCTGCCGCGCGCACGCGGCAGGCGCGGGTTCAGGTGCGCCACGCGGCGCTTCGCGCGCCGCCACACCAGGGGCAGGAAATCGGCCGCCACGCCCGGGCTGCACCAGCCTTCGGCGTCGGGCGGGGTCAGGTGAGCGATGGCGAGGTCGGGCGCCGGCCCTTCGGCGAGATGGCGGGCGATGCCGCGGTAGTCCAGCGCCATCAGGTCGACGCGGCCCTCGGCCAGCCCGGGGCGCAATGCGGTTGCCATGAAGTGCGCCTCGACGCGCGTCTGCGGGTGGACACCCAGCCAATCGGTGCGGTCGATGCCCGGGAACATCACGCCGCAGAAGGTGACGCCGGCGCCGCGCTCGGGGTCGGCCGCCAGCGCTTCGCGCAGCAGCGCCGATTCGCCACTGAGCGTGGGCACGAAGACGCGCGCTCCGGGTGCCATGAAGCGGGTGAGCGCGTTCATGCCGGCCCCTCGACGTTCACGCGTGGGTGCCTTCCGACAGCGACCAGGCGAGTGGCCCGCCGCTCCAGGCCGGCGACACGCCGGCCAGGCAGGCCGCCACGTCCAGGAAGGCGGCGTCGCCGGCGGCCGGGTGGGCGGCACAACTGGCGGCCAGTGCCGCCTGCTGCGGCAGGGCCAGGCCGTTCAGTCGCTGCAGCACCGGCGCCGGGCCGGGCGTGCGCCAGGGCAGGCACCACAGGTGCGCGGCGAAGGCGGCGAAGGCCGGTGCGTCGGCGGCGGCGGCGCCGGTGATCTCCAGCACGCGGCCATAGGGACCGGCCGGTGCCAGCATCAGCTGCGGCAGCGGCTGGCCATGCGCGGCTTCTTCCAGCACGCGCAGTGCGGCGCCGTGTTTCAGCCCCTGGTGGTCGACCAGTTCGACTGTGTCCGCGGCCATCGACCGTTCTTCGCGCTGCGGCAGCTTCAGCCTGGCCAGCGCGCCACGCCAGGCGGCGCGCGAATCGCTGATCGGGCCGTGCACCAGGCTTTCGATCTTCACCTCTTCGGGGGGCGCCAGTTCGCGTTCGGCGCGAAGCCGTTCCAGGAACAGGGACCGGATCATGCGCCCCGCCACCGGGCTGAACATGAGGCGCAGGAAGTTGTTCATCTCCACCGCGGTCGCCTGGTCCAGCGGCAGGCGCGCGCCCTGCAGCACGGCGTCGCAGATGGCGGCATAGGCGGGGTAGAGGTCGTAGCGCTCGCCGTCCACGCCGAAGCGGGCGGCCAGCGCCCGGCCGGCGCCTTCGCTCCAGGCCGGCACCTCGGGCTGGTCCAGGCGCCCGAACTTGGTTCGCGGGTCGTAGGGCTTGCCGTGCATCTGGCGCGCCAGCGCCTTGGCCGCCTCGACGACCTCGGCCGCCGGCACCTCTTCTTCGAACACGCCCAGCGCCACGGCCTGCGCCGGCCCGATCGACTGCCCCGAGAGCAGCATCTGCATCGCATCGCCGAAAGGCGCCAGCCGAGGCAGCCGCTGCGTGCCGCCGGCGCCCGGAAGCAGGCCCCAGCGCACTTCGGGCACGCCCAGCTGCAGCTTCGGGTCTTCGGCCACCACGCGCTTGCGGCAGGCCAGAGCCAGTTCCAGCCCGCCGCCCAGCGCCAGGCCGTTGACGGCCGCCACCCAGGGCTTGGCGCTCCGTTCCAGGCGCACGAACTGCCGGCCCAGGCGGCCGCAGGCCTCGAACATCTGCTTGTGGCTGGCGGTCTTCGCGCGGTCGGTGTAGCCGCGCACCATCACCAGGTCGGCGCCGGCCAGGAAGCTGGGCTTGCCGCTGGTGACGACGACGCTCTGCACTTCGGGGTCGCGCTCGGCGCGGTCCATCAGCAGGTCCAGCGCGTCCATCAGGCCGGCCGAGAACACGTTCATCGTGCGGCCCGGCATGTCGAGGGTGGCCAGCAGCACGCCGTCGCGGTCGAGCGACGTGCTGATCAGGTTTTCGGGCCGGTCGTCCATGGCGGTCGTCAGCTCACGTACTTCTTGAAGTCGGGCTTGCGACGCTCGTTGAAGGCCTTCACGCCTTCCTTCGACTCCTCGGTCTGGTAGAAGTGCTTGACCGTCTGGATGCCCTGGAAGCTGATGCCGCGAATGGCTTCGGTGTCGGCGTTGAAGCTGCGCTTGGCGATGGTCAGCGCGGTGGGGCTCATCTCGTTGATCTCGGCGCACCACTTGTCCACCTCGGCGTCCAGCTGGTCGTGCGGCACCACCTTGTTCACCAGGCCCATCTTCTCGGCTTCGGCGGCCGGGTAGCGGCGGCACAGGAACCAGATCTCGCGCGCCTTCTTCTCGCCCACGTGGCGTGCCAGGTAGGCGGTGCCCCAGCCGGGGTCGACCGAGCCGACCTTGGGGCCGACCTGGCCGAACACCGCCTTCTCGCTGGCGATGGTGATGTCGCAGATGGTGGCGAAGACGTTGCCGCCGCCGATGGCGAAGCCCTGCACGCGTGCGATGCTGATCTTGCGCAGGTCGCGCAGCGCGGTCTGCATCTCCTCGATCGGCATGCCCACGGTGCCGCGCGGGCCGTAGAGGCCGGTCTCGTTGAGGTGCACCTTCTGGTCGCCGCCGGTGCAGAAGGCCTTGTCGCCGGCGCCGGTGAGCACCATCACGTTGGCGCTCTTCTCCTCGTCGGCGCGGCGCAGCGCGTGGATCAGCTCCTCCAGCGTCTGGTTGCGGAAGGCGTTGTAGACCTCGGGCCGGTTGATGGTGATGCGCACGACGCCGTCGCGCACTTCGTAGAGGACGTCCTTGTATTCCTGGCTCATGCTGTGAGTCTCCTTAACCGTGCATCGTGAGGCCGCCCGAGACGCTGATGGTCTGGCCGGTCATGAAGGCGGCGTCGTCGCTGGCGAGGAAGGCGACGAGGCCGGGGTAGTCGTCGGGCACGCCGATGCGGCCCAGCGGCACGCCCCGCACCATGGCGTCGCGGATCTTCTGGCCCTGTTCGCCGGTGCCGACGAAGGCGTCCATCGCCGGCGTGTCGGTGGGGCCGGGGCAGATGGTGTTGATGGTGACGTTGTTGCGCGCCAGCTCGCGCGCCAGCGCCTTCGCGAAGGCGATGGTCGCACCCTTGCAGCCCGAATACACCACCTCGCCGGTGCTGCCGACGCGACCGGCGTCGGAAGCGATGTTGACGATGCGGCCGCTCTTGCGCGCGTTCATGCCCAGCGCCACCGCGTGCGTCATGTGCAGCGGGCCGAACCAGTTGATGGACGTGACCTTCTGCCAGAACGCGGGGTCGGTCTTCAGGAAGGGCGTCGGCGTGTCCCAGCCGGCGTTGTTGACCAGGATGTCGGTGCCCTGGCCGGCCTGGCTCTCGAACGAGGCCACGGCGGCCGTGACGGCCGCGTAGTCGGTGATGTCGCACGACACGGGAAAGGCGCGGCCGCCGGCGGCGTCGATGTTGGCCACCGTCTGCGCCGCACCCGCCGCGTTGATGTCGAACACGCCGACGGTCACGCCTTCGGCGCCCAGCCGGGTGGCGATGGCACGGCCGATGCCGCTGCCGGCGCCGGTGACGATGGCGGTCTTGCCTTTGAGTCCTCGCATGAGTGGGTTCTCCTTGAAGCTGGGGTGCTAGGCGCCGTGGCGTCCGATGATGGACACGGCGCAGACGTTCTGGTGCGGGTGGCCGCCGAGGTTGTGCGTGAGCCCGCGGTCCACCTGCCTCAACTGGCGCGCACCGGCGCGGCCGTGCAGCTGCAGGTACACCTCGTAGGCCATTCGAAGCCCGGAAGCGCCGATCGGGTGGCCGAAGCACTTGAGGCCGCCGTCGGGCTGCACCGGCAGCGCGCCTTCGCGGTCGAACACGCCGTCCATCACGTCGTGGATCACGCGGCCCGGTGCGCTGAAGCCCAGGTCCTCCATCAGCACCGCCTCGGTGATGGAAAAGCAGTCGTGCACCTCGGCCATCTGCACCTGGCGCCGCGGGTCGGTGATGCCGGCGGCGGCGTAGGCGCGCGCCCCCGCTTCGCGCGCGGTGGCGATGTGGGCGCCGTCCCAGCGGCCGAAGCCCTGCTCCTCGCCGTTGCTGACCGAGACTTCCAGCGCCTTGATGGTCACCACCTCGGCGGCGGGCTTCAGCGCGCGCGCGATCTCGGGCGTGGTGACGATGGCGCAGGCCGCGCCGTCGCTGACGCCGCAGCAGTCGTACAGGCCCAGCGGCGCGGCGATGGTCATCGCCTTCAGCACGTCGTCTTCGGTGATGGCGTTGCGCAGGTGCGCCTTCGGGTTGTGCGCCGCGTTGGCGTGGCTCTTCACCGAGATGTGGGCCATCGCGCGCTTCAGGTCGGCCATCTGCACGCCGTGGGTGGCGGCGTAGGCGGAAGCCAGCTGTGCGAAGGCGCCAGGCGCGGTGGTGTTGGGCAGCCACAGGTCGTTGGCGACGCCGCGCGTGCGCACCGGCAGGCCGCCGTAGCCGGTGTCCTTGAGCTTTTCGACGCCCAGCGCGAGCACGATGTCGTAGGCGCCCGCGGCCACCGCGTAGGCGGCGCCGCGCAGCGCCTCGGTGCCGGTGGCGCAGGCGTTTTCCACCCGCGTGGCGGCGATGCGCGGCAGCCGCAGCGCGGCCGCCAGCGGGCCGGCGGTCTTGCCGACGTTGTTCTCTTCCAGGCACACGCCCAGCCAGGCGGCTTCGATCTGGTTCGCGGCGACGCCGGCGTCCTGCAGCGCTTCGTTGAAGGCCTCGAGCATCAGGTCTTCGGGGCCGCAGTCCCAGCGCTCGCCGAAGCGCGAGCAGCCCATGCCGAGGATGGCGACCTTGTCGCGGATGCCGCTGGCCATCTCAGTACCGCCCGGCCGTTCCGAAGGTACCGAGCGCCCCCTCGGGGGGCAGCGAACGGAGTGAGCGTGGGGGTTCCATTTCAGCCTTCTCCTCGCAGGGGCGTGGCCTTCCAGAAATAGCGCCGGTAGCCGCGCAGCCGGTCGAAGTCCTTCACGCGGTAGACCATGCGCAGCGGCAGGCCCACGCGCAGCTCGTCGGGGTCGGTGTCGGCGAATTCCATCAGCACGCGGCCGCCGCCTTCGAAGTCGATGTGGCCGAACTGGAACGGCGGGCTCGGCGTGTAGGCCAGGTAGTCGGCGGTGTGCGACATCACCTTCGCCGGCCGGTCGGCCAGGCTCACCGGCTGCTGCGTGTCCTGGGCATGGCATTCGGGGTTCACGCACAGGCGGCTGCGCGGGAACTGGACCGTTCCGCAACGGCTGCAGGCGCCGCCTTCGAAACGCGCGGCGCGTGTGTGGTCGCGCCATGCGGCGGTGAGCGCGGTCTTGTTGTCCATCTCGGCGCGCATGCCCCATTCCAGGTCGATCTGGCCGGTGAAGGACAGGTACTTCAGGTAGCTCTTCTCGGGGCGGCCTTCGCCGGGCACGGGGCCGGGGCAGGGCGCAGAAGTCCGGCGCAGCAGCAGCGCGTCGCAGCCGCTGCCGAAGGCGGCGACCAGCACCAGGTCGCCTTCGGCCGCGCGGCGCAGCGCCACGTCCAGCATCGCCAGCGGCTGCGCGCTGCCCAGGTCGCCGGCGCTGTCGAGCGCGGTGGGCACCAGGGCCGCAGCGGGGATGCCCACGCGCCGGGCCACGGCTTCGTTCACGCGCGCCAGCGGCGCCGGCAGTGCGAAGTGGGCCACCTGCTCGGGCTTGACGCCGACCTCGGCCAGGCACTGCTGGATCGTGCCGGCGACAAGCTTCAGGTAGCCCTCGTCGCGCACCCAGCGTTCTTCCCAGCCGTAGTCGTGGTCTTCGCCGGTGGCCCGGAAGTGGTCGACGAGGTCGGCGTGGCAACCGGCATGGGCGACGAAGTGGGCCAGCGGCGTGCCGTGGCCGACGAAGGCGCCGGCGGCGCCGTCGCCGAAGATCATCTCCTGCGCGCTGGCAGGCCGCGCCACGCGGCGTTCGGCGGCCAGCACCGCGTGCGCTCCGTCGCCGCGCTTCAGGGCCGAAGCCAGTTCGGTGAGCGCGGCGCGTCCGCTGCCGCCGGTGTCGCGCAGCGTGGCGCTGTCGGGCAGGCCCAGCGCGCCGGCCACGATGGCCGCGTTCAGCCTTTCAGCGAAGGGCAGCGTGGTGGAGACCAGGCTCAGTTCGCGCGCCGCCGCGCCGGGCAGCGACTGCATCAGCGCGCGGCCGGCCTCGGCCGCCATCGTCACGCTGTCCTCGTCCCAGCTGGCCATGGTGCGCCGGCCCTGCGCCAGGCCGCGCAGGCCGGGCGCCATCCAGCGGTGCTGGGCCAGCACGTCGCTGCGCTCCAGCCGCAGGCGCGGCAGGTAGCGGGTGGTGGCCAGCAGGCCGTGGGTCCTGTCCATCTTGTGCTGATACATGGTACGCTAGCGAACGATAACGGATCGGCGCCGCGCTGCCCACCCCCTGAGGGTTTTTCCTGAAGCGCACGCGGCGAATGTTCCACCGGAGACAAATGGCGCCATGAACCGTGTCAACACCGCCCATCTGCGCGAATGGCTGCACCGGGAGCGCGGGCTTGCACTGGCCGACTACGAGGCGCTGCGCCGCTGGTCGGTGGAGCAGGTGCCCGACTTCTGGCAGGCCCTGTGGGACTACTTCGACCTTCGCTCGCCGACGCCGCACCGCAGCGTTCTGTCCGGTTCGTCGATGCCTGGTTTCCACTGGTTCGACGGTGCCCGGGTCAACTTCGCCGGCCAGGCCTTGCGCCACGCCGCGAAGGCCGACGCGGCCGGGGTGCCGGCGCTCGTGTTCGCCAACGAATGCCTGCAGCGCGAAGGCCGCACGCAGGACCTGGGCTGGGGCCGCCTGGCCGACGAGGTGGCCGCCTGCGCCGCCACGCTGCGCCGGCTGGGCGTGCAGCGCGGCGACCGCGTGGCCGCCTACCTGCCCAACGTGCCGCAGGCGGCGGTGGCCTTCCTGGCCTGCGCGTCGCTCGGCGCCATCTGGAGCCTGACCGCGCCCGACATGGGCGTGGGCACCGTGCGTGACCGCTTCCGCCAGATCGAGCCGAAGCTGCTCATCGCCTGCGACGGCAGCGTCTACGGCGGCAAGACCACCGACCGCCGCGAGACGGTGGCGGCGCTGCTGAAGGAACTGCCCAGCGTGCAGACGCTGGTGCTGGTGCCCTGCCTGGAAGACAGCGGCGCCGAGGGCGGGCCGTTCCCGTTCGACGCCGGCGGCTGGCCCGGCCGCGTGCTGGGCTGGCACGATCTGCTGGCCACGAGCGAGCGCGTGGTCCCCGAGCCGGTGCCCTTCGAGCACCCGCTGTGGATCGTCTACTCCAGCGGCACCACCGGCCTGCCCAAGCCCATCGTGCACGGGCATGGCGGCGTGATGCTGGAGATGCTCAAGCTGCACGCCTTCCACCTGAACCTGCAGCCCAGCGCTGGAGCCGACGAACGCTTCCACTGGTACAGCAGCACCGGCTGGGTGATGTGGAACCTGGCGCTGTCGTCGTTGCTGCTGGGCACCACCGTCTGCGTGTACGACGGCCACCCCTCGTACCCGCAGCCCGACACGCTGTGGCGTTTCGCCGCCAGCGCACGCGCCACCTTCCTGGGCGCCGGCGCGGCCTACTACACCGGCTGCCTGAAGGCCGGGCTCGAACCGAAGCGGGACATCGACCTGTCGCGCCTGCGTGCGCTGGGCTCCACCGGCTCGCCGCTGCCGCCCGAGGCCTATGAATGGGGCTGGAACGCGGCCGGCAAGGACCTCTGGTGGGCCGTGATCTCGGGCGGTACCGACCTCGCCAGCGCCTTCCTCGGCGGCTCGCCCGAACTGCCCACCGTGCCCGGCGAGATGCAGGCGCGCTGCCTGGGCGCCGACGTGCATGCGTGGGACGAGCATGGCCGGCCCTTGATCGACGAGGTGGGCGAACTGGTCTGCACGAAGCCGATGCCGTCGATGCCGGTCTTCTTCTGGGGCGACCGGGACGGCAAGCGCTACAAGGACAGCTACTTCGACATGTTCGAAGGCGTCTGGCGCCACGGCGACTGGCTGCGCATCACGCCTGCCGGCAGCGCCATCGTCTACGGCCGCAGCGACGCCACGTTGAACCGCCACGGCCACCGCCTGGGCACGGCCGAGCTCTACCGCGTGGTGGAAGGCTTGCCCGAGGTGCTGGACAGCCTGGTGGTCGACATCGAATACCTGGGCCGGCCGCCCTTCATGCCGCTGTTCGTGGTGCTGAAGGCCGGTTGCACGCTCGACGACACCCTGCGCGAGACACTGCGCCGGCGCATCCGCGAAGGCCTGTCGCCACGCTTCCTGCCAGACGAGATCCTGCAGGTGGCCGAGGTGCCGCGCACGCTGACCGGCAAGAAGCAGGAGCTGCCGGTGAAGAAACTGCTGCTCGGCCGCGCGCTGGCCGAGGTGGTGAACAAGGACGCCTGCGCCAACCCCGCGGCCTTCGACTGGTACGTGGACTACGCGCGCCGATTCGCTGAACTGAAGACGGGAACGACATGACGAAGCTCTTGGAAGGCAAGGTGGCGCTGGTCACCGGCGGCGGCCGCGGCGTGGGCCGCGGCATCGCGATCGCGCTGGCCGAGGCCGGCGCCAGGGTGGTGGTGAACGACCTGGGCGCCACGCTCGACGGACAGCCCAGCGGCGACCAGCCCGGCGACGAGGTGGTGGCCACCATCCGCGCCGCCGGCGGCGAGGCGGTGACCGACGGTGGTTCGGTCGCCGACTGGAACCAGGCGCACAAGATGGTGGAACGCGCGGTCGAGACCTTCGGCCGCATCGACATCGTCATCAACAACGCCGGCATCCTGCGCGACGTGATGTTCCACCGCATGAGCGAACCCGAATGGGACGCCGTGATCGCGGTGCACCTGAAGGGCAGCTTCAACGTCAGCCGCGCCGCGGCGCCGCACTTCAAGGCCCAGGGCAGCGGCTGCTACGTGCACATGACCAGCACCTCGGGGCTGATCGGCAACTTCGGCCAGGCCAACTACTCGGCGGCCAAGCTGGGCATCGCGGCGTTGTCGAAGTCGATCGCGCTGGACATGGCCAGGTTCGGCGTGCGCTCCAACGCCGTCGCGCCCTTCGCCTGGACGCGCATGATCGACAGCATCCCGGCCGAGACGCCGGAACAGAAGAAACGCGTCGAGGGCCTGAAGAAGCTGGTGCCCGAACGCGTGGCGCCCTTCGTGGTGGCCTTGTGCGCCGACGAGGCCCGGGACGTGACGGGCCAGCTGTTCGGCGTGCGCAACAACGAGATCTTCCTCTTCAGCCAGCCGCGGCCGGTGAAGACCGCCCACCGCGGCGAAGGCTGGACGCCCGAGACCGTGCTGGCCACCGCGCTGCCTATGATGCGCGCCGCCTTCTACGGGTTAGACCGGTCGGGCGACGTGTTCACCTGGGACCCCGTCTGACGCAGAATGTACGCATCTTAATAGTATGGGGTTCGCATTGGCGGTGCCCCTCGGGGGAACGATGGCTGACACGCACAGCGTCGACTGGGAGCTGCGACTGGGATTCCTGATCCACGACGTCTCGCGGCTGCGCCGCAGCGCCTTCGACCGGGTGCTCAAGCCGCTGAACGTGACCCGCTCGCAGTGGTGGGTGCTGGCCTACCTGTCGCGCGAAGACGGCATGACGCAGTCGCAGCTGGCCGAGGAGCTGGACCTGGGCAAGGTGGCGGTGGGCGGCCTGATCGACCGGCTGGAGAAGTCGGCCCTGGTGCGGCGCGAGGCCGACGCCACCGACCGGCGCGTGAACCGCGTCTTCCTGGAACCCAAGAGCAAGCAGCTCATCGCGCGCATGCGCAAGGTGAGCCACCGGCTCAACGAGCAGATCCTCCAGGGCCTGAGCGACGCGAACCTGGAGATCGCCGCTGCGACGCTGGACGCGATGAAGCACAACATCCTGGGCTACCTTCAGTCGGGCGAGTCCTGAGAACTTCCCCCGGAGATTGCCGATGAGCGCCTTCGACGCCGCCGCCCACGCCCGCGACATGCGGGCCCGCCGCTTGTGGCACGACCGCACGATCGACGAGTTCTTCAGCGCGGCCTTGGAGGCCACCCCCGACAAGCCCGCACTCACCGCCTACCGCGCCGACCGCACCGAGCCGCGCCGGTTCAGCTACCGCGAGCTGGGTGACCTGGTGGCGCGCGCCGCCGCCGGGTTGCGCCGCCTGGGTGTGCAACGCGGCGACATCGTCGCGGTGCAGTTGCCCAACTGGTGGGAGTTCGTCGTCGCGTCGCTGGCGGCCAACCGCATCGGCGCGGTGGTGAACCCGCTGATGCCCATCTTCCGCGAACGCGAGATGGGCTACATGCTGGGCTTCGCCGAAGCCAGGGTGCTGATCGTGCCCAGGGTCTTCCGCGCCTTCGACCATGCGCAGATGGCCGAGTCGCTGCACGCGCAGTGCCCGAAGCTGCAGCACGTGATCGTGGTCGACGGCGAAGGCGCGCAGGGCTTCGAAGCCTGCCTGCTGTCGGACACCGAACGGGTGGAGCCGGCGCAGTCGCCGCTGAAGCCCGACGACCTTTCGGTGCTGATGTTCACCAGCGGCACCACCGGGTCGCCCAAGGGCGTGATGCACACGATGAACACGCTGGTGGCGTGCAACGACTCGCTCGCGGGCCGCTTCGGCCTGAAGCAGGACGACGTGCTGCTCGGCTGTTCGCCGCTGGGCCACATGACCGGCTACGCGGCCGTCATGATGCTGGGCCTGCGCCTGGGCGGCACCGTGGTGCTGCAGGACATCTGGGAGCCGAAGCAGGGCGTGACGATCATGGCGCGCGAAGGCGTCACGTACACGGCCGCTTCCACGCCCTTCCTGAACGACATCTGCGAAGCGGTGGCCGGCGGCGCGCCGCGGCCCGACCGGCTGCGTTCGTTCCTGTGCGGCGGGGCGCCGATCCCGCCGGTGCTGATCGAGCGCGCGGCGCGCGAACTCTCGCTCATGGTGTGTTCGCTCTGGGGCATGACCGAGTCGCTGTCCAGCACGCTCACCGAGCCGGCGCGCGCGCACGAGAAGTCGTCCACCTCGGACGGCCGGCCGCTCGAAGGGGTGGACATCCGCATCGTCGACGCCGACGACAGACCGGTGCCGACCGGCACCACGGGCCGCCTGCTGGTGCGCGGCGCGCAGATGTTCCTGGGCTACTACAGGCGCCCCGACATCGCCACCTTCGACGCCGAAGGCTTCTTCGACACCGGCGACCTGGCCTACGCGGATGCGGAGGGCTACATCCGCATCAACGGCCGCACGAAGGACGTGCTGATCCGCGGCGGCGAGAACGTGCCGGTGGTCGAGATCGAGGCGCTGCTCTACAAGCACCCCGCGGTGGCCGAAGCCGCCCTGGTGGGCTACCCCGACGCGCGCCTGGGCGAACGCGGCTGCGCCTTCGTGGTCCTGCGGCCGGGCCAGAGCCTGGACCTGCCGGCGCTGCAGGCCTACATGGCCGACTGCAAGGTGGCCAAGCAGTACTGGCCCGAACGCGTGGAAGTGGTGGCCGCGCTGCCGCGCACGCCCAGCGGGAAGATCCAGAAGTTCAAGCTGCGCGAGCTGGCGGCCGGCGGCTGAGCCATGGCCGATTTGTCGCTCGAAAGGCCGGATCCCGCCATCGCGGTGCTGCGGCTGAACCGCCCGGAGCG
Organism: Rubrivivax sp.; assembly: GCA_044224175.1. Lineage (GTDB taxonomy): Bacteria > Pseudomonadota > Gammaproteobacteria > Burkholderiales > Burkholderiaceae_C > Rubrivivax. The sequence continues at coordinate 54,135 of JBGAKY010000006.1, read as the reverse complement.
CCTGAACGCGATCACCGACGACACGGTGGCCGAGTTCGGACGCGTGCTCGACACCCTGGCCAGCGACCCCGCGCTGCGCGTGCTGGTGCTCACCGGGGCCGGCCGCGGTTTCTGCGCCGGCTTCGACCTGTCGCAGGCGGCCGAAGCGCCGCTGCAGGCGCTGCTGGGCGAGGCGGCGGCGTGGACGGCGCGCCAGGAAGCCTTCGCCGGCATCGTCACCAGGTTGCGCGCGCTGCGCGCGCCTGTCATCGCCGCGGTCAACGGGCCCGCCAACGGCGCCGGGCTGGGCATCGCGCTGGCCTGCGAGATCCGTGTCGCCAGCCCCGAGGCGGCCTTCAACTCGGCCTTCGTGAAGGTGGGCATGAGCAGCTGCGACATCGGCGTGAGCTGGCTGCTGCCGCGCTGCGTGGGCATGGGGCGCGCGTTCGAGATGATGCTCACCGGCCGCATGGTGGGCGCCGAAGAGGCCGAACGCATCGGCCTCGTCAACGGCGTGGTGCCGGCCGACCGCCTGCTGCCGCACGCGCTGGAGCTGGCGCGCAGCATCGCCGCGAACAGCGCGCTGGGCGTGTGGCTCACCAAGCGCGGCACCTGGGCCAACGTGGAAGCGCCCAGCCTGCAGGCCGCCATCGAGCTGGAAAACCGCTCCCAGATCCTGGCGCGCACCACGGGCGACCTGGCGCGCGAGGCGAAGGCGCTGGTCGAACGGCGCAAACAACGCAAAGGCTAGGGCGATGGACCTGCAACTCAGGGGCAAGCGCGCACTCGTCACCGGCGGCAGCCGCGGCATCGGCAAGGCGGTGGCGCGCGTGCTGGCCGAAGAAGGCTGCGCCCTCGCGCTGCTGGCGCGCGGCCGCGAGGCGCTGGACGCGGCGGTGGCCGACATCGGCGCCGCCACCGGTGCGCGCGTGGTGGGCGTGGTGGCCGACACGCGCGACGACGCGTCGGTGCGTTCGGCAATCGCCGCGGCCCGGCAGCAGCTGGGGGGCGACATCGACATCCTGGTCAACGCGGCGGCCGAACCGGCGGGCTTCGCGGCGCCGCCGAAGCTGGCCGAGATCGAGGCGGGCTATCTGCTGGGCGAGGTCGACACCAAGGTGATGGGCTACATCCGCTGCGCGCAGGCGGTGGTGCCGGGCATGAAGGCCGCCGGCTGGGGCCGCATCGTCAATGTCAGCGGGCTGGCCGCGCGCCAGACCGGCAGCGCGGTGGGCAGCATCCGCAACGTGGCGGTGGCCGCGCTCACCAAGAACCTGGCCGACGAACTGGGGCCCGCGGGCATCCAGGTGACCGTGGTGCACCCGGGACAGACGCGCACCGAGCGCACCGCGCCGCTGGTGGCGGCGCGCGCCGCGGCGCAGGGTGTGGCGCCGGCGGCGGTGGAACAGCAGATGGCGGCGGCCAACTCCATCAACCACCTGGTCGACGCGACCGAGGTGGCGTGGGTGGTGGCCTTCCTGTGCAGCCCGAAGTCACGCGCCATCAACGGCGACGCCGTCGCCGTGGGCGGCGGCGCGCCCCGGACCATCCACTACTGATCGTCAGTCGTCGCCGACCTGCACGATGCCGGCGGCGAACCAGCCGCCCAGCGCGCCGGTGCTGGTGTTGACGGCGCGCACCAGCAGCTGCGGGTTGTCGCAGGTGGCGGGCAGCACGGCCGCGTTGACACCGTCTTCGCTGAGCATGCCCTTGACGCTGAAGTTGCCCGCGGTGTCCAGCGGGGTCGACGCCGAGCTGAACTTGCGCGCCGTCGCGTCGGCCGGGCCGCAGGTCAGCGTGACGGCCACTGCCACCACCGGACCGCGGGTGGCGATGCCTTCGCCGCTGGCCAGCAGCAGACCCGAGCCCTTGCCGCTGACCGAAGCATCGGCACCGATCGAGGCGCCGAACTTGCGGATCACCCAGGCGCGGCCGCCAGGGGCGACGCCGCGCACCGTGTTCGTGACGTCCGCGCCGCCGGCGGCGGTGAGAGGGTCGACGCCGATGGCGCCGCTGAATTCAAGGTACGCGGGCTTGCTGTCCGCCTGCGCGGCCAGGGCGGCGGCGGCAAGCGCGCCGAAGAGCAGGAACGATCGATAAGGGCGCACGAAGTCCTCCTAGGGTCAGGATGGTCATTGCGGAAAGGCCGGGGAGCGCAGCCGCGACGCCTGATGCGGCTCGCAGCAGGTTTACGTGCCGTACCCTTGCTTCCTTCCGGCCCACAATCGTGGTTCACCTTCACCGCACCGGAGCCTTCCCGATGAGCGACGCAACGGCCTACACCCCACCGAAGGTGTGGACATGGAACCCTGCCAACGGCGGCCGCTTCGCCAACATCAACCGGCCGGTGGCCGGTGCCACGCACGAGAAGGCCTTGCCGGTGGGCCGCCATCCGATGCAGCTGTATTCGCTGGCCACGCCCAACGGCGTGAAGGTCACCGTGATGCTGGAAGAGCTGCTGGCGCTGGGCCACGCCGGCGCCGAGTACGACGCCTGGCTGGTGCGCATCAACGAAGGCGAGCAGTTCGGCAGCGGCTTCGTCGCCGTGAACCCGAATTCGAAGATCCCGGCGCTGCTCGACCGCAGCGGGCCGCAGCCGGTGCGCGTGTTCGAGTCGGGCGCCATCCTGCTGCACCTGGCGCAGAAGTTCGCCGCCTTCCTGCCCGAAGGCGCGGCACGCGCCGAGTGCCTGTCGTGGCTGTTCTGGCAGATGGGCGCCGCGCCCTACCTGGGCGGCGGCTTCGGCCACTTCTACGCCTATGCGCCGCAGAAGATCGAATACGCGATCGACCGCTTCGCGATGGAGACCAGGCGCCAGCTCGACGTGCTGGACCGCCGCCTGGCGGAAAGCGAATACCTGGCCGGCGACGAATACAGCATCGCCGACATCGCGGTATGGCCCTGGTACGGCACGCTGGTGAAGGGGCAGCTGTACGAGGCGGGCGAGTTCCTGCAGGTGCAGGCGTACCGGAACGTGCTGCGCTGGACCGACCAGATCGCCCAGCGCCCGGCGGTGCGGCGCGGGCGCATGGTCAACCGCACCTGGGGCCAGCCTTCGAGCCAGCTGCACGAGCGGCACGACGCGGGCGACTTCGACACCCGCACGCAGGACAAGCTGCAGCCCCAGGCCGGAACAGGGAAAGGCGAATGACGATGCTCACCTTCTACGACTGCGCCACCGCCCCCAGCCCGCGCCGCGCGCGCATCCTGCTGGCCGAGAAGGGCGTGCCGCACCAGACGGTGCAGGTGGACCTGCGCAATGGCGAACAGCTGGGCGAAGCCTTCCGCCGCCTCAACCCGCAGTGCACGGTGCCCGTGCTGCGCACGCCCGAAGGCCTGCTGCTGACCGACAACGCGGCCATCACGGCCTGGGTGGAAGCCGCCTACCCGCAGCCGCCGCTGCTGGGCTACACGCCGGCCGAGAAGGCCGAGATCGCCAGCTGGAACTGGCGCGTCGAATTCGAAGGCCTGATCGCCATTGCCGAGGCGCTGCGCAACAGCGCGCCGGCGATGGCCGGCCGCGCGCTGCCGGGGCCGGTGGACTACGCGCAGATCCCCGAACTGGCGCAACGCGGTCTGGCGCGCGTGCGGCAGTTCTTCCTGACGCTGAACGAACGTCTCGCCGACCGCGAGTTCGTCGCCACCGAACGCTTCAGCGTGGCCGACATCACCGCCGCGGTGGCGGTGGACTTCGCGCGCGTGGTGAAGATCAAGCCCGACGAGCAGCAGCACCCGCATCTGCTGCGCTGGCGCGCCGCCCTGCAGCAACGCCCTTCGATGACGCTCTAGCGGTGCTTCCAGACTGGCCGCAGCCGCCAGGCACCGGTCTCGTTGAAGCGGAACGCCATGGCGCCTGTCTCAGTCGCCGGCCCGCCAGCGCTGGCGCAGTTCGCGTTTGAGCACCTTGCCGATCTCGCTGCGTGGCAGCGCCGGCGCGTAGCGCAGTCCAACGAGGCGCTGCGGCTTGTTGACGCGGCCGTTGACCCATTCCATCAGCTCGGCTTCGGGCACGGCGGCGCCTTCGCGCGCCACCACGAAGGCCACCGGCGATTCGCCCCAGCGTTCCGAAGGCACGCCCACCACCGCCACCTCGGCCACCGCAGGGTGCTGCGCCAGCACCGCTTCCAGGTCGCTGGGGTAGACGTTGAAGCCGCCGGAGATGAGCATGTCCTTCCTGCGGTCCATCAGCACCAGGAAGCCGTCCTCGTCGAGGCGGCCGACGTCGCCGGTGCGGATGAAGCGCCGGCCTTCGGCATCGAACCACTCGGCTTCGCGCGTCTTCATCGGCAGGTTGTGGTAGCCGGTCATCATCAGCCCCGAGCGGCCGACCAGTTCGCCCACCGACCCCGGCGGCAGCTCGCGCCCTTCGTCGTCGATGACGCGGATCTCGTGGCCCGGCACCGGTTGGCCCACGGTGTGCAGCTTGCCGGGGAAGCGGCGCGTGTCCAGCACGCAGACGGCGCCGCCTTCGGTCATGCCGTAGTACTCGACCAGCTCGCCCGGCCAGCGGCGCCCGGCGTCTTCCTTGATCGACGCGGCGAAGGGCGCGCTGCCGCAGGACTTGACCTGGAACGACGACAGGTCGCGGCGGTCGAAGTCGGGGTGCGCCAGCAGGCGCTGGTACTGCACCGGCACCAGCATGCAGTGCGTGGCGCGGTGTTCCTCGGCCAATGCCAGCCAGCGCCCGGCGTCGAAGCGCGCCATCAGCACCAGCTTGCAGCCCATGGCCAGCGAAGGCAGGAAGCTCGACAGCGTCATGTTCGAGTACAGCGGGATCGAGATCATCACCACCGCCTGCGGCCTGTAGCCCAGGACCTGGAACATCTGGAGCGCCGACCAGCGGTAGGAATGCGGCACCGCGATGCCCTTGGGCAGTCCCGTGGTGCCCGACGAGTAGATGAGGCTGAAGGTCCAGTCGGGCTGCACGTCCACCGGCACCGGCGCGCCGCCTTCGGGCGCGAGCCAGCCCGAGAGCGGGGTCCCGGCGTCGGAGTCGTCCAGCGCGACGCGCGGCAGGCCGATGCGGCCGGCCACGCCCGCCAGGTGGCGCGCCACGGCGGCGTCCAGGAACAGGCGCTGCGCGCCCGCGTCGGCCAGCATCGCGGCCAGGTTGTCGGGCAGCATGTCCGGCGCCAGCGGCGCCACCGTCAGGCCGGCGCGCAGGACGCCGAAGAAGACGGTGGCGTACTCCAGCGAGGTCGCGGCGGAGATCGCCACCACCTGCTGCGGCTGCAGTCCTTCGCGCTGCAGCGCCGCAGCCACGCGGTCGATGCGGCGGTCGAACTCGGCATAGCTGAGGGTGCGGCCGTCCTGCACCAGCGCCGGCCATCCCGGCTGCACCTGCGCCTGAAGGCGGATCATCCCCGCCAGCGTGCCGAATGGCTGCGCGACGCGTTCGACGACGGCCGGGTGCAGGGGCGGGGGCGTCATGGCTTGCGGGTTCCTTCGTCGCCCACCTTCAGGGCCAGCAGGGCGTAGACCTCGTCGATCGTGGGCGTGGCCAGGCCGGCGAGTTCGCGCATCGCGGCGATGGAGTCCACCAGCACGCCGGTCTCCAGCGGCCGGCCGCGGTCCCAGTCCTGCAGCATCGACATGCGGTGTGCGCCGGCATTGCGCGCGGCGGCGATGCGTTCGTCGATGCTGATGGGCCAGTGCGAGACCCCCAGCGCCTCGGCCAGCGCTTCGGCTTCGCGCATCATGCGGCGCACCAGAGCCACCGTGGATTCGGAGGCGTTCAGCCTGTCCAGCGTGGCGCCGGTGAGCACGGCCACCGGGTTCCAGCTCAGGCTGCTGATCATCTTGGCCCAGATCCAGGCGCGGATGTCCGGCACCACGGGCGCGTTCAGGCCGGCGGCGTTCATCGCTTCCGCCAGTTGCGCGATGCGCGGGCTGGTGCTGCCGTCGGGTTCGCCGATGGGGAAACGCAGCAGCTTTCCGTCGTGATGCACGACGCCGGGTTCCAGCACCTCGGCGGCCATCCAGTAGACGCAGCCCAGGGCACGCTGCGGGCCCAGCGTGCGCCACTGCGCACCGCCGGGGTCCAGCCGTTCCACCTGGCGGCCGGCATGCGGCCCGGGCAGGCCGTGGAAGTACCAGAAGGGGATGCCGGTCGTGGGCGGCACCACCGTGGTGGCCGGTCCCAGCAGCGAGGCCAGCGCGGGCAGGGCGGCGGCCACCTGGTGCTGCTTGAGCGCGATGAACACCACGTCCTGCGGGCCCAGCGTGCGGGCGTCTTCGGTGGCGTGCACGCGGGCCACCAGGTCACCTTGGGGCGAGACCACGCGCAGTCCGCGTTCGCGGATGGCGGCCAGGTGGGCGCCGCGTGCCACCACGCTCACCTCCAGTCCCGGGACCTGCGCCAGCTTCGCGGCCACGAAGCCACCGATGGCACCGGCGCCGAAGACGCACAGCTTCATCTCAGTCCTCCAGCCTGCAGGTGCCGCGGTCCAGCAGCAGCACGCCGCGGTCGGTGGCGCTGGCGCGAAAGCGCAGCGTGCCGGCGCCGCCGTCGAAGATCTCGACCCGCACCACGTCGCCCGGCAGCCCAGGCTGCACGAAGCGGGCGGCCAGCGAGCGCAGGCGCTCGGGGTGGCCAGGCGCGCAGGTCTTCAGGATCGCGCGGCAGGCCAGGCCCAGGTTGTTCAGGCCATGCGAGATGGGCCGCTCGAAGCCGGCGCGGCGCGCCACTTCGGGGTCGGCATGGATCGGCATCCAGTCGCGGCTGGCCACGCGGTACAGCAGGGCGGCCTGCGGCGAGGTGCGGTACTCGACGCTGGCGATGGGGGCCGCACCGGCCGGCATCTCCGCCAGCGCCGGCGTGGCCGCCGTCGCGTCGCCCCAGTTCCCGCAGCCGCCGTCGCCGCGCAGGAACTGCACGCTCTGCAGGCTGGCCAGGTGGGTGCCGCGGTCACGATCGAAGAGTTCGGTGTCCACCTGCAGCACGGCGCCGCGGCCGGCGCCCTTGTCGGACACCCGCACCACGCGGTGCGTGGTGCGCACGCGGCCGGCGGCGGGCAGCGGGGCGTGCAGCTGGAAGTGTTCCTCGCCGTGCAGGATGCGCACCCAGTCGATGCCGGCCGCCGGGTCTTCGTGCCAGAAGGGCGGCCAGCCCAGCACCATGCACTGCGACGGCACCACCTGCTGCCGCCTTCCGGCCAGGCCCTCGCAGACGTAGGGCAGTTCGTCGGCGTCCAGCGGGTCGCTGCCCATGCCCAGCGCCAGCGCGTAGAGCAGGCTGTCGCGCCCTTCGTAGTCCTGCAGCGTGTCCGCCAGGCGGAGCGCCGTCACGTGGGCCAGGTTCATGCGGCGGTGATCACGACCTTGCCGAACTGTTCGCCGGCCTGCAGCCGGTCCATCGCGACGTGGATCTGATCCAGCGGGTAGACACGGTCGACCAGCGGGCGGATCGCGCCACGCGCGAACAGCTGCACCACGCGCTGCATCTCGGCCAGGCTGCCGCCGGTGCTGCCGTAGATCTCCAGCTGGCGGATGAAAAGCCGCTGCAGGTCGGCGCTGGGGTGCGACCCCGTGGTGGCGCCGCAGGTGACCAGCCGGCCGCCGCGGCGAAGGCTCTTCAGCGATTCGGACCAGCTTTTCTCGCCCGAGCTTTCCAGCACCATGTCGGCGCCTTCGCCCCCGGTGAGTTCCAGCACGCGCTGCGAGACCTTCTCGGTGCGGTAGTTGATGCCGGCCCAGGCGCCCATCTGCCTGGCGCGTTCCAGTTTCTCGTCGCTGCTGCTGGTGACGATGACGCGCGCCCCGGCCAGCAGCGCCAGCTGCAGGCAGGCCACCGCGACACCGCTGCCGATGCCCACCACCAGCACCGTCTCGCCCGGTTCCAGCTCGCGCTTGCCGAAGACCATGCGCCAGGCGGTGAGGTGGCCCACCATCAGGGCGCCGGCCAGCACCAGGTCGGCGTCGTCGGGCAGGGGCACGAAGCACTTCGCGGGCATCGCGATGTATTCGGCGAAGGTGCCGTGACGGTGCTCGCCCATGATGCAGGCCGACAGGCAGAGCGTCTGATCCCCCTGAAGGCAGTAGCGGCAATGGCCGCAGAAGGCGTTGGAGAACAGCACCGCCTTCTGCCCCACGCGCAGGCCGCTGCCGGCGGGCGCCTCGGCCACCGTGCCTGCGGCTTCCACGCCCTGCACCAGGGGCAGCGTGTGGGTGATGCCGACGCCGCTGTCGCGCATGTACAGGTCGACCCGGTTCAGCCCGGCGGCGTGCACACGCAGCACGGCTTCGCCCGGCGCGGCCACCGGGCGCGGGAAGTCGCGCAGCTTCAGGCCTTCGCGGCCGCGCGCTTCCAGCACGGCGGCCTGCATGGTGGAGGTGTCCTTCATGCCGCAAGACTAGAACCGTGCGCATGTGTACGACTCATGGAAAACACCGACCCGCCGCGCCGGCTGCCGAACGGCAAAATCCCAGATCGTACGGTAGCGAACGACCGCGCCGGCCCCCGGGAGATCGACCGATGAGCACGACCGCAAGTTTCGACCCCGCCGCGCACGCGCGCCGCATGCGCGAAGGCGGCTGGTGGATCGACCGCACCACCGACGAGATGATCGCCGAGGCGGCGGTCCGCCACCCCCGGAAGGACGCGCTCGTCGCCTACCGCGCCGACCGGCCGGGTGCCGACCCGGTGCGCCGCATCCGCTACGGCGAACTGGCAGAGATGATCGGCCGCGCCGCCGCCGCATTGCAGGGCATGGGCGTGGGGCCGGGCGACGTGGTCGCCGTCCAGCTGCCCAACTGGTGGGAATTCGTCGTCGCCGCACTCGCCGCCGGCCGCCTGGGCGCGGTGGTGAACCCGCTGATGCCCATCTTCCGCGAACGCGAGATGGGCTACATGCTGGGCTTCGCCGAAGCCAGGGTGCTGATGGTGCCCAAGGCCTTCCGCGGCTTCGACCACGAACAGATGGCCGCCGCGCTGCGCACGCAGTGCCCGAAGCTGGCGCACGTGGTGGTGGTCGACGGCGAAGGGCCGGACGGCTTCGACCGCCTGCTGCTGTCGGGCAGCGCCAGCGTGCCGCCTGCCGGCCCGGGCCGCGCCGCGCCGGCGCGCGCCGACGAGACGGCAGTGCTCATGTTCACCAGCGGCACCACCGGCGAACCCAAGGGCGTGATGCACACCTGCAACACGCTGGTGGCCTGCGTGCGCGGGCTGGCCGGCCGCTTCGGCCTGACCGAAGCCGACGTGCTGCTGGCCTGTTCGCCGCTGGGCCACATGACCGGCTATGCCGCCGTCATGTTCCAGGGCCTGTGCCTGGGCTGCACCGTGGTGCTGCAGGACGTGTGGGAAGGCAAGCGCGGCGTCGCCATCATGGCCGCCGAAGGCGTGACCCACACCGCGGCCGCGACGCCGTTCCTGGTCGACATCTGCGAAGCGGTCGCCGCCGGCGGGCCGAAGCCGAAGCTGCGCACCTTCCTGTGCGGCGGCGCACCGATTCCGCCGGTGGTGGTGGAACGCGCGGCGCGCGAACTGGGCCTGAACGTCAGCAGCCTGTGGGGCATGACCGAGTCGCTCGCCAGCACGCTGACCGAACCGGAACGCGCGCACGAGAAGTCGGCCTCCACCGACGGCCGGCCTCTCAACGGCGTGGCCGTGAAGGTGGTCGACATGGAAGGCCGCGAACTGCCCACCGGCCAGACCGGCCGCCTGATGGTGCGCGGCGCGCAGATGTTCAGCGGCTACTACAAGCACCCCGAGATCCCCACCTTCGACGCCGAAGGCTTCTTCGACACCGGCGACCTGGCCTACCTGGACGCCGAGGGCTACATCCGCATCAACGGCCGCACGAAGGACGTGCTGATCCGCGGCGGCGAGAACGTGCCCGTGGTCGAGATCGAGAACCTGCTCGCCAAGCACCCGGCGCTGGTGGCCGCCGCGCTGGTGGGCTTCCCGGATGCGCGCCTGGGCGAACGCGGCTGCGTCTACGTGACGCTACGGCCCGGCCAGAGTTTCGGCCTGGCCGACCTGCAGGCCTACATGGAAAGCTGCAAGGTCGCCAAGCAGTACTGGCCGGAACGGGTGGAAGTGGTGCCCGAACTGCCGCGCACGCCCAGCGGCAAGATCCAGAAGTTCGTGCTGCGCGAGAAGGCCAAGGCCTTCGGCGACCGGTGAACATGCCGCGCCGCCTGCAAGGACGGGTCTGCGTCGTCACCGGCGCGGTGCGCGGCATCGGCTGGTCCATCGCCGAACGGCTGGCGGCCGAAGGCGGGCGCGTCGCCGCCTGGGACGTGAGCGAACGGCGCCTGGGCCCCGCGGTCGACGAACTGCACGCGCGCGGGCTGGACGTGAAGGGATTCGCCTGCGACGTGTCTTCGCGCAGCGCCGTCGCCGACACCATGGCGGCGGTCGAGGCGCATTTCGGCGCGCCGGTGGGCGTGCTCGTCAACAACGCGGTGTGGGCCCGGTTCCAGCCGCTGGCGCAGATCGACGACGAGATCGCCGACCGCACGCTGGCGGTCGGCCTGAAGGCGCTGATGTGGACGCTGCAGGCGGCGGTGCCGCAGATGCGCCGCGCCGGCCGCGGCAGCGTGGTGAACATCAGCTCGGTGGGCGCGGTGCAGGCACAGACCGATTCGATCGTCTACGCGGCCATGAAGGGCGGCGTGATCGCGCTCACGCGCGCGGCGGCGGTGGAACTCAGCCCGGACCGCATCCGCGTCAACGTGGTGCTGCCGGGCATGGTGGGCACGCCGGCTTCGAAGGCGCAGTTCGACGCCGAGACGCTGGCGGCGCGCGAAGGCGCGATGCCGCTGGGCCGCTTCGGCGTGCCGGAAGACATCGCCGGCGCCGTGGCCTTCCTGGCCAGCGACGACGCCGCCTACGTGCAGGGTGCCGAACTCTTCGTGGACGGCGGCTGGACCGTCGGCCGCAGCTGAGGGAGTCCTTCGAGATGAAACGACTGGAAGGGCGACGCTGCATCGTCACCGGCGGTGGCAGCGGCATCGGCCGCGCCAGCGCCGAGCGGCTGGCGGCCGAAGGCGGCGCCGTGCTGGTCACCGGCCGCAGCGCCGGCAACATCGAAGAGACGGCACGGGCCATACGCGCCGCCGGCGGCCGCGCCGCGGCGATGGTGGCCGATGCCACCGAAGAAAGTGCGGTGCGCGCGATGGTCGAGCGCTGCCTCGCCGAGTTCGGCGGGCTGGAGGTCTTCTTCGCCAACGCCGGCCACCCGGGCACCAACACACCGCTGCTGGAGCAGACGGTGGACGAGTGGAACGAGGTCTGGCGCGTCAACACGATCAGCGCGTTCCTGGCCGTCAAGCATGCCGGCGCGCACATGGTGGCGCAGGGCCGCGGCTCGATCATCCTCACCAGCTCGGCCGGCTCGCTGCGCGCCAACGCCGGCACGGTGCACTACTGCGCCAGCAAGGCGGCGGTCAACAGCCTGGCGCAGACGGCGGCCAACGTCTTCACCGGCAAGGGCGTGCGCGTGAACGCGGTGCTGCCCGGGCTGGTGGAGACCAAGATGACGCAGCCGGTGTTCGACTACGCCCGCGCCAAGGGCAAGGCCGACCGCATCGGCCACATGGTGCCGTTGCAGCGCGCCGGCCAGCCGCACGAGATCGCCGCCATGGTGGCCTTCCTGGCCAGCGACGACAGCTCCTTCGTCACCGGCCAGTGCTACGCGGTCGACGGCGGGGTGAGCAGCACCCACCCGCACGGCCGCATTCCCGTGTGACGGCGGTTCCGCGGGCCACGCGCGAGAGAAGGGCGGTGGCGGCAGCGCTGCTGCTGGTGCTGCTGTGGGGTGCCAACTTCTCGGTCCAGAAGTTCGTCTTCACGCTGCTGGGGCCGGCGGGCTTCCTGGTGGCGCGCTCGGTGATGATCGCCGCCGCCGCCGCGTTGCTGATGACGTGGCGGCACGGCCTGGCCTGGCCGCGCATCGAACGCGCCGACTGGCCCATGCTGGCGCTGGCCACCCTGGCCGGCCCGGTGGGGCAGCTGTGCGTGGTGACCTGGGGCATCCACTGGTCGACCGCGTTCGCCAGCGCGGTGATCCTGGCCGTGGGCCCGGTGTTCACGCTGCTGCTGCTGCGCCTGATGCGTGGAGAGGTGGTCGGCCGCGCGCGCTGGCTGGGCGTGGCGGTGGCCATGTCCGGGGTGTGGATCTTCCTGGGCGGCAAGTTGGCGCAGGGTGGCTGGGCGGCCGGTCGCGGCGACCTGATGCTGCTGGCCAGCGCGGTGCTGTTCTCGCTGTACACGATCTGGGTCACGCCGCTGGTGGCGCGCCTGGGTGGCGTCGGAACCACCTGCTGGACCACGCTGCTGAGCACCCCGCTGGTGCTGGCCATGTGCCTGCCTTTCCTGCAGCACTCGCCGTTCGAAGGCCTGGCCCTGGGCGCCTGGGCTGCGCTGTTCTACGCGGTCCTGATCTCGGCCTTCCTGGGCTGGATGATCTGGGTCTGGGTCAATGCCGTGCTGGGCGTCGGCCGCTGCGCGCCGCTGATGTACCTGGTGCCGCCGGTGGCCGGCGTGGTGGCCTGGCTCACGGTGGGCGAGTCCTTCGGCGTGCGCAAGCTGCTGGGCGCGGCGGTCATCCTGGCCGGCGTGGCGTGGACGCAGTACAGCCGCGGCGGGCTTGGCAGGGCGGTCACGCCTGCCGTGCCGGGCGGGCAGGGCTTGCGCGATTGACGCCTATCGTACGCAAGTGTACGGTCACCGGATCCACCCATTTGTGCCCCGCGGCGACCGGCTCGCCGCCATCAGGAGACCAGCATGGACTTCCGCCTGCCCGAAGAGATCGTCGCCAAGCTGGCCGAACTGGACGACTTCATCGAGCGCGAGATCAAGCCGCTGGAGCGCGAGCACCCGCAGTTCTTTGACCACCGGCGCGAGAACGCGCGCACCGACTGGGACAACGACGGCCGTCCGCGCAAGGAATGGCGCACGCTGATCGAGGAGATGGAGCGCCGCGCCGACAAGGCCGGCCACCTGCGCCTGGGCCTGCCGAAAGGCGTGCCCGGCGGCGGCGGCGCCAGCAACCTGATGATCGCCGCCATCCGCGAGCACCTGGCGGCCAAGGGCCTGGGCCTGCACAACGACCTGCAGGACGAGTCGTCCATCGTCGGCAACTTCCCCATCGTGCCGGTGATCGCCGACTACGGCACGCCCCAGCAGCAGCAGTACGTGGAAGGCATCATCACCGGGAAGATGCACCTGAGCTTCGGGCTCACCGAGCCCGGCCACGGCAGCGACGCCACCTGGCTGGAAACCACCGGCGTGCCGGCGCCCGACGGCAGCGGCGACTGGATCCTCAACGGCATGAAGCGCTGGAACAGCCAGGTCTCGCGCGCCCACGCGAACCTGATCTTCGCGCGCACTTCCGGCAAGCCGGGTGAAGCGAAGGGCATCACCGCGTTCATCGTGCCGACCGACGCGCCGGGGCACAAGGTCCTCTACAACCACTGGACCTTCAACATGCCGACCGACCACGCGGAAACGGAGCTCAGGAACGTGCGCGTGCCGGCCAGCGCCATCCTGCACAAGGAAGGCGAAGGCCTGGTCTGCGCGCAGCGCTTCGTGCACGAGAACCGCATCCGCCAGGCGGCGGCCAGCGCCGGCGCGGCGCGCTACTGCATCGAACAGGCGGTGAAGTACGCCAAGGGGCGCGTCGCCTTCGGCGAGCCGCTGTCGAAGAAGCAGGCCATCCAGTGGCCGCTGGTCGAGCTGTACGCCGAAAGCGAGATGCTGCGCAGCTTCATCTTCAAGACCGCGTGGCAGATGGACCGCCAGAACCCGCTGGAGATCAGCGACATGGTCAGCATCTGCAACTTCCGCGCGAACCGCCTGGTGTGCGAAGCGGCCGACTGGGCGATGCAGGTGCACGGCGGCGTGGGCTACAGCCGCCACATGCCCTTCGAGCACATCTACCGCCACCATCGCCGCTACCGCATCACCGAAGGCAGCGAGGAAGTGCAGAAGCGGCGCGTCGCGCAGTACCTGTTCGGCTTCTCGGGCAAGAAGGCGACCCAGGCGTGAGTCCAGGCGCGGCGCGCGAGGTCGACTTCGACGTCGACGCCTTCGACGCATGGCTGCGCGGCTGGCTGGGGCCCGCGCGGGGCGAAGTGCTGTCGGTGCGGCGCACCGAAGGCGGCATGTCCAACCCCACGTACTTCCTTTCGCGTGGCGATTGGCGTGCGGTGCTGCGCAAGCAGCCGCCGGGCCACGTGATGCCCTCGGCGCACGCGGTCGACCGCGAGTACCGCGTGCTGCAGGCGCTGCACGGCAGCGCGGTGCCGGTGCCGAAGCCGCTGCGCTTCTGCGCCGACCGTTCGATCGTCGGCACGCCTTTCTACCTGATGGAAGAGGTGCAGGGCCGCATCGTCACCGAGTTCGCCGCGCCCGGGCTGGCGCGCGAGGAACGCGCGGCGCTCTACGAGAGCATGGTCGCCACGATGGCGGCGCTGCACCGGCTGGACCCTGCGGCACTGGGGCTGGCCGACTACGGCCGGCCGGGCAACTACTTCGCGCGCCAGTTGAAGCGCTGGTCCGAACAGTGGGCGCAGTTCCGGCGCGGCGACGACGACAACCCGGCGCTCGACTTCCTGGTCGCCTGGCTTGCCGAACGCGTGCCCGACAGCACGCAGCTCGTGCTGTGCCATGGCGACCTGCGCATCGGCAACCTGATGTTCCACCCCACCGAGCCGCGCGTGGTGGCGGTGCTGGACTGGGAGCTCTCGACGCTGGGCCACCCGCTGGTGGACGTGGGCTTCAACGTGCAGGCCTGGCGCATGGCGCCCGACGAGAACGGTGGCCTGCTGGGACTGCCGCTGGCCGAACTGGGCATCCCTTCCGAAGACGAGTACCTGGAGCGCTACTACGCGCTGGCCGGCAGCACGGAACGCATGAGCACCTTCCACAAGGTGTTCGCGATGTTCCGCGCCGCCGTCGGCAGCACCAGCGTGGCGATGCGCGGCGAGGGCGGCAACGCCTTCCTGCCCGACGCGGCGCGCGTGGGCCGCAAGCTCGCGCTGGCCTATGCCGGGCGCGGGCGCCGCCTGATCGAGACTTCGCCATGACCAAGATGACTCTGGACGAGGCGATCCGCACCCGCCGTTCGGTACGCGGCTTCCTGGCGCAGGCGGTGCCCGAGGCCACGCTGCACGAGGTGTTCGAACTGGCGCAATGGTCGCCTTCCAACTGCAACGTGCAGCCCTGGGTGCCGCACGTGGTGTCGGGCGCCTCGCTGGAAGCGCTGCGCGACGCGCTGGTCGCCGCCGGCATGCAAGACCGCCCGATCGAGCCCGACTGGCCGGCCGACGGCGTGTACCCCGGCGTCTACCGCCAGCGCCAGGTGGAGGCGGCGCGCGCGCTTTATGGCGCGATGGGCGTCGAGCGCCACGACCGCGAGGGCCGGCGTGCCGCCTACGTGCGCAACCACGCCTTTTTCGGCGCGCCGCACGTGGTCTTCATCTTCATGCACGAGCCCTTCGACACCCGGGAGGCCACCGACCTGGGCATGTACGCGCAGACGCTGATGCTGGCGCTGACCTCGCGCGGCATCGCGTCCTGCGCACAGGGCGCCCTGGGGTTGTACCCGTCCACCGTGCGACGCCACCTGGGCCTGCCGGACGCGGCGCGGCTGCTGTTCGGCATCTCCTTCGGCTACGAGGACCCGGCCGACCCCGCCAACGCCGCCCGCACCGGCCGCGCGCCGCTGCACGAGGCGGTGCAGTTCCATCGCTGAAAGGAGACCCCCCATGAGCGGACCGCTGGCCGGTGTGCGGCTGATCGAACTCACCGCCATCGGCCCGGTGCCTTTCGCCGGCGCGCTGCTGGCCGACCTGGGCGCCGACGTCGTGCGCATCGACCGGCCCTTGCCGGCGGGCGCCGAACCGGCGCCGCCGCCGCGCTTCGACTTCTACAACCGCAACAAGCGTTCGCTCGCGCTCGACCTCAAGCAGCCGGCGGCGCGGGAAACCCTGCTGTGCCTGGTCGGGAAGGCCGACGCGCTGGTCGAGGGCTGGCGCCCCGGCGTCGCCGAACGGCTGGGCCTGGGCCCTGCCGAATGCCTGTTGCGCAACCCCCGGCTGGTCTACGGTCGCATGACCGGCTGGGGCCAGGAAGGTCCGCTGGCCCAGGAGGCCGGGCACGACATCAACTACCTGGCGCTCACCGGTGCGCTGCACTGCATCGGCGGCCCGGGGCGCCCTTCGGCCCCGCCGCTGAACCTGGTGGCCGACCTGGGCGGCGGCGCCATGTACCTGGCGGTGGGCGTGCTGGCCGCGTTGCTGGAAACGAAGACCTCGGGCCGCGGCCAGGTGGTCGATGCGGCGATGGTGGATGGCGTCTCCTGCCTGATGTCGGCCTTCCAGGCTTTCCGCCAGCAGGGCGAATGGACTTCCAACCGCGGCGAGAACATCGTCGACGGCGGCGCACCCTTCTTCGGCACCTACGAGACGAAGGACGGCAAGCAGGTCGCCGTGGGGGCGATCGAGCCGCACTTCTACGCCAACCTGCTGGCGGTGATGGGCCTGGACGCGGCCACGCTGCCGGCGCAGAACGACCGCGGCGCCTGGCCGGCCCAGCGCGAGCGCTTCGCCGCCGTCTTCAGGACCCGCACGCGCGCCGAATGGGTAGCGGCAATGGCCGGCCGCGAGTGCTGCTTCGCCCCCGTGCTGGACATCGACGAAGCCTGGGCCCACCCGCACATGCAGGCGCGCGGCACCCACCGGCGCTTCGACGGCCTGTGGCACCCGGCACCGGCGCCGCGTTTTTCGCGCACGCCGGGCGAACTGCGGCGTCCCGCGCCGGCGCCGGGTGCGCAGTCCGAGGAAATCCTCAGCGAGTGGGGATTGCCAAAAGGTACACTAGCGTAAGACTTCGACCGCGAAGGTTGCCTGCATGGTTCTGAACGATGACCAGCGCGCGCTGCAGGAGACGGCCCGCCGCTTCGCACGCGAGCGCCTGCTGCCCGACTACCAGAAGCGCGACCGCCATGGCGTGCTGGAACGAGAGCTCGTCGCCGAGATGGGCCGCCTGGGCCTGCTGGGCATGGACCTGCCGGAAGCGCTGGGCGGCATGGGCGCCGACGCGGTGACCACCGGGCTCATCGCCGAGGCGCTGGCCTGGGGCGACTTCAACATCAGCGCGGTGCCGGTGGGCATCTCGCTCAACGGCGCCATCCTCGTGCGCCACGCCAGCGATGCGCTGAAGAACGAATGGGTGCCGCGCATGTGCCGCGGCGACGCCGTGGTCGCGATCTGCCTGACCGAACCGCGCGGCGGATCGGACGCGAGCAACCTGCAGCTGAAGGCACGCCGCGACGGGGACCACTACGTCATCAATGGCGAGAAGACGTCCATCACCTTCGCCGACCGTGCCGACGCGTACCTGATCTTCGCCCGCACCGGCGCGCCGGAAGAGGGCGCCAAGGGCGTCAGCGCCTTCTTCATCCCCTACGAAGGCACCCAGGGCATCAGCCGCACGAAGTTCGACGATGTCGGCAGCGCCGTCATCGGCCGCGGTTCGGTCTTCTTCGACGACGTGCGCGTGCCAGCCAGCCACCGCCTGGGCGACGAAGGCAAGGGCTTCACGCAGGTGATGCAGGGCTTCGACTACAGCCGCGCGCTCATCGGCCTGCAGTGCGTGGGCGCGGCGCAGGCCAGCCTGGACGAGGCCTGGGCCTATTCGAAGGAACGCGAAGCCTTCGGCAAACCGATCGGCCAGTACCAGGGCGTGAGCTTCCCCCTGGCCGAAGGCGAATCGCAGATCGCCGCCGTGCGCCAGCTCTGCTACCACGCGCTGGCGCTGCGCGACGCCGGGCTGCCGCACACGGCCGAAGCCGCCATGTGCAAGTGGATGGGTCCGCGCAACGCCTTCGACGTGATCCACCAGTGCCTGCTGACCTTCGGCCACTACGGCTGGAGCAAGGACCTGCCGCACCAGCAACGCATGCGCGACGTGATGGGGCTGGAGATCGGCGACGGCACGGCGCAGATCATGAAGCTCATCATCGCGCGCGAGCGCATCGGCCGCGTCGCCGTTCAATATTGAGCCCGCCATGCCGTACCAGTCCATCTACAAGACCGGCCTCTTCGCGGACCGGACGATCATCGTCACCGGCGGCGGCAGTGGCATCGGCCGCTGCACGGCGCACGAGCTGACGTCGCTGGGCGCGCATGTCGCGCTGATCGGGCGCACGCCGGAGAAGCTGGAGGCCGTGCGCGCCGAGATCGAAGCCGACGGCGGCAGCGCCAGCGCCCACCCCTGCGACATCCGCGACGAAACGCAGGTGGCCGCCACGGTGGATGCGGTGCTGGCCTTGCGCGGCCGCATCGACGGCCTGGTGAACAACGCCGGCGGCCAGTTCCGCGCCCCGATGGAGACCATCTCCACCAAGGGCTTCGAAGCGGTGGTGCGCAACAACCTGACCGGCACCTTCATCTTCATGCGCGAGACCTACAACCGCTGGATGAAGGCGCATGGCGGGGCGATCGTGAACATCATTGCCGACATCTGGCACGGATGGCCCGATTTCGCCCACTCCGGCGCCAGCCGGGGCGGCACGCTGGTGATGAGCGAGACCGCGGCCTGCGAATGGGCCACCGCCGGCGTGCGCGTGAACTGCGTGGCGCCGGGCGGCATCGCCTCCAGCGGCTTCGACCGCTACCCGCCGGAGGCGAAGGCCAAGATCCTGGAGTTCCCGCCCACGGTGCCGCTGCAACGCTTCGGCACCGAGTCCGAAGTGGCGTCGGCCATCGTCTATCTGCTGTCGCCCGGCGCGGCCTACATCACCGGCAGCTGCGTGCGGGTGGACGGCGGCACGCCGAACAACCGCAGCAGCTACTGGAAGGTCGCCAGCGGAAGCCGCAACGAGCCTTTCAACGGCTTTCATCGCTCGGTCACGCCGGAATTGCTGCGCAAGGGTTCATGAGACTGATCCTGGTGCGCCACGGGCGCCCCGACGAAGGCCACCCGTTGCGGCCGCACGACCCGCCACTCAATGCCGAGGGCCAGGCCCAGGCGCGCGCGGTGGCGCGGTTGCTGGCGGGCGAGGGCATCACGCGCGTGGTCGCCAGTCCGCTGCTGCGCGCGCACCAGACGGCGCTGCCGCTGGCGGAACGCCTGGGTCTTCCGGTGGACACGGTCGACGGCTGGGCCG
Organism: Rubrivivax sp.; assembly: GCA_044224175.1. GTDB lineage: Bacteria > Pseudomonadota > Gammaproteobacteria > Burkholderiales > Burkholderiaceae_C > Rubrivivax. The sequence goes on along the minus strand of JBGAKY010000006.1, from coordinate 35,041 downwards.
AGGCCGACCGCGACACCGCGGTCTATCGCAGCACCGAGACCTTGCGCGCCGAGGGGGCGGAGGCCTGGCAGCGTTTCCTGGCCGATCCCATCCGCTACGTCGGCGGCGACCCGGTGCGCTTCCGCGCCGACGTGCTGGGAGCGCTCCATCACGTGATGGACACCAGCGCGCCCACCGCCCGCGTCGCCGTCTTCACCCACGGCCTGCCGATCAACCTGGTGCTTTCGCACGCGCTCGGGCTGCAAGGCATCGTCCACTTCCAGCCCGGCTACGGTTCCTTGACGCGGCTGCGCACCCGCGGCGCCGCCATCGGCGTGCTCAGCGTCAACGAGAGCGGCCACCACGCCTGGCCGGAGAACGCATGAACTTCATCGGCGACGACGCCGGCCTGGCCCGCCGCATCGAGACCTACCTGGGCCAGCAGACCGGCCACGCGGTGGCCGTGAGCGCGCTGCGCCGCTTTCCGGTCGGCTTCTCCTGGCTGACCTTCGGCATGACGGTGCGCGGCCTGGAAACGCCGGGCGACGAACGCGAGCTGATCCTGCGTATCGGTTCCGACGCCGGCCTCTTCGCGCCCTACAGCGCGCTGCCGCAGGTGCTGTCCATGCAGTCGCTCGAAGGCAGCGCGGTGCCGGCCCCGCGCGCCTTCTGGTTCAGCGACGACCCCGCGGTGCTGGGCGCGCCGTTCATGTTCTGCGACAAGGTGGCGGGCGCCGCCGTCGTGCCCTGGGTCTCGCCCAGCGAGCCGCCGCTGGAAGAAGGCTACCGGCGCGCGCTGGGCACGCAGTTCATCGACGCGCTGGCCGCCTTGCACCGCCTGGACTGGGCCACCCGACCGGTGGCCGCGCTTGCGCACGGCATCACGCGCGAGAACGCGGCGCGGCTGAACGTGGAGCACTGGGAAGCGCAGATCCGGCGCTGGGCCATGCGCCCGTTCCCGCTGGCCGAGGAAGGCATCCGCTGGCTGAAGGCCCACGCGCCGGTGGCCGAACGGGTGGCGCTGGTGCACGGCGACTACCGCACCGGCAACTTCCTGGAGCAGGGCGGCCGCATCACCGCCATCCTGGACTGGGAACTGGTGCACCTGGGCGACCCGCACGAGGACCTGGCCTGGGCCAGCATGCCCATGTACATGGGCGGCAGCCCCTACCTGTGCCGGCTGTGCGAACCCGACTGGTTCTTCGAACGCTACGCGCAGCAGGCCGGGCTGGCGGTGTCGATGGCCTCGGTGCACTACTACCAGGTGTTCAGCTTCCTCAAGCTGGCCGCCACCCACATGGCGGCGGCGCGCTGCTTCGAGGACGGCCGCTCGAACGACATGCGCATGCCCGCGATGGGCAGCCAGGTCGCCACCTGCCTGCGCCAGATGGACAAGGCCATCCAGAAGGGCCACGCTTGAAGGAATCCGCATGAACAACAGCTTCGCGCGCCTGGTGGACGGCATGTGCGCCACCCTGCGCACCGAGGTGCTGGCGCGCATCGACGACGAATACGCGCGCAGCCAGGTCTGGGGCGTGATCAACGCGCTCAACACCTTCAAGGCGCGCGCCGACTGGTCGGCCGGCTTCCTGCTGCAGCAGATCGAGGCCCAGCGCCAGGCGCTGGCCAGCGCGGCGCCGGCGCTGGCCGCGGTGCCCGGGGCGCCGCCGGTGGAAGTCCCGGCCGCGCCGGTGGCCACCCCGGTGGCGGACCTGCTGGCGCTGCGCGATCAAGGCAACCATGCCATCGGATCACTGATGCGGTGGCGCGCCGAAACCCCGGCAGCGCTGCCGGGGACGGAAGGCGCCGCGCTGGACGCCGCCCTGCGCGCCGCCCTGCGCGCCGAAGTCGACCTGGAACTGCGTCACTCGCCGCGCCCGCTGTTCGCCCAGATGTCCGGCGCCGCCGAAGGCTGAAAACCCCCTCCGGACTTCCCCCCGATTGACAGGCGCCGGCCATCGGCTAGATTGCGCACCCATACGGTACGCTAGCGTATTAATCAGTAGCGACCGCCGTCCCCGTGCCGCCCGAGCGGCCCCATCTGCAGGAGACAAGCTGCCATGACCCGCATCACCCGCCGCCGCCTGGCGCTTTCCGCCGCCGGCGCCCTGGCCCTGGCCGCCGCCCCGGCCGCCTGGTCGCAGGGCGCGCCGATCAAGATCGGACTGCTGCTCATCGACAGCGGCCCCTTCGCCACCTACGCGGGCCTGATGGAATCGGGCGCCAAGACCGCGGTCGACCTGCTGAACTCCGAAGGCGGCGCGCTTGGCCGCAAGTTCGAGCTGGTCATCCAGGCCCACTCGGGCACGCCGGCGTCGGCCGTCGCCGCCGCCACCAAGCTGGCCCAGCAGGGCGGGGTGTCGCTCATCATCGGTCAGACGCTGAGCTCTCATTCGCTGGCCCTGGTGCCCAAGCTCGATTCTCTGAACGTGATCCAGATCGATCACTACGCGCAGAGCAACGACCTGATGACGAAGTCGTGCGCGCCGAACTACTTCCGCGTCAACACGCCGGATGCGCTGACCACGCGCATGCTGGAGGACTTCGTGAAGTCCAGCGGGGCCAAGACGTGGAACCTGATCTCGATGGACTACGCGGCCGGCCAGAGCTTCGCCAAAGCCTTCTCGGGCCTGGTGGGCGGGCTGGGCGGCACGGTGCAGCAGAGCCTGTTCTCGCCCGGCGGCACGAACGACTTCGGCAGCTACATCTCGCAGCTCTCGAAGCCGGCCGACGCGCTGGTGGTGACGCTGTTCATGAGCGACGGCCAGTCCTTCGCCAAGCAGAGCAAGCAGTTCGGCCTGTTCGACAAGTACAAGATGGTGCTGGGCAACGGCTTCGCCACCGACTTCCAGCTCGAAGCGCACGGCGACAACGTGCTCGGCGTCTACAACACGCTGAGCTGGACGCCCGACCTGCCCGGCGCACGCAACGCCTGGTACGTGAAGGAGTTCGTGATCCGCAACAAGCGGCGCCCCTTCTACACCGACGCCGACATGATGGCCGCGCTCGAGGTCTACCGCGCCGGCGTCATCAAGGCCAAGTCCACCGACACCGCCGCCGTGCGCAAGGCGATGGAAGGCCTGAAGGTCGACATGATCTTCGGCAAGGGCATCGAGATGCGCGCCGCCGACCACCAGCTGATCCGCCAGCACGGCATGGCCCAGGTGGTGAAGGGGCCGAGCGGCACCAACAGCTTCCAGATGAAGGTGCTCAAGTCCGGTCCCGAGATCTACCCGCCTCCCAGCCCCGAGTGCAAGGTGAGCTGACGGCGCCCGCGTGGACCTGTCGCAGCTCTTCAGCGTCGCCCAGTTCGCCAACGCGCTGGCGCTGGCCAGCCTGCTGACCATCCTGGCCAGCGGGCTGGCCCTGATCTTCGGCCTGCGCGACGTGATGAACTTCGCCCACGGTGCGCTCTACATGCTGGGCGCCTACCTGGGCTTCTCGGTCGAGAAGCTGCTGGGCTTCTGGGTCGCGCTGCTGGTGGTGCCGTTCGCGCTCGCCTTCGCCGGCGCGGTGTTCGAGCTGGCGGTGCTGCGCCCCTTGCAGCGCCGCAGCCACATGGACGTCGCGCTGGTCACCTTCGGCATCGCCCTCATCATCGGGCCGGCGGTGCACAAGATCTGGGGCACGGTGCCGCTGCCGGTGGAGCCGCCGCCGGTGCTGGCGGGATCGGTCTCGCTGCTGGGCACGATGTACCCCGTGTACCGGCTGTTCCTCATCGGCGTCGGCTTCGGCACCTGCCTGGCGCTGGCGGCCTGGCTCCGGTACACCACCAGCGGCATGCACACGCGCGCCGTCAGCCAGCAGCCGCACGTGGCGCGCATGATGGGCGTCAACACCGACCGCCTGGCGCTGCTGGTGGTCTGCCTGGGCACCGCCTTCGCCGGCCTGGCCGGCGTGCTGGCCGGACCCTACCTGTCGGTCGATCCGGGCATGGGCGCTTCCATCCTCATCAGCTGCCTCATCGTGGTGGTGGTGGGCGGCCTGGGCAGCATCGGCGGCGCCATCGCGGCGGCGCTGGTGTACGGCTTCATCCAGGTGATCGGCACCGTGCTGTTCCCGTCGATCGCGGTGCTCGCGCCCTACGTGCTGCTGTTCGTGGTACTGCTGTGGCGGCCGCAGGGCTTCGGCCGGGGCCGGGTTGCCTGATGCGTCGTGCGCTGCTGATCGCCGCCGTCGCGGTGGCCGGACTCTTCGTGCCGGCCGTGCTGGGCAACGGCTTCTACCTCGGCCTGCTGATCCAGGGGCTGCTGCTGGGGGTGGCGGCGGTGGGCATCGGCTTCCTGATGCACCAGTGCGGCTTCGTCATGTTCGGCGTCGCCGCCTTCATCGGCTTGCCGGGCTACCTGATGGGCATGGTCAGTGCCCGCGGCGTGAACGTGCACCTGGCGGTGCTGCTGGCGCTGGTCGGCAGCGCGGCGGTGGCGGCGATCGTCGGCGCGCTGGTGGTGCGCGCGCGGCCGCTGCCCTTCGCGATGCTGACGCTGGCTTTCGCGCAGATGCTGAAGTCGACCTCGCAGCTGCGCGCGCTGCGCGATCTCACGGGCGGCGAGGACGGCCTGACGATGAGCTTCAACGGCGCCTTCCTCGGCCTGACCCAGTCGCAGCTGGCGAAGGCCAGCGCCTTCTGGCCGCTGGCCTGGCTCTCGCTGGTGGGCGTGCTGCTGCTGCTGTGGGCCGTGGCCCGTTCGCGCTTCGGCCAGGTGCTGCGCGCCACGCAGGCGAACGAGGAACGCATGCGCTTCTCCGGCTTCGACACCTACCTGCCGCGCCTGGGCGCCTTCGTGCTGGCCAGCACGGTGGTCAGCCTGGCCGGCGTGCTGATGGCACTGAACTCGGCCTACGTCAGCCCCGAGGCGCTGGACTTCGCCACCGGCGGCCATTCGCTGGTGGCCATGCTGGTGGGCGGCGCCGGCACCGTGGGCGGCCCGCTGCTGGGCGCCTTGCTCTACACCTGGGGCCAGGACGCCTTCGGCGCCACCGGCTACCTGGAACTGCTCACCGGTATCGCGGTGGTGACCATGATCGCCGCCTTCCCGAAGGGGGCGATGGGTTTCTTGCTCCAGATGTGGCGCCGCATGCGCCCGGGCCGTTGAGATGCTGAAGGTCGAGGATCTCTCCGTCGCCTACGGCAGCGTGGTCGCGCTCGACAGCGTGAACCTGGAAGTGGCGGCGCGCGGCGTGCTGCACGGCATCATCGGCCCCAACGGCGCCGGCAAGTCGACGCTGATGGACGCCATCACCGGCCGCCGCAAGCCCACGCGCGGGCGCGTCTTCGTCGACGGCCAGGACATCACGCAACGCAGCGTGCGCTGGCGCCGGTGCGCGGGCATGTCGCGCAGCTTCCAGCGCACCAGCATCTTCCCCGGCCTGACGGTGCGCGAACAGCTGGAGCTGGTGGCTTCGCAGCTGGGCGAACCTGACCTGGACGAGATCGTCGACGCCTTCGAGCTGCGCGCGGCGCTGGACCTGCCGGCCGACACCATCGCCTATGGCGACCAGCGCCGGGTCGACATCGCGCTGGCGATGATCGGCAAGCCCAGTCTGATGCTGCTGGACGAACCGGCCGCGGGCCTGTCCACCACCGAGACCGTGGCCCTCTTCGAACACCTGGTCAGGCTGGTGCGGCACCGCGGCGTCACGGCGCTGGTGGTGGAGCACGACGTGGACGCCGTCTTCCGCTTCTGCGACGCGGTCACCGCGCTCGACCTGGGCCAGGTCATCGTCACCGGCACGCCGGAAGCGGTGCGCGGCGACCACCGCGTGATCACGGCCTACCTGGGCACCGCCGCATGAGCTTCATCCGGATCAAGGGGCTGGTGGCCGGCTACGGCAAGTCGGTGGTGCTGCGCGGCGTCGACCTGGAAGTGGGCGAAGGCGAGTCGGTGGCCGTGGTGGGCAAGAACGGCGCCGGCAAGTCGACGCTGCTCAATTCCTTCTTCGGCGGCACCAGCATCAAGGGCGGCAGCATCGAGGTGGGCGGTGTCGCGATCGAATCGCTGCCGGCCTACGCGGCGCCCAAGCACGGCGTCAGCATCTCGCCGCAGGGCCGCATGATCCTGCCCCACCTCACGGTGCAGGAGAACCTGCTGCTCGGCGCCGCCAGCAAGCGGCCGGGGATGTGGACGCTGGAACGCGTCTACGAGCTGTTCCCCATCCTGAAGGAACGGCGCGACAAGCTGGGCACCGCGCTCTCCGGTGGCCAGCAGCAGATGCTGGCGGTGGGGCGCGCGCTGCTGGGCAACCCGCGCGTGATCCTGCTCGACGAGCCGACCGAAGGGCTGTCGCCCATCCTGGTCGACGACCTCGTCACCACCTTCAACAAGATCCGCGACACCGGCACCGGCGTGCTGGTGGTGGAACAGCACCTGAACCTGGTGCGCCGCACCACGCAGCGCTTCGTGGTGATGGCCAAGGGCGAGATCATCGACCGCGGCCGCACCGAGGACATCGACGCGCCGCAGCACCAGGCGGCGCTGGCCTTCTGAATCAGCGCGCGCGCGCCGCCGCCAGGTATTCCAGACCGTAGATGTCGGCCATCTCGCTGTAGCCCACGCGGCCTTCTGGCGTCTGCCACTTCATCAGCGCCTGGAAGGCGCAGTGCGAAGGGTTGTGGTTGTGCGCGGGCGTGGCCGGTCGGCTCCGGCCGTGGCCTGTCGCCTCGGCCTTGCGGCCACGGTGCGTGGCTGGCATCGTGCACCCCATCGAAGTGGGCCAGGGAGGCCGCATGAACGACAACAGGATGCTCGGCCGCGCCGTCGGCGCGGCGATGGCGGGCGGCTTCGTCATCGAGCTGGTGTCCAACTTCCAGTTGCAGGCACCGGTCCTCGGCGGGGGGGCCTACCTGCAGACGGCCGGCCGCCACCCGCTGGCCGTGGGGTCGCTCGTCCTGCTGGGCCTGCTGGCGGGGCTGCTGTCGCTGTTCGCGGCGGCGGTGTTCGCACGGCTGTACCTGCGCCAGTGGCCGCTGCTGGTGTGGTTCGGCATGGCGCTCACCACGGTGGCGCTGACCGCTTCGCTGGTGGAGCTGTCCAGCTTCCACGCCATGCGCGTCCTGAGCGAGCAGTACCTGGCGGCCGGCGCCGACGCCGGCTCGCGCTTCGACCTGCCTGCCACCGTGGTGCGGCTGATGCGCGGCGGCCTGCACTTCAGCACCAAGACGCTGGAAGGCTTCGAAGTGCTCACCACCTTCGTGCTGCTGTGGTGCGTGCGCGGCGTGCCCCGCTGGCTGGCCGGGGCGGGCGTGGCCGCTTCGCTGCTGCAGATGGTGGCGGTGGCGCGGCCGCTGTTCGGGATGGAGGTGGTCTTCCCGCTGCTGGCGCCGCTGGGCCTGGTCTACCTGGTCACCTTCATCTGGCTGCTGGTGAAGGGGCTGCCCGATCAGACGGGCGCGTAGATCGCGGCCACCTTGCTGGAGTTGAAGATCCAGGTCTCGACGAATTCCGACCACTGCAGCTTCGCACCCAGCTCGTTCATGGCGCCGGCCAGCACGAACCAGTTCAGCACTTCCTGCTGGCCACTTTCTTCCACCTGGGCCAGCGGGTAGTTGCGCCAGGTGGCGTGGTCGCCCGCCACCAGGGCCTGGTAGAGCGCGCGGTCGGCGGCCACGTCGGGCTGCACGCGGAAGGTCTTGTCGACCAGGAAGGCGTGCGACCAGCTCGAGGACGCCAGCACCGCCACCCGCCAGGGGCTGGCGCGCAGCGCGCGCGCGCAGGCGGCGCCGACGTCGAAGCAGCGCCGCGGCGAAGGCGAAGGCGGGTCGGCCGGCCGGCCGCGGTCGGCCCAGCGGCTGATGAAGCCCTTGTAGCTGATGACCGCGCGCCCGTAGCAGTTGATGGGCATGCACACCACCGGCCAGTCGAAGCCTTCGCGGTCGTAGTCCAGGTACAGGATGGCGTTGAGAAACGCGTGCGGCAGCCCCGGGTGGTGCAGCGGCTCGTACGCGTAGGCGACGTCGATGTCGGCTTCCAGCAGCGCGCCGGCCAGGTACTTGGCGCCTTCGCGGTGGCCGCGGACGAGGCGCGTGGTGTCGCCGCGTTCGCCCCACACGTTGGGCCGGCCGCCGCCCCATTCGTCCTTCGTGCCGGCGTCGAACAGCGCCGACGCGCTGGCCTGCGCCCAGGGGCGGATGCTGCGGTCTTCATAGGCCAGCACCGAGAACGCGGGAACGATGCTTTCCTTGAAGTTCTCGTACTGGTCGTCGCCCCAGACGAGCACGAAGTCGGGCTTGAAGTCGACGATCGCCTCGCGCACGCGCTTCAGGCCCGCGCGCATGGCGTCGCGGTGGCGCGCCGCGGCGCCCACCGGGTCGGCCCACTCGGCCTGCATCGCGGCCGGCCAGCTGGCGGAGTCCTTGGCGGCGGCGGGTATGTCCGGGTCCGCAAGGCGGCCGCGCAGGATGTTGGCCATGTCCTTGTCCAGGCCGGACAGGGGCGGGTAGTGCGAAACGCCGAGACCGAGGATCTGGGCCATGCGTGGACCTCCTGCCGCGGGATGTTAAGGGCCCGCCGCCTGCCCCGCCGGCACAGCTGCGCTGCGATGGAGGCACCGTCGCAAAGCGCGCGCGCGGGAACGTCCAGCCAGCGCCCCGACGCCCGCGGCCGCAGCCGCCGGCGTGACAATGCCGGTTCACCGGGGGGCGCTGGCGATTCGTGCCGCTGCCGTTCGTCGTGCAAGTTCAACTGCCAGGAAAGGCTTCCATGCCCCGCTACATGATCCAGGTCCGCGCCACCGCGACGAGCGAGGCCGGCGACTTCCCCGACGACCCGACGCTGGTGCCGCGCATGATGGCCTTCCACGACGAGATGGCCAAGGCCGGCGTCCTGCTCGACGGCGCCGGACTGCAGCCCAGCAGCCAGGGTTTTCGCGTCCAGTACGACGCCACCGGCCGGACGCGCGTCCTCGACGGCCCGTTCGCCGAGACCAAGGAGCTGATCGCCGGCTACACGCTGATCGAGGTGCGCTCGCCGGAAGAGGCGTTGGCCTGGGCACAGCGCTTCCCGGCGCCGTTCCCCGGCCAGCCCTGCTGCATCGAGGTGCGGCCGCTGATGGGCGGCATCGACCTGCCACCCGAGGAGGCCGAGCGCATCATCCGCGAGCAGCTCGCGACCATCAAGCGCGGTCGCTGAAGGCCCGCGGCGCGGCCTGGCTGCGCGTCACGGCAGCACCTTGAAGACGCGCAGCGACTGCGCCGGCACCGCGATGCGCGCCACGCCGGCGGCCGATGCGCTGGCCGGTGCGTCGCCGGCCGGAAAGGCGCTTTCCAGGCTGGCATTCGCCGGCAGCGCCGCCACGTCCAGCGTGGCCGCGCCGCTGCCGTAGTTGATCAGGACCAGCGTGGTCTCGCCGCCCAGCACACGCTGGAAGCCGAGCGCGTTGCCGGCGACGAAGGGGGCGACATAGCTGCCGCGGGCGATCGAAGGCAGGCGGTTGCGCAGCGCCAGCATCTGCTTGTAGAAGGCCAGGAGGCCATTCGGGTCGGCGCCTTGTGCCGCCGCGTTCTGCGTCGCGACGTTCGCCGACAGGGCCCGGTACGGGCTGACGGTGCTGAAGCCTGCGTTGGCCGGATCGGCCGTCCAGCTCATCGGCGTGCGCAGCCGGGCGTCGCCGCCGACCGTGGCGGCGCCGGCCATGCCGATCTCTTCGCCGTAGTAGATGAAGGGCCGGCCCGGCAGCAGCAGGTAGCTCGCCGCCGCCAGCCGGTATTGCGCGAGGTTGCCGCCCAGCTGGTCCCACAGCCGCTGGCCGGCGAAGGCATCGTGGTTCGACAGGAACGTCGCCATGCCGGCCGGCGCGGTCCTGAAATAGTCGCTGACCGCCTGGATCGCCGGCAACGAACCGCGCGCCGCGCCGACCAGCGAGCCCTTCAGGTCGAAGGCGAAGGCGCTGCCGCAGGCCGTGCCGGCGCCGAATCCGCGCGGATCGTCGGGCCCCTCGCAGACGATGGCCCGGCGCTGGTAGCCGCGCGCCAGCGCGTTCATCCGGCCCATCAAGGCGTAGTTCTGCGGCTGGTCCAGCCAGGCCGCTGGGCCGTTCTCGACCAGGTTGCCCACCGCGTCGAAGCGAAAGCCGTCAACGCCGCGGTTGAGCCAGAAGCGCTGGTTGTCGAGGTGGAAATCCACCGCCGCCGGCAGCTTCAGGTTGAAGTCGGGCATCGTGGGGGAGAAGGGCGCGTAGTAGTAGCCGCTGGCCACGGTGGCGCGCCAGGGGTTGCCGCCGAAGACGTTCCAGCCGCCGGGGGCGCTGTCCTGCCAGACGTACCAGTCGCGATAGGCATTGGCGCGGCCGCCGTCGCGCGCGTTGACGAACAGCGGGTGGCTCGACGCGCTGTGGTTCATCACGTAGTCGACGATGACGCCGATGCCACGCGCGTGGGCCTGCCGCAGGAGTTCGTCGAAGTCGGACAGGCTGCCGTAGGCCGGCTCGATGGCGCGGTAGTCTCTGACCGCATAGCCGTGGTCGCCGTCCAGGCTGGCCGTGACGGGCATCAGCCAGAGGGCCTTGACGCCCAGGTCGCGCAGGTAGTCCAGGCGCGAGATCAGCCCGCGCAGGTCGCCCTTGCCGTCGCCGTCGCTGTCCTGGTAGCTGCGCACGAAGATTTCCATCGTCGCGCCGAACTCCCAGCCCTCGGCCAAGGTGCTGCCGGGGTCGGCTGCGGCGACGGCGGAGACGTCGACCGGCGGCAGCGACGCCGGCGGCGAGGGCTCGGTCGGGCCCGAAGAGCCGCCTCCGCCACAGGAGGCGAGGCCGGCGACGACCAGCAGCCAGCGCGATGCGAAGGCGCTGCGAGGGGCGGATGCAGGCTTCGGAGGCGGCAACGTGAGGGTCCTGCCGATCTGGCGCGGCCCGGCCCGGATCAGGCGCCCGGCACCTCGGCCTCGGGCAAGGCGATCCGCGCCCCGGTGCTGAACTGGTAGTCGCGGAACACATGCTCGGCCGTCAGCAACTGGTACGTGCCGTCATCCCGCTGCACCGACGTGTCCTTCAGCCGCCAGGCGTTCTGACCGCAGGTCCAGATTTCGAAGTTGCGCATATGGGTGCACAGGCAGGTCTTGTCCATCACCGACACCCGCTTGGCGCCCGGGTGCGCGGCCACCTCGCGGTTCCAGGCGGTGATGTAGGCGCACTTGCCGTTCGCGTCGAGCAGGTAGCCGTAGGCTTCGCAGTTGGGTCGGATGCCGTCGCCGATGCCGGGGCTGGACTTGATCATGCGCATCGGGTAGCCGGTGGGCGAGATCTGGTTGACCTCGATGTCGTCCTCGTCGGCCTTGAAGTATTCCTGCTTGATCTCGTCGGGCAGCCCGCATTCGCGCGTGACGGTGAAGCGCGTCGCCACCTGCACCGCCGCCGCGCCGGCTTCCAGGAAGCGCACCGCGTCGCCGCCGGTGAAGATGCCGCCGGCCGGGATGAGCGGGATCTCGAGCTGCTCCTGCGCCAGGTGCTGGCGGATCTCGGCCACGATGGTGGCCAGGTCGTACTGCGCCCAGTCCATGCCGAAGCCCAGGTGCCCGCCGGCCAGCGGGCCTTCGACGACCACGTAGTCGGGCAGCCGGTTCAGGCGCGAGTTCTTCTTCAGGAACAGCTGCAGCGCGCGCAGCGAAGAGACGATGATGCCCAGCTTGGCGTCGCGGAAGCGCGGGTGGTCCTCGATGAGCGCGAGCGACCCCAGGTGCAGGCCGGCGGCCAGCGTGATGCCGTCGATGCCGGCGTCCAGGGCCGACGCCAGGCGCACCGCCAGCGTCTCCTTGGGCGCGTTCATCGTCAGCTTTTCCATGCAGTTGATGAACACCAGCCCGGGGCCGGTCTTGCGCGACATGGTGCCCTCGACGTGCAGGCGTGTCGCCTCGGCCAGGTCGCCCAGGTCGAACTTCACCCCCGACTTGTCCATCGAGTCGACGTTGGCCTTGTACAGCGCCTGCTTGGCCTTCACGAACTTGGTCTTGTAGCGCCGGTCGGTGACCGTCTTGACCATCGCGTCGCTGATGTGGCCCACGCCGCCCAGGCGCGCCGCCTCCAGGGCCAGGTCGGCCGACGAGATGTCCACGCCCATGCCGCCCACCATGATCGGCACGAGTTCATGGCGGCCCAGGCGCAGGCGGTAGTCGTTGAGGGCGTTCATCGCAGGTGGGCCATTGTCTTCGCTCTTCCGGGGGCGCCAGCCGGGCATTGTCCCGTAGAGGCGAAGGCAGGGGCCGGCGGCGCGATTGTGCGTGCCGGGCCCACCGGGGACGGGAGGCTCAGATCGGCGGGTGCACCTGCACCGCGGCGTACTTCCCGTAGCCCTGGCCGACCCCGTATTCGATGATGCCGTGGCCGACCTGGTCGCCGTCGCGCACCTCGATCACCTGGTCGGCCAGCGTGCGCAGCCTGCGCCGCGTGGCGGGGTCGGCCAGGTCCCACTGCTCGTGGGCGGTGAAGAGCCTGCCCTTGTCGTCGCCCTGGAACCAGCCGTCCAGACCGCCGTAGAGACCGCCCTTCAGGAAGTATCTCGTCGGCAGGGTGCGCACCTGCACCTGGCGCCGTTCGCCGCTGGCGAAGCCGAGGTCGAAGGTGGCGCCGGCCATGTTCTGGCCTAGCGGATCGTCGTGCCACTGCACGTCGTGCTGCACCGCCACCAGCTGGTCGCGGCCCGAAGCGCGGGTGCCCATCGGGCGCACGATCTCGCCGCTGAGGTAGATCATGTCGCCGGGGGCGCGCTCCTTGAAGAAGACGACCAGGCCGTGGTCGTGGAACTGCACCGTGGTCCAGCAGAAGAAGAAGGGCGGGTAGAAGGTCAGCGGCGGCGCCGTCTCGTCGGTGCGCATCTCGGCGCGCACGCCCCAGCTGTGGTCGCGCTGGCCGGGCCAGCCGTCCACCTGCCGGCGGCGGCCGTCGAATTCGATCCAGCCCTGGTAGCGGCCCATCTGCTGGGCGCGGTACATGTGTTCGGTGACGCGGCCGTCGCGCCGGCGCAGGTGGCCGGCTTCCTCGTGCGGGTTGAGCGTGGACTCGTACTCCAGCTCGAAGGCGAGTCCGGATTCGTTGGGTGCCAGCGCCAGCGTGTGCCGCTTCAGCCCTTCGACGACGCGGATCGCCAGCGGCCCCACCGTGGTGGTCAGCGGGTCGGGCCGCAGGCGGCGGCTGGCGCGGAAGTTCCACTGCCGCCCCGGCACCGCCACGCCCGCGAAGGCGTCCATCACGTTGCGGTTGGGGTGGTAGCCCAGGCCGATGTCGAAGATCACCTCTCCGCCCGGGGCCGGGTGGCCGGTGTACCAGAGCCTTTCCATCCAGGCCGGATCGCTGTTGTCGATCTGGTCGAAGGTGGTGGGCAGCTGGTGGCCGATGAGGTCGTCCTGGGGCGTGAGCATGACGGGCGGGGTTTTCAGGATGCCGGAACTCGTACGGTAGCGTACAGTCGGCGCGACGACAACCCGGCCGAACGACCATGAGCTTCACCCCTTCGATCGAACTGGAACAGCAGGGCGCGCTGGCGCTGCTCACCTTCTCGCAGCCGGAGCGCGGCAACCCGATCGACGGCGACTTCACGCGCAACTTCAAGGCCGTGGCCGCCGAGCTGTGGGACCGCCGCCAGGCCGGCACCCTGCGCGGCGTGCTGATGCGCGCCGCCGGCCCCAACTTCAGCTATGGCGGCGACCTCAAGAGCTTCTACCCGGTGCGCGACCGCCTGGGCCCGCTGGTGCGCGGCTGGACGGCCGACCTGCACGTGGGCCTGCAGCGCTTCTGGTCGCTGCCGGTGCCGGTGGTGTGCGCGGTGCAGGGTTTCGCGATGGGCGGCGGCGTGGGCGTGCTGGCCGGTGCCGACGTGGTGGTCGCGGGCGAGAGCTCGCGCTTCGGCTCGGCCTTCTCGCAGCTGGGCTTCAGCTGCGATTCCGGCTCCAGCGTCACCACCACGGCGCGCATGGGCGTGGCGCGCGCCAAGCGCTTCATGCTGCTGGCCGAGGTGCTTTCCGCGGCCGAAGCGCAGCAGGCCGGCCTGGTCGACCGCGTGGTGCCCGACGACCAGCTGGCGGCCGAGTCGCTGGCGCTGGCGCAGAAGCTGGCCGCCGGCCCCACGCTCGCCTACGGCGAGATCAAGCGCCTGTTCATGGCGGCCGGCGGCGGCCTTCTCACCGCGCAGCTGGAAGACGAGGCCATGACGCTGGCCCGCGTGGCGTCCAGCGCCGACGCCCAGGAAGGCATTGCCGCCACGGTGGAACGGCGCAAGCCGGTCTTCCAGGGGCGTTGAGCGCATGTTCGACAACCTGCTCGTCGAACGCGACCCGGCCGGCTTCGCCACCGTGGTGCTGAACCGGCCGCAGAAGCTGAACACGCTGTCGATTGCGCTGCGGCGCGAACTGGCGCAGGCGGTGCAGCAGCTGGAAGCCGACCCCGCGGTGCGCGTGCTCGTCCTCACCGGTGCCGGCCGCGCCTTCACCGCCGGGCTGGACCTGGACGAATGGTCGGCCGCACCCGCCGCCGGTGCCTGGGAGCACAGCGCGGCGGCCGCCATCGAAGCCTTCAGCGGCCCGGTGATCGGCGCCATCAACGGCCTGGCCGTCACCGGCGGGCTGGAACTGGCGCTGGCCTGCGACCTGCTGCTGGCTTCCAGCGACGCCCGCTTCGCCGACACCCACACCAAGGTGGGCCTGCTGCCGGGCTGGGGCGGCTCGGTGCGGCTGCAGCAGCGCATCGGCCCCCACCGCGCCAAGGAGCTGGCGTTCACCGGGCGTTTCTTCACCGCGCCCGAAGCGCTGGCCTGGGGCCTGGTCAACCGCGTGGTGGCGCCCGAACAGCTGCGGCCCGAAGCCGAGGCGCTGGCGCGCGAGATCCTGGCCAACGACCCCGCCGGCGTCGTGGCCTACAAGCGGCTGTTGAACGACGAAGCCGGCATGACCCTGGCCGAAGCCTTCAGGCACGAACGCGACGCCGCGCGCGCCGCCAACCTGGGCGTCACGCGCGAGGAGATCGACGCCCGCCTGGCGCGGCTGCGCCGCCAAGGCCGATGAGCCTGCACCCGGTACCGGCCTGGCGCGGCCACGACTTCACCGAGCTGATGGCGCTTCACGACACCGGCGGCGGCGTCTTCCGCACCTGCACCGGCGACGTCAACGCGCATGGCCGTGCCTACGGCGGCCAGATCCTGGGCCAGGCGCTCGCCGCCGCCGCACGCACGGTGCCCCCTGGCCGCGACTTCACGGCGATGCAGTTCATGTTCCTGCAGGGCACGCTGTGGAACGAGGCCATCGACCTGCAGGTGACGCCCCTGCAGGACGGCAAGCGCTTCGCGTCGCGCCACGTGCGCGGCGTGCAGCGCGGCGACCGGCGGGTGCTGGACGCGCAGGTCAGCTTCGCACTGCCGATCGCGGCCCCCGCGCACCAGGTGCCGCCGGCCGCCGTGCTGGAAGACCCGGAAACGCTGCCCCGCCCCGAGGACCTGCCGCCCGAGTGGGCCGAATCGGTGCGCCGCGCGGTGGGCTACGGCCTGTTCTCGCGCGCGTCGATCGATTTCCGCCTCGCGGCGCCGCCGCCGCACCTGCGCCTTTCGCTGCCCGAACCGCGCGTGCGCTTCTGGATCCGCACCCGCGAGCGCCTGCCCGACGACCCGGCGCTGCACGCCGCCGTGTTCGCCTACCTCTCGGACTGGTGGGTCAACTACCCCGGCACCGGTGGCCACCACGACGAAGCCGAAGCCGCCGGCGGCCTGTACGTGGCGAGCCTGAACCACGCCATCTGGCAGCACCGCCCGCTGCGCGCCGACGAGTGGCTGCACTTCGACAGCACCAGCCCTTCGGCGGCGTCCGGCCGCGCGCTTTCGGTGGCGCGCGTGCACGACCGCCAGGGCACCCTGGTGGCCAGCGTCACGCAGGAATGCGTGATGGCGCCCCGCACCTGAGGAGGAGATCGGCATGGACCTGGGCATCCGCGGCCGCACGGCGCTGGTGTGCGGCGCCAGCAAGGGCCTGGGCCGCGCCTGCGCCGAGGCGCTGGCGGCCGAAGGCGTGAACCTGGTGGTCACCGGCCGCGACGCTGCGGCGCTGCAGGAAGCGGCCACGCAGCTGGCGCAGGCGCACGGCGTGCGTGTCGCGGCCGCCGCCGGCGACATCACCACCGACGCCGGCCAGGCCGCCGCGCTGGCCGCCTGCCCGGCGCCGGACATCCTGGTCAACAACGCCGCCGGCCCGCCGCTGGGCGACTGGCGCAGCTTCACGCGCGAACAGTGGCTGGCGGCGGCCGACGCCAACATGGTGGCGGCCATCCTGCTGACGCGCGCGGTGATCGACAGCATGGCCGAGCGCGGTTTCGGGCGCATCGTCAACATCACGTCGGCCCTGGTGAAGGCGCCGATCCCGCCGCTGGCGCTTTCGGTGGCGGCGCGGCTGGGGCTCACGGGCTTCGTGAAGGCCATCGCCGGCCCTTATGCAAAGCACAACGTGACGGTGAACAACCTGCTGCCCGAGATGTTCGAGACCGACCGCCTGGCCGGCAACCTGGCGAAGATCGCCGCCGCCGCCGGCCGCAGCGTGGAAGAAGAACGGGCGTCGCGCCGGGCCGGCGTGCCGGCGGGTCGCTTCGGCCGCACGGCCGAGTTCGGCGCCGTCTGCGCGGTCTACTGCAGCGCCCCCACGGGCTACATGACGGGCCAGAACATCCGGCTCGACGGCGGGCAGTACAGCGGCACGTTCTGAGCCGAGGCTCGCTCAGGCAGACTGGGCGCCATGACCTTGCACCGCTCGCGCTTCGTCCGCCTGATCCGGGCCCGGCCGCGGCTGTTCATCGCGGCTGCCCTGGGCCTGGCCGCCGGCCTGCTGCTGCCGCGTGAACTGGCCGGCCACGGCGTGACGCGCGCGCTGGTGGGCTGGAACACCGGCACCGTGCTGTACATCGTGCTGGCGACGGTGATGATGTCGCGCTCTTCCGAACGTCACATGCTGTGGCGTGCCCAGCTGCACGACGAGGGGCAGTCCGTCATCCTGTTCCTCGTGGCGCTGGCGAGCATCGCCAGCCTGGTGGCCATTGCCGGTCAACTGAACCTGGTGAAGGAAACGCACGGCCTGCCGAAGCTGGCGCACCTGGCGCTGGCAGGCCTCACCGTGCTTTCGACCTGGGCCTTCACGCAGGTGATGTTCACGCTTCACTACGCGCACGACTACTACGCTGCCGTGGCGCGCAAGGAACCCGCGCCGCTGCAATTTCCGGGCGAGACGGCGCCGGACTACGGCGACTTCTTCTACTTCGCCGCCGTGATCGGCACCTCGGGCCAGACCGCCGACGTGGCCTTCGTCTCGCCGGCGTTGCGGCGCGTGGGTTCGGTGCACTGCATTCTGGCCTACGCCTTCAACACCACCGTGCTGGCGCTGCTCATCAACATCGGGGCGAGCCTGCTGTAGTGGCGTGCGGTGCGGAACCTCCGGGCGCGGCTGGAGTCTTCCTCTCTCCTTCAGGAGCGAAAGGACCCCATGGACACGCTGGATGCGTTGGTCGAAAGGCACTTCAAGGAGTCCGAATTGCGCCTGCGGCATGTCGACACGCTGGTGCAGCGGGCGCGCGCCGGCCGCGCCCTCGGCCCCGAGACGGTCGACGACGCGCTGCTCGCGCGGGTCGAGTCTCGACGCCGCACCCTGGCGACGGCGCTGGAACACATGACGCGCCTGCCGCCGGCGGACCGTGCGCTCGCGCTCGAACACGGCCGCGGCCTGCACGCCGCGCTGGAGACGGTGGGCAGCGAACTCGAGAAGGCACTGGCCAGCGTGCTCGACGGCCGGCGCTGACGCCGTCACGTACCGTTCATTGACGGCGGGCGTTCAGCCGATCTTGCGGTCGCGCCCCGCCCAGTGCGGGTCGCGCAGCAGGTTCTTGCGCACCTTGCCCACCGGCGTCACCGGCAGCGGCTCGGCGCGGAACTCGTAGCTGCGCGGCACCTTGTAGCCGCCGATGTGGGCGCGGCAGTGGGCGGTGAGTTCCTCCGCCGTGGCGCTGGCACCGTCCTTCAGCACCACCACCGCGTGCACGCTCTCGCCCCACTGCTCGCTGGGGATGCCGATGACGGCGGCCTCGCGCACCGCGGGGTGCAGGAAGAGCACGCGCTCCACCTCGATCGAATAGACGTTCTCGCCGCCGGTGACGATCATGTCCTTCACGCGGTCGGCCACGTAGAGGTAGCCGTCCTCGTCCAGGTAGCCGGCGTCGCCGCTGTGCATCCAGCCGTCCTTCAGCACGGCGGCGGTGGCCTCCGGGTTGTGGAAGTAGCCGTTCATCAGCATGTCGCTGCCGATCAGGATCTCGCCCAGTTCGCGCGGCGCGCAGTCGCTGCCGTCGGGGCGCACGACCCGGATGCGGTTGCCCAGGGCGGGCTGGCCGGCCGACTTCAGGCGCTCGGCCTTCGGGCCTTCGGTCAGGTGGTCGCGCCAGCGCAGCATGGAGGCGAAGCCGCCGGTCTCGGTCATGCCGAACACCTGGTAGAAGGCCAGCCCGGGCAGCTTCTTCATCGCCAGCGTGATGAGCGCTTCGGGCATCGGGCTGCCGCCGTAGACGCAGGTCTTCAGGCTGGTGAGGTCGTACTTTTCGAAGTCCGGGTGGTGCACCAGCAGGTTGATCATGGTCGGGACCAGGACCATGTTGGTGACCTTGTGCTCGGCGATGGCTCGCATCGTCGGCACCGGGTCGAACTTGGGCTGCAGCACGTGGGTGCCGCCGGCCAGCGTGATGTACAGCAGCGCGCTCGCGCCGGCGAAGTGGAAGAAGCCGGCCACGTAGCAGAAGCTGAGGTCCTCGATCGACGGCAGCAGCGCCAGGTAGGTGACGGTGGCGACGAACAGGCCACGGTGCGACATCATCACGCCCTTGGGGTGCGCGGTGGTGCCGCCGGTGTAGAAGATCACCCACAGGTCTTCGCCGCGGCGGTTGGCGTCGGGCAGCGGGTCGTGGCCCGCCACCAGGGCCTCGAAATCCCGCATGCCGGCCGGGCAGGGGCCTTCGCCCATGTAGACCAGCGTCCTCAGCCAGGGCAGCCTGGCCTGCAGTTCGCGCGCGGTGTCGACGAAGTGGTCGTCGACGAACAGCACCGAGGCCCGCGAATCGGTGATCGCGTACTCGTTCTCGGCCACGCTCCAGCGGATGTTCAGCGGCGCGAAGGCGCCGCCGGCCCAGGGCACGGCGAAGAACAGCTCCACGTAGCGGTCCGAATTCATGCCCAGCGCGGCGACGAAGGCACCGTCCGCGATGCCCAGCGCGCGCAGGGCGCCAGCCAGCCGCGGCACCCGCCGCCCCACTTCGCGCCAGGTGCGCCTGCGCGTGCCCGCGGGCGTGTCGGTGATGGTGGCGGTGCGGTCGGCGGCGCAGGCCACGGCCTGCTTCAGGAAGCTGGTGCCCTGCATGCGCAACTCCGGTCGGTGGAACCGAAGGTACGGTAGCGTACGATCCAGGCGCGAGGCCCTGGGTCTTACCCGTGGCCGACCACGGCGTGCGGCACGTACGGCGCTTCGAGTTCGGCCACGTCTTCAGGGGCGAGCTGCAGCGACAGCGCGGCCACCGCTTCTTCCAGCTGCTCCAGCCGCGTGGCGCCGACGATGGGCGAGGTGATGCCCGGCCGCGACAGCACCCAGGCCAGCGCCACCTGCGCGCGCGGCCGGCCCAGGCGCGCGGCCACGCGGCCCAGCGCTTCCACCACCTGGCGGTCGGCGTCCAGCGTGTTCGCGTAGAGGCCGCGGCCGAACTCGTCGGTCTCCGAGCGGGCGCTCTTCGTGTCCCAGTCGCGCGTGAGGCGGCCGCGCGCCAGCGGGCTCCAGGGCATGACGGCGATGCCCTGGTCGCGGCACAGCGGCAGCATCTCGCGTTCCTCCTCGCGGTAGAGCAGGTTCACGTAGTTCTGCATCGAGACGAAGCGCGTCCAGCCGTGGCGTTCCGAAAGGTGCAGCGCCTTCGCGAACTGCCACGCGTACATCGACGAAGCGCCGATGTACCGCGCCTTGCCGGCCTTCACCACGTCATGCAGGGCTTCCAGCGTCTCTTCGATGGGGGTCGAGTAGTCCCAGCGGTGGATCTGGTACAGGTCCACGTGGTCGGTGCCCAGGCGCTTCAGGCTGGCGTCGATCTCGGCGAGGATCGCCTTGCGTGACAGCCCGGCGCCGTTCGGCCCCTGGTGCATGCGGCCGTGCACCTTGGTGGCGATGACCAGCTGCTGGCGCGGCGCGTACTCCAGCAGCGCGCGGCCGACGATCTCTTCGCTGGTGCCGTCGGAGTAGATGTTGGCGGTGTCGAAGAAATTGAAGCCCAGGTCCAGCGCCCGGCGCAGGAAGGGACGGCTGGCCGCTTCGCCCAGCGACCAGGGGTGGGCGCCGCGCTCGGGCACGCCGTAGCTCATGCAGCCCAGGCACAGGCGGCTGACTTCCAGGCCGGTGCGGCCGAACTTGGTGGTTTGCATGGGGCGCTTCATTAAGGGTCCGAAAGCAAGATGCTATGCGCAGCGGTGAGAATCGCGCGCGGCAGGGCTGCGGCGACGGCCCCGAGCGCATCACCAAGCCCCATGGAGTCCCCGAAGCCCGAAACCCCTGCGCAGCGACCACGGTCGGGCCGGCGCCGCCGCATCCGCTGGCGCCGCCAGCGCAAGCGGGTGCAGATGCCCGAGGCCATCGTCGCCGCGCTGGTGGTGCACTTCCTGCTGCTGGTGATCCCGCTCAGCCAGCGCATGCGGCCGGCCGCCACCACGGGTTCGCCTTCGGCGCCGCTGCCCGAACTTCGCATCGTGCTGGCGCCGCTGCCGGCGGCTTCGGCGGCCGAAGGTGCGCGCGTCGTCGACCTGCCGCCGCCGCCGGCCCCGGTGGTGGCGAAGGCGGTGCCGCCGCCGCGGCCGCGGATCCGGGCGCCTTCTCCTCCCCGGCCGCCGCGCGTAGCGGCGCCCAGGCCGGCGCCGGCCCCCGAGCCGCCCCCGCCACCGCCGCCGCCGCCGGAGCCCGAAGTGGTGGCGCAGGAAGAGGAGCGCACGCAGACCTTCAGCGTGCCGCCGCCGCTGAAGGCCAGCGAAGCGGCGCCGCTGCCGGCGTTGCGCGCGAGCGAAGCGCAGCCGCTGCAGGCGCCGGCGCTGGACGACGACACCGTGCGCCGCGCGGCCGAGCGCCTGGCCGCCGGCCAGGCCGCCCTGGACCGGCAGCGCGAGGCCGAGCAGGCACGGCAGCGCGCTGAGAAGGATCGGCAGGACCAGGAGGCGCGGCGCGAAGCCGAGCGGCAGGAGGCCGCTCGGCAGGAAGCCCTTCGACAGGAGGCCGAACGCCAGGAGGCGACGCGGCTGGAAGCCGCACGGCAAGAGGCGGCACGGCAAGAGGCGGCACGGCAGGAGGCGGCCCGGCAGGAAGCGGCACGGCAGGAAGCGGCACGGCAGGAAGCGGCACGGCAGGAAGCGGCACGGCAGGAAGCGGCACGGCAGGAAGCGGCACGGCAGGAAGCGGCACGACAGGAAGCGGTCCGGCAGGAAGCGGTCCGGCAGGAAGCGGTCCGGCAGGAAGCAGCCCGGCAGGAAGCAGCCCGGCAGGAAGCAGCCCGGCAGGAAGCGGCTCGGCAGGAAGCGGCACGGCAGGAGGCGGCACGGCAGGAGGCCGCACGGCAGGAGGCCGCACGGCAGGAGGCCGCCCGGCGCGAAGCGGCACGCCTGGAGCAGCTGCGCCAGGAGCAGTTGCGCCTGACCCAGGAAGCCGAAGCCCGCCGCGTGGTCGAAGCGCAGGCGCGCCAGCGCGCCGCCGACGAAGCCGCACGGGCGACAGCGCAGCAGCAGGCCGCGCAGCGCGGCCGCGGCGACGGCACGACACCGGGCGCGAAAGGCGAAGGCAACGCCGACGCCAGCGAACCCGGCCGCAGCGGCCAGGGCGCGGCCAGCATCGGCACCGACAAACCCAGCCCTGCGACCCGGCCCACGCTGTCGGCCACGCCGCGCGCCACCGAAGCGCGCCCCGGCGTGACGCTGCCGCTGGCGGTGCCCGAAGACCCGCGGCGCCGCATCCTGCTGGTGGACCGCAACCCGCGCCAGATGGCGGCCGTGATGTACGCCGAAGGCTGGCGCCAGAAGATCGAGGTCAACGCCACGCTGGAAGCGTTGAAGGGCGTGGCCCCCGGCAACTACGCCAACCCGATGGTGACGGTGGCGCTGCGCGCCGACGGCAGCGTGGAAAGCGTGGTCGTCAACCGTTCCAGCGGCGTGCCGCAGGTCGACGAGGCGGTGCGCCGCATCGTGCTGTCGCTGGGGCCCTTCGCGCCTTTCCCGCGCGACCTGGCGCAGGACGCCGACGTGCTGGAGATCCGCCGCGTCTGGACCTTCGACGCCGCGGTGCGCCTGTTCAACGGCACGCGTTGAACCTCAGGCGCGCCCGAATACGCCGGCGGCGCGCAGCGCCGCCAGCGCCGCGCGGTCCAGGCCCAGCTGTTCGCCCAGCACCTCGTCGGTGTTCTCGCCCAGGCCGGCCAGCCGTTCGCGCGCGCGGGTGGGGGTGGCGCTCAGCCGGTACGGCGCGTTGGCCACCTTGAAGCGGGCGCCTTCGGTGCCCAGTTCGGCCAGCAGGCCGCGTTCGGCCACCTGCGGGTCGGCCATCGCCTCGGCCACGCTGCGGTAGCGCGAGCAGGGCACGCCGGCGGCCATGAGCGCGCTTTCGCATTCGGCGCCGCTGCGCTGCGAGGTCCAGGCCTCGATCAGCGCCAGCAGCTGCGTCCAGTTCGATTCCTTCGCCGCCACGGTGGCAAAGCGCGGGTCTGTCTTCAGCTCGGGGCGGCCGATCACGTCGAACAGCACCTCCTGGTTCTTCTGCGTCACCGCGGCCACCATCACCCAGCCGTCGGCCGAACGCACGGGCTCGTAAACCTGCCGGCGGCGTTCGGGCGGGAACTGCGCGGCCTGCATCTCGTAGATCAGCATGCCCAGCACCGAGTCCATCAGGCTGACGTCGATGCACTGGCCCAGGCCGCTCCTCTCGCGTTCGTACAAGGCCATCTGGATGGCGCCGAAGGCGTGCGCGGCGCCCATCACGTCGGCGATGAAGATGCCGTTGTTGGCCGGCCGCTGTTGGTCGTGCTGGTACTCGCCGTAGGCGGTTTCGTAGCCGCTGGCGGCATGGATCACCGGCGCGTAGGCGGGCGCGCCCGCCTTGGGGCCGGTCTGGCCGAAACCGGAGATCGACGCATACACCAGGCGCGGGTTGTCGGCCGCCAGGCTGGCGTGGTCCAGGCCCAGGCGCTTCATCACGCCGGGGCGGAAGTTCTCCACCAGCACGTCGGCCCTCAGCGCCAGCAGGCGCGCCAGGCGGCGCCCTTCGGCGCTGGCCAGGTCCAGCACCACGCTGCGCTTGCCGCAGTTCATGGCCGCGTAGTAGGTGCTGATGCCGCCGCGGCGAGGCGGGCGCTGGCGCACCACGTCGCCTTCGGGCGGCTCCACCTTGACGACGTCGGCGCCGGCGTCGGCCAGCAGGCGGGTGCACATGGGGCCCGACATCACGATGGTGAAGTCCAGCACCCGCAGGCCGGCCAGGGCGTCGGCGCGCGGCGCCGTACCGGTTGGAAAGGACATGGCGCGCAGGATTGCGGGGCTGCCGCGGTGCAGCAAGCCGGCCGGTCCCACAGGAACTGTGCGGTGCCGGCACAGGCCGCGCGGCAGCGCCAGAATGCTGGCCTGGAAGGAGGACGCGGCCGATGTGGAAGCGGGTCTGGAGTTATGGCCTGCTGCTGGCGGCAGGCACGCTGGCGCTGCAGTGGCTGGACTACCTGCACCTGGCGCGGCTGCGGTCCGGCGGCTTCTACGTGGTGGTGGTCGCAGCGGGCTTCCTGGCGCTGGGCGTGGTGGTCGGCGTGCGGCTGATGGGCCGCGTGCCGGAGCGGGCCGGCACCGAGGGCAACCCGCAGGCGGTGGCGGCGCTGGGCATCAGCCCGCGCGAGATGGCGGTGCTGCAGGAACTGGCGGCCGGCCGTTCGAACAAGGAGATCGCGCAGCGCCTGGAGGTGTCGCCCAACACCGTGAAGACGCACGTGGCGCACCTGTACGAAAAGCTGGGCGCGCGCCGCCGCACCGAAGCGGTGCTGCGGGCGCGTGAACTGGGCATCCTGGCCTGAAAGCCGGCGATGAAGGGTGATTCGCCGCGGAATCACCCGAACGGACGATGGTGTTTCGAACCCGCAGCATCGCCAATGGCCACCCACCCCAACCCCTGGAGTCGCCCGTGATCCGAACCATCTTCTCCCACGGCCTGGTGGCCGGCCTCGTGGTCGGCGTACCGCTGTTCGGCCTGACGGTCGCCATGCAAGGCCACCCTCCGCTGCAGTACGGCGTGCTGCTGGGCTACCTGACCATGCTGCTGGCGCTGAGCGCCGTCTTCGTGGCCGTGAAGCGCCAGCGCGACCGTGAAGGTGGCGGCGTCATCCGCTTCTGGCCCGCCTTCGGCCTGGGACTGGGCATCAGCCTGGTGGCCAGCGTCTGCTACGTGCTGGCCTGGGAAGCGGCACTGATGGTCACGAAGATGGACTTCGGCGCCGACTACGCGCAGGCATTGATCGCCCAGCAGAAGGCGCAGGGCGTCAGCGGCGAGGCGCTGGCGAAGTTCAGCGCCGAGATGGAGGACTTCGCGCGCCAGTACCGCAACCCGCTGTACCGGCTGCCGATGACCTTCGCCGAGATCTTCCCGGTCGGCCTGCTGGTGTCGCTGGTCTCGGCGGCGCTGCTGCGCAACAGCCGCTTCATGCCGGCGCGGCGTCAGCCCGCGTCGTCGTAGCCCGGCTGGCCGGGCAGCAGCACGCCGGCGATGCGCCCGTCGGCGCCGCGCACCAGGCGCGGGTGGATGGCCGGCAGGCTGCGCTGCCCCGCCGCATGGGCCAGCAGCGCGGCCACGCCGCCGGCGGCGAAGGGCGCCAGCGACTCCACCGTGCGCACGGTGGCGAACTCCATCGGGAAGCCGCCCGCCGCATGCGACTGCAGCGCCGCCGGCGGATGCACCCAGGCCAGCGCGGTGGTCTCGCCGGCGTCGACGCTGGGCTCCTGTCCTTCGGGCCCCCGGGCCACGAAGAACAGGGTGTCGAAGCGCTTGGGCATGCCCGCCGGCGTGCACCAGTGGCTCCACGGCTGCAGCGCGCCGGTGGCCAGCGGCAGACGGCTTTCGGCGGCCAGGGCGGCGAAGGACTCGCCGGCGTGCAGGCGCGCGCGCAGGGGGGCCAGTTCCGCGCCGGCCGGCGCGCCCAGCCAGAGCCCGCATTCCTCGAAGCATTCGCGCAGCGCGGCCACCGCATGGGCCAGCGCCGCCGGGCCGGTTCCGGTGACGCGGCCGACGCGTTCGGCCAGCGCGGCCGCGCTTTCGTCGGCCACCGCTTCGCCGTCGGCGGCGTCGACCGCGCCGCCGGGGAAGACGTAGGACCCGGGCATGAAGCTGGCCTGCAGCGAACGGCGCACCATCAGCACTTCCAGGCCGGGCGCGCCGTCGCGCAGCACGATCGTGGTCGAAGCGGGGCGCGGGACGACGACGGTGTGCGACATGCTCAGCCGAGCGCGGCGCGTGCCGCCTCGTAGCCTTCGAAGGAATGCTTCAGCACCGCGTGGTTCAGCAGCACGCGGGCCTTCTCGGTCCGGCCGGCGGCGTCGAAGATGCGCGTGCGCACCCAGTAGGACTCGGTCCGGCGGGTCTCGGACAGCGCGACCACCTCGCGCCGCAGCAGGTAGCGTTCGCCCACGAAGAGCGGCCCTTCGATCATGCGGATCTCGAGGTCGGCGAACAGGCCCACCGCGGGGCCCTTGACCGGAAAGGCGGCCCGCTCGGCGGTGTGCTCGGAAAGCACGCTGACCATCTCCAGCGGGATCACCGGGTGCCCCCAGGGCGAGGCGGCGGTGTCGTGGTACCAGGGTGAATGCTCGGTGATCTGCTGCAGCTTGTCGGCCAGCGTGAAGGGGTAGAGGTCTCCCATGTGCTGCTTCGCTTCCATGACCACCGGTTCGTCTGCGGCGCCGGCCAGGCCCACGCGCAGGCCGGACAGGATGACAAGCGGCCCCGGCGGCTTCAGCTGCGCCAGCCGTTCCTGCAGCAGCGTGGGTTCGTCGCCCAGCGTGGCGCTGGCCTCCAGCACCGGCGTGCCGTCGGCCTTCTCGGCCCAGCAGCGCAGCCGGCGCTGGCTGGGCGGCGCCAGTTCGACGAAGGCGCGCACCGATTCGCCTTCGACCACCATGTTGAGGAAATGGCAGGAGAAGGTGCCGCGGCGGAACCAGTCGCGGCCCCAGCGCTGCGCCAGCATGGGCACGAACTGGCTGAAGTGCGTGGGCCCTTCGATGGGCCCGGCGCGCAGGCCCAGCTGCTGCGCCGTGGCGTCGTCGTGGATGGAGCTGTGGCCGCCGTAGGCCTGCGTGGCCAGCATCTGCCTGGGCTGGCGCAGCGGGCCGCAGACGAAGAGCGGGGTGTCGAAGCTCATGGCGCCGATTGTGTCAGCGCCCCAGCCAGTCGCGCAGCACGGCGGCACGGTGTTCGCCCACCTGCGGCACGCGGGCGCCGATGGCCGTGCCGCCGGCCGAGAGTTGCCAGGGGGCGTTCACGCCGGTGAAGCGGCCGGCCGCGTCTTCCACCGGGGCGAACAGCCCGCGCGCGGCGGCCTGGCCGTCGGCCAGCAGCTCGCCCGGCTCGGCGTAGTTCGCGCAGGGCACGCCGGCGTCTTCCAGCGCGGCCAGCACCTGGGCCACGGTGCGCGGGCGGGTCCAGGTCTGCAGCACCTGCATCATCTCGGTCCAGTGCGCGCCGCGAGTGGCGATGGTCGCGAAGCGCGGGTCGTGTCGCAGTTCCGGCAGGGCGGTCACCTCGGCCAGGGCGTCGAAGTTGCGCTGCGTGATGGGGGCCACCAGCACGTCGCCGTCGGCCGCCGCCAGCGGGCCGTAGGTGGCGCGCGCGCTCTGCACCGGGAACTGCGCCTCCTGCAGTTCGTAGACCAGCAGGTTGAGCATGCCGTCCATCAGCGCCACGTCCACCGCCTGGCCGCGGCCGGTGCGCGCGCGCTGCACCAGGGCGGTCTGCACGGCGGCGAAGGCGTTCAGGCCGCCCAGCACGTCGGCCACGAAGGTGGCGGTGGGCACCGGGCGGTCGGCACCGGCCCAGCGCGCCAGCGTGCGTTCGTAGCCGCTGGCGGCCTGCACGATCATCGCGTAGGCGGCGCGGCCCGCGGCCGGCCCCTGCTGGCCGTAGCCGGAGATGGAGGCGTAGACCAGCTTCGGGTTCGCCTCCCGCAGCGCCTGCGCGCCCAGGCCCAGGCGGTCCATCACGCCGGGGCGGAAGTTCTCCAGCAGCACGTCGGCCTGCAGCGCTAGTTCGCGCGCCAGCGCCAGGTCATCGGGCTGCTTCAGGTCCAGCGCCAGGCTGCGCTTGCCGGCGTTGAGCTGGCCGAAGTAGGTGCTGTGGCGCGTGCCGTCGGGCGCCGCGCGCAGCGGCTGGCGCACGCGCATGTCGTCGCCTTCGGGCGGTTCCACCTTCACCACGTCGGCGCCCAGGTCGGCCATCAGGCGGGCGCAGTAGGGCCCGGCCATCATGATCGAGAAGTCCAGCACCTTCAGCCCGGCGAGGGCGCGCGCGTCGTCCATGGCCATGGATGCTGCGGCCTGGCGCGCGCGCGGAGCATGGCGCGGGGCGCACAGATGCTGTGCCGGCTGCCGGTCTTGGTGCGGCGGAGTGCGCGCCTTAGCCTGCCGCCATGAACTTCAGCGAAGAGCAGGTCGCCTTCCGCGACAGCGTGCGCCGCATGGCGGAAAAGCACGTGGCCCCGATCGCCGCCGAGATCGACGAGACCGACCGCTTCCCCACCGAGCTGGTCAGGCTGTTCGGCGAGATGGGGCTGATGCAGCTGTGGATCCCGGAGAAGTATGGCGGCCCCGAGGGCAACCTCACGATGATGTGCATCGCGCGCGAGGAGATCAGCCGCTTCTCGCCCGCCTGCGGCAGCATCGCCGGGCTGAACACGATGTTCATCATGCCGCTGCTGCACTTCGGCACCGAGGAGCAGCGCCAGCGCTTCCTGCCGCAGGTGGCCAGGGGCGGCGTGGTGACGGCGATCGCCATCAGCGAACCGCAGGCCGGCAGCGACGTCAGCGCGATGAGCACGCGCGCGGTCAAGGACGGCGACAGCTACGTCATCAACGGCCGCAAGCAGTGGTGCAGCTACGGTGTGGAGGCCGACTTCATCGTGCTGATGGCGCGCACCGCGGGGGAGCGGGGTGCCGAAGGCATCAGCGCCTTCGTCATCGAGCCGAAGAAGATGAAGGGCGTCAGCTTCGGCCGCCACGAACGCAAGATGGGCTGGCGCGGCGCGCCCAACACGCCCATCTACCTGGACAACGTGCGCGTGCCGGTGGAAAACCTGGTGGGCGAGGAAGGCAAGGGCTTCCGCGCCAGCCTGCGCGCGCTGGACCTGAACCGGCCGACCATCGGCGCGCAGTGCGTCGGGCTGGCGCAGGGCGCGCTGGAAGCCAGCATCGCCTACGCCAAGGAGCGCAAGCAGTTCCAGCAGAGCATCAGCGAGTTCCAGGGCGTGCAGTTCATGCTGGCCGACATGGCGATGAACATCGAGGCCGCGCGCTGCCTGGTCTACGAATGCGCGCGCGCCGGCGACGCCGGCGACTGGAAGCGCCTGAACACGCTGGCCAGCATGGCCAAGTGCTTCGGCAGCGACATGGCGATGAAGGTCACCACCGACGCGGTGCAGGTCTTCGGCGGCTACGGCTACACGAAGGACTACCCGGTGGAACGCATGATGCGCGACGCCAAGCTGGCGCAGATCTTCGAAGGCACCAACCAGATCCAGCGCGTGGTGATCGCGCGCGACCTCCTGCGCTGAAAGGGAACCGTGATGCCGAAGCTGTTCGTCCGCCTGGCCCTGATGCTGCTGCCGCTGCTGGCCGCCGCGCAGACCTTTCCCAGCCGCCCCATCCAGATGCTGATCCCGTACCCCGCGGGTGGCACCACCGACGTGATGGCGCGCGCGCTGCAGGAGCCGCTGCAGAAGGCGCTGGGCCAGAACGTGATCGTCGAGAACAAGTCCGGCGCTTCCGGCGTGCTGGCGGCACGCGAGGTGGCGCGCGCCAGGCCCGACGGCCACACGCTGCTGTTCATCAACAGCGGCATCGTCGCCGTGACGCCGCACGTGCAGAAGGACGCCGGCTTCGACGGCGTGAAGGACTTCGCCCCGGTGGCAATGGTCACGAGCGCGCCGCTCTTCGTCGTCGTGCCCGGCAACCTGCCGGTGACCGACCTGAAGAGCTGGATCGACTGGGCGAGGAAGCAGCCCGGTCCGCTGCCCTTCGCTTCGGCCGGCGTCGGCAGCTTCGGCCACCTGACGAGCGAGATGTTCGCCAAGGCCGCCGGGCTGAAGATGACCCACGTGCCCTACCGCGGCCAGGCGCCGACGACGACCGCCGTGATCGCGGGCGAGGTGCCGCTGCTCATCACCAGCATGTCGGGTGCGATGCGCGACGCCATCACCGGTGGGCGGCTGAAGCTGCTGGGCGTGACCTCGGCGCAGGCGAACGCGCAGAACCCGGGCGTGCCGCCGGTCAGCAGCGTGCTGCCGGGCTTCGCCGCCGAGACCTGGTTCGGCTTCATCACCACCGCCGGCACGCCGCCCGAAGTGGTGGCGCGGCTGAACAGGGACATCAACACGATCCTGGGCACCAAGGACATCCAGGACCGCATGCTCGCGCTGGGCCAGGAGGTGAAGACGATGACGCCGGCCCAGCTGGGCGCGCTGATCGCCGAGGACTCGGCCCGCTGGGGCCAGGTGGTGCGCGACAACAACATCAGCGCGCAATGAAGGACTCCGAGATGGACCGCTACGCCGACTACCACGACCTGAAGATCGAAGTCTCGAACAAGGTGGCCACCGTCACCCTGAACCGCCCGCAGGCGCGCAATGCGATCAACCAGCGCCTGATCCGCGAGCTGCGCCGCATCTGGGACGACCTGGGCGACGACCCGGCCGTCAACGCCGTGCTGCTGACCGGCGCCGGCGACTGGTTCAGCGTGGGCGGCGACGTCAAGGCCATGAGTGACCGGCCCGGCGGCGACGTGCTCGAAGAAGGCGAGGTGCACGACCCCATGATCAGCCGCCGACTGGTCAGCCGCCACCTGGAGCTGGACAAGCCCATCGTGGCCGCCATCAACGGCGACTGCGTGGGCCTGGCCGCCACCACCGCGCTGCTGTGCGACGTGACCGTGATGGCCGACGATGCGCGCATCGGAGACAGCCACGTCAACAAGGTGGGCCTGGTGGCCGGCGACGGCGGCACCGTGATCTGGCCCCTGCTGATCGGCGTGAACAAGGCGAAGGAATACCTGATGCGCGGCACCCTGCTCAAGGGCGCAGAGGCCGAACGCATCGGCCTCGTCAACCACGTCAAGCCGCGCGCCGAGGTGCTGCCCTTCGCGCGCGCCATAGCGCAGGAACTGGCCGACGGGCCGATGTGGGCGACGCGCTGGACCAAGCTGTCGATCAACCAGATCGTGAAGGACCGCGTGAACCGCCTGCTCGAAGCCAGCATGGCGCTGGAGCAGGTGACCTTCGAGCTGGCCGATCACAGGGAAGCGACGAAGGCCTTCAAGGAAAAGCGCAAGCCGAAGTTCGGCCTGGCCTGAACCCGGCCGCGGCCGCCGGCGGTGCTTCGGGCGCTTGCGGGTCGGGTTTCAGGCCCGGATCAGAAGACGTAGAGGTTGATCGTGGCGACCAGGGCGGCGTCGAAGGTGGACGTCGCCTCCAGCGTGACCGGCACCGCCTGCGGCAGGGGGCCCGACGCCGCCGTGTCCACGACGATGCGCGAGGCGCTGACCGCGGTGACCCGGATGCTGGCGCCGCCGTAGATCACCGTGCTGCCATCGGCAGGAACCGCCACATTGCCGGCATAAAGGGTCCACTCGACCGGCTCGCTGGCGTCGAACTCCACCGACTGGCCGGCGTAGATGCTGACGTTCTGCTGCCCGCCCGAGGCGACCGGGCCGCCCGAGGGCCGGCCGTCGACCGACACGCCGATGCTGAAGCCGTCTCCCTGCACGTCGACGCCGCCGCCACAGCCCGCGACACCCAACGCCACGGCGCAGCACAGCGCGAGCGCAGCGACCCTGGGCGACGGGACCCCGAACCACTTCCGACCCGCGACTGGCGCAGCGCCCTTGCTCCCTGCCGTCATGCCGACCTCCGTTGTGCAGACTGCAGCATCGAACGGTTGGTGTTCACGAGCCGTTTACCGGCCGGGCGCCGCCATGCGCAAAGAAGTGTTGCAGGCCTGAGCGCCGGCCCGTGGATGTGATCGCGGGCGATCGCGTGGCGCGCGGCCCGGGCACATCACCTGGGCAGGCCCAGTCCCCGCTGCGCGATCAGGCTGCGCTGGATCTCGTTGGTGCCGATGCTGATGACCCACATCAGCGAATGGCGCAGGTTCTGCTCGTAGCGGCCGTTGCGCAGCGCCCCGGGCGCGCCCTGTGACAGCAAGGCGCGCGGCCCCAGGATCTCCAGCGCCGCTTCGCCGAAGCGTTCCATCAGCTCGCCGCTGAACACCTTGCTGATGGCGCCCAGCGCGGGCGGCGTGGTGCCGCTCTCGGCCAGTTCGGCGCAATGCAGCATCAGCTGGCGGCCGACCTCGATCTCCGCGGCCAGGGTGCCGATGCGGTCGCGCACCAGCGCATCGCGCCGCAGGTCCGGGCTGGCCCGCAGGTCGCGGCACAGCAGGTCGAACGCATGCGCCACCTTCAGCACGATGCCGCCGCCGACCATGCCGCGTTCGTTGGCCAGCGCGTCGGTCAGCACCTTCCAGCCGCCGTTCACCTGGCCGACGATGTTCTCGGCCGGGATGCGCACGTCGTCGTAGAAGATGTTGGCGAAGCTGCCGTCGTACAGGGTCGTCGCCGGCCGGATGCTGATGCCGGGCGTGTCCATCGGCACGATGAACATGCTGATGCCGGCATGGGGCGGCTTCGCGGCCGGGTCGGTGCGCGCCGCCAGGAACATGTACCGCCCCCACCAGGTGGTGGTCCAGATCTTCTGGCCGTTGATGACCCAGTGATCGCCATCAAGCACCGCGCGCGTGCGCAGCGCCGCCAGGTCGCTGCCGGCTTCGGGCTCGCTGTAGCCCATGCCGTGCATGGCCTCACCGCGCAGGATCTCGGGCAGGTACTTCGCCTGCTGCTGCGGTGTGCCGTGCATCAGCAATGCGTTCGCCTGCACGCCGGCGCCGATGCGCGGCGCTTCGGCGCGTTCCATCACCTCGATGTAGCCCAGCTGTTCGCGCGCGCTGCGTGCCTGGCCGCCATGTTCCTTCGGCCAGGCCAGGCCGATCCAGCCGGTGCGGCCCATGTCCTGCGCGAACGAGGCGTCGAATTCGCGCTCGTGGAAGGGCAGGCGGTCGAAGGCGGCCTTGCGTTCGCCGGTCCAGTGCACCCGCAGCCATTCGCGCACCTCTTCGCGGAAGGCGTTGCCGGCTTCGCCCAGGTCGTATTCGGGCAGGGTGGCGGTGTCGTCGTCCAGCAACCAGGCCGCGAGCTCGGCGCGCGCACCGCCGTCACCGCCCATCGCCAGGGTGTCCAGGTGCACGCGGCGGAAGTGGCGTGCCGCCTCGTGTTCGTCGGCGTAGCCGATGGCGCCGAAGGCGTGGTGCGTCTCCAGCGAGACCTGGCGCAGCGCCTGCGTGCCGAAGGCGGCGGCCGCGGCGGCGAAGTACGGCCCGTCGTGCAGCCCCAGGTCGAAGGCACGCGCAGCGTGCTCCAGCGTCAGCCGCAAGCCTTCCAGCGCGATCAGTGCGTTGGCCAGCTTGTGCTGCACCGCCTGGAAGCGGCCGATGGGCTGGCCGAACTGGCGGCGTTCCTTCGCGTGGTCCACCGCCATCTCGAAGGCGCGCCGCGCCGCGCCGTGGGCGCGGGCCAGCAGCAGCAGGCGCAGCACGGGCCGGGCATCGCTGCCGGCGGGCAGCGCCAGCCGCTGCACCGGTGCGTTGTGCAGGCGCACTTCGGCCCAGCCGGCATGGCCGTCCAGTCCCATCGCCCGCGCGGGTGCGATCTGAACGCCGCCGTGACCCAGGTCGACCACCGCCAGCGTGCCGGCCTGCGGCACCAGCAGGTGGGTGGCGTGCGGGGCGGCGTCCACCGGCATCAGCGTGCCGCCGGCCTGGGCGCCGTCGACGCGGATCGTGTCGGCGGTGGCCACGGCCAGGCGCAGGCGGCCGGCGTGAAGCCCTTGCAGCGCCTCGCTGGGCCCCAGCAGCAGGTTGGCCAGCAGCGCACCGGCCAGCGGGGCCGGGCAGGCGGCGCGGCCGGCTTCTTCCATCGCGATCACGGCTTCGCGCAGGCCGCCTTCGCTGCGGTCGGCGCCCAGGGCCGCCAGGCCCTGGCCGACCAGGCCCTGCCACAGCGCGGCCACGGCGCTGCGGTCGGCACTGCGTTCCAGCGCGCCCGTGGCGGGCCAGTGCTGCTGCAGCCAGCCGCGCAGCGAATCCCGCAGCAGCGCGCGTTCTTCGGCGCCGGGCAGCAGGCTGGGGTCGAAGGCCGGCAGCTTGGACATGGTGGTCCGCAGCATCGCGGCTGCGGTACGGCGGCGGCAACGCCGCGATGCCCCCAGCAACTGTGCACCTGCGGCACAGGCCGCGGGCAAGGGGTCTCAGGCGCCCTGTTGCCCGGCCAGGCCGCGGATGTGGCCCAGCCACCAGAGCGCCATGAAGCGCTGCACTTCCAGGCGGTCGAAGTTGGCCGT
The DNA here is from genome assembly GCA_044224175.1 of Rubrivivax sp. Taxonomy (GTDB): domain Bacteria; phylum Pseudomonadota; class Gammaproteobacteria; order Burkholderiales; family Burkholderiaceae_C; genus Rubrivivax. The sequence goes on along the minus strand of JBGAKY010000006.1, from coordinate 1,372 downwards.
GGTGGCGACTTCGTCGAGCAGGTAGCCGAACTCGTCGTGTTCGGCCTGCAGCGCTTCGGGGTTGCCGGCCAGCAGGGTGGCTTCCAGTTCGAAGTGCTCGGCTGCAAGCGCCTTCAGCGTCTCGAAGGCCTCGTCGAAGGCGGGCGCGTCTTCGCAGCGGTCGGCCAGCCGGTTGCACTGCTCCAGAAGTGCCCGGTGCTGGGCGTCGAGCGACACATGCCCGCAGGCCAGGCCCGGTTCCCAGTTCACGCGGTGCGGCATGGCCTTCAGAACCCCAGCGATTCGACCACCGCCACCAGGTCGGCGAAGCTGGCGGCGCGCAGCTTCGCGGCCAGCGCCGGCTTGTCCAGGCCAACGCATTCGAAGGCGGTGAGGTCCACTTCCATCGGCAGTTCGCGGATCTCGAGCGTGGACATGTAGCCGATGCCGCACAGGTGCACGAGGCAGGCGCGTTCGGGCTCGCTCAGGTCCAGCCCGTGGAAACGCATCAGCTCCAGGTAGCGCTCGGCCGTGCGGTTGAGCTTGCCGCTGATTTCCAGCGTGTTCTTCTGGCCTTCGGTGAGCAGCGCCATCGGCGGGCCGAAGAAGACCTGCGTCTTGCCGACGTGGCGCGTCTGCTCCTCGCGCGTCAGCGCGGGGGGCACCCAGGTGGGGTCGCCGCGCTGGGGCCTGGGGGGCTGGGCGGTGTCGTCCATCAGTGGATGGGGTGGGTCTTCTCGAACGCGGTGCTCTTCATGCCGTGCGGCTTCTGCGGCGGGGTTTCGGGCTGCAGCTGCACGAAGCCCCTGTTGCGATCGCCGTCCTGCACGTTGTGCGGGTTGTGGCACTCGGTGCAGGTGAACCAGCGCTTCTTGCCGGTGCTGGTGAAGTCGCCGATGCGCTTGCCATGGATGCCGTCGCGCCAGTCGCGCAGCTTGTCGCCGTGGCACTTGCCGCACAACAGCTGCGGCTGGTCGAAGCTGATCGGGTCGCCGAAGTGGTCGATGAGCTTGTTGCGCTGCGTCGCGTGGTGGCATTCCAGGCACCAGATGCGGCCGCGGCCGTGCTGCAGGTTCTTCACGTCGGGCACCATCGCTTCCATGGTGGGAATGGCGATCGGCCGGTGGTCCTTCGGGAAGCCCTTGGGGATGACGCCGTTGTGGCAGGCGGTGCCGCACTGCGCCAGCAGGTTGAGCTTGGTCGAGCGCGGCTTCACGACCGCCTGGCCTTCGGGGACGTTCTCCAGGCCCGGCATCTTGCCCATCGGCACCGTGCCGTCGTAGGGGTCGCCGTACCAGAGCGCGGCGCCGGTCGTCGGCGAGCATTTCACGTTGACGAGACCGGGCTTGATCTCGGTCTGCGTGACTTCGGTGTAGCCCTTGCGGCTTTCGAA
>JBGAKY010000081.1:0-24397 GCA_044224175.1 Rubrivivax sp. | reverse complement strand
ACCAGCGGCCGCAGCCTGCACGCGCAGGAGATCGCGTTCAACGACATCCGCACCACGCTGCAGGCGCTGATCGCCGTCTACGACAACTGCAACAGCCTGCACACCAACGCCTACGACGAGGCGATCACCACGCCCACCGAAGAGAGCGTGCGCCGCGCGATGGCGATCCAGCTCATCATCAACCGCGAATGGGGCCTGGCGAAGAACGAGAACCCGAACCAGGGCGCCTTCATCGTCGACGAGCTGACCGAACTGGTGGAAGAGGCGGTGCTGTCCGAGTTCGAGCGCATCGCCGAACGCGGCGGCGTGCTGGGGGCCATGGAGACGGGCTACCAGCGCAGCAAGATCCAGGAAGAGTCGATGCACTACGAAATGCAGAAGCACACCGGCGAGTACCCCATCGTCGGCGTGAACACCTTCCGCAACCCGCACGGCGACCCGGTGCCCGAGAGCATCGAACTGGCACGCAGCACAGAAGACGAGAAGCAGAGCCAGTTGAAGCGCCTGGCCGACTTCCACGCCCGCCACGCCGGCGAGGCGCCGGCCATGCTGAAGCGGCTTCAGCAGGCCGTGATCGACAACCGGAACGTGTTCGCGGTGCTGATGGACGCGGTGCGCTGCTGTTCGCTGGGCCAGATCACGAACGCGCTGTTCGAGGTCGGCGGGCAGTACCGCCGCAGCATGTAGCGCCGCCTCAGGCCCCGGCGGTCTCGGTCACCCGATCGCGCTGCCAGGCCAGCAGCGCCGGCGCCGGCATCGGGCGCGCGAACAGGAAGCCCTGCACCGAGTGGCAGCCCAGTGCGCGCACGAAGTCGTGCTGCGCCGCGGTCTCGATGCCCTCGGCGATCGTGCGCAGGCCCAGCGCATGGGCCATGCCGACGATGGCGCCGATGATGGCTTCGCTCTTGGCGCTGCGGCCGATCTCGTCGATCAGCGAGCGGTCGATCTTCAGCTCGTCCAGCGGCACGCGCGACAGCTGCGAGAGGTTGGAAAAGCCGATGCCGAAGTCGTCCACCGCCACCCGCACGCCAGCTTCGCGCAGGCGCGCCAGGCGGCTGGCGGTGGCCTCGAAGTCGGTCATCGCCATCGATTCGGTGATCTCCACCAGCAGCAGCCGCGGCGGCACGCCGGATGCGCGCAGCGTGTCCAGCACCCCGTCCACGAAGGCGGGGTCGGCGAACTGCGAAGGCGAGACGTTCACCGCCACCGGGCAGTCGAACCCGGCGTCGTGCCACTCGCGGCATTGAGCCGCCGCCAGCACCAGCACGCGGCGGCCGAGCGCGGCCATCAGGCCGGCGCGTTCGGCCACGTCGATGAATTCGCCCGGCGGCAGCAGCCCGCGCTGCGGGTGGCGCCAGCGCACCAGTGCCTCGGCGCCGGCCAGTTCGCCGCTGGTGGCGTCCAGCTTGGGCTGGAAGTACAACTCCAGCTCGTAGCGCTCCAGCGCGCGCCCGAGGTCGGCCTCGACCTGGGCGTGGTGCACCAGCAGTTCGCGCACGCGCTTGTCGAAGAAGGTGAAGCGCGACTTGCCGGCCTGCTTGGAGCTGTACATGGCCAGGTCGGCGAAGCTCAGCAGCTCGATCGCGCTCACGGTGTCGTCGGGCGCCACCGCGATGCCCACGCTGGCACCCACCGTCACTTCCTGCCCCTTCACACGGAGAGGCATCGTCAGCGAAGCGACGATGCGCTCGCCCACGTCGGCCAGCGCCGCGCGGTCGGTCAGGCCGGGCAGGATGGCAACGAACTCGTCGCCGGCGAAGCGCGCGAAGACCACGTCTGCGGGCAGCCGGTTGCAGGGGTTGCCGAACGGGTCCATGCAGGTGTCGATGGTCTGCGCGCTGCGGCCCAGGCCCAGTTCCAGGATTCGCTGGCTGGCCAGGCGCAGCAGCTCGTCGCCGCCGTCATGGCCCAGCGTGTCGTTCACGCGCTTGAAGCCGTCCAGGTCGATGAAGACGATGGCGGCGCGGAAGCCGTCGCGGCGCTCGGGTGCGAGCGCGTACTCCAGCATGTGGTTCACCACGCTGCGGTTGGGCAGGCCCGTCACGGGGTCGGTGTAGGCGAGCGCGTTCATGCGCAGCACGTTGGCGTTCAGGCGCGCCGTCATCTTGCGGAAGCTGTCGGCCAGGCCGCCCACTTCGCAGGCGCAGTCCACGTCCACCGGGCGGTCGAAGTCGCCTTCGGCCAGGGCCTGGGTGCTGCGCTGCAGGGCGGCGATCAGGCCGGTCAGGCGGTTCGCCATCCAGAAGACGGTCGCCGCCACCACGACCACCAGCAGCCCCCAGCTCGCCCAGTGCGTGGCAGGCAGACCGAGCGCGCGGTCGCGGGCCCACACGCCCACGCCCGTGAGCAGGGCGCTGGCCAGCGTGAAACGCCAGCGGATGCTGTTCAGGCCTTTGCCGTACACGGGGCCAGTGTCTTCCATTTTTTGTGTTTCGATGGGGCGGCCATGGTCACCTGACATCGGCTATCGGCCGGTCCGGCGCGGACTTGAGGCGATACTTGCGGCCGAGATGCCCCGCTCAGACGCCCCCTTCATCGCCCCTTCGCGCTACGACGACCCGGCCGCCGCGCTGGCGCAGGTGCGCGCCATCTACGAGCACAGCACCGCCTACCTGCGCCAGCAGCTGCAGCGCTTCGTGGCCGGCGCCGACTTCGACCGCCGCGTGCGCGCCTGCTACCCCTTCGTGCGCGTGCGCACCGCCACCGTGGCGCGCGCCGACTCGCGGCTGTCGTACGGCTTCGTCTCCGGTCCCGGCATCTACGAGACCACGCTCACGCGGCCCGACCTGTTCGAGAACTACTACCTCGAGAACTTCAGCCTGCTGCTGCGGAACCACGCGGTGGGTCTGGAGGTGGGCACCAGCACGCAGCCGATCCCGGTGCACTTCTCGTTCGCCGAACACGACCACGTGGAAGGCTCGCTCACCCCCGAGCGGCGCCTGCTGATGCGCGACCTGTTCGACCTGCCCGATCTGGCCGCCATGGACGACGGCATCGCCAACGGCACGCACGAGACGCACCCCGGCGAACCCCAGCCGCTGGCGCTTTTCACCGCGCCGCGGGTGGACTATTCGCTGCACCGGCTGCGCCACTACACCGGCACCGCGCCCGAGCACTGCCAGAACTTCGTGCTCTTCACGAACTACCAGTTCTACATCGACGAGTTCATCAAACTCGGCCACCGCCTGATGGCCGACCCGGCCAGCGAGTACGAGGCCTTCGTCGAGCCGGGCAACGTGGTCACGCGGCGCGCCGGCCTGCCGGCGCAGGCCGGCGACGAACTCGGCCAGACGCCGGCGCGCCTGCCGCAGATGCCGGCCTACCACCTGGTGCGGCCAGGCTCGGGCGGCATCACCATGGTCAACATCGGCGTCGGGCCGGCGAACGCGAAGACCATCACCGACCACATCGCGGTGCTGCGGCCGCACGCCTGGCTGATGCTGGGCCACTGCGCCGGCCTGCGCAACACGCAGCAGCTGGGCGACTACGTGCTGGCCCATGGCTACGTGCGCGAGGACCATGTGCTCGACGAGGACCTGCCGCTGTGGGTGCCGATCCCGCCGCTGGCCGAGGTGCAGCTGGCGCTGGAACAGGCGGTGGCCGAAGTGACGCAGCTCTCGGGCTACGAGCTGAAGAAGATCATGCGCACCGGCACCGTGGCTTCCACCGACAACCGCAACTGGGAACTGCTGCCGCAGCGCACGCCGGAACGCCGCTTCAGCCAGAGCCGCGCGGTGGCGCTGGACATGGAAAGCGCCACCATCGCCGCCAACGGCTTCCGCTTCCGCGTGCCCTACGGCACCCTGCTGTGCGTGAGCGACAAGCCGCTGCACGGCGAGATCAAGCTGCCCGGCATGGCCAACACCTTCTACCGCGAGCGCGTCGACCAGCACCTGCGCATCGGCATGCGCGCGGTCGAACTGCTGCGCCAGGAAATGCCGGGCCGTCTGCACAGCCGCAAGCTGCGCAGCTTCGCCGAGGTGGCTTTCCAGTAGCCGGACGGGCTTCTTTACACACAGGTCAACACGGCTTCAACCGCACCTTGGTACAAACCCCAGGTGCCCCGAAGATCCGTGAAGCTGAGCGGCGCGGTGCTGCTGCTGGCCCTGGCCGGCTGCGCGACCGCCCCGCCCGAGAACCGAGCCGCCGCGCCCGCCGCCGAGGTGCCCGCCGCCTGGAGCGCCGCCGTGCCGGCGACCACCGGCTGGCATGGCTTCGGCGACCCGCTGCTCGAAGCCCTGGTGGCCGAAGCCCTGGCCGCCAACACCGACCTCCAGGGCGCGCAGGCCGCGCTGGCGCAGGCCCGCGCGCAACGCGACCTGGTGGCGGCGGCGCAATCGCTGCAGGTGGGCAGTTCGGCCAGCGCGGGGCGCAACCGCAACGCCGGCTTCACGTCCAGCGCCTTCAAGCTGGGCCTGGACGCCAGCTGGGAAGCCGACCTCTTCGGCGCCCGGCGTGACGCCACCACGGCCGCCGAGGCCGGCGCCGCCGCCAGCGAAGCCACGCTGGCCGCCACCCGCCTGGCGGTGGCGGGCAACACGGCGCTGGCCTACCTGCAATGGCTGGGGGTGCGCGAGCAGATCGCCATCGCGCGTGAGAGCGTCGCCAGCCAGGAAGAGACCCTGCAGATCGTGCAGTGGCGCGTCACCGCCGGCCTGGCCAGCTCGCTCGAAGCCGAGCAGGCGAAGGCCACGCTGGAGCAGACTCGCGCGCAACTGCCCGCGCTGCAGAAGACGCTGGCCGCCGACGAGCACCAGCTGGCCGTGCTCACCGGCCGCGCACCCACGGCACTGTCGTCGCGCCTGGGCTCGGCACCGGCGTCCCTGCCCGCCCTGCCCGGCCTGCCGCCGGCCGCGCTGCCGGCCGAACTGCTCCGCCAGCGGCCCGACGTTCGCGCCGCCGAGCTGAAGGCCGCCGCCGAGTGGGCCACGCTCGCGCAGCGCGAAGCCGAGCGCAAGCCTTCGTTCACGATCAGCGGCAACCTGGGCTGGGCCGCGGCCACGCTGGGCGCCCTGGGCGGCCCGGCCACGATGGCCGCCGGCGTGCTGGCCGCCATCGACTGGCCGCTGCTCGACGGCGGCGCGGCGAAGGCACGCGTCGCCGTGCAGCAGGCGGTGCTGGACGGCGCCCAGGCCGGCTACCGGGCCGCCGTGCTGGCCGCGCTGCAGGACGTGGAAGACAACCTGGTGGCACTGTCCACCGGCCAGCAGCGCGTGGCCGCGCTCGAAGGCGCCGCCACCGCCGCCGGCAACGCGCTGCTGCTGGCGCGCCACCGCTACCAGGCCGGCCTGGTGGACTTCAGCACGCTGCTCGACGCACAGCGCAGCGCGCTCTCGGCGCGCGATTCGCTGGCCGGCGCCCGCACCGATCTCTGGCTGGCCCACGTGCGGCTGGCCAAGGCGCTGGGCGGTGCCTGGCCGGCACAGGGATGACGATGAACACCGATGCACAAACCCTGGACGCGCTGCTGGGCAGCGAACACCGCCGCCCCTGGTGGCGCCGCCTCACCTTGTGGGTCGTGCTGGCGCTGGTCGGTGCCGCCGCGTCCGGCTGGTGGGCCTGGCAGCGCAGCGAGACGCAGGCCGCCGTGCCGCGCTACGCCACCACGCCGCTGGCGCGCGGCACGCTCTCGCTCAACGTCACCGCCACCGGCACCTTGCAGCCCACGCGTTCGGTCGCGGTGGGCAGCGAACTCTCGGGCACCGTGACGCGCGTGCTGGTCGACGTGAACGACCGCGTCAGGCGCGGCCAGGTGCTGGTGGAGCTGGACACCTCGAAACTGAAGGACGCGGTGGCCGGCGCCCGCGCCGACCTGGACTCGGCGCTCGCCAAGGAACGCCAGACCGAAGCCACGGCGAAGGAATCGCAGGCCAGTCTGGCGCGGCTGGAAGAGGTGTCGCGCCTGTCGGGCGGCAAGGTGCCTTCGGCCACCGAGCTGGACAGCGCGCGCGCCGGCGTCGACCGCGCGCTCGCCGACCGCGCCGCCGCCCTGGCGGCCGTGGCGCAGTCGCGCGCCACCCTGTCCACCAACGAGACCAACCTGGCCAAGGGCTCGATCCGCTCGCCCATCGACGGCATCGTGCTCACGCGCAATGTCGAGCCCGGCTACGCGGTGGCCGCCTCGCTGCAGGCGGTGACGCTGTTCAACGTGGCCGAGGACCTGACGAAGATGATCCTCTCGGTCAACGTCGACGAGGCCGACGTCGGCCAGCTGCGCGTGGGCCAGGACGCGCGCTTCACGGTGGCGGCGCAGGCCGGCCGGCGCTACCCGGCCAAGGTCACGCGCGTGGCCTTCGGCTCCACCGTCACCGACAACGTGGTCACCTACACCACCCAGCTGGAGGTGAAGAACGACGACCTCACGCTGCGCCCGGGCATGACGGCCACCGCCACCATCGCCGCGGTGGAAAAGACCGGCGTGCTGCTGGTGCCCAACAGCGCTCTGCGCTTTTCGCCCGGCGCGGCGGCTCCGGCCGCTTCCGCCTCGGGCGGCAGCATCGTCGCGCGCCTGCTGCCGCGGCCACCCAACATGGGCGGCAACCGGCGCGCCGGCAACGCAGCCGGCGGCAGCGGCGGCACCGAAGGCCGCATCTGGGTGCTGAAGGACGGCGAGCCGCAGATGCTGTCCGTCACCAAGGGCCTGTCCGACGGGCGCCAGACCGAAGTCACCGGCCCCGGGCTTTCCGAAGGCATGGCCGTCATCACGGACCAGCTGAGCACGCCCAAGTGACCGCCCTGATCGCGCTCGAAGGCATCACCAAGACCTACGGTGAGGGCAGCGCCGCGTTCCGCGCACTGCGCGGCGTCGACCTGCTCATCGAGAGCGGCGAGTTCACCGCGGTGATGGGCCCCAGCGGCTCGGGCAAGTCGACGGTGATGAACCTGATCGGCCTGCTGGACACGCCCACCAGCGGGCGCTACGCCTTCCGCGGCGTGGAAGTCACCGGTCTCACGCGCGACCAGAGCGCGCTGCTGCGCCGGCGCCACATCGGTTTCGTGTTCCAGGGCTTCCACCTGCTGGCGCGCACCAGCGCGCAGGAGAACGTGGAACTGCCGCTGCTGTACCGCGGCGAAAGCGCGAAGGCGCGGCGCGACCTGGCGAAGCGTGCGCTGGCGCAGGTGGGCCTGGCGGGCTGGGAACACCACGCGCCTTCGGAGCTTTCGGGCGGGCAGCAGCAGCGGGTGGCGATCGCACGCGCCATCGTCACCGAACCCACGCTGCTGCTGGCCGACGAACCCACCGGCAACCTGGACAGCGAGCGCGGGCGCGAGATCATGGAACTGCTGCAGGCGCTGAACCGCGAGCACGGCATCACCGTCGTGATGGTCACGCACGAGCCCGAGATGGCCGCCTTCGCGCGCCGCATCGTGCGCTTCAGGGACGGCCTGATCGCGGGCGACGAACGGCTGGCTGCAACGGCCGAGGCGGCCTGATGTTCTGGAGCACGCTGCTGCTGGCCTTGCGCTCGATACGGCGCAACCTGATGCGGTCGTTCCTGACCACGCTGGGCATCGTGATCGGGGTCGCCGCCGTCGTCACCATGGTCACGGTGGGCAGCGGGGCGACGAAGGCGGTGCGCGCGCAGATCGAAAGCCTGGGCAGCAACCTGCTGCAGATCCGCCCCGGGCAGCGCCTGGGGCCGGGCCAGGCCGGCGCCGGCGCGCCGCCGTTCAAGCTGGCCGACGCCACCGCCATCGGCACCGAGATCGGCGGCGTGGCCGCGGTCGCGCCCGAGGTGCGGGCCGGCGTCACCGTGGTGGCCGAAGGGAAGAACTGGTCCACCACCGTCACCGGCACCACCAACGACTACTTCCCGGCCGGCAACTGGACCGTCGCCGAAGGGCGCGTGTTCGAGCCCACCGAGCTGCAGGTGGGCGCCTCGGTGTGCGTGGTGGGTGCCACCGTCAAGCGCGAGCTCTTCGGCGCCGGCGCCGACGTGCTGGGCCGCAGCCTGCGGGTGAGGAACTTCACCTGCGAGGTGGTCGGCGTGCTCGCCAGCAAGGGCCAGGCGGCGATGGGCCTGGACCAGGACGACGTGGTCGTGATGCCGGTGGTCACCGTGCAGCGGCGCCTGACCGGCAGCACGCGCGTGAACACGCTGCTGGTGTCGATGAGGGCCGGCAGCGACGCCGCGCACCTGAAGAGCGCCATCGGCCACCTGCTGCGCGAACGTCGCAAGCTGGGCCCCGGCGACGACGACAACTTCAACGTGCTGGACACCCAGCAGCTGGCCGAGACGCTCTCGGGCACCACGGCATTGCTGACCTCGCTGCTGGGCGCGGTGGCGGCGGTGAGCCTGCTGGTGGGCGGCATCGGCATCATGAACATCATGCTGGTCAGCGTGACCGAGCGCACGCGCGAGATCGGCCTGCGGCTGGCCATCGGGGCGCTCGAACGCGAGGTGCTGGCGCAGTTCCTGGTGGAAGCGGTGGTCCTGGCCGCGCTGGGCGGGCTGGTGGGGCTGCTGCTGGCCACGGCGGCGTCGATCGGGCTTTCGGCGCTGCTGCAGGTGCCGTACGCCTTCCAGCCCGGCATCAACGGGCTGGCCTTCCTGTTCTCGGCCGCCATCGGCGTCGTCTTCGGCTACGTGCCGGCGCGCCGCGCGGCACGGCTGGACCCGATCGAGGCGCTGCGTCACGAGTAGCGGCGCGCGCGCTCCTCGGCCACCAGCGGCCACAACGCAAAGGCGCCGACGGCAGGACCGAGCGCCAGCGCCGGCAGCAGCCCGCCCAGCGGCCAGTGCTGCGCCAGCCGCACGAAGAGCTCGATGCTGGCGATCGAGATCGCGAAACCGATGCTGTTGGACAGCGTGAGCACGCTGCCCACCAGTGCCGGTGGCGCGTTGCCGGCGGTGAGCGCGCTGAACTGCGGCGAGTCCCCGGCCACCGTGACGCCCCAGACGAACAGCCAGCCGAAGAACAGGGGCGCCGGCGCGGCCAGCATCAGCGGCGCGGCCAGGCAGCACAGCCCGCTGGCCGCCAGCTGCGCCAGCGCCACGTGCGCGCTGCCCCAGCGCCGCGCCAGCCAGCGCGCCAGCACAGCCGAGGGCGCCCGCGCCGAGCACGACGAACGCCGCCCAGGACAGGGAGGCGCCCGCCAGGCGAAGCGCCAGCACGGCCGGCACCAGCACCCACATCGTGTAGAGCTCCCACATGTGGCCGAAGTAGCCCAGCACCGAAGCACGCACGCGGCGGTCGGTGGCCGCCGTCCACAGGGCGGCCGGACGCAGGCCCACCACGGTGCCGCCGACCCGCGGCGCCTCGGGCACCAGCAGCACCAGCCCCACGCCGGCCAGCGCCGACGCCAGCGCGACCCCGTGGAACACCAGGTGCCAGTCGCCGCCGGCCGCCAGCGCGCGCAGCGCATGCGGGCTGGCGCTGCCCAGCACCAGCGCGGCGATCAGCACGCCCAGGGCGGGCCCCAGGCCGCGCGGAAACCACTGCGCCGCGATCTTCATGCCCACCGGGTAGATGCCGGCCAGGCAGAAGCCGGTGACGGCACGCCAGCCCCAGAGCGCGCCGAAGGACGAAGCCCATTGCGCCGCCGCCAGCGTGGCGCCGGCACTGGCCAGCGAACACAGCAGGAACACCCGCCGCGCCGGGAAGCGGTCGGCCACCGCCAGCAGCGCGAACACCAGCGCGCCGGCGATGAAGCCCAGCTGCACCGCGGCCGTCAGCGTGCCCACCGCGGCGGCCGGCCAGCCGAAGCCGGCCTGCAGGTCGCCCATCACCGCGTTCACCGCGAACCAGGGTGAGGTGCCGGCCAGTTGCGCCAGCACAAGCACCGGCAGCACGCGCCGCGGTACGGTGGTGCTCACAGAAGTCATGCCTCACGGTACCCCGTCCACCCCCGTGCCGCCGCAGGGGGCACTGCTCTTGTGCCCCGAGCCCCGTTCCCGTACAACGACGCGAACCCCGGTCGCGTGCGGCTGCTGCATTCAGGAGATCCCGCCATGCCAAGCCCAATGAACGGCGCCAACGGTGCCAACGGCACCAACGGCGCCTCTGCCGCCATCGAATCGATCCGCACGCTGGCCCTGGTCGGCCCTTCGGCCGGCGGCAAGACCAGCCTGGCCGAAGCCATGCTGGCGAAGGCGGGCGCCATCGGCGCGGCCGGCAGCCTGGAACGCGGCAGCACGGTGAGCGACTTCGACCCGCTCGAGCGCCGCATGCAGCATTCGCTGAACGCGAGCGTGATGCACCTGTCGCGCGGCGACACGCGCATCCACTTCATCGACACCCCCGGCGGCGCCGACTTCCTGGGCCAGAGCCTGCCGGCGCTGGAAGCGGTGGAGACCGCGGCCATCGTCGTCAACGCCGCCGTCGGCATCGAGCCCATGGCCGTGCGCATGATGGACTACGCGGCCTCGCGCCACATGGACCGGCTCATCATCGTCAACAAGATCGACAGCCCGGGTGTGGACCTGGCCGCGCTGCTGTCGCAGATCCAGGCCACCTTCGGCAAGGAATGCCTGCCGCTGAACCTGCCCGACGCCGGGGCCAGCAAGGTCGTCGACTGCTTCTACAACCGCGAGGGCCACAGCGACTTCGGCAGCGTCGACGCCGCCCACCGCGCGCTGGTGGAACAGGTGGTGGAAGTGGACGCCGCCTTCGTCGACCGCTACCTCAACGACGGCGACGTGGATGCCGGCGAACTGCACGCACCGCTGGAACAGGCGCTGCGCGAAGGCCACCTGATCCCGGTGTGCTTCGTCTCCGCGCGCAGCGGCGCCGGCGTGGACGAGCTGCTGGACGTCATCGTCAAGCTGCTGCCCAACCCGACCGAGGCCAATCCGCCCGACTTCCTGAACGGCGAAGGCGCCGAGGCGAAGCCCATGCAAGCGGTGCCCGACGCTTCCAGGCACGTGCTGGCGCATGTCTTCAAGGTCACGGTGGACCCCTACGTGGGCAAGATGGGCATCTTCCGCATCCACCAGGGCACGGTCACGAAGGACAGCCAGCTGTTCATCGGCGACGGCCGCAAGCCCTTCAAGGTGGGCCACCTGTTCATGCTGCAGGGCAAGGACCACGTGGAAGTGCCCAAGGCGCTGCCGGGCGACATCGTCGCGGTCGCCAAGATCGACGACATCCACTTCGACGCCGTGCTGCACGACGCGGCCGAAGACGACCACATCCACCTCAAGCCGCTGGACTTCCCGGTGCCGGTGCACGGCCTGGCCGTCGAGCCCAAGCGCCGCGGCGACGAGCAGCGCATGTGGGAGATCATGACCAAGCTGATCGACGAGGACCCCTGCCTCAAGATCGAGCATGTCGCCAGCACCAACGAGACCATCGTCTACGGCCTGGGCGAGCTGCACCTGCGCGTGCTGCTGGACCGCCTGCGCGAGACCTACAAGTTCGAGGTCAACACGCGGCCGCCGCGCATCGCCTACCGCGAGACCATCACCGCCAACGCCGAAGGCCACCACCGCCACAAGAAGCAGACCGGCGGCGCCGGCCAGTTCGGCGAGGTCTTCCTGAAGGTGGAGCCGCTGCCGCGCGGCGGCGGCTTCGAGTTCGTCGACCAGGTCAAGGGCGGCGTGATCCCGAACCAGTTCATCCCCGCGGTGGAAAAGGGCGTGCGCGAAGTGCTGACCGGCGGCGCCGTCGCCGGCTACCCGGTGGTGGACGTGCGCGTGATCGTCTACGACGGCAAGCACCACAGCGTGGACAGCAAGGAGATCGCCTTCGTCACCGCCGGCCGCAAGGCCTTCATGGCCGCGGTGCGCGAGGCGCGGCCCATCGTGCTGGAACCCATCGTGCACATCGAGATCACCGCGCCCGACGCGGCGATGGGCGACATCACCGGCGACCTGTCCTCCAAGCGCGGCCTGGTCAGCGGCACCACCAACGGTGCCGTCGGCACGATGATCGTCAAGGGCCAGGTGCCGCTGTCGGAACTGGCCAGCTACCAGTCGCGCCTGAACGCCATGACCAGCGGCCAGGGCCGCTACACGATCGAGCTCAGCCACTACGAGCCGGTGCCGCCCAACGTGCAGCAGCAACTGGTGAGCCAGTTCCACGTGAAGGAAGAAGACTGAGCCTCAACCCCAGAACACATGGGGTTGTCCGACGGCCGCTAGGATCGCGACCGTCGAGAGGGGAGTAGCACGCGGCCGCCCGGCCGCGGCGGCCCCCGTCAGCACGGTCACCGGCGCCCGCCGGTGACCCGGGACCGCGGAAAGCCACCCGCTTTCGCAAGACCTTTCGGCGCAATTCTCAACTTCACTGGGAGAGTGTCTCCATGGACACCATTGCGCCGGCCTGGCTGTGGGCCGTGTTCGTCTGCGCGGTCCTGGCCGCCTTGTTCATCGACTTCGTGGTGCTGAAGAAGCAGGGGGCGCAGAGCGTCACGCTGCGCGCAGCACTGAACTGGTCGCTCGTGTGGGTGGCCGCCAGCCTGGCCTTCAACGGCCTGTTCTGGTGGGCCGTCCTGCAGGACCACGGTCTGGCCACCGCCAACACGCGCAGCCTGGAGTTCCTGACCGGCTACCTGATCGAGAAGAGCCTGGCGGTCGACAACATCTTCGTCTTCCTGATGATCTTCACCTACTTCGCCGTGCCGCCGGAATACCAGAAGCGGGTGCTGATGATCGGCATCGTCGGCGCCATCGTGCTGCGCACGCTGATGATCCTGGGCGGCGCCTGGCTGATCGCCGAGTTCCACTGGGTGCTCTACGTGTTCGGCGCCTTCCTCGTCGCCACCGGCGTGAAGATGTGGTGGGCCGCCGGCAAGGAACCCGACCTGGAGTCCAACCCCGCCCTGCGCCTGCTGCGCCGCCTGATCCCGGTGAGCCGCGGCTTCGACGGCGAGCGCTTCTTCACGCTGGAGAACGGCCGCCGCATCGCGACCCCGCTGCTGCTGGTGGTGGCGCTGGTGGGCGTGACCGACATCATCTTCGCGGTCGACTCCATTCCCGCCATCTTCGCGATCACGGCCGACCCCTTCATCGTGCTGACCTCGAACGTGTTCGCCATCCTGGGCCTGCGCGCGATGTACTTCCTGCTCGCCGCGGTGGCCGAGCGCTTCCACCTGCTGAGCTACGGGCTGGCGCTGGTGCTGGTGTTCATCGGCAGCAAGATGCTGGTGGTCGACTTCGTGAAGCTGCCGGTCTGGCTGTCGCTGGGCGTGGTGGTCGCGATCCTGGGCACCACCATGGTCCTGAGCCTGCGCACCGCGCCGCGCGTGGTGCGCTGAGGGGCGGGCCTACTTCGGCGCCGCCTTGTGCATCTCCTGCAGGCGGCGCATCCAGTCGGTCCAGTCCACGGGGCCGGTCTCGAAGCGCTTCTGCAGGTTGGCCAGCACGTTGCCCCAGGCGCGGTCGAAGTAGGCGTAGGCCTTGTCCCATTCGCCACCGTCGCCCCAGCCCGTGTGGTGAAGGGTCAGGCGCGTGGTCCTGTCGTCCACCGGCGCGAAGCGCAGGACCACGAAGGTGCGCTGGGCGCGCGCTTCGGGCAGCGAGGGCGGCGCGTTCCAGTCGAAGCTGAGCATGCGGCGGGGCTGGATCGCCATGTAGCGCATCTCGTCGGCGCCCTTCCCTCCGGTTTCGGCCAGCGGGTCGATGAAGATGTGGAAGGCACCGCCGACCCGTGCCTCGATCTCGGCATCGGGCGCGAAGAAGCTGGTGATGCCGGCCTTGGTGGTCCAGGCCTCCCAGACCTGGTCGACGCCGGCCTTGACCAGCACCTCCTTGTCGAGTGCACGCTCGGCGGCGCCGGCCTCGGCGAGCGACAGGAGGGCGGCAAAGGCGAGCAGGGCCTTGATGCGGTGGGTCATGCGGGCTCTCCGTGAGGGTCAGCGCATCGCCAGCGGGCGGGCGCGCGTCGGTGGCGGGAAGGCCTGGTCGATGGCGGCCAGGTCCTCCTGGTCCAGCGGCAGTCGGGCCGCGGCCCAGTTCTCGCGCAGGTGCTGCGAGCGCGCGGCCTTCGGGATCGCGATCACGCCCGACTGCGCCAGCACCCAGGCGAGCGCCACCTGGGCCGGCGTGGCGCCGTGGCGCCGCGCGATCGGCGCCAGCGCGCCGTGCGCGGCGAGCGCGCCCTGGTCGATCGGGCTGTAGGCCATCAGCGGCATGCGGCGCTGTCGCTGCCAGGGCAGCAAGGCGAAGCCGGGGCCGCGCTCGGAGACCGAGAAGTAGACCTGGTTGCAGGCGCAGTCGCGGCCGCCGGCCACGCGCTCCAGTTCCTGAAGGTCGGCGACGTCGAAGTTGCTCACGCCCCAGTGGCGGATCAGGCCGCGCTGCTGCAGTCGCTGGAAGCCTGCCACCGTGGCGGCCAGCGGTTCGGCGCCGCGCCAGTGCAGCAGGTAGAGGTCGATGCGATCCAGCTTCAGCCGCTTGAGGCTGCGTTCGCAGGCCTTGACGACGCCGCTTTCGCTGGCGTTGTGGGGGTAGACCTTGGAGACGACGACGAGGTCTTCGCGCCGCACCTCGCCTGCGCGCATCGCCGCGGGCAGGGCCTGGCCCATCACTTCCTCGGCGCCGCCTTCGGCGTACATCTCGGCGGTGTCGAAGAGGCGGTAGCCGACCTGCAGCGCCTCGCGCAGGGCGGTCACTTCGGCCGCGCGGCGCGCCGACGATTCGCCGTACTGCCAGGTGCCCAGGCCGAGCGCCGGCCAGCGTTCGCCCGCGGGGGTTTCGACGGTGGCATCCATCGGGAGATCCTAGGCCGAAGCGCCAGGTCAACGCGGATTTATCATTGAGGGCGATGCCCCAAGCCCCCGTCGACCTGGCGCAGGTACGCCTGGACAACGCGCTCGCGCTCTTCGAGGAGTTCGTCCGCCACACCGCCCGCCATGCCGACGCCGCCACGCTGCGCGGCCTGGAGCGCCGTTTCGCAGAGCGGGTGCAGATCCAGCCCAGCTACTGGAGCCAGATCAAGAGCCGTTCGCGCCAGATCGGCGAGCGCCTGGCGCGCCAGTTCGAACACCTGTGCCACAAGCCCGCAGGCTGGATGGACGTGCCGCATGGCGCGGCCGCGCCGCCCGCGCCGGCGCCGATGTCCGCGGCAGCCAGTGCGCGCGACGCGGCGGCACCCGACGAAAGCGCTCCGCGGGACGACGACGAGCGCTTCATCGTCGGCCTGGTGCTCACCTACTACCGGCGCCACCCGCAGCGCGCGCGCACGCGCCTGCTGGACCTGCTGGGCGAGGTGCTGACGCCGCAGCCTGCGGCGCCGTTGCCGCCGCCTTCCTCACCGCTGGGCGCACCGCGTCCGCCCACGCTGCAGGAACAGGCCGATCTCTGGCGCCGCACCCAGGCCGGCGTGGCACCGCTCAAGCGCAAGCGCTGAAGGGCCCGCGCCTCCCCAGTTTTCGGGATCAAGGGGGCTTGCTCTTTGATAATCACATGTTTATCATGTGCGCAAGCCCGTGGTGAAGAGGTGTCCCCGGCACTGCCGCTGACAGCACCCACCGCCACGATCCGATCAACCCACCGCCACTGCGTCATGTTCGTTTCCGTGTCCCGCATCGCTCTGAACTTCGGCCTAGCCCTGGCCGCGGCAGCGCATGCCCACGCACGAACCGTCGCACTGAACGATGGTGCCCCGCCCGGGGCGCCCTGGAGCGGCTGAGGACAGGCCCCGCGCCACCGTCCCCATCCCACCAGGCCCGGGTTGCACCAGCAACCCGGGCCTTTTGCATTCCTGGCCCCTCACGAAGGAGACCCGACGATGAAGCTGATCCTGAAGACCGCCAAGCCCCGCAACCCGCTGGTGGCCCCGAGCCGCCTTCGCGTCGCCGGTGCCCACCGCCCCCGCAACGCGCGCCAGGCCGCCCAGCGCAACCTGCGTGCCGAGCTCGAGCACTTGCGACACAGCCCCTGAGACCGCCGCGCGCCCCATGAACACGGCGCGCTCCACGGAGAGAAGATCATGACGACGAGACAACTTGTCCAAGGCGTCCTGCTGTCCCCGCCCTCGCGCACGCGCCGCATGGCCGTGCGCACGCTGCGCAGCGCCGGCGCCGTGCTGTCCCGGCTGGCCCGCCGGCTGCACGTGCACTCCGCCGCCGCGACCGCCGACCCCGTCTACGAGTTCTACGCCCAGGCCGGTGCGCCCGAAGGCGCGCTTTACCTGGACGGCCAGCTCGTGGCCTTGCTGCCCGGCGTGAGCCGCCTGTGATGAACGGCTGGCTCATGGCCGGCACCCCGCGACGCGCCGGCGTCGCGGGGGTGACAGCGGGGCGGGGCCGGCCTCATCATGCTGGCGCCCCTTTGCTGCGGAGGCTGCCCATGGTGATGGACGCCGGTTCCCGTTTCCTCGTCGCGCGGCGCGACCTGCACGACGTGCGCGTCGCCCCCGACCCTGACGCGCCGGCCCAGCGCGCCCTGGCCGAAGGCGAAGCCCGCCTCGCGCTGGCGCACTTCGCCTTCACCTCGAACAACGTGACCTACGCCGCCTTCGGCGAGACCATGCAGTACTGGCAGTTCTTCCCCTGCGAAGACGCGGCCTGGGGCTGTGTGCCGGTGTGGGGCTTCGCGGTGGTGAGCGAATCGCGCGCCGAAGGCGTGGAAGTCGGCCGCCGCGTCTATGGTTACCTGCCGATGGGCACGCACCTGGTGGTGCGGCCGGGCAAGGTCGGCGCCGCCGGCTTCACGGACCTGGCGGCGCACCGCGCACCGCTGGCCGCCGTCTACAACCAGTACGCCTTCTGCGACGCCGACCCCGCCTACCAGCCCGGGCGTGAAGCGCTGCAGGCGCTGCTGAAGCCGCTGTTCATCACCTCCTTCCTGATCGACGACTTCCTGGCCGAAGCCGGCTTCTTCGGCGCCGAACGCGTGCTGCTGTCCAGCGCGTCCAGCAAGACCGCCTACGCCACCGCCTTCTGCCTGGCGCGGCGCAGGCAGCGGCCGCGCGTGACCGGGCTCACCTCGGCCGGCCGGGTGGATTTCGTGCGCTCGCTCGGCTGCTACGACGAGGTGCTGGCCTACGAAGACCTGGGCCGCCTGGACGGCCAGGCGCCGGCGGTCTACGTCGACTTCGCCGGCAGCGTGGCGCTGCGCCGGGCGGTGCACGAACACTGGGCCGACCGGCTGGGCCACAACTGCGCCGTGGGTGGCACGCACTGGCAGGACCTGGGCGGCGCCGGCGCGCTGCCGGGGCCGAAGCCGACGCTGTTCTTCGCGCCGGCGCAGGTGAAGCGCCGCCTGGCGCCGCCGCCGGAAGGCTGGGGCCCGGCGGGCTGGCAGCAGCGCAGCGGCGAAGCCTGGCAGGCCTTCGCCGACCGCGTGGCGGGTGCCGAACCGCCCTGGGTGCAGGTGCGCGAGTTGCGCGGCGCCACGGCGGTGGAAGTGGCCTACCGCAGCGTGCTGGAGGGCCGCTGCGACGCGCGCGATGGCCTGATGCTGGCGATGTAGCGGGCGCGGCCGCCTCAAGTCGGAGCGGCGGCCGGCCGATAAGGCCGGTCAAGAGGCCTTCCAATGCTTGCCGCCACACCGCCATCGCCCATCACGCGTATCCCGCGCGACGTGGAAGGCTGGGTGCGGTGCTTCGACCCCGCCGCGCTGCCCGTGCTCTGCGGCACGGCGCAAATGCTCGAGGAGCTGCGCCTCAACCAAGACGAGGTCGACGCCCACCTGCTGGCCGAGACCGTCTCCGCCGACCCGCTGCTCACGCTGAAGGTGCTGGCCCACGTGGCGAAGCTGCGCCGCGGCCGCGACGAAGGCACGCGCGGCCATCCGGAGACCGTGACCGCTGCGCTGGTGCTGCTGGGCATCGGCCCCTTCTTCCGCACCTTCGGGCCGCAGCCCACCGTGGAAGAGATGCTGGCCGAACAGCCCGACGCGCTGGCCGGCTTCAACGAGGTGCTGCGCCGCAGCCACCGGGCCGCCAACTTCGCGCTCGGCTTCGCGGTGCACCGCATGGACCACGACGCGCCAGTCATCCACGAAGCGGCGCTGCTGCACGACTTCGCCGAGCTGCTGCTGTGGCTGCGCGCCCCGGCGCTCGCGCGGGCCATCGTCGACCGCCAGGCCGCCGATCCCACGCTGCGCACGGCCACCGTGCAGCGCGAACTGCTCAACGTGGAGCTCGCCGACCTGCAGCACGCGCTGATGCTGGACTGGCGCCTGCCGCCGCTGCTGGTGCGCATCAGCGACGACCGGCATGTCGATTCCGACCAGGTGCGCAACGTGGTGCTGGCCATCCGTGTGGCACGCCACAGCCAGCGCGGCTGGGACAACGCCGCCCTGCCCGACGACGTCGTCGACGTCGCCAACCTGCTGCACCTGGGCCACGACCCGGTGTGGCGCCTGCTGCACGAGCTGGACAACTGAGCGCCTGCCGCGAAGGGCCCGGTTCAGACCGGCAGCGCGGTGGTGCCCTTCAGGCTGCGAAGCACGAAACTTGTCTTGCAGTCCTGCACGCTGGGGTGCTTGAGCAGAGAGTCCATCACGAAGCGCGAGTAGTGCGCCATGTCGCGCACCACCACCCGCAGCAGGTAGTCCATCTCGCCGGTGAGAGCGGAGCATTCCACCACCTCGGGCCAGGCCTGCACGGCGGCAGCGAAGGCCTCCATCGGTGTGCGCTTGTCGTGGGCGGGCTGCTTCTCCAGACGCACGTTGAGCACCGCCGTGAGGCCCAGCCCCACCCGGTCCGGCGCCAGCAGCGCCACGTAGCCGGCGATGACGCCGGCATCTTCCAGCCGCTTGACGCGGCGGAGCGTGGCACTGGCGGAAAGGCTGACCTGGGCGGCCAGTTCGTCGTAGGTGATGCGGCCTTGTGCCTGCAGCACCTGAAGGATGCGCCGGTCGACGGTGTCAAGCTGGATTTCTGTCTCCATACACTTCATTATTGCAGGTTTCCTGCGTCAGCACCCCGAAACGCGCGCGGTCTTGCAGACAAACTGCGTGCCACGCCCCCTACAGTGCAGGGCTTCGCCACCCGCCACCGCGAGGAGACCGCGCCATGACGTTCACGCCCTGGGACAACCCGATGGGGACCGACGGCTTCGAGTTCATCGAGTACGCCGCGCCCGACCCGGCGGCGATGGGAGCGCTCTTCGAACGCATGGGCTTCAGGGCGATCGCCAAGCACCGCCACAAGAACGTGCTTCTGTACAGGCAAGGCGAGATCAATTTCATCGTCAACGCCGAGCCCGATTCGTTCGCGCAGCGCTTCGCGCGCCTGCACGGGCCCAGCATCTGCGCCATCGCCTTCCGCGTGCGCGACGCGAAGGCGGCCTACGAACGCGCCGTCGGGCTGGGCGCCTGGGGCTATGCCGGCACCGCGGGGCCGGGCGAGCTGAACATCCCGGCCATCAAGGGCATCGGTGACAGCCTGATCTACCTGGTCGACCGCTGGCGCGGCAAGGACGGTGCAAGGGAAGGCGAGATCGGCAACATCGGCTTCTTCGACGTCGACTTCGAACCCCTGCCCGGCGCCAGCCTGAACCCGCCCGGCGTGGGCCTGACCTACATCGACCACCTCACGCACAACGTGCACCGCGGCCGCATGGGCGAGTGGGCCGAGTTCTACGAGCGCCTGTTCGGCTTCCGCGAGATCCGCTACTTCGACATCGAAGGCCAGGTCACGGGTGTGAAGAGCAAGGCGATGACCAGCCCTTGCGGGAAGATCCGCATCCCCATCAACGAGGAAGGCAACGAGACGCCGGGTCAGATCCAGGAGTACCTGGACAAGTACCACGGCGAAGGCATCCAGCACATCGCGCTGGGATCGAACGACCTGTTCGCCACGGTCGACGCGCTGGCTGCGGGCGGCGTGAAGCTGCTGGACACGATCGACACCTACTACGAGCTGATCGACAAGCGCATCCCGGGCCATGGCGAGGACTTGGCGTCGCTGAAGCGGCGCAGGATCCTGATCGACGGCAAGCCGGGCGAACTGCTGCTGCAGATCTTCAGCGAAAACCAGCTGGGTCCGATCTTCTTCGAGTTCATCCAGCGCAAGGGCGACCAGGGCTTCGGCGAAGGCAACTTCAAGGCGCTGTTCGAGAGCCTGGAACTCGACCAGATGCGCCGTGGCGTGCTGGCCAAGGCCTGAAGACGGATTCAGGCTTGCAGGCGGCGCAGCACCTCGTCCCAGGGTTCGGGGTGGGTGGCCATGTGCACGTGGGCCACACCCGCCAGGTGGCGGTTGTCGGCGCCGGGCAGGGTGGCGGTGGAAGGCGGGAAGACGATGTTGTCGCAGTGCCCGTAGAAGCAGGTGAAGCGCGCGGCGCGGCCGGCGGGTTCGCGCTGCGCCAGGGCCTGCAGCCAGCGCGAGAAGCGCCGCATCTGCTGCGTGTTGCGGCTGAGCGCCAGACGCGCCAGCCAGGTGCCGTGGTGCGGGGTCGCGATGGTCACCGCGTGATCCAGCCGGGCGTCGTCGCCTGATTCGACCCACCAGCGGCGCAGCGCCAGGCCACCCATGCTGTGCGCGACCGCGACTGGCGGCCGGCCGGTGGCCTGTTCCAGCCGGCGTACGGCGGCTTCGATGATGGGCACGTAGTCGTCGATGGACCCGAACACCGGCTCCAGATTGACGGCGACGAAGGGCACGCCAGCTGCCTGCAGGCGTTGCAGCCAGGGATTCCACAGGCCGCGGTTGCAGACGAAGCCATGCACCAGGACCAGGCCGCGCCGGCCCTGGGCTTGGGACGGCAGATGGTCGCTCCAGGCCGTGCTGCGAAAGGGCTGCAGCCAGCAGAACACGCGTGGCGCCGAGCGGACCTCCCCCCACCAGGCGTGCAGCAGCTGCGCCGGGCCGGCGCGCGGTGCAGGGTCGTCGCCGTGCACGCGGTGCAGCAGGGTGAACTCGATCGCCAGCACCAGCGCGTAGCCGAAGACGATGAGCAGGGCGCCACCCAGCGCCCAGGCGGCGTGGCCGGCGCGCCAGGACGCGGCGGCCCACGCGGCGGCCAGCAGCACCATGCCGATGGTCGTGAACTGCTGAAGGCGGGCAAGCGACATGTTTGCGTCGGGCCGGGTGTCGGCACGGCCGCAGTGTTGCATCATCGGCCGCGGCCGCCCTAGAGGCGTGCCCCGACGAGCAAGAACGATGAGCCCCGAGGGACAGAACATCCTGGACAACCTGCAGCGCGTGGCGCGTGAACGGCGCCAGCGCGCGCTCGAGCCCGGCCTGGACGCGCGGGTGACGGCGGTCAAGACCTTCCAGCACGCGCGCTTCGAGAAGACCTACGCCGACCTGCTGGGCACGCCCCGCTATGGGCGCGCGGCCCGCTTCTTCCTGGAAGACCTGTACGGTCCCCATGACTTCACCCAGCGCGACGCGCAGTTCGCGCGCGTGGTGCCGGGGCTGGTTCGGCTGTTCCCGCGCGAAATCGTCGAGACGGTGCTGTCGCTGTCGGAGCTGCATGCCTTGTCCGAGGAGTTCGACACCCATATGGCCCGGTCCCTGGAGTCGCCCTCGGTCGACGCCCGCGCCTACGTCCGCGCCTGGCAGGCCTGCGGTCAACCCGAGGGCCGCGCGCGCCAGATCGACCTGATGCTCGCCGTGGGCCAGGCGCTGGACCGCTACACCCGCCACACGGTGCTGCGGCACTCGCTGCGATTCATGCGGGGGCCCGCCAAGGCGGCCGGGCTGGGTGCGCTGCAGGACTTCCTGGAGACCGGCTTCGACACCTTCCGTGACATGCGCGGAGCAGGTGACTTCCTGGCCACGGTGGCCGGCCGCGAACGGGCACTGGCGGCAGCGCTGTTTGCCGTCGACGCAGGCGGGAATCTGGCGTCGCTGGGGCAATTCCCCTAGCGCAAGAGCCGGGGCCGCGGCGACGATCGGGCTTCCTCAGCATCTTGCCCCGCCCGATCTTGACCTTCCCCTGGCTAGACCACTATCCGCCCGGCGTGCCGGCACGGATCGACACCGAGAACGTGCCGTCGCTGGCCACGATGCTGGATGACGCCTTCCGCCAGCACGCCCGGCGCGACGCGATGGCCTTCATGGACCGGCGCATCAGCTACCGCGAACTGGACGAATGGTCGCAGGCCTTCGGTGCTTGGTTGCAGTCGCTGGGCCTGGAACGCGGCAGCCGCGTTGCCGTGATGATGCCGAACCTGCCGCAGTATCTGGTGGTGCTGGCAGCGGTGCTGCGTGCGGGGCACGTGGTGGTGAACGTGAATCCGTTGTACACGCCGCGGGAACTGGGCCATCAGTTGGTGGACTCGGGCGCCGTCGTCTGCGTGGTGCTGGAGAACTTCGCGGTCACGCTGGAAGAGGTGAGCGACACGGTGCCGGTGAAACACGTCGTGCTCTGTGCGGTTGGCGATTTGCTGGGGCCTTGGCGTGGTCGCATCGTGAACTTCGCGGTTCGCCATCTGCGCAAGGCAGTGCCCGAATTCCGGCTCCCGCTCGATCAGGGCCGCACGGTCACGCGCTTTTCCGATGCACTGGCGAAGGGATCGACGCTGAGCTTCCGGCGCGCCGACGTGAAGCCGGACGACATCGCCTTCCTGCAGTACACGGGTGGGACGACCGGCGTCTCCAAGGGCGCGGTGCTGCTGCACCGGAACGTGATGGCCAACGTCCTGCAGTCCGAGGCCTGGTTCGCCCCGACGCTCAAGCGGCTGGGCGACCGGCCGATGACCTGCGTGTGCGCACTGCCGCTTTATCACATCTTCGCGCTGACGGTGTGCGCGCTGCTGGGCACACGTCTGGGGGCGATGAACCTTCTCATCGCCAACCCGCGGGACATACCCGAGTTCGTGCGCACGCTCTCGCGCTACGAGATCAACATGTTCCCGGCGGTCAACACGTTGTTCAACGCGCTGGCCGAAGACGACGGTTTCAGGCAGCTGGATTTTTCCCGTCTGGTGGTCTCTAACGGGGGGGGAATGGCGGTGCTGCGCTCGACCGCTGAGAAGTGGCTTCAGCTGACCGGCTGCCCTGTCGTCGAGGGTTATGGTCTTTCCGAGACTTCACCGGTGGTGACAAGCAACCGGCTGGACATTGGCGAATTCAGCGGGACGATCGGCCTGCCGCTGCCGTCGACCGAAGTCTCGATCCGCGACGACGACGGACTGGCGGTGCCGCAAGGGAGTTCGGGCGAGATCTGCATCCGGGGGCCGCAGGTGATGGCGGGCTACTGGAACCGTCCGGACGAGACGGCACGCGTGATGACGGCCGACGGCTGGTTCCGCTCGGGTGACATCGGGGTCATGGACGAGCAGGGTCGCTTCGTCATCGTCGATCGAAAGAAGGACATGATCCTGGTCTCCGGGTTCAACGTGTACCCGAACGAGATCGAGCAGGTGGTAAGCCAGCACCCGGGTGTGCTGGAGTGCGCCGCCATCGGGGTTCCCGACGAAAAGTCCGGCGAGACGGTCAAGCTGTTCGTCGTGCGCCGCGATCCCACGCTTTCCGAAGACGACCTGGCCGGCTACTGCCGGGAGAACTTCACCGCCTACAAGCGGCCTCGCTACATCGAGTTCCGGGACGAACTCCCGAAGAGCAACGTCGGGAAGATTCTTCGGCGCGAGTTGCGGCAGGCGGCGTGAGCAACGAGCAGGAGCGTCTGGCCCGTGTGCTGGGGGATCTTGGGGCCAGCGTACTCGAACGTGGCTGGCTCTCTTCCAACAACGTCGTGTTCCAGCAGCCCGGTGGCGGGCCGCTCACGGTCGTGGATACGAGCTACGCGTCCCACTCTGCGCAAACCCTGGAACTGCTCGGGCGCCGATTTGGCGGCGCTCGGGTGGAGCGTGTCGTCAACACGCACCTTCATTCCGACCACTGCGGCGGCAATGCGGTACTGCAACGGTCTTTCGATTGCGACATCTGGGTGCCCGCCGCGTCGTTCGATGCAGTCAAAGGCTGGGATCGGGAGAGACTCACCTTCGACCTGACCGATCAGCGATGCGAAAGGTTCGTCGCTTCGCGTGGCGTGGCAGCGGACGAGGACCTTCAATTCGCTGGGCACCGCTGGTTGGCCTTGCCGGTGGACGGGCATGATCCTGATGCATTGGTCTTCTTCCAGCCCGAAAGTCGCGTTCTGATTTCGGCCGATGCCCTGTGGGAGAACCGACTTGCCATCATCTTCCCCGCCATTGACGGCATCGACGGGTTTTCAGCTTCGCGTCGCACACTGGACCTGATCGAGTCGTTGGGCGCGCAGGTGGTCATCCCTGGCCATGGCCGACCGTTCAGCGACGTCGCCGGGGCGCTGGCCAGCAGCAGGCGCAGGCTGGACCGCTTCGAGGCTGATCCGGCGGCGCACCTGCGGCATGCGGCGCGCGCGCTGTGCATGTTTCACCTGCTGGAGCACCGTTGTCGCGAGCCGCGGGATCTGGAACTTTGGCTGGTGCGCACGCCTATCTTCGCGAGGATTGCGCTAGGGCTGGCCATTCCTCCGGATGACCTGACCGGCTTTGCAGAAAGCCTAGTGGCGGGACTGGTGGGTGACAAGCTGGTCGATCTGGACGCTGCCGGATTTGTCTGCGTCACC
>JBGAKY010000080.1:0-24355 GCA_044224175.1 Rubrivivax sp. | reverse complement strand
ACTACAGTATTGGCTTATCCCACGCTGATCAAGCAACCGCTGATCATGGATGTGTATCAACCGGCCAGCGACACCGAAACCCATCGCCCGGTGGTACTGTACCTGCATACCGGCATGACGCCGCGCGACCCGAGGCCATGGCGCGCCGCCACGCCGCCGGCTGCCGCAGCGCGCGCGAAAACCTGGCCGACCTGCTGGACGCCGGCAGCTTCACCGAATACGGCGCCCTCGCGGTGGCAGCCCAGCGCAGCCGGCGCAGCCTGGAAGACCTGCAGAAGAACACGCCCGCCGACGGCCTGCTCACCGGCACCGGCACGGTGGACGGCGTGCCGGTGGCGGTGATGGCCTACGACTACACCGTGCTCGCCGGCACCCAGGGCATGTTCAACCACAAGAAGAGCGACCGCCTGCTGCAGGTGGCGGCCGACCGCCGGCTGCCGCTGGTGCTGTTCGCCGAAGGCGGCGGCGGCCGCCCGGGCGACGTCGACTGGCTGGGCGTGGCCGGGCTGGACTGCACCACCTTCGGCCGCCTGGCCGCGCTGTCGGGGCAGGTGCCCCTGGTGGGCATCGTCGCCGGACGCTGCTTCGCCGGCAACGCGGCGCTGCTGGGTTGCTGCGACCTCGTCATCGCCACCGAAGGCTCGAGCATCGGCATGGGCGGGCCGGCCATGATCGAAGGCGGTGGCCTGGGCAGGGTCGATGCCGACGCGGTGGGCCCGGTGCCCGTGCTGGCCGCCAACGGCGTGATCGACTTCGTCGTGCCCGACGAAGCGGCCGCCGTGGTGGCGGCGAAGCGCTACCTCGCGCAGGTGAAACAGCCGCAGCTGCCGGCCAGACCGGGCGGCGGCGAGCAGATCGGCCTGCGGCTGGCACTGCCGGAGAACCGCAATGCGCTCTATGACCCGCGCGCCATCGTGAACACGGTGATGGACGAAGGCAGCGTGCTGGAGTTGCGGCGCGACTTCGGCATCGGCGTCGTCACCGCGCTGGCGCGCCTGGGCGGGCGCGCGGTGGCGGTGGCCGCCAGCCAGCCGCGCCACCTGGGGGGCGCGCTCGACGCGCCGGCCTGCGACAAGCTCGCGCGCTTCATGCAGCTGGCCGACGCGCACGGGCTTCCGCTCGTCACCTTCGTCGACACGCCTGGCTTCATGGTCGGCCCCGAGTCCGAGAAGACGGCGATGGTGCGCCACGCGGCGCGCCTGTTCGTCAACGCCGCGGCGCTGCGCGTGCCGGTGGCCAGCGTGGTGCTGCGGCGCGGCTACGGGTTGGGCGCGATGGCGCTCACCGCCGGCCACTTCCATGCGCCGGTGGCCACCTGCGCGTGGCCGAGCGGCGAATTCGGCGGCATGGGCCTGGAAGGCGCGGTGCGCCTGGGCTTCCGCAAGGAACTGGAAGCGGCGCCCGAAGGCGAACGCCAGGCCTTGTTCGAGCGCCTGCTGGCCGAGGCGGTGAAGCGCGGCGAGGCGCTCAACATGGCCAGCCACCTGGAGATCGACGACGTGATCGACCCCGCCGACACGCGCGACTGGCTGCTGCGCGTGCTGGCGGCGGCCTGTGCGGCGCCGCTGCCGCCGCGGCGCGGCTTCGTCGACGCCTGGTGAGCCTTCAGGGCACGGGCGCCACGTCGTAGGCCACCAGCTCCTGGCGCAGCTGGCGTTCCAGGCGGCCGTCGATGCGTTCGTCCAGCTCCCAGGCCACCGGCAGCGCGAGGCCGGGCGAGAACCAGATCGTCTGCCGCCAGCTGACATAACCGCGGGTGCCGTTGTCGCGCTCGATCGCGCCGTCGGCCGAAAGCTCGAAGCGCTGCGTGTCCAGCCGGCCCGCCTGGAGCACCAGCACTTCGCGGCCGCCGGGCTTGAGCGTGCCGCTCAGGCGCATGCGCGAGACCACGCCCTGGGCGTCGCGCATCTCGCGCCGCGTCTCGAAGGGCATGCGCTGGCCGGCACGCGCGGCGGCGCCGATCGGCACCGGCAGGTCCCAGCGTTCCCAGGTGCCGCGGCGCAGGTCGTTGGCCATGCGCAGGTCGCCCACCGGGTCGAGCTGCACCGCACCTTCGTTGACGCCCAGGCTGCCGTCGGCGTCGACGCGGTCGATGCGCCAGAACAGCATGCCGATCGACTCATTGCGCCTGCGGTCGGTCAGCAGCCAGCGATAGCGGTCGCCCTGGGTGAAGCCGGCGCCGTTGCGCGCCGGCTTCGGCGGCCGGCGGTCGGTGCCTTCGTCACCCCAGCGCAGGATCTCGTTGATGCGCCGGCTCGACTCCTCGATCGCACGGTCGGCGCGACCGCCTTCGGCGGGCGCGAGTGCCAGCGGGGCCGGTTCGGCGGCGGGTGGCGGCGCCGGTTCGGTCGCCGGCGGTGCCGTCGCGGGCGCCGGCGTCGCCAGCGCTTCGAGGCGGCGCTGCGCTTCGGCCGCATGGCGGCCGGCGGGCAGTCGGCGCAGGTACAGCTGCAGCACGCCGGGCTGGTCGCTGTCCTTCACGGTGTCCCAGAGGGTGTCGTCCACCAGCGCCAGCGGGTCGGGCGCGGGGGCCGGGGGCGGCGGCGGCACGAAGTAGAAGTCGCCTTCGAGCGAGGTGCTTTCCCACGGCACCTGGCGCCCCTGCGACTCGCGCCGCACCGCCGCGCGCACCTGCTTGAACAGGTCTTCGAGCTTGAGCCCCGGGGTACCGATGCCGCCCAGCAGGTGCCGCGTGTAGAGGCCGTTGGCGCCGTCGCCGTCACTGGCCACGGTGCCTGGCGCGGTGGAGAAGGCGATCAGCGTGCCCACCGGCGCGTCCATCTGCGCCAGGCCCTGCGGCACGCCGCGCGTGCTGCGCGCGAACGGGTTGTTGCGGCAGGCGTCGAGGATCACGAGGTTGGTGCCGTTGCCGGCGCTTTCCATCTTGTCCAGCACCGCCTGCGCGTCCAGCGACTCGTAGGCCACCTCGTCCTCGCGCGCGAACTTCGCCGAGACGGGCAGCAGGAAGTTGCGGCCGCGGATCTGCATGCCGTGGCCGGCGAAGTAGAACAGCCCCGCGCCGCCACCTTCCTTCAGCCGGTCGCCGAAGTCGCGCAGCGCCGCCAGGGTCTGCTGGAGGTCGGCGTTGGTGAGCAGGGTGACCTCGAAGCCGGTCGCCCGTAGCGCGCCGGCCATCGCGCGCGCGTCGTTCACCGGGTTGTCCAGCGGCGCGTTGCGGTAGGCCTCGTTGCCGATCACCAGCGCCAGACGCTGTGCCGCGCCGGCGTGCAGGGCGCAGAACAGCAGGGAAGCGACGATCAGGCGCAGCAACGGCATTGCGGCGCCGATTGTCGGCGCAACGCCGGCCGCGGCTACATCGGGATCACCTCGCCGTTGGTGATCCACGCCACGCCGAAGCGGTCGGTCACCATGCCGGTGCCCTTGGCCCAGAAGGTGGGGCCGAAGGGCATGGTGACCTGGCCGCCTTCGGCGAGGGCGTCGAACACCTGCTTCGCTGCCGCCGGGGTGGGGTAGTCCAGCGTCAGGCTCACGCCCTTGATGCCTTCGTACGGCAGGTGCGCCGGCGCGTCGCCGGCGAAGATCATGGCGCCGCTGGGCAGCACCAGACGGGCGTGGATGATGCGGTGCGCGAACTCCTTCGGGATGTCGGCCGCCATCGGCGATTCGGCGCCGCTCATCATCATCTCGATCTTCGCGCCCAGCGCCTTCACGTAGAAGCGCATCGCCTCGGCGCAGTTGCCGCCGAAGCCGAGGTAGGGAATGAGCGGGGGCAGGGTGGGCATGGCAGTCGGCTCCTTGGGTCAGTCGGTGCGGCGAATCACGACGTGCGTGGCCGCGTGGGTGGGAACATGTTCGGCGACGCGGTAGCCCAGCGCCGCCAGGTCGAGGCCGGCGAACAGCGGCTCGCCGCGGCCCAGCAGCACGGGCGAGACGGCCAGGTGCATCTCGTCGATCAGGCGCTCGCGCAGGCACTGGCGCACGGTGGCGGCGCCGCCGCCCACGCGCACGTCGCGTCCGCCGGCGGCTTCGCTGGCGCGCGCCAGCGCCGCGTGCAGTCCGTCGGTGACGAAGTGGAAGACGGTGCCGCCCTTCATGACCAGCGACGCACGCGGGTGGTGCGTCAGCACGAACACCGGCACGTGGTAGGGCGGTTCGTCGCCCCACCAGCCCTTCCAGGCGTCGTCGGGCCAGGGCCCGCGCACGGGGCCGAACATGTTGCGGCCCAGCACCCAGGCGCCCAGATTCTCGAAGCCGCGCTGCGCGAAGTCGTCGTCGGGTCCCGTGCTGCCACCTTCGCGGCCGAACATGCGGCAGAAGGTCCGCGTGCCCAGCACCCAGCCGTGCAGCGCCATGCCGCCTTCGCCCATCGGGTTCTCCAGGCTCTGGTTCGGGCCGGCGGCGAAACCATCGAGCGAGACCGAATAGGAATTCACCCTCAGCTGGGCCATGGTGCTTGCCTCGCGGTTCGTGTCGGGGCCATGACCCTACGACGAACCGTGGCCGCCCCTTTCGACAGACGCGGGAAAACCCCGTCCCTACATGGGCTTGAAGCGCCAGGCGTAGGCCTGGCTCACCGCCAGCTTCTCGGCGTGGTCGCGCAGGTGCAGCGTGATGCGGCCCATGTCGTCGCGCTGCGCACGCGCGATGGCCGCGGCGCGCACGATGGTGCCGCGGTGCACCTGCCAGAACTCGTCGCCGTCCAGGCCTTCGGCGATCTCCTTCAGAGGCTTGCGGACATGCGCCTCGTCGCGCGTGCCGACGACACGGGTGTACTTCTCGTCGCTCTGGAAGAAGATCACCTCGTCGATGGAGAACATCTTGATCGTGTCGCCGACGCTGGCGCTGATCCAGCGAAGCTTCTGCGCCGCCTGGCCGGGCTTCAGGCGCAGCCGTTCGACCAGCGCTTCCAGCTCGGGCGCGGCGTTCTTCGCGAACAGCCGTTCGCGCAGGCGTGCCACCGCCTGCGCCAGGCGCTGCGCGTCGATGGGCTTCAAGAGGTAGTCCAGCGCGCCGGCTTCGAAGGCCTCGACCGCGTGGCTGTCGTAGGCGGTGGTGAAGACCACGTGGCAGCGGCCGCTGGCGGCGCGCGCCACGTCCAGGCCGCTCTGGCCCGGCATGCGGATGTCCAGGAAGGCCACGTCGGGCCGGTGTTCCTCGATCGCCTCCACCGCGGCCGGGCCATGTTCGCATTCGGCCGCGACCACGAGCTCGGGCCAGGCCACGGCCAGCATGCGCCTCAGTTCGGCACGCGGCAGGTCCTCGTCGTCGGCGATGATGGCCTTCGGGGCAGCGTTCATGCGGCGGTCTCCAGCGGCAGGGTGAGCAGGGCGGCGACGCCGCCGCCTTCGCGCGCCTTCAGCGCCAGCGAGGCGGCGTCGCCATGCAGCTGGGCCAGCCGTTCGCGGATGTTGGCCAGGCCGATGCCGCTGCCGCTGGTGCCGTCGCCGAAGCCGACGCCGTCGTCGGCCACCGTCAGCACCAGCCGGCCTTCGGCGCTCCGCGCCGCGCTGACCTCCACGCGCGCGGGGCCGATCTTCGGTTCCACGCCGTGCTTGACGGCGTTCTCGACGAGCGAGATCAGCATCAGCGGCGGGCAGCGCGCGCGCAGCAGCTCGCTCGGCGCCTCGACGGTGTACGACAGGCGTGGCATGCGCGCCTTCATCAGCCCCAGGTAGGCGCGCACCTGCTCGAACTGGGCGCCCACGGTGGCCTGCTCCACGCCGTCGTGGCGCAGCCGCGGGATGGCGGCGCGCAGGTACTCCACCAGGCGGTCGATCATCTCGCTGGCGCGCGCGGGGTCGGTGGCGATGGCGCTGCGCACGCCGGCCAGGGTGTTGAACAGGAAGTGCGGTTCCACCTGCGCGGCCAGCACCGAGAGCCGGAGCTCGGCCTCGCGCCGCTGCGCCTGCTCGCGCGCCAGCGCCTGTTCGCGCGCCAGTGCCGCCAGCCCGCTCTGTTCGCGCCGCCAGGCCACCAATCCCAGGCCGCCGGCGAGCAGGAAGGTGACGCCGGCGCGGAACGCATAGTTGAAGATCCGGATCGGCTCGTCGATGTCGGCGTCGCGCGGCGGCGTGCCGCCGGGCGATTCCGGAGTCTTCACGGTGACGCCCAGGATCATGGCGATCCGGCGTCGCTGGCCCTTTTCGTCGACGTCGCCGGTCCGCTCGGCGATGAACTGCTTCAGCGGCTCGGACCCGAACGCGTTGTACAGGAACTCGGCGCCGGACAGCGCCAGCATCACGGCCACCAGCGCCCAGCCCTCGCGGCGCGGGGCCCAGGCCCGGCGGCGCACCTGCCAGCCCAGCCAGGGGCCCACCACGGCCGGCAACCCCAGCAGCACGGTGAGCTCGACCAGGGTGAGCCAGGGCCGGTCCTTCTCGATCGTGCCCATCACGGTCAACAGCAGCAGGGCGATCACGCAGGCCAGCACCGTGCCCACCAGCCGCCAGCGGCCGCGTCCCCAGGGCGCGCTGAACACCGGGTAGCGCCGGTACTGGGTGAACCAGCCCTGGGCGCGGCCGGCCAGTTCGGGCGGCAGCGGCTGGTCGAGTGCGGGCGTCATGGGGTCGGGAGCGTAGCCGAGCGCGCCGCGGGTGCGCCGGCGCTGCGACGAAAGGGCCGGGCGGGGCGACGAAAGCGGGCCGCCGCGGCGCCGGCTATGCTGCGCACCCCTGCGACAGGAGACAAGACCCGATGTTCGAGACCACGATCGCCGGCAGCCTGCCCAAGCCCGCCTGGCTGGCCGAGACCGAGAAGCTCTGGCCGAAGTGGCAGGCCGAAGGCCCTGCGCTGGCGCAGGCCAAGCTGGACGCCACGCTGCTGTGGATCAAGGCCCAGGAAGACGCCGGGCTGGACGTGGTCGGCGACGGCGAGCAGAGCCGCCAGCACTTCGTGCACGGTTTCCTGGAGCAGGTGGCGGGCATCGACTTCGAGCACAAGGTCGAGATGGGCATCCGCAACGACCGTTACAAGGCGATGGTGCCGCAGGTGGTGGCGCCGCTGAAGCTCAAGGGCCGCGTGCACGAGGCCGAGGCACGCTTCCTGCGCGCGCACACGAAGCGCAAGGTCAAGTTCACGCTGCCCGGGCCCATGACCATCGTCGACACGGTGGCCGACCGCTTCTACGGCGACCGCGTGAAGATGGCCTTCGCCTTCGCCGAACTGCTGAACCAGGAGGCGCTGGCGCTGCAGGCCGACGGCGTGGACATCGTGCAGTTCGACGAACCGGCCTTCAACGTCTACATGGAAGACGCCGCCGGCTGGGGCGTGCAGGCGCTGGAGCGGGCGGCGCAGGGACTCACCTGCAAGACCGCGGTGCACATCTGCTACGGCTACGGCATCCAGGCCAACATCGACTGGAAGAAGACGCTGGGCGAGGAGTGGCGCCAGTACGAGCAGGTGTTCCCGGCGCTGGCGAAGAGCCGCATCGACCAGGTGAGCCTGGAATGCCTGCACAGCCACGTGCCGCCCGACCTGATGAAGCTGCTGGCCGGCAAGGACGTGATGGTGGGCGTGATCGACGTCGCCAGCGAGCAGGTGGAGACGGCCGAAGAAGTGGCCGACACCATCGGCCGCGCCTTGCAGTTCGTGCCGAAGGAACGCCTCTTCCCCTGCACCAACTGCGGCCTGGCGCCGATGCCGCGCGCGGTGGCCGAAGCCAAGCTGGCGGCGCTTGCACAGGGGGCGGCGCTGGCGCGGCAGCGGGTGGGCGGCCAGGGTTCAGGCGCCTAGCCAGCGCCGCAACCTGGCCGAGGTGCCGACCACTTCCTGCAGACCGCCGCCGTAGCGCGCCACCGTGACGAGGCCTTCGCCTTCCAGCACTTCGAGCGCGTGGTTCACCAGCACGCGCGGCTGGCCCAGCTTCTCGCACAGCGCTTCGTTGCTGTCGACGCCTTCGTTGGCGATGGCGCCGCCCACGGCCTTCAGCAGTGCCGCGTAGCCCGGCAGGCAGGCTTCGGCCCAGCGCCGCAGGCCGGCGGTTTCGAGCCCCACCGAAGGCAGGCCCGGGGCCAGCGCTTCGGTGCGGACCAGCGCCTCGCTTTCCAGCATCTCCAGCGAGTCCAGCACTTCCTGCTGGGGCAGCGCCGACAGCACCGGGTCCTGCTGCAGTTCGCCGGGGCTGAAGCTGTCGTAGCCCAGGCGCAGTGCCAGCGCGCCCAGCGCCTGCAGCACGCGGTCGTCCTGCGGCGCCAGGCCGGGGATCGGCACCGCCAGCGGCTGGGCGAAGGCGGGCAGGGTGCCCAGCGCGGGTTTCTCGTGCACGCCGGTGAGCGCAGCGACGATGCGCTCGAAGCTCTCGTCGTAATGCTCCAGGTCGGTGATGCGCTCCCACAGCGTGGTGGCCAGCGCTTCCGGCACGCGGCAGTCGTCCAGCACCACCGGCACCACCTTCAGCTTCGCTTCCACGCGCTTCATGAGCGCGGCGTTCATCTCCTCGCGCACCCAGGGCTTGTCGACGCTGAACTTCGACAGCACCACGACGACGGCATCGGCATTCGCCAGCCCTTCGGCGAACAGCTTGTCGACCACGCTGTCGCCCGGCAGCATCTCCCAGCGGTCCAGCCAGGCGTCGATGCCGGCGGCGCGCAGCTTCTCGGCGAAGCCCAGCACGAAGCGCGGCTTGTCTTCCGAAGCATGGCTGACGAAGACCTTCACCGGTGGTAGCCCTTGGCGCCGACACGCCGCGCCAGCGCGCTGCGGATCTCGCCCGTCTCGGCCAGCCGGCGCACCACGGCGGCGAAGTCGGTGCGCGGGCGCCAGCCCAGCCGTTCGCGCGCCAGGCTGTTGACGTAGACGCGATCGAGCGTGCGGTTCATGGTCCAGCCCTGGCGCGCGTAGACCTCCTGCCAGCCGGGCACGCGGCGCGCCAGCACCGCGGGGGCGTCGCGCCGCAGCCCGGGCAGGTCTTCGGGGTTGAAGGGTGTGGTCGCGCTCACGATGAAGCGGCCGAAGCCCAGGCGCGGTGCGGCCTGCAGCGCGTCCAGGTGCGCGCTCACCACGTCTTCGATGTCGACGCGGCGGCTGAGGAATTCATTGGCCTGCAGGTTCAGGGCGCTGCGCTCGGCCAGCGATCCGGGGTCGTCGTCGTCCTCGGGGAAGAAGCGCGAGGTGCGCAGCACCAGCACCGGCATCTTCGTCAGCCCGTGCATCAGCTCGCACAGGTCTTCCGCCGCCACCTTGGTGACGCCGTAGATGTTCTTCGGCACCGGTCGCACAGCCTCGGTGATCCAGGCCGCGGGCTCGCCCGGCGGCGGCACCAGTGCGCGGCCGAAGGCGCTGGTGGTGCTGGTGCAGACGAAGGCGCGCACGCCCGTGGCCGCGGCTTCCTCCAGCAGGTGGAGCGTGCCGGTGACGTTGGTGTCGACGAACTGCTGGCGCGCGTGGGTGGCGACGTGCGGCTTGTGCAGCGTGGCGGCATGCAGCACCTGGGTGACGCCCTGCATCGAGTCGCGAACGAAGGCGCGGTCGACGATGGAACCCACCGCGTCGGTGAAGGGCGAAGCCAGGCGGTCGATGCCGCGCACGGGCATGCCGCGCTCGCGCAGCGTGAGCATCAGCGCTTCGCCCAGGTGGCCAGCACTGCCGGTGACGAGGATCATCCCCTCAGTCTGCCACGGCGCTGTCGACGAACGAGGCGGGCGAGCGCCGCACGTTCAACCACGCGCTCGCAGCCCCGCAGGCGGCGATGACGGCCATGCCGGCCCAGCCCCAGGCGTCGGGCCACTGGCGGAAGGCCAGCCAGCCCAGCAATGCGGCAGAGGCGATCTGCACGTAGACGAAGGGCATCAGCGTCGAAGGCGGCGCCAGGCCGAAGGCCACCACCAGCATCAGGTGGCCGCCGGTGCCCAGCGCGCCGATGAGCAGCAGCAGGCCCAGCGTGCCCCAGCCCGCCTGCGCCAGCGCGCCACGCCAGTCCACCGGCGACAGCAGCAGCATCGGCACCAGGATCGCGGCGCCGGTGAAGCCGGTCCAGAAGTGCGTGGTGTACGGGCTCTCCACGCCGGCCAGCCGCCGCGTGAGCAGCTGGAAGCAGGCGTAGGTGAGCGCACCGCCCAGCGGGTACAGCACGCCCCAGCCCAGCACGCCGCTGCCGGGCCGGATGACGATGAGCGCGCCGGCGAAGGCGCAGCCCACCAGCGCCCAGCGCAGCGGCGAGACGTCTTCCTTCAGCACCACGGCCGCCAGCAGCGTGACGAGCACCGGCGTGAGCATGTTGATGGCGGTGAACTCGGCCACCGGCACCACCTGCAGGCCCCAGAAGCTGAAGGCGCTGGTCACCAGCAGCAGCACGCCGCGCAGGGCCTGGAAGCGCGGGTGCGCGGTGGCGAAGCCGCGCCGCGGGTCGGCGGCGAGCCAGACGCCCATCGCCGTGGCCTGCACCAGGTAGCGCGTGGTGATGAGCAGCAGCACCGGCAGCGCGCCGCCCAGGAAACGGATGGCGGTGTCCATGCCTGCGAACAGCAGGCCCATCAGCACGACGAGCGCGATGCCCAGGCCGGGCCTGGAACCCGTCATGCCGCGGAGGGCGCGCGGGCCGAGCGCCGGGCCGCTCCCAAGCCGGCCCGCAATCCCCTGGGGGGATCGGCCGACGTACCCGTCGGGCGAGGGGTCGTCATGCCCGCTGGATGCGGTCCGCCAGCGCAGTCCACACCGGCTGCAGGCGGCCGGGCAGGTCGGGCAGGGCGCCCGGCTCGACGCGGCTTTCGCCGGGGGCGTGGAAGTCGCTGCCGCGCGAGGCGAGGAGATCGAACTCCAGCGCCAGGTCGCCGTACTGCACCTGCTCCGGCGCGCTGTGGCTGCCGGTGATGACTTCGACCCCGCGCCCGCCATGGGCGACGAACTCGGAGAACAGCGCGTATTCCACCGTCGGCGTGAAGCGGTAGCGCGCCGGGTGCGCCACCACCGCCATGCCGCCGGCGCCGGTGATCCAGCGCACCGCCTCGCCCAAGCCGGCCCACTGGTGCGGCACGTAGCCGGGCAGGCCTTCCTTCAGATAGCGGCGGAACACTTCGTGGGTGTCGCCGCAGTGGCCTTGTTCGACGATGTAGCGTGCGAAATGCGTGCGCGAAATCAGGTCGGGGTTGCCCGCGTATGCGGCCGCGCCCTCGAAGGCGCCGGGAATGCCCGCCGCGGCCAGGCTGTCGGCCATGCGGCGCGCGCGTTCCAGGCGGCCGCCGCGCACGCGCGCGAGGCCGGCGACCAGGGCATCGTCCTCGGGGTCGAAGCCGTAGCCCAGCACGTGCACGGTCTCGCCGGCGAAGCTGACCGAGA
Source organism: Rubrivivax sp. (assembly GCA_044224175.1). Taxonomy (GTDB): domain Bacteria; phylum Pseudomonadota; class Gammaproteobacteria; order Burkholderiales; family Burkholderiaceae_C; genus Rubrivivax. Next base: position 13,123 of record JBGAKY010000080.1, on the reverse strand, counting down.
TCTCGGTGCCGGTGAGGAAGTCCATGCCCAGGTCGAGCGCCGCTTCGCGGGCGCGCGCCAGGCCGCCGATCTCGTCGTGATCGGTCAGCGCCCAGACGTCGACGCCATGGGCGTGGACGCGGGCGGCCAGTTCTTCCGGGGGCAGGGTGCCGTCGGAGACATTCGAATGCGAATGCAGGTCGGCATTGAGCAGGTGCACACCCCGATTCTACGGAGCGCTGCCGCGCACTATCCTCGCGGGGCCTTGTTCGCAGCGGGAGTCTTGCGCATGTTCTCCAGGGTCTTCGCGGCCGGCGGGTTCGCCTTGGCTGCAGCCGTGCACGCCCAGCCTGCAGCGGCGCAGCCGCCTGCCATCGGCTATCCCACGGTGGCGGCGGCGCTCAAGGCGCTGGAAGCGCAGGACGGCAACGGCACCGTGGTCACGCACGCCGACGGCTGGACCATCGTCAACGAACCGCTGGCGCGCGCGCAGTGGTCCTTCGTGCCGAAGGATCACGCGGCCTTCCCGGCGGTGGTGCGGCGCGTGATCGAACGCGACGCCAAGGGCGAAGTCTCGGTGCAGACGGCTTCGTTGTGTGAAGCCAAGGCGCCCGCCTGCGAAGCGATGCTGGCCGAGTTCGCGGCCCTGAACGAACGCGTCACGCAGGCGGTGAAGGCGCGCGGCCGGCAGGGGTCGCGTCTGGCCCTGCCGGGCCAGTAGCCAGCGCGGCTAGCGGTCCAGCGCCAGCGTGCGCCCGCAGCGCGCCGCCAGCGTGGCGTCGTGCGTGACCACGACGAAGGCCGTCCCCTGGCGGCGCGCCAGGTCCATCATGAGTTCGAACACGCCGTCGGCGGTGCTGCGGTCCAGGTTGCCGGTGGGTTCGTCCGCCAGCACGCAGGCCGGCCTGCTGACGAGCGCGCGCGCGATGGCCACGCGCTGGCGTTCGCCGCCCGACAGTTGCGCCGGGTGGTGCGCCACGCGCTGCGCCAGCCCCACGGCGGCCAGCCCTTCGCGCGCCGCTTCGCGCGCCGCGGCCACGCTGTCGCGCCGGATGCGCAGCGGCATCGCCACGTTGTCCAGCGCGCTGAATTCCGGCAGCAGGTGGTGGAACTGGTAGACGAAGCCCAGGTGCCGGTTGCGCCAGGCGCCCTGCTCGGCGGGGTTCATCCGCGCGAAGTCGCGGCCCATGAGGCTGACGCGGCCGGCGCTGGGCGCGTCCAGCCCGCCCAGCAGGTGCAGCAGCGTGCTCTTGCCGCTGCCGGAGGCACCGGTCACGGCCAGCGTCTCGCCGGCGCGCACCTGCAGGTCGACGCCGCGCAGCACGTGGACATCGATCGCGTCGGCGCCGCGCCCTTCGGTGAAGCGCTTGTGCAGCCCCTCGCAGGCCAGCACGATCTCACTCATAACGCAGCGCCTCGGCCGGGTTCACGCGGCTGGCGCGCCAGCTGGGGTAGAGCGTGGCCACGAAGGCCAGCAGCAGCGAGATCACCGCGATCGGCAGCACGTCGGACATCTGCGGGTCGCTGGGCATTCGGCTGATGACGTAGATGCTGCTGGGCAGGAAGGCGACGCCGAGCGCATGTTCGATGGCCGGCACGATGACGTCGATGTTGAAGGCCACCAGCAGGCCCAGCACCAGGCCCGAGAGCGTGCCGATGATGCCGGCGGTGGCCCCCTGGACGACGAAGATGCCCATGATGCTGCGCGGCGTGGCGCCCAGCGTGCGCAGGATGGCGATGTCGGCGCGCTTGTCGGTCACCGTCATCACCAGCGTCGAGACCAGGTTGAACGCGGCGACGGCGACGATCAGCGTGAGGATGATGAACATCAACCGCTTTTCCACCTGCACGGCGTCGAACCAGTTGGCGTTGGTGCGCGTCCAGTCGCGCACCAGCACCGCGCGGCCCAGCGACAGCGCCAGCTCGTCGCCCACGCGGCGCGCCTGGTGCACGTCGGCCAGGCGCAGCTGCACGCCGGTGGGGCCGCCGGTCTGGAACAGCCTGGCGGCGTCGTCCAGCGCCACCAGCGCGAGCGCGCTGTCGTATTCGTAGTGGCCGGCGTCGAAGGTGCCGGCCACGGTGAACTGCTTCAGCCGCGGCACCGTGCCCGCCGGCGTGAGCTGGCCGCCCGGCGCGGCGATGGTGATCTTGTCGCCCACGCGCGCGCCCAGCAGCCGCGCCAGTTCCACGCCCAGCACCACGTTCCATTCGCCGGGCTTCAGCTGCGCGAAGGTGGTGTCCTTCAGCCGCCGGCCGAGGTCGGTGACGCCGGCTTCCTGCTCCGGCACGATGCCGCGCACGATGGCGCCGCGCAGCGCGTCGCCGCGGCCCACCAGCGTCTGCGCCGCCACGAAGGGCGCCGCCGCCTGCACCTGCGGGTTGCGCTTCGCGGCCGCGGCGGTGGCCTGCCAGTCGGGCAGCGCGTTGCCGTCGGCGGCGAAGATCTCCACGTGCGAGATCACGGCCAGCATGCGGTCGCGCACCTCCTTCTGGAAGCCGTTCATCACCGACAGCACGATGATGAGCGCGGCCACCCCGAGCGCGATGCCCAGCACCGAGACACCGGAGATGAAGGAGATGAAGCCGTTGCGGCGGCCCGCCCGGCCGGCGCGCGTGTAGCGCCAGCCGATCTGCCACTCGTAGGGAAGGTCCATGGGGCAGGGATGCTAAGCCCTGCGGTGCCGGCCCCCGATAATCGCCGCCCATATGCACTGGATCGTTCCGTTCGCTGCCCCGCACGAAGAGGCCGGGCGCGAGGCGCTGCGTTCGCTCGAGCTGCCGCAGCTGGCGGCGCTGCTGGGCCGTCTGGCGCCCGCCGCGCGCGACGAAGGCGAGCCCTGGAGCTTCACGCCGCCGCACGAGCGTGCGCTGGCGCGCGCGCTGGGCCTGGCCGGCGATGACGGCCGCCTGCCCTGGGCCGCCTGGCAGGCGGCGGCCGACGGCGTGGACGTGGGCGACCTCGCATGGGGCCTGCTCACGCCGGCGCACTGGCACCTGGGCAGCGACCAGGTCACCTTGCTCGACCCCGAACAGCTGGCGCTGGACGAAGCCGCCTCGCGCGAATGCTTCGAGGCGGTGGCACCGCTCTTCACCAGCGAAGGTTTCGTCGCCCGCTGGGGCGCGCCCTACCGCTGGTACGTGGCGCACGAGAGCCTGGCGCAACTGCGCACCGCGTCGCTGGACCGCGTGGTGGCGCGCAACGTGGACCGCTGGCTCACCGAGGACCCGGCGGTGCGCCTGGTGCGGCGGCTTCAGAACGAAGTGCAGATGCTGATGTACACCCACCCCTTGAACGAAGCTCGCGAGGCCCAGGGCCTGCTGCCGGTGAATTCGTTCTGGCTCTCGGGCTGCGGTGTGGCGCAGCCGGCGACCGGCCCGGTCCCGGTGATCGATTCGCGGCTCCGCACGCCGGCACTGGGCGGCGACTGGTCCGCTTGGGCCGAAGCCTGGGCCGCGCTGGACGCCGACACGCTGGCGCAGGTGAACGCGGCCGCCGCGCGCGGCGAGCCCGTGGTGCTCACGCTGGCCGGCGAACGCGCCACCGTCGCGCTGGCCCCGGTGGCCGGCACCTGGCAGCGACTGCGCCAGCGTTTCAGCGCCGGCCGGCCGGCGGCGCTGCTGGAGACGCTGTGATCCTGCGCCCGCGCGAAGTGCCGCCGCGCACCAGCTTCACCCTTGAACAGGCCGGCGTGCACCCGCTGCTGGCCCGGCTGCTGGCCGCACGCGGCGTGCGCGCCGCCGAAGACCTGGACGACGGCCTGGGCCGCCTGCTGCCGCCGGCCGCGCTGAAGGGCTCGCAGGCGGCCGGCCGCCTGCTGGCCGACGCGGTGGAAGGCGGCCGGCGCATCTGCATCGTCGCCGACTACGACTGCGACGGTGCCACCGCCTGCGCGGTGGCGATCCGCGGCCTGGTCCTGCTGGGCGCGCGGCGCGAGCAGCTGGCCTACGTGGTGCCCGACCGCGCACTGCACGGCTACGGCCTCACGCCGGCCATCGTGGACCTGGCGCGCCAGCAGCGGCCCGACCTGCTGGTGACGGTGGACAACGGCATCGCCAGCATCGCCGGCGTGGCACATGCGCGCGCGCTGGGCATCGGCGTGCTGGTGACCGACCACCACCTGCCGGCGGTGGACGAGACCGGCCGGGCGCAGCTGCCGGCGGCCGACGTCATCGTCAATCCGAACCAGCCCGACGACGACTTCCCCAGCAAGGCCCTGGCCGGCGTCGGCGTCATGTTCTACGTGCTGCTCGCCACACGCGCCGAACTGCGCGCGCGCGGCCGCTTCGACGCCGCGAGCCAGCCGCGGCTGGACGCGCTGCTCGACCTGGTGGCGCTGGGCACCGTGGCCGACGTGGTGAAGCTGGACGCCAACAACCGCCGCCTGGTGGCGCAGGGCCTGAAGCGCGTGCGTGCCGGCCGCCTGCAGCCGGGCCTGGCGGCGCTGTTCGCGGTGGCGCGGCGCGACCCGGCGCGCGCCGCGGGCTTCGACTTCGGCTTCGCGCTCGGCCCGCGCATCAATGCCGCCGGCCGGCTGGCCGACATGACCCTGGGCATCGAGTGCCTGCTGACCGACGACGCCGGGCGCGCGGCCGAACTGGCGGCGCAGCTGGACGCCATCAACCGCGAACGGCGCGAGGTCGAGACCGGCATGCGCGAACTGGCCGAGGCCACGCTGGCGAAGCTGACGCTGGACGCGGCGCCGCCCGCAGTGGTGCTGTTCGACGAGAGCTTCCACGAAGGCGTGGTCGGCATCGTCGCCGGCCGCGTGAAGGACCGCGTGCACCGTCCCACCTTCGCCTTCGCCCGCGGGCAGGACGGCGCGCTGAAGGGATCGGGCCGGTCCATCCCCGGCTTCCACCTGCGCGATGCGCTGGACCTGGTGGCCAAGCGGCACCCGGGCCTGCTGCTGCGCTTCGGCGGCCACGCGATGGCGGCCGGTTGCACGATTCCCGACACCGCCTTCGCCACGTTCGACCAGGCCTTCCGTGCCGTCGCGGGCGAATGGCTGGACGCCGCCACGCTGACGCGCACGCTCTACACCGACGGCCCGCTGGCGCTGGAGTGGTTCAGCGCCGAGACCGTGCAGCTGCTCGACGCGCAGGTCTGGGGCCAGGGCTTCGAAGCCCCGGTCTTCTGCGACGCCGTGCAGGTGCTGCAGCAGCGGCTGGTGGCGGACAAGCACCTGAAGCTGCGCGTGAAGCTGGCCGGCCGCGAGCGCGACGCCATCTGGTTCGGCCATGCCGAACCCGTGCCCGATCAGGTGACGCTGGCCTACCGCCTGAGCCTGGACGAATGGAACGGGCAGCAGCGGGTGCAGATGGTGGTGGAGGCGGCCGCCTGATCGACTGCCCGAAACCACCGGTCACGAACAGTGGCAGCTTAGGGGTGCAGTTCGGGGCTTCTGAGGCCGCTTCGGTCGGGATAATCCGCCGCGAATGAAGGTCTTCTACTGGACCATGACGGTGCTCGTCGTCGGGACGCTGGTCCCTTCGGCGCTGTACCTTCTGCTCTACATGTTCACGGGCGAGGACGCGTGCGCGCGCCGTGCGCGCGTGCTGTGGAACATCTCGCGCGTGTTCACGCTGCTGGGCTTCAACATCCTGGTCTGGGGCCACGTGGCGGTGGGCCTGTGGCGCATCTGGTTCCGCTGACGCGCTGAACGGCGGCCGCGCGGCCGCGGCGACTTCAGCGCACCGGGCCGGCCAGGCGGGTGCTGTCACCGCCCTGCTCGTCGGCGTCGTAGGCGGCGGCCAGGTGCAGCAGGGCGGCTTCGATGAAGCCGCGCGTCCAGGGCTCGCCGGGCTCCTGGCCCATGCTCTCCCAGATCGTCGAATACAGCTCCCACAGGCGGGCGCGGCGCGTCTCGCTGCCGGCCGGGCCGGCGGTGTTGCCCACGCCGCTGTCCAGCCGCGCGGGGTCCAGGTCTTCGGCCAGGCGGCGCGCGGCACCGGCGAAGCACACCATCAGGTGTTCATGATGGGTGGCCAGTTCGTCGCCGGCGCGGCGCAGCGCGGCATTGCCGTCGGGACCGCCTTCCAGCAGGCGCAGCAGGGCGTCTTCAGGGGTGCGCGCCGCGCGAAGCGGGTTGCCTTCGCGCGCCGCCTGCGGCGTGGCCTGGCGGCTGCCCAGCCGGCGCCGCGCCCGTGCTTCCTGTTCCAGCAGGCGTCGCAGGGCGATGACAGCGGCGCGCGCCAGCGCGCCGGTGCGGCGCGCGGCTTCGGTGGCCTTGTGACCGGCGAGCGCGCCAGCCTCCACGCCCAGGCCTTCGGCCAGGGCCGCCAGCACGGCGTCGGGCGCGGCGGCGGCCTCCGCCGCGGGTGCGGCTGCGGGCGCCGGGGCGCTGGCGGCCGCCAGCGGCGCCGGCCGCGTGGAGGGCCGGATCAGGGTCGGCAGGTCGGTGCCGGAGTCTTCGGCCGTCTTCACTGGCTGTCCGGCGCGCATGCGGAACACGGCGCGGGCGCGGCCCGGCGGCGGGGTCGCGGGCGCGGGCGGCACGCGCGGCGGCGGCTCCAGCGCCACGTCCACCACCACCGGCGGGGCGGCGCGGGGCGCGTCCTCGAAGACTTCGATGCGGTAGGGCCCGATCTCGAACACGTCGCCCGGGTTGAGCGCGTGGTCGTGCGGCATGCGCGGGTTGGCGCCGTTGACGTAGGTGCCGTTGGTGGAGATGTCGCGCAGCATGGCCCAGCCTTCGCCCACCACCACCTCGCAATGGCGTGCCGAAAGCGAGAGGCTCTTGTCGGGCAGGTTCCATTCGGCGCGCGGGTCGCGGCCGAGCACCACCTTGCACGGCGGGGCGGGCAGGCGGAATTCGGTGGTGGCACCGGCGGCGGCTTCAAGGCCGCCCACGATCTTCAGCTTGTACATGGCACAGGTTCGATGTTGCGCCGCAGCGCGGCGGCGCAACATCCCCAGTTCGGAACCGCTACAGGACGCGCCCGAACCACCACAGTGACAGCGCCGCCGCCGCCAGCGCCAGCAGCGCGCCCAGTCCGGCGAAGAGGGCGGTGATCTCGGTCTCCTTGCGCTCGACCACGATGCGCGAGGACAGCGACTGGTAGACCTTCTTCAGGTCCTCCGCGGTGCCGGCGTAGAAGTACTCGCCGTGGGTGAGCAGGGAGATGTTCTTCAGCGTCTCCTCGTCGAGCTTGACGCGCATGCTCCAGCCTTCGAAGCCGATCACCTCGCCCTGGGTGGTGCCGATGCCCACGGTGTAGACGCGCACGCCGCGCTCGGCGGCCATCTTGGCGGCGTCCAGCGGGTCGGGGCCGGTGGTGCGCTGGCCATCGGTCAGCATGATGATGGCGGCCGAGTTGTACGAGCCCGGCTCCACCGGCTTGAAGTCCTGCTTCTTCGGTTCCTTGTCGCCCAGCATGCGCGGCATGTTGCGCTGCCCGGTGATGGTCTGGATCTCAATGCCGGCGTCCGGGAACAGCGTGGCCAGCGACAGCACGATGCCGCTGCCGGTGGCGGTGCCGCGCTGCAGCTGGAAGCGGTCGATGGCGGCGATCACGTCGTCGCGGCTGAAGGTGGGCGGCTGCACCACCGCGGCGGTGCCGGCGAACGAGACCACGCCGACGCGCACCTCGCGCGGCAGGTCGGTCAGGAAGGCCTTGGCCGCTTCCTGGGAAGCGACCAGCCGGTTCGGCTTCACGTCTTCGGCGCGCATGCTGCCGGAGACGTCCATCGCCAGCATGATGGTGCGTTCGGCCATCGGCAGCGTGACCATGGCCGCCGGCCGCGAGAGCGAGAACAGCAGCGTGCCCAGGGCCCCCAGCAGCAGCAGCGGCGGCACGTGGCGGCGCCAGCCCGGGCCCTTGCCCATCGCCTGGCGGGCGATGGCCAAGCTGGCCAGCCTGACGGTGTTCTTCCTGCGCCGGCCCAGGATCCAGAAATACAGCGCCACCACCGCCGGCAGCGCCAGCAGGGCCCAGAGCATGTGCGGCCAGAAGAAGCTCATCCCAGCAGCTCCGCCGAAGCGCCCAGGTGCGCGGCCACCCGGGGCGAGGACTTGAGCCGTGCGCGCCGCCGCCGCAGGTCGGCGAAGCGCAGCAGCGCGTCGAGCAGGTCGTCGTCGGTGGCCAGTTCCAGCGCGTCGACGCCGGCGCTGCCCAGCGCGGCGCGCAGCGCCGCCTCTTCCCTTTCGGCGATCTCGGCGTAGCGGGCGCGGAAGCCCGGGTCGGCGGCGTCCACCAGCAGCTGCTCGCCGGTCTCGGCGTCTTCCACCGTGACCAGGCCCACGTCGGGCAGCGCCATCTCGGCGGCGTCGTACAGGCGCACGGCCACCACTTCATGGCGGCGCGCCAGCCGCGCCAGCGCCTCGTGCCAGCCGGGGGCGCTGATGAAGTCGGACACCACGAACACCAGCGAACGGCGCCGCACCACGCCGGCGGTGGCCTGCAGCAGGTCGGCCAGCGCGGTGCCGCGGCCGCCCTTGGGCACGCGCCGGGGCTTCGTCATGCGGGCCAGCAGCGTCAGCACGTGCAGGCGGCTGGCGCCGGGCATCAGCACGTCGTCGACCTCGCTGCCGTAGAAGAGCGCGCCGACGCGGTTGCCGTGGCGCGAGAACACGCGCGCCAGCGCACCCACGAAGCCGGCCGAGACGGCCAGCTTGGTGGTGGCACCGCTGCCGAAGTCCAGGCTGCCCGACAGGTCGAGCGCGAACCACACCGTGAGGTCGCGGTCTTCCAGGAACTGGCGCACGTAGGGCGACTGCAGGCGCGCGGTGACGTTCCAGTCGATATGGCGCACGTCGTCGTGCAGCTGGTACTCGCGCAGGTCGGCCAGGTCGACGCCGCCGCCGCGCAGCAGGGTGCGGTAGTCGCCCTGGAGCAGGCCGTCCAGCCGCCGCAGCACCGTCCATTCCAGGCGCTGCAGCAGGCGGTCGGCGGCCTCAGCCATGGGCGCCCCCGTCGAAGCGGGCGTGCGCCATCGGCTTGTCGGGCGGGCTGATCTTCTTCATGAAGCGCTGCACCAGGGTGTCGGCCGACAGGCCTTCGGCCAGCGCCTCGTAGCTGAGCACCAGGCGGTGGCGCATGACGTCGGCCACCATGTCGGACACGTCTTCCGGCAGCGCGTAGCGGCGACCGCGCAGCATGGCCAGCGCCTTCGCGCCTTCGACCATGCCGATGGTGGCGCGCGGGCTGGCGCCGTAGGTGAGGTACCTCGCCTGGTCGGCCAGCTCGTACTTCGCGGGGTTGCGCGTCGCGCTCACCAGCTTCACGGCGTACTGCATGAGCGAAGGGTCGACGTAGACGGCGCGGCATTCGCGCTGCAGCGCGGCCAGCTGGAAGGTGTCGGCCACGGCGTCGATCTCCACCGGCGCGCCCGTCACGCGCTGGGCGATGACGAACTCCTCCTCTTCGGTGGGGTAGTCGACCAGCACCTTCATCATGAAGCGGTCGACCTGCGCCTCGGGCAGCGGGTAGGTGCCTTCGGTCTCGATCGGGTTCTGGGTCGCCATCACGACGAAGGGGTCGGGCACCTTGTGCGTCTCGCCGGCGATCGTGACCTGGCGTTCCTGCATCACTTCCAGCAGCGCGCTCTGCACCTTGGCCGGCGCGCGGTTGATCTCGTCGGCCAGCAGCAGGTTGGCGAACACGGGGCCGAGCGCGGTGCCGAAGTCGCCCGTCTTCTGGTTGTAGATGCGCGTGCCCACCAGGTCGGCGGGCACCAGGTCGGGCGTGAACTGGATGCGCTTGAAGCTGCCGCGCACCGCGCGCGCCAGCGTCTTCACGGTCAACGTCTTCGCCAGGCCGGGCACGCCTTCGACCAGCAGGTGGCCCTGCGACAGCATGGCCACCAGCACGCGTTCCAGGAAGCGGTCCTGGCCGACGACGACGCGCTTGACCTCGTAGAGCACGCGCTCCATCAAGGTGGCGGTGGATTCCGGGCTGGCTTGCATCGGGGGGCTTTCTCAGAAGGGCGGCATGCCCGCCGCGGACGCGGCGTTCTCGATCGGCACCGCGAACCCGATGCCGATGAAGGTGCGCTGCTCCGAAGGGTTGAGGATGGCGGTGACGATGCCGACCACGTGGCCGTCCATCGTGACCAGCGGACCGCCGCTGTTGCCGGGGTTGGCGGCGGCGTCGAACTGGATCAGGTTGGTCAGGCGCTTGTCGCCGCGCTCGGAACGGAACTCGCGCTTCAGGCCCGAGACCACGCCCGAGCTGACCGAAGGGCCGATGCCGAAGGGGTGGCCCACCGCGATGACCTCGTCGCCCGGCCGCAGGTCGGCGGTGCTGCGCAGGGTGGCGGCCTCCAGGTCGTCGGGCAGTGACAGCGCCTTCAGCACCGCGAGGTCGTTCTCGGGCTGCGCGCCCACCATCATGGCGTCGGACTCGTGGCCGTTGGCGAAGGTGACGCGGATCTTCTTGGCGCCCGAGACCACGTGCAGGTTGGTCAGGATGGTGCCGTTGTCGACGATGACGACGCCGGTGCCCAGGCTGCGCTCCATCGCGCGCTGCTCGGCGTTGCTCTCGCCGGTGTCCTTCTCGTCGAGCAGGCCGACCACGCGCACCACCGAAGGGATGATGGCTTCGTAGGCCTTGGCCGCGGCCGAGGGCAGCGGTTCCTTCTCCAGGGAGTGGCGCACCGCGGCGTCGATGTCGTCCTGCGTGATGGCGCGGTGGCGCGGTGCCAGCACCACCAGCGCGATGGCCGCGGCCAGGACCAGCAGCGAAGCCGCCAGCACCCACACCGGAGGCATGCGCCGCAGCGCGGCCAGCAGGCGGGCGGGCGGGCGCGGCACCGGCACGGGGGCCGCCGGTGCCACCGGTGGCGGGACGCGGCGCGTCCGGCTGTACAGAGGGGCCTGCTTCATCGTCGGGTGCTTCCTGCGCCACGCACGGAAATACGGTAACACGACGCCCGGGGGCCTGCATGGGGTGCGTCATCATCGGGGCTGTGTGGATCGACACCCACTGCCACCTGGACGCGCCCGAGTTCGACGCCGACCGCGACGCGGTGGCCGCCCGCGCCCGCACCGCCGGCGTGCGCCGGCTGGTGCTGCCGGCGGTGGAGGCGGCCCACTTCGACACCGTGCGCGCGTTGGCGCACCGCCACGACGCCGCCTATGCGCTGGGCATCCACCCGCTGTACGTGGACCGGGCCGACGAGGAGGCCGACCTGGACCGGCTGCGCGAAGCGCTGGCCCGGCTCCGGGAAGACCCCAGGCTGGTGGCGGTGGGCGAGATCGGCCTGGACCATTTCGTCGAAGGACTGGACCGCGAACGCCAGCAGCGCTTCTACCTGGCGCAGCTGAAGATCGCGCGCGACGCCGGCCTGCCGGTGATCCTGCACGTGCGCCGTTCGGCCGACGCGCTGCTGGCCGGCCTGAACCGGGTGCCGGTGGCGGGCGGCATCGCCCACGCCTTCAACGGCAGCGCCGACCAGGCGCGCCGCTTCGGCGACCACGGTCTGCGGCTGGGATTCGGCGGCGCCATGACCTTCGAGCGCGCGCTGCAGATCCGCGAGCTGGCGCGAACCCTGCCTGCCGCCGCCCTGGTGCTGGAGACCGACGCCCCCGACATCCCGCCGCAATGGCTGTACCGTACCGCGCAGCAGCGCGCCGCCGGCGAGCGCAGCCGCAACGAGCCGGCCGAATTGCCGCGCATCGCCGCCACACTGGCCGGGCTGCGCGGCTGGAGCCTGCAGGAAACCGCCGCCGTCACCGGCGCCAACGCGCTGGCCGCGCTGCCGCGGCTGGCGCCGCTGGAGGTGCCGGCTTGACGCTGCTGGAAGGGCTGCCGCCGGTGGTCGGCCGCGAAACGCGCCTGGTGGTGCTGGGCAGCTTCCCGGGTGCGGCTTCGCTCGCCGCCGGCCAGTACTACGCGCACCCGCGCAACCATTTCTGGCCCATTCTCTCGGCGATCTGGGGCGTGGACCTGGCTGCCATGCCCTACCGCCAGCGGCTGGCCGAAGTGAAGCGGCGCGGCCTGGGTCTGTGGGACGTGTACGCGCGCTGCCGGCGCGAAGGCAGCCTGGACCAGGCCATCGAGGACGCCGAGTACAACGACCTCGCCAGCCTGGCGCGGCGGGCGCCACGGCTGCAGGCGGTGGCGCACAACGGCGGCGAATCGGCGCGCGCCATGCGCCACACCGCGGCCTTCGGCTGGTCCGTGGTGCGCCTGCCCAGCACCAGCCCGGCCAACGCCAGCTGGTCCTTCGAACGCAAACTCGCCGCCTGGCGCGAAGCCTTCGCCGCGGCCGGCATCGCATGAACGTTCCGAGCCTGCCCGAAGCCACGATCAGCGAATCCGACGGCGTGCGCTACCTGCACCTGGCCAGCATCTGGGTGCAGGGGGCCATGCGCATCCGCAAGCCGCAGGCGGTGGAACTGGTCTACGTGCAACGCATGCTGGCCAGCCTGCTGTGGCTGGACCCGGCCACGCTGGGGCAGGGCCAGGCGCTGCAGCTGGGCCTGGGGGCGGGCGCCATCACCCGCTTCACGCACAAGGCGCTGCGCATGCCCACCACGGTGGTGGAGCTGAACCCGCAGGTGGTGGAAGCGAACCGCCACTGGTTCCACCTGCCGCCCGAGGTGAACGTGGTGCTGGCCGACGCCGGCCGCTGGCTGCATGAAGAGGCCGCGCCGGCCAGCGTGCGCCTGCTGCACGTGGACCTGTACGACCAGGACGCGGCGGCGCCGGTGCTGGACAGCGAGGACTTCTACGCCGACTGCCGGCGCGTGCTGGACGACGACGGCGTCTTCAGCGTCAACCTGTTCGGCCGCCATGCCAGTTTCGAAGCCAGCGCGGCGCGCATCGCCGCCGCCTTCGGCGACGGCCATGTCTGGAGCGTGCAGCCCACACGCGAAGGCAACACCACGGTGGTGGCGACCCGGCGCACGCCGTTACCTTCTCACGATGGGCTGGTGGCACGCGCGGCTACCATCGACCAGCGCTTCGGGGCCTTCGGCCTTGCGGCGCGCAAGTGGCCGCGCATGATCCGAACCCACCCGCTCCCCCCCCCCACCAGCAGAAGAACCAGCACCCGGCCGGCCGGCTGGACTGGCGCAAGCTGCTGGCCTGGCTGCGCGAAGACGGCTTCATCGCCGGCGACGAGGCCGACCGCGTGGCGCGCCGGTTCGGCGCCGGCGCCACCAGCCTGCACGCGCTGGTGCGCCTGGGCGGCGCCGGGCTG
>JBGAKY010000079.1:0-25104 GCA_044224175.1 Rubrivivax sp. | reverse complement strand
CGCGAGAGTGCTGACGTCGTCGGTGCCCGGCGGGCTGGCCACTGCGTTCATCGCGTCGTCCTTCGTCCGGGGCGCCGTGGCTTCAAGAGACCTTGAACCGCGCCACCGAAGCCTTCAGTTCTTCCGCGGTGCGCGACAGCTCGCGCACCATCTGCGCCGTCGAGCGCGTGCCTTCGCCGGTCTGCTCGGTGACGGCGAAGATGTGCTGGATGTTCTCGGCCACCACGTTGGCCGATTCGGCCTCGCGGCTGGCCTGGCTGGAGATCTGCTCGATCAGCTCCGACAGCTGGCGCGTCACGCGGTCGATGTCGCCGAGCGCGGAGCCGGCGGCGTCGGACAGGCGCGCCCCTTCCACCACGCCCTGCGTGCTGCGTTCCATGGCGGCCACCGCGTCCTGGGTGTCGGTCTGGATGGTGCGCACGATGGCCGCGATCTGGCGCGTCGCGTCGCCCGAGCGTTCGGCCAGGCGCTGCACTTCCTCGGCCACGACCGAGAAGCCGCGTCCCGCCTCGCCCGCGCTGGCCGCCTGGATGGCGGCGTTCAGCGCCAGCACGTTGGTCTGCTCGGTGATGTCCGAGATCAGCTCGGTGATCTCGCCGATCTCCTGCGAGCTTTCGCCCAGGCGCTTGATCCGCTTGGACGTCTCCTGGATCTGGTCGCGGATCGAGTTCATGCCGCCGATGGTGTTCTGCACCGCCTGCAGGCCGGTCTCCGCGGCCTGCAGCGAGCGCCGCGCCACCTGGGCCGTCTGCTGCGCCTGCGAGGACACCTCGTTGATGCGGCCGGCCATCTGCAGCACCGATTCGCCGGTGTCGCGGATCTCGCGCAGCTGCTCGGTCGAGGCGGCCAGCAGTTCGGTGGAGGTCTGCTCCACCTGCTGCGTGGTGTCGGTCACGCGCGCCACCGTGCTCTGCACCGCGGACACCAGAGTGCGCAGCTCCTCCACCGTGTAGTTCACCGAGTCGGCGATGGCGCCGGTGATGTCCTCGGTCACGGTGGCCTGCTGCGTGAGGTCGCCCTCGGCCACCGTCTGCAGTTCGTTCATGAGCCGCAGAATGGCCGCCTGGTTGGCGTCGTTCACGCGCTTGGCTTCCTGCTCCTGGCGTTCGGCTTCGTGACGCTGCGCTTCGGCCAGGCGGGCACGCGTGGTCTGGTCGACCACGAACAGCCGCAGCAGGCCCAGGCCGCCGACGACGATGAGCGCCAGCGCGAGCACGAGGCCTAGGATGGTGCCGAAGCCGAAGCCGCCGGCCCGGCCGAGCGCGGTCTGCAGTTCGTCCAGGCCACGGCGCAGCGGTTCGCTGTCGTTGACGATGACGGTCTGCGCCTCGCGCGCGGCCACCAGACCCTGCAGGTTGCCCAGGATCGCGCTCGCCTGCGAACGCGTCTCGTCGTACTGCTTGAGCAGCTGCTGCAGGCGTTCGCGGACCTGCGGGTCCTTGGTGGCGGACAGCCGCAGCTCCGGGTTGCCATTGACCAGGCCTTCGGCGATCTCGCGGAACGAGTTCAGGTCCTTGCCGAGCAGGAAGACCGCCTCGGCGCTGACGCCTTCCATGGTCTGGAACTCGTTGGCGCTCTTGCCGATGCGCTGCGTCAGCATCACCAGCTGGCCCACCGCCGAAAGCTCTGCAGCCGAGGCGCCGCCCTGCAGCTTGAGCGAGGACACGGTCTCGGCCGTCTCCAGCAGGTCGGCCGACTGGCGGTTGATGGTGCGCAGGGCGGCGCCCACCTGCGTCAGCGTCTTCTGCTGCGCCAGCACCGCTGCCGAGCTCTTCTCGGCGCGGTCCACCAGCGGCAGCAGCTTGTCCACCGATTCCTGCAGCGACGAAGGCGCGGCCGGCACGTCGGCGTCGCCGTTCTTCAGACCGCGCACGTTGTGCGCCAGCACCTCGGCGCTTTCCTTCACTTCCGGGAACGCGGCCTGGCTGCCCAGCAGCGCCTGCGAGACCGACTTCGCGAGCCGCTGCGACTGCGTCTGCGCCTGGCCGGCGGCCCCCACCTGCGCCGCGCTGCGGTTGCTGGAGACGATGGCCGAGATACCCGCGATGACGAGCAGCACGATGCCGGCGCCGAACATCGACAGCAGCAGCCGCTGCTGGCGCGCCGCCGGCCAGTGGCCGATGACGGGCAGCCCGGTGCCCAGGGCCGACATCTCGTCGGCGTCGGCATGCAGGCGGGTCTCGTTGTATTCGGCCGCCAGCTCGGAAGGCGCGGCCTCGGAGATGATGGACGAGTCGCCCTCGGTCTGCGTCGGCGGGCCGTCCTGGCTGATGGTGCCCGGGCCCAGGCGCATCGTCGCTTCCATCGGGTTGGGCGGCGACAGGTCGTCCTCGATGGTGGGCGGCGCGTCCGCCTCCGGCTTGCCCTTGCCCATCCCTTTCATGCGATCCAGCAAGCTCATGTGGGTCCTCGTGCTCGTTTTCGTGCTTGTTGTGCCCGGCCGGCCATCAGTCCGAAATTGCCAGGAACTGCTCGTGCTGTGCCAGCGCCGGCAGATCCAGTTCCTGCCAGACGCGGCCGGCGCCGTCGCGCCAGCGCCGGCCGGCGAAGCTGGGGCGGGCGGCGCCGTCGTCGGGTTCGGCCTGCAGCTGCGCGGCGCTGCGCAGGCCGGCCAGCTTCTCGATCAGCAGCGCGCTGTGGCTGGCCAGGCCGGCGCTCAGCGACAGCAGGTGCGCGTTCTCGCGCACCGCCTCGGGAGCCGCCATCGTGGGCCGCAGGCCCAGGAAGGCGGCGAGATCGACCACGCCATGCAGGCCGCCGCGCAGGTTGGCCACGCCCACGAACCAGGGGCGCGTGTGCGGCACCGGCATCACGCCGGCGAAGGGGAAGATCTCGCCCGCGCCGGGCAGCGCCACCAGCAGGCCCTGGCCGCCGGATTCGACCGCCAGCCACGACTGGGCAGGCGACTCGTCGCGCACGGCCTTCAGCCGCTGCGCCAGCCGGCTCTGGAGTTCTCGCAGTGCTTCGCGGTTCGCCATGACCCGCTAGTCGAAGGCCTTGATCTTGGCCAGCAGCTCCTCGGCTTGCACCGGCTTGACGATGTAGTCGCGCGCCCCCTGGCGCATGCCCCAGACCTTGTCGGTCTCCTGGTTCTTGCTGGTGCACATGATCACAGGCACGCCCGCGAAGCGCGGGTCGCGCGTGATGGTGCGCGTGAGCTGGAAGCCGTTGGCGCCGGGCATCACCACGTCCATCAGGATGAGGTCGGGCTTGTCCTCGGCCAGGCGGCGCATGGCCTCTTCGCCGTTCTCGGCCGTGCGCACGCTGTAGCCGCGCTTGCCCAGGATCTCGGAGAGGTGGTGCAATTCGGTCTTGGAGTCGTCGACAACCAGGATCTTCTGGATCGCCATCGGGGTCGTCCTTGGGCGGTTGGGGGGCGCGGTGGGGCGCCGGCCCTCGTTCAGCCGGTGACGCGGCGGAACGATTCCACCGCGCGCAGCAACTGTTCCTTCGTGAACGGCTTGGTCAGGTAGTCCTGGGAACCCACCATGCGGCCGCGCGCCTTGTCGAACAGGCCGTCCTTCGAGGACAGCATGATCACGGGCACGTGGGCGAAACGCGGGTTGCGCTTGATGATGGCGCAGGTCTGGTAGCCGTCCAGCCGCGGCATGAGGATGTCGCAGAAGATGAGCTCGGGGTCGTGGTCGTTGACCTTGGCGAGCGCGTCGAACCCGTCCTCGGCCAGCACCACTTCGTGGCCGCCCTGGCGCAGGAAGATCTCGGCGCTGCGCCGGATGGTGTTGCTGTCGTCGATGACGAGAACCTTCGCTCCGCCGGAGCCGGCTTCGGAAACTTCAGGGTCCACTTGCAGCCTCTCCTCTTTGCGCGACTGGCCGGCCCAGGTCTCCGGCTCAGATCTCGACCATCTCGAAGTCTTCCTTGCGCGCCCCGCACTCCGGACAGGTCCAGTTCATCGACACATCGGCCCATGCCGTGCCCGGGGGAATGCCGTGCTCCGGATCGCCAGCGGCTTCGTCGTAGATCCAGCCGCAGATCAGGCACATCCAGGTTCGGCTTTGGCTCACGTTATGGCGGTCACTCACTACAATGGTCGACGATTGTAGCCACGCACATCCGCAGAAAATCAAGGATTTGTGAGGACATACACACCAATCCTCAGATTCCGCTAGAAGTCCGGCGCGCCCTTGCCGGACGAGGGCGGCGCAAAGGCCCACCATGACTTCCGAACCCCAAGCGGCGGTGCCGGTCGAAGACCCCGCTGGCGAACCCGCGGCGCCTGCCTGCGTGATGAGCTTCAACGCCAGCGACCCCAGTGGCGCCGGCGGACTGGCCGCCGACGTGTCCACGATAGCCGCGATGGGCGCGCATGCCCTGCCCGTGGCCACCGCGATCGTGATGCGCGACACGGCCGAGGTCTTCGACAGCCATGACATCGACGACGAGGCGGTGGCCGAACAGGCACGCTCCATCCTCGAAGACGTGACCATCGCCGGCTGGAAGGTCGGCTTCCTGGGCAATGCCGACAACGTGAGCGCGGTGGCCGAGGTGCTGTCCGACTACTCCGACATTCCGCTCGTCGCCTACCTGCCCGGCCTTTCGTGGCTGGAGGAAGACAAGCTGCAGCCCTACCTGGACTCGTTCCGCGAACTCATCCTGCCCGCCACCGAGGTGCTGGTGGGCAACCACAAGACACTGCAGGACTTCCTGCTGCCCGACTGGGACAGCGAACGCCCGCCCTCGGCGCGCGAACTGGCGGTGGCCGCGGCCGAACACGGCACGCGCTACGTGCTGGTCACCGGCATCCTGCTGCCGGCCAAGGGCACGGAGCAGTTCATCGACAACGTGCTGGCGTCGCCGCAAGGCGCGCTCACGGGCGAGAAGTTCGAGCGCTTCGAAACTGCCTTCGTCGGCGCCGGCGACACGCTGTCGGCCGCCCTGGCCGCGCTGCTGGCCGCCGGCAGCGAACTGCAGGCCGCCGTGGGCGAGGCGCTGTCGTT
The DNA here is from genome assembly GCA_044224175.1 of Rubrivivax sp. GTDB lineage: Bacteria > Pseudomonadota > Gammaproteobacteria > Burkholderiales > Burkholderiaceae_C > Rubrivivax. The sequence continues at coordinate 20,146 of JBGAKY010000079.1, read as the reverse complement.
CCTGGACCAGAGCCTGGACGCGGGTTTCCGCCCCGGCATGGGCAACGTGGTGCCGGACCGCTTCTTCTGGGCCCTGCCGCCGCCGGAAGAAGGCGAACCCGGCACCGAACCGGCGGCCGAAGCGCCCGCCGAAGAACCGAAGGCCAAGGGAGGGGCGCCCCGCCGTGTCCACTAACGAAGAGTTGTTCGCCCGCGCCCAGCGCGTCATCCCCGGCGGCGTGAATTCGCCGGTGCGCGCCTTCCGCGCCGTCGGCGGCACGCCGCGTTTCATCCGCCGCGCCGAAGGCGCGTACATGTGGGACGCGGAGGGCAGGCGCTACATCGACTACATCGGCTCCTGGGGCCCCATGATCCTGGGCCATGGCCACCCGGCGGTGCTGGAAGCGGTTCAGCAGGCCGCGCGCGACGGCTTCAGCTTCGGCGCACCGACCGAGCGCGAAGTCGAACTGGCCGAGGCCATCATCGCCCAGGTGCCCTCGGTCGAGCAGATCCGCCTGGTCTCCAGTGGCACCGAGGCGGGCATGAGCGCGCTGCGCCTGGCGCGCGGCGCCACCGGGCGCTCGAAGATCGTCAAGTTCGAAGGCTGCTACCACGGCCACGCCGACGCGCTGCTGGTGAAGGCGGGTTCGGGCCTGGCCACCTTCGGCCACCCCACCAGTGCCGGCGTGCCGGCCGAAGTGGTGCAGCACACGATGGTGCTGGAGTACAACAACCTCGAGCAGATCGAGCAGGCCTTCGCCGCCCACGGGCGCGAGATCGCCTGCGTGATGATCGAGCCGATCGCCGGCAACATGAACTTCGTGCGCGCCAGCGTGCCCTTCATGAAGCGGGTGCGCGAACTGTGCACGCAGCACGGCGCGCTGTTCGTGTTCGACGAGGTGATGACCGGCTTCCGCGTCGCGCTGGGCAGCGCGCAGAGCGTCTACGCGAAGCTGATCCCCGGCTTCAAGCCCGACATGAGCGTGTTCGGCAAGGTCATCGGCGGCGGCATGCCGCTGGCGGCCTTCGGCGGCACGAAGGACGTGATGCAGCAGCTCGCCCCGCTGGGCCCGGTCTACCAGGCCGGCACGCTCTCGGGCAACCCGGTGGCCACCGCGTGCGGCCTGGCGACGCTGAAGGAGATCTCCAAGCCCGGCTTCTTCGAAGCGCTCGGGGCCAGGACGCGTTCGCTGGTCGAAGGACTCAGCGGCGCCGCGCGCGCCGCCGGCGTGCCCTTCGTGGGCGACAGCGAAGGCGGCATGTTCGGCTTCTTCTTCGCCGGCCAGCTGCCGCAGAACTACGGCGCCGTGATGGCCACCGACAAGGAGCGCTTCAACCACTTCTTCCACGCCATGCTGGATCGCGGCGTCTACCTGGCGCCGGCCCTGTACGAAGCCGGCTTCGTGAGCGCGGCGCACACGGAGCAGGACATCGCCGCCACGGTGCAAGCGGCGGCGCAGGCGCTGCGCGGCTGACGATGCACCTGCACATTCTCGGCATCTGCGGCACCTTCATGGGCGGGCTGGCCGCGCTGGCGCGCGAGGCCGGCCACCGCGTGACCGGCGGCGACGCCAACGTCTACCCGCCGATGAGCGACCAGCTGCGCGCCCTGGGCATCGACCTGATCGAAGGGTTCGGCGCCGAGCAGCTGTCGCTGGCCCCCGACGTCTTCGTCATCGGCAACGTGGTCACGCGCGGCAACCCGCTGATGGAAGCCATCCTGGACGCCGGCGCCGCCTACACCAGCGGCCCGCAATGGCTGGCCGACCATGTGCTCTTCGGCCGCCACGTGCTGGCGGTGGCCGGCACCCACGGCAAGACGACGACGACCGCCATGCTGGCCTGGATCCTCGACCAGGCGGGCCTGGAGCCGGGCTTCCTGGTGGGCGGCGTGCCGCAGAACTTCGGCGTCTCGGCCCGTCTGGGCAAGGGCCGGTGCTTCGTCATCGAGGCCGACGAATACGACACCGCGCTCTTCGACAAGCGCAGCAAGTTCGTGCACTACCGGCCGCGCACCGCGGTGCTGAACAACCTGGAGATGGACCACGCGGACATCTTCCCCGACCTGGCCGCCATCGAGACCCAGTTCCACCACCTGGTGCGCACCGTGCCTTCGAAGGGCCGGCTGGTCGTGAACGCGAAGGACAAGGCACTGCAGGCGGTGCTCTCGCGCGGCTGCTGGAGCGAGGTGCAGCGTTTCGGCACCAGGCGCGAGGAACCGGGTGGCCTGTGCGCGCGCGGCGAGCCGCACGCCTTCGACGTGCTGCGCGGCAGCCTGAAGATCGGCCGCGTCGAATGGCCGCTGCTGGGCGAGCACAACCAGATGAACGCGCTCGCCGCCATCGGCGCCGCCGAACACGTGGGCGTGGCGCCCGACGTGGCCGCCGCCGCGCTGGCGCGATTCGAGAACGTGCGCCGCCGGCTCGAACTGCGCGGCGAAGCGGGCGGCGTGAAGGTCTACGACGACTTCGCCCACCACCCCACCGCCATCCGCACCACCGTGGCCGGCCTGCGCCGCAAGGTGGGCACCGGGCGCGTGCTGGCCGTCTTCGAGCCGCGCTCCAACACCATGAAGCTGGGCACGATGAAGGCGCAGCTGCCCTGGGCGCTGGAGGAGGCCGATCTCGCCTTCGCACTGCAGGGCGACTATGGCTGGAACGTGGCCGAGGCGCTGGCGCCGCTGGCCAGGTCGGCGCAGGTGGCCGACACCGTCGAAGCGCTGGTGGCCGCCATCGTGCGCGCCGCCCAGCCGGGCGACCATGTGCTGGTGATGAGCAACGGCGGCTTCGGCGGCATCCACGGCAAGCTTCTCGCTGCCCTGCAGGCGAAGTGACCACGACCCACGTCCTGTACCTGCACGGTTTCCGCTCGTCGCCGAAGTCGTTCAAGGCCCAGCGCCTGCAGCGCTGGCTGGGGCAACACCGGCCTGCAGTGCACTGGTGGTGCCCGCAGCTGCCGCCGTCGCCGCGCGAAGCGATGGCGCTGGTTCGCGAAGGCATCGCCGGCTGGCCGGCGACCTCGGCGGTGCTGGGCAGTTCGCTCGGCGGCTTCTACGCCACCGCGGTCGCCGAAGCCACCGGGTGGCGCGCAATGCTGCTGAACCCGGCCGTGGACCCGGCACGCGACCTGGCCGCCTACATCGGCGAACAGACCGCCTTCCACGACCCCGGGCAGCACTTCTTCTTCCGCCCCGAATACGTCGACGAACTGCGCGCGCTCGCCGTGCCGGCCATCACCCGGCCCGAGCGCTACGGCGCCGTCATCGCCAAGGGCGACGAACTGCTGGACTGGCGCGAGATGTGCGGCCGCTACCCGGGCGCGAACATCATGCTGCTCGAAGGCAGCGACCACGCGCTGTCGGACTTCGAGGACCACCTTCCCTTCCTGCTGGAATTTCTGGAACCATGAGACTGAAAGGCAAGATCTGCATCGTCACCGGGGCGGCCCAGGGCATCGGCGCCGCCACCGCGGCCAAGTTCGCCGCCGAAGGCGCCACCGTCGTCGGCTGCGACCGGCGCGTCGAGCTGGTGAACCAGGACTGGGACCGCCACGCGGTGGACGTGACCGACCGCGTCTCGGTCGACCTGATGGTGGCCGCGGTGCTGGAAAGGCACGGCCGCATCGACGTTCTGGTCAACAACGCCGGCATCACGAAGGATGCCCGGCTGGTGAAGATGTCGCTGGAGCAGTTCGACGCCGTCATCGACGTCAACCTGCGCGGCGTGTTCCATTGCTCGCAGGCGGTGGCGCTGGCGATGGTGGAACAGGGCTCGGGCGTCATCCTCAACGCCAGCAGCGTGGTCGGCATCTACGGCAACTTCGGCCAGACCAACTACGCGGCCAGCAAGTTCGGCGTCATCGGCTTCACCAAGACCTGGAGCCGCGAGCTGGGCCCGAAGGGCATCCGCGTCAACGCGGTGGCGCCGGGCTTCGTCGAGACGCCCATCCTGGCCACCGTGCCGGACAAGGTGCTCCAGCACATGCGCGAGCAGGTGCCGCTGCACCGCCTGGGCAAGCCGGAGGAGATCGCCAACGTCTATGCCTTCCTGGCCAGCGACGAAGCCAGTTACATCAACGGCGCCGTGATCGAGGTCTCGGGCGGCATGACCGTGTGACCATGCCGGACCAGCGACAATCCGGCCGATGTACGTTCTTTTCGACGATGCAGGGAAGTTCCACGCCGGCCGCGTGATGACCGAGGCCGAGGCCTCGCTGCAGGTCGAGCTGGACTCAGGCAAGCGCGTCAAGGTGAAGTCGGCCAACGTGATGCTGCGCTTCGAGAAGCCGCAGCCGTCCGAGCTGATGACCCGTGCACAGGCGCTGGCCGGCGAGATCGACCTCGACCTGGCCTGGGAATTCGCCCCCGAGGCGGATTTCGGCTTCACCGAGCTGGCACGCGACTACTTCGAGGCCGGCGCCGGCCCGGAAAAGCAGGCCGCGGCACTGTTCTGCCTGTTCGATGCGCCGCACTACTTCCGCCGCCTGGGCAAGGGCCAGTTCCGCAAGGCGCCCGAAGAGACGGTGAAGGCGGCGCTGCTGGCGATCGAGCGCAAGCGGCAGCTGCAGGCGCAGATCGAGGCCTGGGCGGTGGAACTTGCCGAAGGCCGCTGCCCGGAGGCGGTGCGCGAGCAGCTCTTCCGCATCCTCTTCAAGCCGGACAAGAATGCGCCCGAGTACAAGGCCGTGGTCGAGGCGGCCAAGCGCTCGCAACGTGCGCCGCTGGACCTGCTGAAGGCGGCCGGCGCCATCACCAGCCCCTACCAGTTCCACTGGCGCCGCTTCCTGTTCGAGCAGTTCCCGCGCGGCACCGGCTTCCCGGCGTTGCCAGTGCCGGTGGCCGGCGCCGACCTGCCGACAGCGGCGGTGCGCGCCTTCTCCATCGACGATTCACACACCACCGAGATCGACGACGCGCTCTCGGTGCAGGGCCTGGGCAGCGGCACCGTGGTGCTGGGCATCCACATCGCGGCGCCGGCGCTCGCCATAGAGCCCGATTCGGCGCTCGACAAGGTGGCACGCGACCGCCTGTCCACGGTCTACATGCCGGGCTGGAAGATCACCATGCTGCCCGACGAGGTGGTGCAGGCCTACACGCTCACCGAAGGGCGCGACTGCCCGGCGGTGAGCCTGTACGTCAGCTTCGACGAGACCACGCTCGAACTTCGTGGCAGCGAGACGAAGCTGGAGCGGGTGCCGATCGCGGCCAACCTGCGCCACGACCAACTGGACGACGCGGTCACCGAAGACGCGCTCGAAGGCCGCGCAGCGGCCGACTTCCCCTTCGCACGCGAGCTGGCCTTCTGCTTCCGCCTGGCGCGCGATCTGAAGGCGCGGCGCGAGGTGGTGCGCGGCAAGCCCGAGACCTTCAACCGGCCCGACTACAACTTCCGGCTGCAGGGCAGCGGCGCCGAACCCGAAGGCAGCGAGCCGGTGACCATCAGCACGCGCCGGCGCGGCGCTCCGCTGGACCTGATCGTCAGCGAAGCCATGATCCTGGCCAACAGCACCTGGGGCGGCTGGCTGGCGCAGCTGGGCGTGCCGGCCATCTACCGCAGCCAGGCCAGCCTGGCGCCGGGCATCAAGGTGCGCATGGGCGTGCGTCCGCAGCCGCATGCCGGGATGGGCGTGCCGCAGTACAGCTGGTCGACTTCGCCGCTGCGCCGCTACGTGGACCTGGTGAACCAGTGGCAGATCATCGCCTGCGCGCGCCACGGCCGCACGGCCGCGCTGGCCGCGCCCTTCAAGCCGAAGGACGCGATGCTGTTCTCCATCATCTCGGCCTTCGACGCCGCCTACGCGGCCTACAACGATTTCCAGCACGGCATCGAACGCTTCTGGACGCTGCGCTGGCTGGAGCAGAACGCCGTGGCCGAACTGGACGCCGCCGTCATGAAGGACGCGCTGGTGCGCGCCGAGACGCTGCCGCTGGTGTTCCGCCTGCCCGGCACCGAAAGCCTGGCACGCGGAACGCGGGTGCGCGCACGCATCACCGGCATCGACCTGCTCACGTTGGACCTGCACGCGGTGCTGGCGGCGAAGCTGGAGACCCCGGCCGAAGCCGCTGCCGCCGAAGCGGCGGTGGAAGCCGAGGAAGCCGAAGAGGAAGCCGAAGAGGAAGCCCCGGCCGCCGGCCCGCTGGCGCTGGCGATCGAGGTGGGCGACACCGACGAGGCCCCGGGGCATGCGGCTGCCTGACCTTTCGCCGCTGCAGTGGGCGCTGCTGGTCTCGGCCGCCTTCCACGGCGCGCTGCTGACGGTGCGCTTCGTCGACCCCGAGGCCTTCAACCGCGTGTTCAGCGACACGCCGCTGGAAGTGATCCTCGTCAACGCGAAGTCGACCGAAGTGCCGCAGAAGGCGCAGGCCATCGCCCAGGCCAACCTGGCCGGCGGCGGCGAGGCGGCCAAGGGGCGGGCCACGTCGCCGCTGCCGCCGATGCAGACGGTGCAGATCGGCGACGCGGTCGACGAGGCGAAGCGCCGCATCGACGAACTGCAGGAGCAGCAACAACAGCTGCTGGCGCAGATCCGGCGCGAGCTGGCCGCGATGCCGCCACCCGACCCCAAGCGCGACGAAGGCCAGAAGGACGCGCGCGAACAGGAAGAGCGGCGGCGCCAGCTGCTGAGGCTGCTGGCCGAGATCGAGAAGCGCATCAACGAAGAGAACGCGCGCCCGAAGAAGCGCTACATCAGCCCCGCCACGCGCGAGGAGGTCTATGCGCTGTATTACGACGGGCTGCGCCGGCGCATCGAAGAACGCGGCACGCGCAACTTCCCTGAATACAAGGGCCGCAAGCTCTACGGCGAGCTGACCATGAACGTGACGGTCGACGCCGCCGGCAACGTGGTGGACGCCGAGATCGTGCGCCCCAGCCATTCGCGCCTGCTGGACCAGCAGGCGGTGGCCATCGTGCGCGCGGCGTCGCCCTTCGGCCCCTTCACCACGGCCATGCGGCGCCAGGCCGACCAGATTGTCGTCACCTCTCGCTTCCGCTTCACGCGCGACGAAGCGCTCGAGACCACGCTGTCCGGACGATGAGCCCCCCTGACCGCTATGTCGTGCTCGGCAACCCGGTCGCGCACAGCCAGTCGCCCTTCATCCACGCCGAGTTCGCGCGCCAGACCGGCGAGCCGGTGGAATACGGCCGCCTGCTGTGCCCGCTGGACGGCTTCGAGGCCACGGTGCGCGACTTCGCCGCCGGCGGCGGCCTTGGCTGCAACGTGACCGTGCCCTTCAAGTTCGAGGCGCCGCGCCTGGCGCGCACGGTGACGCCGCGCGCCGCGCTGGCGGCCGCCGCCAACGTGCTGCGTTTCGACGCCGAAGGCTGGGTGGCCGACAACACCGACGGCATCGGCCTGGTGCGTGACGTCGAGGCCGCCGCGCAGCCGCTGGCGGCCGGCGCGTGCTGTTGGTGGGCGCCGGCGCCGCGGCCGGCGTGCTGGGGCCGCTGCTGGAAGCCGGCACGGCGGCAGTGGTGGTGGTCAACCGCACGCGGGCGCGCGCCGACGAACTGGTCCGACGGCATGCGGCGCTGGCCGACCTGCACCGGGTGCGCCTGGCCGCAGCGCCGATCGGGGCACCCGGCACGGGGTTCGACGTCGTCATCAACGCCACCGCCAGCAGCCTTCACGGTTCAGCGGTGCCGGTGGGCGCCGAAGTGCTGGCCGCGGGGGCCCTGGCGGTGGACCTGATGTACGGCGCCGCCGCCCAGCCCTTTCTGCAATGGGCGCAGGCCGCCGGCGCCCGCGGCCGCGACGGGCTGGGCATGCTGGTGGAGCAGGCGGCCGAAGCCTTCTTCTTCTGGCGCGGCGTGCGCCCCGAGACCGGCCCGGTGCTGGCCGCCTTGCGCGCCCGGCTGGAGTCCAAGTGAAGCGCCAGGCCTGGCGGCTGCTGGCGCTGCTGGCGCTGTCCCTGCTGGCACTGCAGGCCATGTTCGCATTGCGGGTCGGCCTGATGGCGGTGCTGGACCCGCAGTCCACCAGCTTCCAGCGCAGCGAGGCCTGGCGCCTGGTCGGCGGCCGCCGGCCGCTCGCCTGGAGCCAGGAGTGGCAGCCGGCGTCCCGGCTGTCGGACAACCTGAAGCGCGCGGTGATCGCCAGCGAAGACGCCGGCTTCGCCGAGCACAGCGGTGTCGAATGGGACGCCATCGAGAAGGCCTGGGAACGCAACCAGCGCGCGCAGGCGCGGTCGCCGGCGCGGCTGAAGATCGTCGGCGGATCGACCATCACGCAGCAACTGGCGAAGAACCTGTTGTTGTCGGGTGAACGCACCGTGCTGCGCAAGGGCCAGGAACTGGCCGTGACTTTCATGCTCGAAGCGCTGCTGTCCAAGCGGCGCATCCTGGAGATCTACCTCAACAGCGTGGAGTGGGGCGAAGGCGTGTTCGGCGCCCAGGCGGCGGCTCGGCACTATTTCCGCACCGACGCTGCACGACTTTCGGCAGAACAGGCGGCCCGGCTGGCAGTGATGCTGCCGGCACCCAAGCGGTTCGAGAAACGACCCGCCTCGGGGTACGTGATCGGCCGCGCGGCCACAATCGTGGCTCGTATGGGCGACGTGGAACTGCCATGAACGCGGCGGCTGAGGAGATTGCGATGGCGGCTGCACGGCTGGTCGTGGAGACCGGCATGGACTATGGGGCCGCCAAGCGCAGGGCCGCCCGCGACCTGGGCCGCCGCGGCAGCCGTGGCGACGAACTGCCCAGCAACGAGGCGGTGGAAGACGAAGTGCGTGCCCACCTTTCGCTGTTCTGTGCCGATTCACAGCCGGCCGAGCTGCGGGCCCTGCGCGAGCTGGCGCTGGCGTGGATGGATCGGCTGGCCGAGTTCAGGCCTCACCTGGCAGGCGCGGTCTGGCGCGGTACCGCCACCCGCCTGTCGGCCGTGCAGCTGGACCTGTACTGCGACGACCCCAAGAGCGCCGAGATCGCGCTGCTCAACGCCGGCGTCGACTACGACAGCGCCAGCATCGACGGTCCGCCGGGCCGCGGCGAGGTGCAGGTGCTGGTGGTCCAGGCCCGCTGCCTGGCCTTGGGCGAGCCTGCCACGCTGCACCTGACCCTGCTGGACCGCGACGACCAGCGCGGTGCGCTCAAGCCCGACGCCCGCGGCCGCAGCTGGCGCGGCGACGCCGCTGCCTTGCGCCGCCTGCTGTCTGAGGAAGGCGCATGAAGCGCCGTCCCTGGCTCTGGCTGGCCGGCGCCGGCGTCGCCGCGATGGCCGGCGGCGTGGGCTGGTACCTGCGCCGCAACCCACCGGTCGACGCCGAGTTCCTGTGGGGCCTGCGCTTCCCGCAGCCCGACGGCGGTGAACTGGTGATGGCGGAAAGGCGCGGCAAGCCTCTGCTGCTGAACTTCTGGGCCACCTGGTGCGCACCCTGCGTGAAGGAAATGCCCACGCTGGACCGCTTCCAGCGCGAACAGGCCGCGCGGGGTTGGCAGGTGGTGGGCCTGGCGGTGGACAGCCCGACCCCGGTGCGAGAATTCCTGCAGCGAACGCCGGTCGGCTTCCCGATCGGCCTGGCGGGCATGGAAGGCGCCGAACTCGCAGAGAAGCTGGGCAACCCGATGGGCGCATTGCCCTACACCGTGGTCCTGGACGCCCGCGGCCGCGTCGTGCAGCAGAAACTGGGTATCACCGAGGCACAGGAACTGGCCGACTGGGCGAAAAGCGTCTAGGTCACCCAAGTTCAGCCCAATTTCGGCTTTTTTTATCCCAAGTCGCAAGAACGGCCGCCAAAGCGCGTAAAGTCGGGCACTCGCAGTTGCCGGCGGGGAGCCCGCCGCCGGCAGTTCTCCTGAAGTGAGTTGAACCGCGTTGAGCGAACTTGCCGGGTCTTTGAGCGTCGATCGACGCACTGCGAAGCACCCGAGGGTGCTCCACCGAGGGGACGGGCTGACAAGCACATCGCGCCGAGCGGCCGCCACGAGCCGCCGGCGGACCTGAGGAGTCGCATGGACCTGCGCAAGCTGAAGACGCTGATCGACCTGGTGTCGGAGTCGAACATCTCCGAACTGGAGATCACCGAGGCCGAAGGCAAGGTGCGCATCGTGAAGAGCGGCGCGCCGGCCGCGATCGCGATGCCGGCGGCTACCGCCGCGCCAGCCGTCGTGGCAATGCCCACCGCCGCCCCCGCGCCGCGCGAAGCCGGCGCCCCGGTGGCCGAGCCGGCACCCGCCGCACCGACCGGCAAGGTGGTGAAGTCGCCGATGGTGGGCACCTTCTACCGTTCCGCCAGCCCCGGCGCCAAGCCCTTCGTCGAGGTGGGCAGCCCGATCAAGGAAGGCGAGCCGGTCTGCATCATCGAGGCGATGAAGATCATGAACGAGATCGAGTCCGACTGCGCCGGCAAGATCACCCAGATCCTGTGCGAGAACGGGCAGGCGGTCGAGTTCGGGCAGCCGCTGTTCGTCGTCGAATAGGCGCGCACAACCGTGTTCAAGAAGATTCTCATCGCCAACCGCGGCGAGATCGCGCTTCGCATCCAGCGCGCCTGCCGCGAGATGGGCATCAAGTCGGTGATCGTCTATTCCGAGGCCGACCGCGAGGCGAAGTACGTCAAGCTGGCCGACGAAGCGGTCTGCATCGGGCCGGCGCCTTCGGCACAGAGCTACCTGAACATGCCGGCCATCATCTCGACGGCCGAGGTGACGGACGCCGAGGCCATCCACCCCGGCTACGGATTCCTGTCCGAGAACGCCGACTTCGCCGAACGGGTCGAGAAGAGCGGTTTCGTCTTCATCGGTCCGGCGCCGGACAACATCCGCACCATGGGCGACAAGGTGGCCGCCAAGCAGGCCATGCTGAAGTCGGGCGTGCCCTGCGTCCCGGGCAGTGAAGGCGCGCTGCCGGAGGACCCGAAGGAGATCATCCGCATCGCGCGCGCGATCGGCTACCCGGTGATCATCAAGGCCGCCGGCGGCGGCGGCGGGCGCGGCATGCGCGTGGTGCACACCGAGGCGGCGCTGATCCACGCGGTGCAGACCACGCGTGCCGAGGCGGGCGCCGCCTTCGGCAACCCGGCCGTCTACATGGAGAAGTTCCTGGAGAACCCGCGCCACGTGGAGATCCAGGTCATGGCCGACACGCACAAGAACGCGGTCTGGCTGGGCGAACGCGATTGCTCGATGCAGCGGCGCCACCAGAAGATCATCGAGGAGGCGCCGGCACCGGGCATCGCGCGGCGCGTGATCGAACGCGTGGGCGAACGCTGCGCCGCCGCCTGCCGCAAGATCGGCTACCGCGGCGCCGGCACCTTCGAGTTCCTGTACGAGAACGGCGAGTTCTTCTTCATCGAGATGAACACCCGGGTGCAGGTGGAGCACCCGGTGACGGAGCTGGTGACCGGCATCGACATCGTGCAGACGCAGATCCGCGTCGCGGCGGGCGAGAAGCTGCCCTTCACCCAGCGCAGCATCGAGATGCGCGGCCACGCCATCGAATGCCGGGTGAATGCCGAGGACCCGTACAAGTTCACCCCGTCGCCGGGTCGCATCACGATGTGGCACCCGCCGGGCGGGCCCGGCGTGCGTGTGGATTCGCATGCCTACACGAACTACTTCGTGCCGCCGAACTACGACTCGATGATCGGCAAGATCATCGTCCACGGCGACACGCGCGACCAGGCGCTGGCGCGCATGCGCACGGCGCTGTCGGAGACGGTGGTCGAAGGCATCCAGACCAACATCCCGCTGCACCGCGAGCTGATGGTCGACGCCAAGTTCATCGAAGGTGGCACCAGCATCCACTACCTGGAAGGCTGGCTCGGGCAGCACAAGCGCTGATGTTCGAACTGGTGCTGCGCGCGCCGCAGGCGCTGGTGGAAGAGGTGTCGGACCTGCTGGTCGACGAGTTGGAGGCACTCTCGGTCTCGGTCGAGGACGCCGACGCCGGCACCGGCGAAGAGCAGCCCATGTTCGGCGAGCCTGGCCTGCCCGCGCCGCAGGCGGGCTGGGACCGTTCGACGCTGCGCGCGCTGTTCGAGGACGAAGCGGCGGCCGACCGCGCGGCCACCCTGGTGGTGGCGCGACACGCGGGCGATGGCGTGGTGGTGCGGGCCCTGGCGGCGGTGGTGGAGCAGGACTGGGTGCGGCTGACGCAGTCGCAGTTCGCGCCGGTCGCGATCACTCCCCGGTTCTGGATCGTGCCCAGCTGGCACGAGCCGCCCGCCCAGGCGATCGAGGTGATCCGGCTCGACCCGGGGCTGGCCTTCGGCACCGGCACCCACCCGACGACGCGCATGTGCCTGCGCTGGATTGCGCGCCACGCCCAGGCCTGGCCGCGGGTGCTGGACTACGGCTGCGGCTCCGGCATCCTGGCCATAGGGGCGGCAATGCACGGTGCCCAGGCCGTCGACGCGGTCGACATCGACAGCGCGGCCGTTGCCGCCACGCAGGCCAATGCCGCGGCCAACGGCGTGGCGCTGCGCTGCGGGACGCCGGAACTGGCGCAGGGACGGTACGAACTGGTGCTGGCCAACATCCTGGCGACGCCCCTGCGCCTTCTGGCGCCATTGCTGTGCGCCCAGGTCGCGCCGGGCGGGGCCCTGGTTCTGGCAGGCATCCTGGAGCGCCAGACCGACGAACTGAAGGCCGCCTACGCCCCCTGGCTGGCGCTGGACGTCACGGATCGCGAGGAAGGCTGGGTGCTGATGACGGCCATGCGCATGGCATGATCTTCGAATGAGCCTCGCAGCACGTTGTCCTGCCTGCGGCACCGTGTTCCGCGTCGTGCAGGACCAGTTGCGGGTCTCCGAAGGCTGGGTGCGCTGCGGCCGCTGCGCGGAAGTGTTCAACGCGATCGAGAGCCTGGTCGACCTGGACGCCGATGCGGCCTCGCGGCCGGCCGCCAGGCCACAGCGCAGCGAACGGGTGCTCGAGGACCTGGCGCGCGTGGGCTCCGGGGTGGACATCGAGGTTGCTGCGGATCAGCCGGCTGCCGCGGCCGCCGCGCCCGCCGCTTTCGAGGCACCGAACACCGGCCCGCGGCCCCCCGCACCCGACGAGCCCGGGCTGGACGACGACGATGAGCCGGCCGCCGCTATGGCGCCCACGGTAACCACCGTCGCGCCCGGATTCGTCAAGCAGGCGGAGCGGGCGGCGCGATGGCGCCACCCGGCGGTTCGCGGGGCGCTGGTGATCGTCGGCCTTGTCGCGGCTTTCATGCTGGCAGGCCAGGCGGCGATCGAATACCGCGACTGGGTGGCCGTCCAGTGGCCTGCCACGCGCCCCTGGCTGGAACAGGCCTGCTCGCCACTCGGCTGCCGCGTCGGCGCGCCGCGCGCGATCGACGGGCTGGCGGTCGAGAGCAGCGGCCTCGTCCGGGTCGAAGGCAGCCCGAACTACCGGCTGTCGGTGGTGCTGCGCAACCGGACGCCTTTCGCCGTGGCGGCCCCCTCGATCGACCTCACCCTGACCGACAACCAGGGCGCGGTCATCGCCCGCAAGGTGCTGGGCACGGCGGAGCTGGGGTCGTCGCAGACGAGCCTGGCGGCGCGCTCGGATCTCTCGATGCAGGTCACGCTCGCCGCCACGGACCGCGCCGTGAGCGGCTATACGATCGAAATCTTCTACCCCTAGGCCACCGCGTCCAGCGCACCGGCCTTCTCAAAGGAAACACCCCCATGCCCGCGCTGATCTGCGGTTCGCTCGCCTTCGACACCATCACGAACTTCCACGGCCGCTTCGCGCAGCAGATCCTGCCCGAGCAGGTGCACATCCTCAACGTGTCTTTCCTGGTGCCGACGCTGCGGCGCGAGTTCGGCGGCTGCGCCGGCAACATCGCCTACACGCTGCAGGCACTGGGCGGTTCGCCAGTCGTGATGGCCGCGCTGGGCAACGACGGTGGTGACTACCTGCAGCGCATCCGCGGCTGGGGCGCCGACACTTCGCTCGTGCGGGTCGACGCCTCGACCTACACGGCCCAGGCGATCATCATCACCGACAACGAGAACAACCAGATCACGGCCTTCCATCCGGGCGCGATGCAGAACGCGCACCTGACCGAGGTGCCGGCGCGCGCCGACCTGAAGATCGGCATCGTCGCACCGGACGGCCGCGACGCGATGTGGCAGCACGCCCACCAGATGGCCGAACGCGGCATCCCCTTCATCTTCGATCCCGGCCAGCAACTGCCGATGTTCGACGGCGCAGAGCTGCGGCAACTGATCGGGCTGGCCACCTGGGTGGCGGTGAACGACTACGAGGCCCGCATGCTGTGCGAGCGCACCGGGCTCGCGCTGGAAGAGATGTCGCAAGGCAAGAACCAGGGCATCGTGGTGACGCTGGGTGCCGCCGGCTGCGAACTCTGGGTGCAGGGCCGGCGCGAGGGAGTGCCGGGTGTCGTGGCCGAACAGGTGGTCGATCCGACGGGCTGCGGCGACGCTTTCCGCGCCGCGCTGCTCTTCGGTCTGGAGCGCGGCTGGGCCTTGGCCCGCTGCGCGAGCCTGGGCAACCGGATCGGCGCACTGAAGATCGCCTGCCGGGGCGGTCAGAACCACGTGGTGACGCAGGCATCCGCGCACTGAGCGAGGTCATGCGCGGGATGGTGGAACGGTGTCGGTCGGCCGGCCGGTTGCCCATCATCCGGAAGTGAAAAGGCCCGGTGGAACCGGGCCTTCGGGGGACGCGACACGCAGGCCGCAAGACCTGCGCATCGACTCCGATCAAGGCTTGTTGCCTGTCGGGAAAGGCCAAGCGGCCGCAGGACTCAGTGCCGTCTTTGCCGCAGGGGCCGCAGGGGCAGCGGGGGCGGCGGGCGCCGGCTTCTTAGCGGCCTTCTTAGCTGCCGGCTTTTTGGATGCTGGCTTCTTAGCCGCCGCCTTCTTGGCGACCTTCTTGGCCGCCGCCTTCTTCGCCGGCGCCTTCTTGGCCGGGGCCTTCTTGGTCGCCGCCTTCTTCGCCGGGGCCTTCTTCGCGGCCGCCTTCTTCGCCGGGGCCTTCTTGGCCGGGGCCTTCTTGGCCGCCGCCTTCTTCGCCGGGGCCTTCTTCGCGGCCGCCTTCTTGGCCGGAGCGGCCTTCTTCGCAGTTGCCATAACGATCTCCTTGATCAAGTTGCAAAGAGCACCGCACCGACAGACTCGGCGCGGCGATTCACCGCCCGGTGCAATGACACGGCGCCTGCGCGCCGCGTCCTGCACCCGCTCACGGTGAACACGGTGATGGCACCGCACGGCGCTTCTGCGAGCGCTCGACGCGATGCCACGATCTCGTCCTTCGAAAGAGCCATCGAACCCAGGCTCAGTCCCACGACAGCGCCCCGCCCGACTGATAGTCGATGACCCGCGTCTCGAAGAAGTTGCGCTCCTTCTTGAGGTCGATCATCTCGCTCATCCAGGGAAACGGGTTCTCCTCGTTCGGGAACAGTGCCTCGAGCCCGATCTGCGTCGCCCGCCGGTTGGCGATGAAACGCAGGTAGCCCTTGAACATCGACGCGTTCAGGCCCAGCACGCCACGTGGCATGGTGTCCTCGGCGTAGCGGTATTCCAGATCGACCGCGCGCTCGAACAGCGCACGGATCTCGGCCTTGAAGGCCGGCGTCCACAGCTGCGGGTTCTCGAGCTTGATCTGGTTGATGAGGTCAATGCCGAAGTTGCAGTGCATCGACTCGTCGCGCAGGATGTACTGGTACTGCTCGGCCGCGCCGGTCATCTTGTTCTGGCGCCCGAGCGCCAGGATCTGCGTGAAGCCGACATAGAAGAAGAGACCTTCCATCAGGCAGGCGAAGACGATCAGGCTCTTGAGCAGCGTCTGGTCGTTCTCAAGCGATCCGGTCTGGAAAGCCGGGTCCATGATGGCGTCGATGAAAGGGATCAGGAACTCGTCCTTGTCCCGGATCGATGCGACCTCGTGGTAGGCATTGAAGATCTCGCCTTCATCCAGCCCGAGCGATTCGACGATGTACTGGTAGGCGTGGGTGTGGATCGCCTCTTCGAATGCCTGGCGCAGCAGGAACTGCCGGCACTCGGGCGCCGTGATGTGGCGGTAGGTGCCCAGCACGATGTTGTTGGCCGCCAGCGAATCGGCGGTCACGAAGAAGCCGAGATTGCGCTTGATGATGCGCCGCTCGTCTTCGGTCAGGCCGTTCGGGTCCTTCCATGTCGCGATGTCGCGCGACATGTTCACTTCCTGCGGCATCCAGTGGTTCGCGCAGGCCGAGAGGTACTTCTCCCAGGCCCACTTGTACTTGAAGGGAACGAGCTGGTTGACGTCGGTCTGGCCGTTGATGATGCGCTTGTCGGCGACATTGACCCGCCGCTGCAAGGCGGCAGGAACGGCAGCGGGAGAAGAGGACGGTGAGCGCACCGCGACGCCGGAGGCGATGGGCGCGGAGATGATCGGAGCAAGCGACGGTGGGTGGCGAACTTCTTCTTCCCAGACCAGCATGTGAGTACGTCCTGTGGGGCGGAATTATCCGAGTGTTGCTTCAGAACACCAAGCACTTCTTGACATCGAAGCGCGCTCGTTGTTGCGACATTGCATCGAAGGTGCGCGCGTCGACGTCACGAAGTTCACTGGCAGGCTTCGCAGTCGGGGTTGTCGATCGAGCAGAACTTGATGTCGCTCGCCGGCTCGGCGGCCACCGTTGAAGCACGAGAAGAACCCTCCCCGCCGAGCGAAGGCACGGCGTTCATGGCGCCAGCGGCAACGGTCGACTTCTCGGCGTAGGTCGCGCTCGTCGTGCGCAGGTAGTAGGTGGTCTTCAGGCCGCGCAGCCAGGCGAGCTTGTAGATCTCGTCGAGTTTCTTGCCCGAGGCGCCCGCCATGTAGATGTTCAGCGACTGCGCCTGGTCGATCCACTTCTGGCGCCGCGCGCCGGCTTCCACCAGCCACTGCGGCTCCACTTCGAAGGCGGTGGCGTACAGGCGCTTGAGCTCCACCGGCACGCGGTCGATCGCGCGCAGCGAACCGTCGAAATGCTTGAGGTCCATCACCATCACGTCGTCCCACAGTCCCAGGCGCTTGAGGTCGCGCACCAGGTACTCGTTGACGACCGTGAACTCGCCGGAGAGATTGGACTTCACCGAGAGGTTGGCAAAGCTGGGTTCGATCGACGCGTCGACGCCGATGATGTTGGAGATGGTCGCCGTCGGCGCGATCGCCACGCAGTTCGAATTGCGCATGCCGTGCTCGCGGATGCGGCCGCGCAGCGTGTCCCAGTCCATCGTCGCCGAGCGATCCACCTCCAGGTGGCCACCGCGCTGGCGCGCCAGCAGGTCCAGCGTGTCCTGCGGGAGGACACCCTGGTCCCAAAGCGAGCCGCGGTAGCTGGAATAGCGCCCGCGTTCGGCCGCCAGTTCGGTCGAAGCCCAGTAGGCGTGGTAGCAGACCGCTTCCATCGAACGGTCGGCGAAGGCCACCGCTTCGTCGCTGGCGTACGGGATGCGCAACTGGTACAGGCAGTCCTGGAAGCCCATGATGCCCAGGCCCACCGGACGGTGGCGCAGGTTCGAGTCGCGCGCCTTCTTCACCGCGTAATAGTTGATGTCAACGACGTTGTCGAGCATCCGCATCGCGGTCGCGACCGTCTTCTTCAGCTTGACCTGGTCGACTGCGCCGTCCTTCAGGTGCTGCGCCAGGTTGACCGAGCCCAGGTTGCAGACCGCGATCTCGGTGTCACTGGTGTTGAGCGTGATCTCGGTGCACAGGTTCGACGAATGCACCACCCCCACATGCTGCTGCGGGCTGCGCACGTTGCAGGCGTCCTTGAACGTGATCCAGGGATGCCCGGTCTCGAACAGCATCGTCAGCATCTTGCGCCACAGGTCGCGTGCCGGCATGCGCTTGTAGAGCTTGAGCTCGCCACGGTCGACCTTGGACTCGTAGCCCAGATAGGCCTCCTCGAACGCCTGGCCGAACTTGTCGTGAAGGTCGGGGCAGGTGGAAGGCGAGAACAGCGTCCACTCGCCGCCTTCGACCACACGCTTCATGAACAGGTCGGGCACCCAGTTGGCGGTGTTCATGTCGTGCGTGCGCCGGCGGTCGTCGCCGGTGTTCTTGCGCAGTTCGAGGAACTCCTCCAGGTCCAGGTGCCAGCTCTCCAGGTAGGCGCAGACGGCACCCTTGCGCTTGCCGCCCTGGTTCACCGCCACCGCCGTGTCGTTCACCACCTTCAGGAAGGGCACCACGCCCTGGCTCTTGCCGTTCGTGCCCTTGATGTAGCTGCCCAGGGCGCGCACGCGGGTCCAGTCGTTGCCCAGGCCGCCGGCGAACTTGGACAGCAGCGCGTTTTCCTTCAGCGCCTCATAGATACCGTCCAGGTCGTCGGCCACGGTCGTCAGGTAGCAGCTCGACAGCTGCGAACGACGGGTGCCGCTGTTGAACAGCGTCGGCGTCGACGACATGAAGTCGAAGGTCGACAACACGTCGTAGAACTCGATCGCGCGCGCCTCGCGGTCGATCTCGTTCAGGGCCAGGCCCATCGCGACGCGCATGAAGAAGGCCTGCGGCAACTCGATGCGGACTTCGTCCACGTGCAGGAAGTAGCGGTCGTACAGCGTCTGCAGGCCCAGGTAGTCGAACTGCAGGTCGCGCTCGGGCTTGAGCGCGGCACCCAGGCGGGCCAGGTCGAACTGCAGCAGCTTGTCGTCCAGCAGCTCGGCCTCGACACCCTTCTTGACGAACTGCGGGAAATATTCGGCGTAACGCTCGACCATCTGCTCCTGGCGCACCTCGCCGCCCAGGATCTCGCGCCGGATGGTGTGCAGCAGCAGCCGCGCGGTGGCACGCGTGTAGGCAGGGTCCTTCTCGATCAGGGTGCGGGCGGCCAGGATGGCGGCCTTGTAGACCTCGTCCATCGGGACGCCGTCGTACAGGTTGCGGCGCGTCTCGGCGAGGATGGGCTCGGCCTTCACGTCGGCCCCCAGGTCGGCGCAGGCGGACTCGACCAGCGAACGCAACGCATCCAGGTCCAGCGGCAGGCGCTGGCCGCCGTCCATCACGTGCAGTTCAGGCGCCTTCGGCTGCGACGGCTGCACCTGGCGCGCCCGCTCCTGTGCGCGCCGCTCGCGGTACAGCACGTAGGCACGCGCCACCTCGTGGTGGCCGCCGCGCATCAGGCCCAGCTCGACATGGTCCTGCACGTCCTCGATGTGGAAGGTGCCGCCGCCCGGGCGGGAACGCAGCAGCGCCCGCACCACCGACTCGGTCAGCTGCTCGACCGTCTCGCGAACGCTCGCCGACGCCGCCCCTTGCGTGCCGTGCACGGCCAGAAAGGCCTTCATCAGCGCGACCGCGATCTTGTTCGGTTCGAAGACGACCACCGCGCCATTGCGACGGATGATCTGGTAACCCGAATAGGTCGCGGCGCTGGAGGCGGCGTTGCCGGTCGTGCGAAGCGGCAGGCTCTGTTCGGACGACGCGGTCGGCTGGACAGCTTGCATTCAATCCCCTCTGTCTGGTTGGTGTCGGTATGGATCTGGCGGGCCCCGGGCCTCGGCGTCGGTTCGCTGATTCGTCCGTCAGCGCGACCCGAGCGGTTCATCCGCCATGGCCGCAAAGAAGACGCTTGCAAGGTGCAGTGCGGCGGCCATCGAAGTCACGAGATTATCACGAGCGGGCACTATAGCTAGGGTCCGCGACCACTTCAAGGCACTAGCGGTAGTGTCCGGACTCGGGTCCTTCCCGGATGGCCGAATTGCGCTTCCGGCACGTGGCCGCGTCGCCGCTGGGCCGCCTCGGGCCGGCCCTCAAGCCATGCGGTGTGGCACACGGAATGCGCGTGCGGACCGCGCAGATTCAGGCCTCGTATGCCTGCGCGAAGGGCAGTCGCGGGCCCGGAACGGGCATCAGCGCGGCAAGCCGCAGCCAGTCGAAGCCAGCACCGGGATCGTGTTTCCGACCGGGTGCGACGTGTTCGTGTCCGACCACTTCCGCGATCGGAAATCGGCGCGCCAAAGTGCGCAGCAGACCTGCCAGCGCTTCGTACTGCGCAGCCTCGAAGGCCTCGCCTTCCAGGCCTTCGAGCTCGATGCCCACCGAGAAGTCGTTGCAGTTCTCGCGCCCTCGCCAACTGGACCTGCCGGCGTGCCAGGCGCGCTGGTCGCAGGCGACGAACTGCAGCAACGCACCGTCGCGCCGCACGACGAAGTGCGCCGAGACCTGCAGCCCCCGCAGTGGCCCGAAATACGGGTGGGCGTTGAAATCGAGCCGGTTCGTGAAGAATTCCTCGATCG
>JBGAKY010000078.1:0-25031 GCA_044224175.1 Rubrivivax sp. | reverse complement strand
TGCCGCGCCGCCAGGTCCACCAGGCGGCGCCGGCGGCAGTGGCGAACAGGCGCGCGTCCTTCCAGGTGGACAGCAGCTGGCCGTCGGTCATCAGGATCTGCGGCGCCACCACGGCGGCCATCGCGGCCAGCGGCGCGTAGCGCAGGCCCTGGCGAAGCCAGTTCGGCAATGGCACCTCGCGCGAAGGCAGGATGAAGAAGCCGCGCGTGACCAGCGTGATCAGCGCCAGCCCGACGATGGCGATGACCGCTTCCCAGCCGCTCATGTTCGCCCCCTGTGGCCAGCGGCCGGCCCCCCCGAGGGGGAATGAGTGCTCGGCATGGCCCGCGGGCTCATGTCTCGTCGTCCAGCGGCTGCACCGGCTTCGGCGTCGTGTGGTCCACCAGCACGCCCACCGCCACCGCGGCGGCGATGGCGACCACGATGTTCAGCTTCAGCGGCAGCGCGTAGGCGGCCAGCGCGGCACAGGCGGCCACGGCGGCGGCGGCGACCGAACCCTTGTCGGTGAGCAACGAGCACATCAGCCCCACCAGTGCCACCGTGCCGGCGAAGCCCAGACCCCAGGCGGTGGGGATGGCGTCGCCGGCGAAGATGCCGATCAGCGACGGCACCTGCCACGACACCCAGTTCAGCAGCGCGCCGCCCCAGAAGTACGGCAGCTGCTCGGGCGCCGGCTCGGGCTTGGGGAACCGTCGCATGAAGAGCACGTAGTTGAGGTCGGCCGTGAAGTAGGCCAGGCGCGCCCGCTGCGCGAGCGGGTAGCTGGCAAAGTACGGCCGCCAGGTGGCACTGAAGATCACGAAGCGCAGGTTCACGCAGGCGGCGGTGGCCCAGATCACCCAGGCCGGCGCCCCGGCGGAGATCAGTGGCAGCGCCGCCAGCTGCGCCGTGCCGGCGAACACCAGCAGCGACATCAGCACCGCCAGCGGCACCGGCAGGCCGCTCTTCACCATCGCGACGCCTGTCACCAACCCCCAGGCCGCGATGCCCATCGCGATGCCGGACATCTCCTGCGCGCCGCGCCGGAACTCGGGGTGGCGCCAGGCAGGAACTCCGACATCCATGGCTGCGATTGTCGCAGCCCGGGAGCGGCGGTACGGCCTAGCGCTTGTGGATGCTGCCGCTGCCGGCGGTGCTGGCCCGGACGACCGTGGCGCCGCCGCCGTAGCGCACGTCGCCGCTGCCGGCGACCGATACGTCGAGCGACTTGCCGGCGGTGACGTTGGCGTCGCCGCTGCCGGCGATGCGCACGTTCACGTCGTCGGCCGCCAGCGCCTCCAGGTTGGCGTCACCGCTGCCGGCGATCGAGACCTTGACGCTCTTTGCCTTTCCGCTGGCGACGACATCGCCGCTGCCGGAGATGCGCAACTCGAAGCTCTCGGTGTCCAGACCCTCCAGGCGGGCGTCGCTGGAACCCGAGATGGACAGCTTCAGTGCCGGCGTCTTCAGCGCCTGCACCTCGACGTCGCCCGAGCCGGCGGTGGCGATGGCGCCCAGCTTCACCACGTCGACCTTCACGCGCAGCGGCTTGCGGTAACTGATGTTCTCGCCGCGGCGGAAACGCACCACCAGCGTGCGGCCGCCGGCGCGCGGCTCGACCACGGTCTCGATCAGCGACAGCAGGTTGTCGTCTCCCTGGACCTCGACCGCCTCCTTGGCGGCGTGGCGCACCCCCAGGTCCTTCTATCCTTCGACGGCGATGGCGTCGAAGTCGCTCACCGCGCGCGTCTCGGTGGCCTGCGTGCCGGAGCCGACCACACGCGCCTCGGCGCCGGGGGCGAAGGTCAGCACCACGCTGGCGATCAGGGCCGTGGCGGCGGCGGTCAGGGTCTTCATGGGTCGGTCCTCCTGCGGTCGATGGGAGGACTGTGCCGTGGCGCCGGCGCGCCCGCCGCGGCCAGGCGACGGATTGCAGCGCCGGGCGACGGATTGCAGCGGCGCCGGTGCGAGGACCCGGCTCAGTGGCCCGAGCCGGCCTTGGCGGTCTTCTTCTCGCCGCCGCCTTCGGCGGCCTTGTCAGCCGGCGCAGCGGCCACGGAGGTAGGCGCGACGGACTCGATGTTGTTCTCGCGCATGTAGTCGTTCATCTCCTTCCAGCCCGCGAAGACGGCAGCCTTGTCGGCCCTCTTGTTCATCACGTAGCAGTCTTCGATGGCGCGGCCGGAATGGCGGCAGGCGGCGCCGACGGCCTTGCCTTCGGCTTCCTTGCGGGCCGCGATGGCAGTGGCCGATTCGATACCCAGCATGTCGCAGCCGGCCAGCAGGCCGGCCGCGGTGACGATGACGATGACGGGAAGGCGGCGCATGGGCAGGCGGTGTCGGGGCGGGACTGCCCGGAATATCGGCCCCATGAGCCGGCCCTTGAGGCCGGAAAAGCGGGTCAGATCCGGTCCGGCAGCGCGCTACGGCCGCGAAGGAAGTCGGCTACCGGCACGCGCCGGCCGCCGGACTTCTGCACCTGCAGCAGTTCGAGCGCTTCCTCGCCGCAGGCCACCACCAGGCGGTCGCCGGCGGACAGCACCTGCCCCGGCTGGCCGCGCCCAGGCACCACGCGCGCGCGCCAGAGCTTCACGGTTTCGCCGCCGAAGGCGAAGTTGCAGCCGGGGAAGGGGTCGAAGGCCCGCACACGGCGCTCGATCTGCGCTGCAGGCAGGGCCCAGTTGACCGCCCCTTCGGCCTTCTCGATCTTGGCCGCGTAGGTCACGCCTTCGGCCGGCTGCGGCCGCGGCGACAGCGTGTCCAGGTGAGCGAGCGCACGTACCGCCAGCCGCGCGCCCAGCGCCGCCAGGCGGTCGTGCAGCGTGGCGGCAGTGTCTTCGCTGCTGATCGGCACGGCCTCGGCTTCCAGCATCGGCCCGGTGTCCAGACCGGCGTCCATCTGCATGATGGTGATGCCGGTCCGGGCGTCGCCCGCTTCGATGGCACGCTGGATGGGCGCCGCGCCGCGCCAGCGCGGCAGCAGCGAGCCGTGGATGTTCAGGCAGCCGCGTGCCGGCAGCGTCAGCACCCAGGGCGGCAGGATCAGGCCGTAGGCAGCCACCACCATCGCCTCGGGCGCCGAGGCCAGCAGGGCTTGGCGGGCGGCGGCGGCGTCTTCGGGGAACCTGCCGTCCAGTCGCAGGCTGCGCGGCTGCATCACCGGCAGGCCATGCGCGACAGCGCAGGCCTTCACCGGCGACGGCTGCAGTTGCATTCCGCGGCCGGCCGGCCGGTCGGGCTGGGTCAGCACCAGCACCACCTCCTGGCCGGCGGACAGCAGCGCTTCCAGCGCCACGCGGGCGAATTCCGGCGTGCCGGCGAAGGCAAGTCGCATCAGCGGGACCTCAAGGGCGCTGCTCTTCGCGCGCCTTCTTGATCATCTTGGTCTTGATGCGGTCGCGCTTGAGCAGGCTGAGATACTCCACGAACACCTTGCCCACCAGGTGGTCCATCTCGTGCTGCACGCACACCGCGGCCAGGCCCTCGGCGTCGAGCTCGAAGGGTTCTCCGTCGCGACCGAGCGCGCGCACCTTCACGCGTGCATGGCGCTCGACCTTGTCGTAGATCTGCGGCACCGAGAGGCAGCCTTCCTCGTTGACCTTCATCTCGGCGCTGCGCTCGACGATCTCCGGATTGATCAGCACCGTGGGCTGGTCGCGCGCTTCGGACGTATCCATCACGATCACGCGTTCGTGCACGTCGACCTGGGTGGCGGCGAGGCCGACGCCGTCGTGCCCGTACATGGTTTCCAGCATGTCGTCGACCAGCCGGCGCACGCGCTCGTCCACTTCGGCAACGGGCCGCGCCACGGTGTGCAGGCGGGGGTCGGGGTAACGCAGGATCGTCAGTCGTGCCATGTGAAAACAGCAACCCGCCTCACCGGCGGAAACAGCTCGCAACAGCTGTGGAACAGCGACAACGGGCAACTGCGTGACGGGCTGCACGCGCTGCCGCCGGGCGGCTCACTTTCGTTGCGGCATCAAGGGTTTACGGGCAGAATCTTCCAAATCAAGTGAGCATTTTCGCTGCCCTTCAGGCGAGATTGTGGCACCCGCTGAAGCAGACCCTGCCTGCGAGGAGACCGAACCCCATGAGCGCTAGCCGTCGTCGTGCCCCCTTCCCCGGCCCCGCGGCGGCCCTGCTCGGCGTGGCCGCGCTGGGCAGCGCGCCGGCGTTCGCCGCCGAGCCGAACTTCCCCGTGCTGCCCCAATGGCGCGCCACCGCGCAGCAGGTGGCGCAGGCCGGCGTGCCGTTGTCGGAACTGGCACCCAACGCGCCCGACAGCCACACCGTGCAGAAGGGCGACACGCTGTGGGACATCTCCAAGCTGTTCCTCAAGACCCCCTGGCGCTGGCCTGAACTCTGGGGCATGAACCTGGACCAGATCCGCAACCCGCACCTGATCTACCCCGGCCAGGTGCTGGTGCTGGTGAAGACCGGCGACCGCGCCACCCTGCGCGTGGCGCAGCCCGGCAGCGGCGTGCCCGGCAACACGGTGAAGCTGTCACCGCGCATCCGCAGCAACACGCTGGACAGCGGCGCGGTGGCCTCGGTGCCGCTGCACCTGATCGGCCCCTTCCTCGACCAGGCCGTGGTGTTCAACGCCGGCGATCTGGACAACGCGCCGCGCGTCGTTGCCACCCAGGAAGGCCGCGTGATGGTCTCGCGCGGCGAAACCGCCTACGTGCGCGGCGACTCCGCCGGCATCCGCGACTTCCGCGTCTTCCGCGAACCGAAAGCGCTGCTCGACCCCGAGACCAAGGAAGTGCTGGGCTACGAGGGGCGCTTCGTCGGCACCGCCGAGATGGTGCGCCCCGCCGACGACGGTGCCGGCGGCGGCGGCGGCGAGGTGGTGCCCGCCACCTTCACGATGACCAGCACCAAGATCGAGGCCGCCCCCGGCGATCGCCTGGCGCCGGTGCCGCAGCGCGACATGGCGGCCTACGTGCCGCACGCGCCGGCGGTGCCCATGCAGGGCCGCATCGTCGGCGTCTACGGCGACGGCCTGCTGGCGGGCCAGAACCAGATCGTCTCCATCAACCGCGGCGCACGCGACGGCGTCGAGCGCGGCCACGTGCTGGCCCTGTGGCGCGCCGGCTCGACCACCGTCGACAAGACCGTGGCCGAGCGCACGCCGATGCGCCTGCCCGACGAGCGGCACGGCCTGCTGTTCGTCTTCAGCGTGTTCGACCGCGTGTCCTACGCGCTCATCCTGTCGGTCAAGGACCCGGTCCGTTCGGGCGACCGCTTCACCCAGCCCTGACCGCTCTCGGCTTGGACAGCGACGAGTTCGCTGCCTGGTTCCGGCTGCTCGGCACGCCCGGGCTCGGGCGCGAGGGCGCCCGTCGTCTGCTGGCCACCTTCGGCGACCCCGCGCGCGCGCTGGGTGCCGGCCGCGACGCGCTGCACACGGTGGTGGGGCCCGCGCTGGCACGCGCCGTGGGCACGCCGCTGGCGGAAGTGGAAGAACGGCTGCGGGCCGCCGAGGCCTGGCGCACCGGCGGTGCCGGCCGCCACGTGCTGACGCTCGGCGACCCCCGCTACCCGCCGCTGCTGCTGCAGACCGCCGACCCGCCGGTGCTGCTGTACGTGCAAGGCCAGCCGAAGCTGCTCTCGGCGCCCGCCCTGGCCATCGTCGGCAGCCGCAACCCGACGGCGCAGGGACGCGACAGCGCACGCGACTTCGCGCGCCGGCTGGCCGACGAAGGGCTGGTCATCGTCTCCGGGCTGGCGCAGGGCATCGACGGCGCAGCCCATGAAGGCGCGCTCGCCGGCACGGCCGGCACGGTGGCGGTGGTGGGCACGGGACTCGACCGGGTCTACCCGCCGGCCCACCACGCCCTGGCGCACCGCATCAGCGAAAGCGGCGCCGTGGTCAGCGAGTACGCCCCCGGCACGCCGGCGCTGCCGGAGAATTTCCCTCAGCGCAACCGCATCATCGCCGGCCTGTCGCTGGGCACGCTGGTGGTGGAAGCGGCCCTGCGGTCAGGCTCGCTCATCACCGCGCGGCTGGCGGCCGAAGCCGGGCGCGACGTGTTCGCGGTGCCGGGGTCAATCCACTCGGCGCAATCCCGGGGCTGCCACTCGCTCATCAAGCAGGGCGCCAAGCTGGTGGAGTCGGCGGCCGACGTCCTGGAAGACCTGGCCGGCCTGAAGACGGCGGTGCCCGCCGCTGTACCGCAGGCGAGCGACCCGCTGCTGGAAGCGCTGGGTCACGACCCGGTGACGCTGGACGCCCTGCTCGCCCGCACCGGCTGGCCCACGGCCGACCTGAACGCACGCCTGCTGGAACTGGAACTGGAAGGCACCGTCGCCCGCCTGCCGGGCGGGCTTTTCCAACGCCGCCACGCCGCCTGAGGGCCGGCCGGCGCACGGGCGCTGGGGTATAGTGGTTCGCATGTTCGACGTGCTTGTGTATCTCTACGAGAACTACTGGCGCCCGGACGCCTGCCCGGACCACCAGGCGCTGCAGCGCAAGCTGTCAGCCGTGGGCTTCGAGTCCGAAGAGATCCAGGAAGCGCTGCAGTGGCTGGACGGCCTGGCCGACAGCGCCGAAGCCGTGGCCGGCAGCCAGGGCAGCGGCAGCATGCGCATCTACACCGCCGCCGAACGCGAGTTCCTGGGCGAGGATTCGCTGGGCTTCATCACCTTCCTGGAGTCGGCCGGCGTGCTGCCGCCGGCGATGCGGGAGATGGTGATCGACCGCGCCAGCGCCATCGGCAGCCGGCCCATTTCGCTGGACGACCTGAAGATCGTCGTCCTCATGATCTTCTGGAGCCTGGGCGAAGAGCCCGATTCGCTGATCCTGGACGAACTCTTCGTCGCGCCGCAGGACCGGCTGATCCACTGAACGGCTAGGGTCCCGTCAGCAGGCGGGACGCGTCCACATCCAGCTTGGCCAACGCGCTGCGCGTGGCGCGCACGGTGAGCGCTTCGTCCTGCGCGGGCAGCAGCAGCCCGGCCTGCAGGTACGAAGCCAGCCGATGCTGCTGGAACAGCACGCAGCGCCCGGCCGGCGTGACGAACAGCGAAAGCTGCTTGCGAAGTCCCTGCCAGGCCAGCTGCACAGGGTCGGAACGGCCGCGGTGTTCCATCATGTACCAGCTGCCCACCTGCAGCTCGCGCGCCCAGGCCAGCATGGCGGGCGTCGGCATCGAACCGCCGTCGAGCACCACCTCGAGTTCCGAGCTCTGGTGGCCCGACAGGTCCAGCACCATCGATTCGTCGATCTGCACGTCGGCGGCGTCGGGCAGGAGCTCTTCCAGCGTCTCCAGCCGTTCCATGAGCTCGCGCAGGCGGTCGTCGGGGATGACGGCGGCCTTGGCCGTGAAGGCGGCGGCAAGCGAGTTGTTGAGCTGCTGGATCTGTTCGTCCTGCCGGGCCTGGTCCATGCCGGCGGCAGCCATGCCTTCGCGCAGGCTCTTCAGGAGCGGCGGCAGGCGGCGGATGACCTCTGCCCGCTCCTCGCGCGTGACTTTGGCGCTGGCACTCCAGATCAGCTCGGCGGCGGCGCGTTTCATCGACTTGGTGGAATCGCCCTGCGGCCCGTAGCGCACCGCGGTGGTGGCCAGCACGTCGGCCCAGACGTGGAACAGGAACTGGCGCACGCCTTCCTGCACCGGCACTTCGTTGAGCATGCGGCGCAGCTCGATGGTGTACTGGATGGCCAGCGTCTCGCGCTGCTCCACCTGCTGCGCCAGCGAGACGCCCTTGCGCGTGGCCTCGTTCTCGTTCTTGAAGTAGTGCTCCAGGAATTTCTCGAATTCCGTCAGCACGGTCTGGAAGACGCGGCGGCCGGTGTCGGGGTAGGCCTCGACCACCTGCACGATGCGCTTGATCTCCTTTTCGAGCGCCCCGCCCACCACCTGGGCCGAGGTGTCGAATCCCATCACGCAGGCGCCCATGCGGTCGATCAGCCGGCGCGCCGGGTGGTCCACGGTGGCGAAGAAGTCGGGCTCGCTCACCGCCACCCGCAGCACCGGCATCTGCAGGCGCGCGAACCACACGCGCACCGAAGCGGGGATTCGCTCTTCGGTGAGGATGCTCTGGAACAGCAGCGCGACGATCTCGATGGTGGCGCGTTCCTCGGGCGAGGCGGCCGCCTTCTTGAGCACCTGCTTGCGCTGGTGCATCTCTTCCAGCAGCACCGGCGTGGTGACCACGGCGTCGCTGCCGCCGCGCCCCGCTCCGACCCCTGGCGCCAGGCGCTGGCGGATGCCGACCTGCGCATTCTCGATCGCGCGCGCCAGCCCGGGCGACACGGCCACGCCAGGGCGCGTGCTGGGCGCGAAGGCCGGCACGTGGCGGCCCACCAGCCGGTTCAGGCGCCCGAGCAGCGCCTCGGCATGGTCGCGGTTGCGCGTGAGCGGGGCGGCGCGCGTCATCATGCGAGTCTCGTCGCCCACGCCGCGCATCATGCTGCCGCCGGAACCGCCATAGCCGGCGGCCCCGCTGGCGAAACCGTAGCCGGCCGCCGGCCCGCTGGCCGGTGCGTGGCCGGAGTCCGGACCGTTGTTGCTGGACTGGCTGTGCCAGATGCTGCCGCCCTGGCTGGCCGGGTGCGTGCGTGAGCGGCGGATGAACGGACGCAGGTCCACTTCCGGCAGCACCTTGTTCTCGGCCAGCCAGCGGTTCGTCTCGTGGTAGGCCTCCTCCACCATGAGCGCGAATTCCTCGTGCAGCACGGGCTGCAGTTCGCGCCAGGCTTCCAGCGTCTGGCCGGAGGTGCGCCAGGCCTCGAAGACGATGCGCGCCAGCACGTGGGCGCGCAGCAGGTCGTGCGGCTCCAGTTCGGCGCGCCCTTCCAGGTGGGCCACGCGCGAGCGCAGGTCGGCGAATTCCCAGGAGGCACGGTCCATGATGGCCAGCGCCAGGCGCGAGGTGACGATCTCGAGTTCGATCGTGTCGTCGTCCACCAGCGAGAGCCCGCCGCCGCCGTAGCCGCCGGCCGGGGGCAGGTCGGTCGGCTTGATGGCCGAGGCCCCCCCGCCCTGCAGGGCCTGGCGCAGGCCGTTGACGATGCCGCGGTGCCAGCCCTGGGCGCCATTCATCAGACCCTGGACCATGTCGCGCCGGCGGTGGAAGACGGCGTGTTCCGAAGGCTTGTCCAGCAGGCCGCGGGCGCCGTCCGACACGGCCTGCACCAGGGCGGCAAGGCCCTTCACCAGTTCCTCGGTGTAGTGGCGGCGCGCCTGGCTGGCTAGCTGTGAGGAGGCGGCGCCGGTCGCCATGGGGGCTGGGCTGTCTGGGTGTCGGGGCAGATGGGGGTTGTTACGACTCTACACCACCGCCCCGGCGTTCGGGTCGTTGGGATCGTGCTCCTTCGCCCCTACCTTGACGAGATCTTCCCGCTTGACACCCAGCCACATGGCGATGCCGGCGGCGACGAAGATGGACGAGTAGATGCCGAACAGGATGCCGATGGTCAGCGCCACCGCGAAGTAGTGCAGCGTGGGCCCGCCGAACACCAGCATCGAGAGCACCATCATCTGCGTCGAACCGTGGGTGATGATGGTGCGGCTGGTGGTGCTGGTGATGGCGTGGTCGATCACCTGCGGCGTGGTCATCTTGCGCGCCTTGCGGAAGGTCTCGCGGATGCGGTCGAAGATGACCACCGACTCGTTGACCGAATAGCCCAGCACCGCCAGCACCGCCGCCAGCACCGCGAGCGAGAACTCCCACTGGAAGAAGGCGAAGAAGCCCAGGATGATGACGACGTCGTGCAGGTTGGCGATGATGCCGGCGACCGAGAACTTCCACTCGAAGCGGAAGGCCAGGTAGATCATGATGCCGATCACCGTGGAGGCCAGCGCCCAGGCGCCGTCGCGCGCCAGTTCGGAGCCCACCGAGGGGCCGACGAATTCGGTGCGCGACAACTTCATCGGCTCGGCACCGGCGGCGTTGGTGCAGGAAGGCCGGCTCACCTGCTCGCCCTGCGGCGTGGTGTACTGTTTGGTGCCCACGGTGCCGGTCTCGGCCGCGCAGAGGGCGCCGAAGACGCGGCCGGCCACTTCGCTCTGCTTGACGTCGCCGCGCACCGGCAGGCGGATCAGCACGTCGCGCGAGGTGCCGAAGTTCTGCACCTGCACTTCGCCGAAGCCCATCTTCTCGACCGCGCCGCGCACCTTGTCGATGTCGGCAGTCTGCTCGTAGGCCACCTCGAGCACGGTGCCGCCGGTGAACTCGATCGACAGGTGCAGCCCGCGCGTGGCCAGGAAGAACACCGCGGCGGCGAAGGTGACGAACGAGATGACGTTCAGCACCAGCGCGAAGCGCATGAACGGGATGTCGCGGCGGATGCGGAAGAATTCCATCGTGCGCTCCGTTCAGGCTTCTTCGGTGGAAGGTGCGGCGGCACCGTCGGGGCGCCAGACCTGGCCGATCGAGACCGACTTCAGCCGCTTCTGGCGGCCATACCACAGGTTGACCAGGCCGCGCGAGAACATCACCGACGAGAACATCGAGGTCAGGATGCCCAGGCAGTGCACGACCGCGAAGCCGCGCACCGGCCCCGAGCCGAAGGCCAGCAGCGCGAGGCCGGCGATCAGCGTCGTGACGTTCGAGTCCAGGATGGTGGCGAAAGCGCGCTCGTAGCCGGCGTGAATGGCCTGCTGCGGCAGCGCGCCGTTGCGCAGCTCTTCGCGCACGCGCTCGTTGATCAGCACGTTGGAGTCGATCGCCATGCCCAGCACCAGCGCGATGGCCGCGATGCCCGGCAGTGTCAGCGTCAGCTGCAGCATCGACAGCACCGCCACCAGGCACAGCAGGTTGAACGCCAGCGCCAAGGTGCTGAACATGCCGAACAGCATGTAGTACACCGACATGAAGACCGCGATCGCCGCGAAGCCGTAGAGCACGCTGTTGATGCCCTTGGCGATGTTCTCGGCGCCCAGGCTGGGGCCGATGGTGCGCTCCTCGATGATCTCCATCGGCGCGGCCAGCGAACCCGAGCGCAGCAGCAGCGCGGTGTCGTTGGCCTCCACCGTGGTCATGCGGCCGGAGATCTGCACGCGCCCGCCGCCGATCTCGCTGCGGATCACCGGCGCGGTGACGACCTCGCCCTTGCCCTTCTCGAACAGCAGGATCGCCATCCGCTTGCCCACGTTCTCGCGCGTCACGTCCTTGAAGATGCGCGCGCCCTTCGCGTCGAGCGTGAGGTTGACGGTGGGCTCGTGGGTCTGGCTGTCGAAGCCGGGCTGGGCGTCGGTGAGGTTCTCGCCGGTCAGGATGACCTGGCGGAAGACGATGATGGGCCGGCCGCCGCGTTCGACGAAGCGTTCGCTGCCGAAGGGCACCGGCACCGCGCCGCGTTCGGCTTCACGCGCCTCCGGCGTCTCGTTGACCATGCGGATCTCGAGCGTGGCGGTGCGGCCGATGATGTCCTTCGCCTTCGCCGTGTCCTGCACGCCCGGCAGCTGCACCACCACGCGGTCGGCGCCCTGCTGCTGGATCACGGGTTCGCTCACGCCGAGTTCGTTCACCCGGTTGTGCAGCGTGGTGATGTTCTGCTTGAGCGCCTGGTCCTGCACCCGCGTGGCCGATTGCGGCGTGAGCGCGCCGGTGAGCTTGGTGTCGGTGCCGTCGGCGGCGGACGTCCACTGCCAGTCGGGCAGCTGGTCGGACAGCAGCGTGGCGGCCTGCTGGGCGGTGGCGGCGTCGCGGAAGCGCACTTCCACGGTGTTGCCGTCGCGCGTGATGCCGGCGTGGCGGATGTTCTTCTCGCGCAGCAGGCTGCGCACGTCGCCGGCGGTGGACTCGGCTTTCTTCGTGAGGGCGGACTTCATGTCCACCTGCATCAGGAAGTGCACGCCGCCGCGCAGGTCCAGGCCCAGGTACATGGGCAGCGCATGCAGCTTTGCCATCCACTCCGGCGAGCGCGAGACCAGGTTCAGGGCGACGATCCACGACGGGTCGGCGGGGTCGGGGTTCAGCGCCTTCGAGATCGCGTCCTTGGCCTTGATCTGGGTGTCGGTGTCGCCGAAGCGCGCGCGCACCGAGTTGCCGTCGAACTGCACGAAGTCAGGCTTGATGGACGCGCCGGCGAGCACCTGCTCGATGCGCTGCGTCATCGTGGCGTCGATCTTCTGCGTCGCCTTGCCGGAGGACACCTGCACCGCGGGCGCCTCCCCGTACAGATTGGGCAGCGTGTAGAGCAGGCCGATCACCAGCGCGAGGCCGAGGATCGCGTATTTCCACCAGGGATAGCGGTTCATGGCAGGGTCCTGGCGTTGCGCGCGGGCTGCTGGCGCCCGGACGGACAACGCGGGTTGTCGGGCGGCGGGCCTACTTGAAGGTGCCCTTGGGCAGCACCTGGAGCACCGAGCCGCGCTGCACCTGCACTTCGACGCCGCTGGCGATCTCGACGTGGACGAAGGTCTCGCCGAGCTTGCTGATGCGGCCGAGCACGCCGCCGGCGATCACGACCTCGTCACCCTTGGCGAGCGCCTCGATCATGGCCTTGTGCTCCTTGGCCTTCTTCTGCTGCGGGCGGATGATGAGGAACCACATCGCCACCATCATCAGCACCAGCATCGGCAGCGGGCCAAGGAGGAGCGATTCGGTGCCGCCGGCGGGGGCGGCGGTCTGGGCGTAGGCGCTGGAGATGAACACTTCGGGGATCCTTGTCGCGGAAGGCGCGTCGCGCCGGGCGGATCGGCAATTCTAGGGCCCCGGCCCGGTTCGCCCGGGCGGCAGGTGACGCCGGCTCAGGCCTGGGGGCCGGCGGCCGCGTCGAGCAGGTGGGCCAGTTCGCGCGCTCGCTCGCGACGCGAAGCCGCGCGGACCGCCTCGGGCGCCGGCAGGGGCGCCGTCCCGGCGGTCAGCTCGCCGACCATGCGAAGCAGCAGGGCGGCGATCGCCTCCGGATCGTCCAGGGGGGCGATGGAATCCAGGCCGGCGCGCTGTATCACGTCGGCGGTGTCGCCGACGGGATCGGTCAAGCCGACGATCGGCCTTCGGGCACGCAGGTATTCGTAGAGCTTGGCGGGCACCTGCTCGTTGCAATTCGACGCCTGCAGCACCAGCAGCGAGTCGACGGACTGCATCTCATTGAGGGCATCGCGGTAGGCGATGGCCGGCGCCAGCTCGATGAACTCCGTCACGCCGCGTTCGCGTGCCAGGGCGGCGATGAGATCGTCGTGCACCGCGGCACGGAAGCGGATGCGCAGACGGGCAGGTTCGAGCCGGCCAGCGGCCCGCAGGCGTGCCAGCGCCTCGAACAGCGCGGAGGGGTCGCGCTCGCTCGGGTAGACGATGCCGCTGTGCAGCAGCACGACCGTGTCGCCACGGCGCGCGAGCGGAGGAGGTTCATGGGCGAAGCTCTCCTCGTCGTAGCCGTTCTCGATCACGCGCACCCGGGTGGCCGCCTCGGGGTAGCGTTCGGCGTAGGTGCGTGCCGCCCCGCGCGCGGTGAAGACCGAGAAGCGCGCCTGCTGCAGTGCCTCGCTCTCGATGCGCTTGTAATACTGCCAAGTGGTCGGGTCGTCCGGATAACCCTCCTGCGCCATCGGATCGCGGAAGTCGGCCACCCAGGGCAGGTCGCTGGCGCGGTGCAGCGCGGCGCCGATCATGTGCGCCGTTGCGATCGGGTAGGTGCTCCACAGCGCGTCGGGCCGGAACTCGCGCAGCATGCGCCGGCCCTGGTGCGCAGCACCGAGGCGCCAAGTCTGCCACCGGTCGGGGCGCGCGAGCGCGCTGACGTAGCGCCCGCCAATCGCCAGGTGACGCGCCGTGTCGAGCGCGAACGCGCGCCGCACCACCGTGCCGGCCGGCACTTCGGCCAGCAGGTCGTCGTTCACGCGCTCGTAGGCGCGCGGGTGGGCGGTGAGCACCAGCGCCTCCCAGCCGAACTGCGGCAGATCCTGCACGAAACGCAATGTGCGCTGCACCCCGCTGCTGCCAGCCAGGGGCGGGAAGTGGTACGCAACCATGAGGACCCGCTTCACTTCGCGTGCGCTTTCATGCGGTGGTGGGACTTCATTGCGTGGCGGGCGCAGGCGTGGAGGCTGCAGCGGCCGGTGCCGGCGCCGCGGCATCGGTCCAGCGTCCGGCGGCCTTCAGCCGGTCGATCAGCTCGGGCCGTACAAAGCCCAGCGCCTGGGCACGGCGGGCGGATTCGAGGGCCAGGTCCGGCTGGTCGAGGTCCAGGTAGAGCAGGCCGATGTTGTAGTGGGTGAAGCCGTTCTCCCCCGCGTCGAGCTTGGCCTGGCGCAACTGCACCAGCGCCTCTTCGCGGCGCGAGCGCTTGGTCAGGTAGCTGACGTAGAGCATGCGCACGATCACGTCGTCGGGCTGGAAGCGCAGCGCACGTTCGTAGTAGCACTCGATATCGTAGGTGGCACCCTGTGGACGCTGCCACTGCGAACGTTCGGACAGGCGCGTCATCGCGATCAGCCCGCGCGGGTGGTTCGGAATGTGGCGCAGCAGGAAGTCGATGTCGCTGCCCACGTACCCGGCCACGCCGCGGATGAGCGACTCCACCTGGGGCGTGAAGTGATTGCGCTCGATGAAGGGCACCCAGTAGCGCTCCACCCGGTAGTCGTACGGACCCTGCGCGGCCCGCAGGTCGCCGCACATCGCCGGCGTGACCTGGGCCGAGACCACCGGCGCCACAAGCGCCAGCGTGGCGGCCAGGAAAGTGGAAGCGATCAGGTGAAGGCGGGCTTGTGGCATGTCGGGTCACGCATCGGCTATGGCGGGGGGCGGAGCCTCGGCGGCAGCAGGTGCGGCAGCCTGCCGGCGCGCGCGCAGCCAGCGGCCCAGCCCGTGGCGCGTGGCGCTCAGCAGGCCGCGCACGGATGTGCGGCGGAACGCCACGATGCCCATGCGTTCGCGCCGCTCGCGCATCCAGTCGCGCTTGTAGCCGTCGTCGCCGGTGAGATAGTCGATGTCGACGACCTTCTCCTCGTCGAGCGCGATGCGGAACAGTTCGGTCGACAGCACGGAGCCGGGCGAGAACTGGCTGAAGGCCTCGTCGTAGGCGAGCTTGTAGATCAGGGCTTTGCCGTCGCGCACGAGCCACAGCTGCGAAGCCGCCGGCGCATCGCCGATCTTCAGCACCCCCAGACGAAGCCAGCCTTCGCGTGCCGCAGTGCGGCACAGGCCGGGCACAAACTCGGGGAAGGGCTCGGGAACCTTCCAGCTCTTGCTGTAGACCTGGTTGAACTGGGCGATCGCCTCGTCCAGGCGGGGGCCGGGTTCACGCAGCACCTCGATCGACCACGGGCCGTTCTTGTCCAGCTTCTTTCGGTGGCGCTGTACCGTGTTGCGCACGCGCGAGGCCAGCGAGGCATAGTACTGAGCGAAGTCGAGGCCGGCGCACGGTAGGTGCCAGTTGCCGAAGCAGAAGTACGTGTCGACGATGTAGCCCTCGGCGCGCAGGGCCTCGAGCATGTGGCGGAAGAAGGCACTGTCCTTGTCCAGCGGCTGCAGATCCAGCACGTCGGCCGCCCAGCCCAGGCCGCGCAGCGCCTTCAGCGCCGCGCGGCAGTCGTCCACGCTGCAGCCCTCGGCGGCGCCGACCGGTCCGAACAGGCTGCTGTAGTAGGTGGTGAGCGCGCCAACCGAAGGGCCGAACAGCGGCGCCTGGCTGTCGTGGCGGGTTGCCAGCGGCAGGCACAAGCGGGCACTGCCTTGGGCATCGGGCAGCACGACGCAGGCCGCACGCATGTCGGCCGGCCGGCCGTGCTGGTCGAGGTTGCCGAACCACGCCAGGGTCTGGAACATGTCGATCGACGCGCCGTCCAGCGCCGCGACGTCGGCCCTGCGGCCCAGTTCGGCAAGATCGCGAAAGACTTCGGCACGCAGGCTCATGGCAGGCGGGACCAGGATGCGAGCCACCGGACCGTGGCTGTCTCGACGGCGAGCCGGGCCTCGGGGCTGGAGAAGGTGTGGTCGGCGTCCGGCAGTTCGGAACGCGTGACCGTGCTTCGACCGAGCGCCGCCTGCCAGTGCCGATCGGAACGCGTGCGGTCGACGAACTCGCAGGCTGTCAGGTCCTGCCCGCTCAGAAACAGGAGCACCTTGCCGTCGAAGGACTTCAGGCCACGCAGCATACGCTGGTGGAACGGCGCCGAATCGGACGAACCGGCGCTCGAGCGTGCGTTTCGAACATGACCCTTCAATTCGCGTACGGCAGAAGCGGCCACCTGCCCGCGCAGCAGCTTGCGCCAGAACTCGGGCTGGAGGATTCGGCGCGCATAGTAGTGGCGCAATGTGGTCTTTGCGTGACTGTCGGCCGATCGCACCCAGGGATTGGCCAGGCAGACCCCCCGCACTCGGGGATCGCGCTGCTCGTCGAGGTAGAGCAGGCTGGCCGAGGCGCCGTCGCACAGGCCCCAGAGCACGACGCCGTCGAGTGCCGGCACGCGGACCGACAAGGCGTCGATGGCCGCGCGCACGTCGGCGGACATCTGCTCGAAGGTGACCATATCGCCGCTGCTGTCGCCCATGCCGCGAACGTCGAAGCGCAGCACCGGGTGGCCGGCGGCAGCCAATGCGCGGGCCAGTTGGACGAACTGGCGATGGCTGCCGGCGCGGTACTGCGGCCCACCGACGACGATGACCACGCCTGATGCGACGTTGGTCCCGCCGGCGGCGGGGAGGTGCAGGATGCCGAAGAGGCGCTCGCCTTCGCAGTCGAGCGCCAGCACTTCCTCGGTCGAAGCGGGAGGAGCAGCCGTCATGGCGCCACCGGCTGGAGCCGCGCGCCTTCGCCCGCCTGCGCGGTCAGGGCCCCGCAGGTGGCATGCAGCAGCTCCGGTGCGTCTTCGATCTCGGTGGTCTGCCAGAAGGCCGGGCCGACCACGGTGTGCGTGCGCACGCCGATGCCGGCCTGGCGCAGCGCGTCCGCGCCTCGCGCCGCGGCCGGCGAAAGGTCGCCCGCCTCCTGCTGCTGGAGCTCGAACCATTCCACCCGGTCCGTCTGCACACTGGCGGGTCCTATCACCGCGGCCTCGAGCCCGCTCGCCAGCTGCGGGTTCAGTTCGTAGCCCGCCACATCCACTGAACGGCCGTCGGCGAGTTCCTTGCGCAGGGCTTCGACCGTGATCTTCTGGCCGCCGCTGCCGAGCAGGTCGCCCGCCACCTTCAGGCGCAGGAACTGCTGCAGCACCTGTCGGCCCGCCAGTGCGGGCTGCCACCACAGGAAACGGGGGCGCACCGGCAGGCGCGGCGCCGCGGCGGCGGCGAGCAGGGCACCGGCACGCAAACCCCACAACCACAGCGGCCCGGGGTGGCGGTTGTGCAGGTGCAGGGCGGCTTCTGCGATGTCGGAAACCCAGTCCTCCCAGGTCGCCTGGCCGAATTCGCCGGCGCTGTCGCCGCAGCCGAAGAGGTCGGGCTGCAAAACCGCAAGTCCCTGGGCCGCGAAAGCGCGCGACTGTAGCGCGGCCATCCGGCGCGCCTTGTTCATCTCGTCGGCGAAGGGGTGCACGTAGAGCACCGCGCCCTGGTACGCCACACCTGGGGCCGGTGCGTGGTACATGTGAAGGCGTCGGCCGCCACGCCCTTCCGCCGTTGGCTGGAACGAGGCGTCGACCGGAATGCCCATCGCGGCCGGGTCAGCTGCCGAGCTTGGCGGCCAGCAGGTCGGCCAGGCTGCCGACGGTGGCAAATACGCTGCCGTCGATCTCGTCGTCGGCGACCTCGATGCCGAAGCGTTCCTCGAGCGTGGTGATGAGCGTCACCACGGCCATCGAATCGAGTTCGGGAATGGCGCCCAGCAGATGCGTCTCGCGCGTGAAGGCGGCGCCTCT
This sequence comes from Rubrivivax sp., assembly GCA_044224175.1. Classification (GTDB taxonomy): domain Bacteria; phylum Pseudomonadota; class Gammaproteobacteria; order Burkholderiales; family Burkholderiaceae_C; genus Rubrivivax. Next base: position 7,299 of record JBGAKY010000078.1, on the reverse strand, counting down.
GCCCTTGAGACTGAGGACTTCGTCGAGCACTCGCGAAACTTCTTTGACCAGGTCCATTGCAGTCATTCTTTGGGATCCATCCGAGGGACGAGATTCTAAAGACCCGGGCTCGCACCGCCTGCCACGCACGACATCGAATCCGTCACGCTCACCGCGCCGGCGACGCCAGCAGGGCTGCGCCACAATGCGCGCTGGCGCACCTTGTGCTTTCCACCTTGGCGTGATCCGCATGCGCGATGCCTTTCTCCTGCCCGATCTTGTCTTCCTCGCTGCGGAGCGCAATCCCCAAGCCGCGGCGCTGACACATGGCGGCAGCACCCTCGACTACGCCGCGCTCGCCGCAGCCGTGCGCGCCTTCGCCGGCGGCCTGGCCAGCCTGGGCCTCGAGCGGGCCGGGCGCGTGGGCATCTGGCTGGAAAAGCGGCACGAGACGGTCGTCGCGAGCTTCGGCGCACCCGCCGCCGGCGGTGTTTTCGTACCGATGAACCCCCTGCTGAAGGCCGAGCAGGTGGCCTACATCGCGCAGGACTGCGAAGTCCGCGTGCTCGTCACCTCGCCCGAGAGGCTGAACCTGCTGCTGCCGGTGCTGCCCTCGTGCACCGCCCTGCGCCACCTGGTGCTGACCGAACTGCCAGCCGACCTGCCGGCGCTGCCGCCCGGGCTTTCCGTGCAGGGGTGGAAGGACCTGCTGGGTGGCGGCCAGGGCACGCCGCACCGCGTGATCGACACCGACATGGTGGCGATCCTTTACACATCGGGCTCGACGGGCCGTCCAAAGGGCGTGGTGCTGAACCACCGCAACATGGTGGCAGGCGCCAAGAGCGTGGCCAGCTACCTGGGCAACGTGCCCGGCGACACGCTGCTCGCGGCCCTGCCTCTGTCGTTCGACGCCGGCTTCAGCCAGCTCACGACCGGATTCCATGCCGGCGCGCGCGTCGTGCTGCTGAACTACCTGATGCCGCGCGACGTGCTCAACGCGCTGGCGCGCGAGAAGGTCACCGGCCTCACCGCGGTGCCGCCTCTGTATATGCAGCTGACGACGCTGGAGTGGCCGGCGCCCATCGACAGCCACCTGCGCTACTTCGCCAACACCGGCGGCCGCATGCCGCGCGAGACATTGAATGCGCTGCGCCAGCGCGTGCCCAGCGCGAAGCCCTTCCTGATGTACGGCCTGACCGAAGCCTTCCGCTCCACTTACCTGCCTCCCGAAGAGGTGGACCGCCGCCCCGATTCGATCGGCAAGGCGATCCCCAACGCCGAGATCCTGGTTCTGCGCGAGGACGGCACCGAATGCGCCGCCGACGAGCCCGGCGAACTGGTGCACCGCGGCGCACTGGTCGGCATGGGCTACTGGAACGACGCCGAGAAGACGGCCGAACGCTACAAGCCGCTGCCGGTGGGCACCGGCGGTCGCGAAGGCGGCCTCGTGCTGCCGGAGATCGCGGTCTTCTCGGGCGACAACGTCCGGCGCGACGCCGAAGGCTTCCTGTACTTCATCGGCCGCCGAGACGAGATGATGAAGACCTCGGGCTACCGCGTCAGCCCGACCGAGGTCGAAGAGGTCCTCTACGCCACCAGGCTGGTCGGCGAGTGCGTCGCCTTCGGCATCGACAACCCGCAGCTGGGACAGACGATCCAGGTCATCGCCACCGCGCCCGACGGCAGCGCCACGGTCGACGTGGAATCGCTGCTGGCCGAATGCAAGCGCCGAATGCCGGCCTACATGGTGCCGCACGGCATCGAAACCATGGCCGGGCCGCTGCCGCGCAACCCGAACGGCAAGATCGATCGCAAGACGCTGGCGACGCGCTTCGTCGAGGCGATGCAGTCGCGCCAGGAAGCCACCTGATGAGCGAGACCCCCACCCGGCCGGTGCACGTGCCGATGGACCAGTTCACCGTCCGCGACGGCGAACTCGTCGTCGGCGGCCTGAAGCTCAGCCAGCTGGCGGCGCGGGTGGGCAGCACGCCCTTCTACGCCTACGACCGTTCGCTGCTGCGGCGGCGCGTGGGCGAGCTGCGAGCCATGCTGCCTGCCGGCGTGAAGCTGCACTACGCGATGAAGGCCAACCCCATGCCGGCGGTGGTGCAGTACCTCGTTGGCCTGGTCGACGGCATTGACGTGGCCTCCACCGGCGAGCTGAAGCTGGCATTGGACGCCGGCGCCGACGTCGCCGAAATCAGCTTCGCCGGCCCCGGAAAGCGTGACGCCGAGCTGCTGCAGGCCGTGGCCAGCGGCGTGCTGGTGAACGTTGAGTCGGCGCGCGAGCTGCCGGTGCTCGCCGCGGCCTCGCAGCGCCTGGGCCTGCCGGCGCGCGTGGCCGTGCGCGTGAACCCCGACTTCGAGCTCAAGAGCTCGGGCATGAAGATGGGCGGCGGCCCCAAGCAGTTCGGCGTCGACGCCGAGGCGGTGCCCGAGCTGCTGCGCTGGATCGGACGCGAGCAGCTCGCGTTCGAGGGCTTTCACCTCTATGCCGGTTCGCAGAACTTGCGCGCCGAGAACATCTGCGACTCTCAGCGCAAGAGCTATGAACTGGCGCTGCGGCTGGCGGCTTCGGCGCCCGCCCCGGTGCGGGTCCTCAACCTCGGCGGCGGGCTCGGCATTCCCTACTTCCCCGGCGAACCACGGCTGGAACTGGACCTGATCGGTACCAACCTGGCCGACCTGCGCGAGCGAGCGGTCCGAGAGATGCCCGCAGCCCACTTCGTGATCGAACTCGGGCGCTTCCTCGTAGGCGAAGCGGGTGTCTACGTCACCCGCATCACCGACCGCAAAGTCTCGCGCGGGCAGGTCTTCCTGGTCACCGACGGAGGCCTGAATCACCATCTGGCGGCCTCGGGCAATTTCGGTCAGGTGATCCGCAAGAACTACCCGGTGGCCATCGGCAACCGCATCGGTGCCGTCGAACGCGAGACCGCTTCGGTCGTGGGTCCCCTGTGCACGCCGCTGGACATCCTGGCCGAGCGCGCCGACCTGCCGCTGGCGCAGGAAGGCGACTTCGTCGTGGTCTTCCAGTCCGGCGCCTACGGGGCCAGCGCCAGCCCGCAGGGATTTCTGAGCCAGCCGCTCTACCAGGAAGTGCTGGTATGAGCGGTCCGGAACCTGCCAGACCCCTTTCGTCGGAGTCCCGCCGGCTGCGGTAACCTCTGCTGCCCCGTGGCGGGCCGAACGACAGCGAAGCGTGACGCTGTACCTGGATGGTTTGCCTCAACCAATGAACAGGCTGTCCGGGGACGGGACCTTCCCTGAAAATGCGTCGCTTTCCGGTCGTCTACGGCGATGCCGATTCGTGCCAGCGCGAGTCCGCAGGACCCTTCCTTCCCGGCACCCGATTTCAGCAAATCCGATCTCATGGCAATGACCCAAGACTACCGAGCCAGCCATGCCGAGCGCGGCGCCACGTACGACGCCACGCTGGCAAGTACGCCGTTCGACGCCTACATGGCCGAATGGGAACGCCAGCACCTCACGCGCATCGTGCGCGAACTCTTCCCCGCCGGCAAGGCCCGCCATCTCGACTTCGCCTGTGGCACGGGCCGTGTCACCGCGACCGTGGCGCCGCTGTGCGGCAGCACGGTGGGCGTCGACGTGTCGCCGACGATGATCGAAGTCGCGCGCGGCAAGGTGCCGGGGGCTGAGTTCCATCTCTGCGACCTGACCTCGGCGCCGCTGGATATCGGCAGCTTCGATCTCGTCACCGCGTTCCGATTCTTCGGCAATGCCCAGCAAGAACTGCGCGAAGGCGCGCTGCGTGCCATCAGCCAGCGCATCAAGCCCGGCGGCTATCTGGTGATCAACAGCCACCGCAACCCGCGCGCGCTGTACGCCGTCTTCGAACGCCTCACCGGCGGCGCGCCGCACGGCATGGACCTTCACCTGGGCAAGCTCACAGCGCTGCTGTCGCGCCACGGACTCGTCATCCGCCAGAAGCATCCCATCGCGGCCTGGATGTTCCGCTCGCGCCTGCTCAACACGGTGCGTGCCGACGAACCGGTCGCCGTCGCCAACGAGCGGCGGTTCAGCCATCCGCGCTGGGCTGCGATTGCGCCGGACGTCGTCATCGTCGCGCAGCGCGCCTGAGCGATCCGCCTGTCACCGCTTCCGATTGGACGCGAGCCCTCCATTCGCCGCCGACGCCGAGCGTCTGCGCCTGCTTTACGCGCTGCCGATGTCCGGTTCCGAGGCGCGGATCCTTGTGGTCGGCACGCGTGTCGAGGCCCGGCGCGTGCTGAACTCCGCCGGCTGCAAGGCCCAGGTGGAGGTCAGCAGCGAGATCGGTGTGCCGGCCGGTGCGGGGTTCGACGCCGTGCTGCTGCCGCTGGCGCTGCTCGGCGAGCGTGCCGAAGGTGTCGGCACGGTGCCTTCGCAGGCGCTCGCCTCTCTGGTCCGCGAAGCCCACGCGGCCTTGCGCCCCGGCGGTGTCGTCGTGGGACATTTCGAGAACCTGGTCTCGCTGGCGACACTTCGCACGGCGGCGCGGGGGCAGGTTTCCTGGCGCACTTGGCGCGTCTGGCGCGGCACGATCACGACCAACGCCTGCCTGCGTGCCTTGACAGCAGCCGGCTTCGCCGCCACGGAGTGTTTCTACGTCGAACCGCGGATCTCGGCGCCGATGTCGCTGGTGCCTCGGTCCTGGTGGCCGGCGCGGACCCACTTCCTGCGGGCAGTGCGGCGTTCGCGCTCGTCGTACGGCCGGGCCGGCTACCTGGCCAGGCTGGCCCTGGCTGCCGTCGGCTTCGGCGGTCTGCTGCAACCGCACCTGTTCTTCTGGGCGCGCCGCGCATGCTGAACCGGGTCTTTGCGGTACTCGCCTCCGAAGGGTGGCTCGACGCCGCGCCCGAGTTCGAGAAGACCATCTACCTGACCCATGGTGCGGCGCACTCGATGCTGCTCAGCCGGCGCGGCAGGCCCGAGGCCTTCGTGAAGTTCAGCGATCGCGCCAGTCTGCAGCTGGAAGCGCAGCGCTGCGAGGCTGCGGCGCGCCGTTTTCCCGACATGGCGCCCAGATTCATCGGCTACGCACGCCGCGAATCCATGGAAGTGCTGGTCACGCGCGCGGTCACCTTCAGGTCCATCAACCCCTCGTTGATCCGCTCTTGGCGCCACACCGCGGTGATCCATGCGGATCTGGAGACCTTCTTCCGCCACATGCGCGCCAGCGCCGCACCGGAAGTGAAGCGGCGCCAGTGGGTCGACGACTGCCGGGCCTACTACAGCGGCCACCCGTTGGAAGCGCGCGCCGAGTCAAGCCTGGATCTGGTGTTGAGTTCGCTGTCGGGTCTGCCGCCGCAGGACCAGCATGGCGACTTCGTTGTCAACAATCTGGGCCTGGGCCGCGGAAACCGGCTGGCGGTCTTCGACTGGGAAGACTATGGCGCGGTGGACGTACCGGGGCTGGATCTCTTCACGCTGGAGTTCTCGCTCCGGGAAGCGCTCGGCTGGTCGGCCCTGCCGGGCAGCGAGTCGCTGATGTCGAAGCGGCACACGGTGCTCGACCTGGAGCGCATGTGCGACGCCATGGAACTGCCATTGCAGGTCTTCGAGGATCTGCGGCTGGGCTACGCCTTCATCTTTCGCTTCCTCAAGCGCAACTACAGCCGGGACATCCGTGACCGCGTCGATGCGCTGCTCGGCGAACTCATCGTCGGCGCGTCGACCCGCGGACGACGAACCGGCGCCGCGTGAGCAAGGTCCGCCGGTCGTTCTGGCTGTCGCTGACCGACAGCTACCTTTCGGTGGCGCTGCAGATCGCAAGCACGGTGATCATCGCGCGCATCCTCACCCCCACCGAGGTCGGCACCTTCGCGATCGCGGCCGTCTTTGCCACCCTGGCCACCATGTTCCGGGATTTCGGCTTCGCCGAGTATCTGATCCAGGAGCGCGATCTCACGAACGAGAAGATCCGTGCGGCGCTGGGCATGAACGTGATTGCCTCATGGTCGATGGCGGCGCTGCTGGCCGTCGCCGCCCCCTTCCTGGCCGCTTTCTACCGCCAACCGGGCGTGGGGGACGTGCTCTACGTGCTGGCCCTCAACTTCGTCATCCTGCCCTTCGGGGCGGTCGTGCAGTCGTGGTTCCGGCGCGAGTTGAACTACACGCCCATCGTCGTCACGAATGCCGTCTCCAGCGTGACGGCGTTCGGCGTCTCGGTCGCGCTCGCACTGTCCGGCCATGGTGCCATGAGCCTGGCCTGGTCGGCCTTTGCCGGCATCGTGGTCACGGTGCTCGGCTCGCTCTGGTACCGCCCGCGCGGCTTTCCGCGCTGGCCAAGCTTGAAGGGCATGGCGGCGGTCTTTCACTTCGGCAAGTACGCCAGCGGCACCTATGTCCTGGCCCAGATCGGCCGCGGCACGCCGGAACTCGTGATCGGGCGTGTCTTCGGTGCCGCCGAAGTGGGCATCTTCAGTCGCGCAAGCGGCGTCGTCGAGTTGCTGCGCCGCCTCCTGCTCAAGCCGGTGCTGCAGGTCTGCCTGCCGTATTTCGCCAAGGTCGGGCGCGAGAGCGGCCAGCTGGCGCCGACCTATGCCTTGTCGGTGCGCCTGCTCACCGGTGTCGGCTGGCCCGCCTTGGGCTGCCTGGCGGCCGGCTCGTACGTGGTGATCCGCATCATCTACGGGGAACAGTGGATGGCCGCCGTTCCGCTGGCGCGTGTGCTGTGCCTGAGCTTCGCCGTTGAGCTCGTGTTCCTTCTCGCGCGCGAAGCCCTGCTCGCCAGCGGGGAGGCCCGACGCGCCAGTCTGCTGCAGCTCGAGGTCGCGGCGCTCCAGATCGTCGGCGTGTTGCTCGTCATCCCGTTCGGGCTGCCAGGGGCCTGTTGGGGTCTGGTGCTCGCATCACTGGCTGCGCTGGCGCTCACCCACCGCCACCTGCAGGCGACGATCGGCCTTCGCTGGTCGGCCCTGGTGCGAGCCTGCGCACCCAGCGCCGGCATCACGGTCATGACTGCCGGACCGCTGGCCATAGCGTCGATCCTGCTGCCGATCGGCGAGCACAACTTCGGCCGCTGGGCCCTGTTCGGCGCCGTGGCCACCGCGACCCTCTGGCTCATCGGCCTGAAGGCCTTCAGCCATCCCCTCTGGGACGAGGGCGCCAGGTTGGTCTCGACGCTGAAGTCGCGCGGCAGTTGAAGCCGCACGGCTGGGCCCGGTCCCGACGACGACTAGCTGTGAAGCTTCAATAGGTTGTATCCGGTGTTCATCCGGATTGGGTTTGAGAGACTGGAAGTCGCCAAACACCCAATCCTCAAGGAAGCCAACCGGATGAACAGCCACAAGCATGCCCGATTGACCTATGCACGTC